>JAZTXR010000089.1:0-14226 GCA_045636545.1 Bacteroidaceae bacterium
TCATCCCGACAGAGCGTAGCGACGAGGGATCTCAAAAATATCGTAAAATAAGAGATCTCTCACGTACTGTTAGTTCGCTGTCGCTCATCGAAAACCTTTTATGATTTTTTCATTAAGGTATGGTCGAGATGACAAAATACGCTAAATTTTAGTATAAATTCTTATGTCGAACTCACGTTAATATAACAAATAGGCTTTCAGGTTCGTGAACTTGAAAGCCTATTTGTTTTGGTAATAATATAGCAGTTGGCCAACGTTCTGAAAACGTGAAGATGTCATGTCGACCGTAGTGGAGACATCTCGTTTGCTGTAGTATAGATTCTTTGACTGCGCCCGGACGTTTGTTGAGAGTTTGCTCTAAAAACAACATTTTGAGTCAGAATCTATATCATTGCTTCTGCTTTTTTATTTATGCTGTCTTTGCCGGCATCATCTGCTCCTGTCTCTCAGTTCCCAGAATGCAACAGCTGCCGCGGCAGCCACGTTTAGTGAGTCGACATTATGCGACATTGGTATGCGCACCACATGCGTGGCCTTTGCAATTGTTTCGGCGGGGAGCCCGTCGCCCTCGGTGCCCATGATAATTGCCAGTTTGGGCAAGGTGGTGAGTACCGGGTGGTCAATGGGGATGGAGGCATCGGTGAGTGCCATTGCTGCCGTTGCAAAGCCTAGTGTGTGTAGCTGTCCGATGTCGCCGTCTAGCCAACTCCAGGGTACGAGGAACACGCTGCCCATCGACACGCGCACTGCGCGGCGGTTGAGTGGGTCGCACGAGTTGCGGGTGAGCAACACGGCATCGATGCCAAGCGCGGCGGCCGAGCGGAAGATGGCCCCTATGTTGGTGGTGTCGACAACGCCGTCAATGACTGCTATGCGGCTTGCATTGCGGCAAATCTCCTCCACTGCCGGCTCTATTGGGCGGCGCATGGCGCATAGTACACCGCGTGTGAGGGTGTAGCCGGTGAGAGAGGCAAGCAGGTCGCGGCTGCCGGTGTAGACGGGGATGTCGCCGCAACGTGATATTATGCCGGCAGCATCGCCGTTTATATGTCTCTGTTCACACATCAACGCCAATGGTGTGTAACCATTGTTGAGGGCTACGTTGATGACCTTTGGACTCTCGGCTATGAATATTCCTTTGCCGGGTTCGTACTCGCGGCGCAGCTGCGCTTCGGTGAGTGTACCGAATAGTTCGCAACCGGGGTGGTCGAGGGTCGTTATCTCTATTATGGGCATGGATTTTTGCTTTTCTTTCTGCAAAATTATCACTCTGTTGCAAGCTGACAAATTTTATGTTCAATTATTTTTGTTAAAAATAATTTTTTTAAACTATCTTCGCGTTGTAATATTCATATTGCAGTTGTTATGCCTTGCATGCTGCATAAAACCTACAGGATGGATTACCATAAACTGCTTGTAGACATATACTACCAAGTGCAGCCGCTTGCCGGTGAGGGCAAGGTGGCCGATTATATTCCGGCGCTGGCAAAGGTGTCGCCGGAGCATTTCGGTATGTGCCTGAGCGATGTCGATGGCGGGGTATATGCGTTGAAGGATGCCGACGTGCGTTTCTCCATACAGAGTATCTCAAAGGTCTTTTCATTGGCAATGTGCCTTGCCCTGAAGGGTGAGACTCTGTGGAAAAGGGTCGGCAAGGAGCCGTCGGGCACGGCATTCAACTCGCTGGTGCAGCTTGAGGTGGAGCACGGTATCCCGCGTAACCCGTTTATAAATGCCGGTGCATTGGTGCTTGCCGATGTATTGCTCACGTCGTTCGAGAACCCCGAGGAGGAGTATCTCGCATTCGTGCGTGAACTATGTGGCTGTGACACGGTGGACTACAATGACGAGGTGGCGCAGTCGGAGCGCGAGACCGGTTTCCTGAATGCGGCGATTGCAAACCTGTTGAAGTATCACAGGAATATTGAGTGCGACGTGGAGCGCGTGCTACGCTTCTATTTCCAGATGTGCTCGGTTGAGATGAGCTGCAGGGAACTATCAAAGGCATTCCTGGCGTTTGCCCATCACGGTGTGGAGTTCTCTCATGCGGGGATTGAGTTGACCAGCTCGCAAATAAAGCGCATGAACGCGATTATGCAGACTTGCGGCTTCTATGACGAGGCCGGTGAGTTCTCCTATCTTGTCGGGTTGCCCGGAAAAAGTGGCGTGGGTGGCGGCATTGCGGCCATATATCCTCGCAGATATGCGGTGGCGGTGTGGAGTCCGCGTCTAAACAGCAAGGGGAACTCTGTGATGGGAATGAAGGCGCTTGAGATTTTGACAACCGAAACGAGTGAATCGATATTCTGACGTGTGAAAAAGTGTTGATGTCTCAACCTTTTCAGCAGCAGAAGGTTTTTATTTAATGGATTATCATTTAATTTTTATATTATGACAATGTTCAGACGTTTTGTAACTGTGGTTGCTGCCGTGCTTCTGGTGGCAACAGTGGGTTTTGCACAGGCCAAGGAGTTGCCTAAGGTTTATATTCTTGCTACCGGCGGCACCATTGCCGGTTCGGGAAGTTCGGCTACCAATTCCAATTATACTGCCGGGCAGGTTGCCATTGGCACGCTCATTGATGCCGTGCCGGCGATGAAGGAGATTGCCGACATTGAGGGTGAGCAGGTAGTGAACATCGGTTCACAGGACATGAGCAACGCTGTGTGGCTGAAACTGGCTGCAAGGGTGAACGAGCTGTTGCACCGCAATGACGTGGATGCTGTGGTAATTACCCATGGAACAGACACGATGGAGGAGACTGCATTCTTCCTTAGCCTTACTGTGAAAAGTGAGAAACCAGTGGTGCTTGTCGGTGCAATGCGCCCATCGACCGCTATCAGTGCCGATGGTCCTGCTAACCTCTACAATGCAGTGGTCGTGGCTGCATCTGCGGCTTCAAAAGACCGCGGTGTGCTTGTGTGCATGAACGGCAAGGTTTATGGCGCAGACGATGTTACAAAGACAAATACAACGAGTGTGGAGACATTCCAGGCGCCTAACGCAGGTGCCGAGGGGTATGTGAACAACGGCGAGGTGTTCTACTACAGACCTGTGTGTGCCGATTGCGGAAAACGTCTGCACTACGTTCACAAAGGTGCTGTGTACTCCGATACCCGAGACCTCTATTTTGACGTGTCAAAGGTGAAGGAACTGCCGAAGGTGGGTATTGCATACGGTTATGCCGATGCCGGCCGTGAGGTGGTGGATGCAATGATTGCAAAGGAGTACAAGGGTATTGTGTATGCCGGTGTGGGTAACGGTAACATCCACAAGAATGTCTTCCCCGCACTTGAAGAGGCACGTAAGAAGGGTATTCTTGTGGTGCGCTCATCGCGTGTGCCCACAGGTGCCACAACATTGGATGCCGAGGTGGACGATGCAAAGTATGGCTTTGTGGCTTCGTGGGGGCTTAACCCGCAGAAGGCACGCATCCTGCTTATGCTTGCGCTGACAAAGACACATGATTGGAAGAAGGTTCAGGAGTATTTCAATAATTTCTAAAATAACATTTCTATGAGAATGAGAAACACGGCACTTGCGCTGCTTGTTATGGTGGCAGGTGTGGCATCGGCTCAGGTGACAGCCGGTAACGCGGTGGAGAATGAGAAGACGCTCTTTGAGCGCATTGCAAAGATTGAGAAGAAGAGCGACAGGTTCAACCTCTTTTTCAATATGCATTATGCTTTTGATGCCAACTTTACATCAGGCAACTTTGAACAGGGTGCTTTCAATATGCGTCAGTTCCGCATCGAGGCAAAGGGCAGGGTTACCGATTGGCTCTCCTATCGTTGGCGTCAGCGCCTGAACAGGGACAATGCAGGCGGTGGAATGATTGATAACCTGCCGAACTCCATTGATATTGCTTCTCTCACTTTTGGGGTGACTGACAAGTTCAGTATCAGTGCGGGAAAGCAGTGTGCTGCATACGGCGGTATCGAGTATGACTTGAACCCTATTGAGATTTACCAATATAGCGAGATTATAAACAACATGAGCAACTTCATGAGTGGTGTGATGTTTACATACGATTTCACTCCCAATCAGCAGTTGGCATTTCAGGTACTCGACAGCCGTAATGACTCAATAGAGGATACATACGGAAATAATCTTGTCGCAAACAAGTTGCCGCTTGTGTACACTCTCAACTGGAATGCGAATATGTTCGGCGGTGTCTGGCAGACAAGATGGTCGGCATCGGTGATGGACGAGGTTAAGGGCAAGTATATGTATTACGTGGCTTTGGGTAACCAACTCAATTTCTCGCCAAAGTGCAATATGTTTGTAGACTTCATGAGTTCATACGAGAATATTGACCGCAAGGGTATAATGACAAACATGTTAGGCGGGCAGGCGAACTTCAACGGTCACAATATGTACAACACCTTGTACAACTCTTTGGTGGCAAAGGTGAACTGGCGTTTCTGCCCAAAATGGAACTTCTTTGTGAAGGGTATGCTTGAGAGCGCTGCCATTTATGGTGGCAAGGATGGTTATGCCGACGGAAATTACCGCACGTCGGTGGGCTATCTCACCGGTGTGGAGTATTACCCGATGGAGTCTAACCTGCACCTCTTTCTTACATTCGTGGGACAGTCACACCTGTTCACCGAGAGGGCAAAGGCTCTCGGGCAGAGTGACTGCTCTACACAGAGGGTGTCGCTTGGTTTCATCTATCAGTTGCCTGCATTCTAAATAATTGTTAATATGTTGTTGCAATTGTTGATTGTTCTGCTTTGCATTGTAGTTGGTGCCCGCCTTGGCGGTATGGGGCTTGGTGTGATGGGTGGTCTGGGTGTGGCGCTGTTGACGTTTGTTTTCGGATTGCAGCCTACGTCGCCTCCAGTGGATGTGATGCTTATGATAGCTGCCGTGATTTCGGCAGCAGCGAGTATGCAGGCTGCGGGTGGCCTTGACTATATGGTCAAGGTGGCCGAACGTCTGTTGCGTAAGCATCCGCAATATATCACAATCCTTGCTCCGCTTGTCACCTATACATTTACATTCCTTGCGGGAACGGGGCATGTTGCCTATTCGGTGCTGCCGGTGATTGCCGAGGTGGCCAGGGAGACGAAAATACGCCCCGAGCGTCCGTTGGGTATTGCCGTGATTGCATCGCAACAGGCTATTACAGCCTCGCCAATCTCTGCAGCCACTGTGGCGTTGCTCGGGTTGCTTGCGGGTTATGATATCACTTTGTTCGACATTCTCAAAATCAGTGTGCCTGCTACTTTGGTCGGTGTGCTGGTGGGTGCGTTCGCATCGATGAGAGTGGGCAAGGAACTTGTGGATGACCCTGAATACAAACGTCGACTCGAGGCAGGTGTGGTTGCCAAGGAGGTGGCACAGACGGGTGATGTGCTCTCGAAGAAGAAGGCGGTGGCATCAGTGCTGCTGTTCCTTGCCGCAACGCTGCTCATTGTGCTGTTCGGCTCAATAGAGAAGCTGCGCCCGACATTTGATGGCGTGGCGGTGGGTATGCCACTGATAATTGAGATGGTGATGCTTGCTACTGCGGCGCTGATTCTGCTTCTTACAAAGACCGATGGCGCGAAAGCGGTGCAGGGTAGTGTCTTCTCGGCCGGCATGCAGGCTGTGGTGGCCATATTCGGTATTGCCTGGATGGGTGATACATTTATCAATGGCAACATTGTTGAGCTGAAGGGTGCCGTTGAGGGAGTGGTAACCGAGATGCCTTGGCTCTTTGGGCTTGCGTTGTTTGTGATGTCGATATTGCTCTACAGTCAGGCCGCCACGGTGCGTGCCATTGTTCCGCTTGGTGTGGCATTGGCTATTTCGCCTATGATGCTGATAGCTTTGTTTCCTGCCGTGAACGGTTATTTCTTTATTCCCAACTACCCGACACTTGTGGCGGCAATAAATTTTGACAGCACAGGTACCACGCGCATAGGCAAGTGGGTGCTCAACCACTCGTTCATGCTGCCGGGAATGGTGGCGACGGTGGTTTCGATAGCTGTTGGATTGTTGTTGATACAGTTGTATTAGAATATCCGATTTTATCCGTAAGCGTTTGCTTGCGGATAAAATCATTTTTTTGAAAAGCATTTTTATTTGGAAGTATGGATCTTTTGACTTCGGGGAACATAATTTTTATCGGTTCTATTTTGATTTTCTGCAGTATTCTGATTACAAAGGCGGGCGGCCGTTTCGGAATGCCCACGCTTCTGCTGTTCTTGCTTGCGGGAATGCTCTTTGGGTGCGACGGCCTTGGAATACAGTTCAGCAATATCGGTCAGGCGCAGTTTGTGGGAATGGTGGCGCTATGTGTCATTCTGTTCACGGGCGGCGTTGAGACAAGACTGTCTGATATCAGGCCGGTACTTGGCCCGGGATTGACCTTGTCGACAGTGGGTGTGTTGCTGACGACGGCCTTGACAGGTGCGTTCATCTATGCCTTGTCGTTGTGGGATGTGTTCTCTTTCGAGTTGCCGTTGATGGTCTGTTTCTTGCTTGCGGCAACAATGTCGTCTACCGATTCGGCTTCGGTGTTCAATATCCTGCGTGGAAAGAATATCAACCTGAAGAATGATTTGCAGCCCATGCTTGAGCTCGAGAGCGGTAGTAATGACCCAATGGCGTACATACTCACCATTGTACTCATTCAATTGTCTCTGACAATGTGCGGCGACGGCGCATCGCAGTTGCAGGTGCCTGTGCTGGTGGTCGATTCGCTCAAGGTGCTGGTGCAGCAATTTGCCTCGGGTGCCATGATTGGTGCAGGCGCCGGCTTTGCTGCTTCGTGGTTCATGAACAGGATTAACATTGACAACACGCCGCTATACTCGATAATGTTGTTGAGCATTGTCTTCTTTACCTTCTCTGTTGCCGATATGCTTGGCGGTAACGGTTACCTGGCGGTGTATTTGGCCGGAATAATTGTGGGTAACAAGAAAATAAAGAACCGCAGGCAGGTGGTTGCTTTCTTCGATGGTATGACATGGATTATGCAGATAGGTATGTTCCTGTTGCTTGGCTTGCTGGTTGACCCCAGTGAGATGTGGAAGACGGCGTTTGTGGCTCTGCTTGTTGGTGTGTTCATGATGTTTGTGGCACGTCCATTGAGTGTATTTACGTCTCTGCTGCCGTTCAAGAATATTTCAATGTCATCCAAAATATTCACTTCGTGGGTTGGGCTTCGCGGTGCCGTTCCCATCATCTTTGCCATGTATCCAGTGGTGGAGAACGTGCCCGGCAGTGATGCCATTTTCAATATTGTATTCTTTATTACGTTGCTGTCGCTTGTGCTGCAGGGTACTACCATTGTTTCAGCAGCAAGGAGGCTCGATTTGCTGTTGCCCGTTGCGGTGGAGAAACAGTTTGATGTGGAGTTGCCCGAGGAGGCCGGCGAGCAGAGCGAGATAACGATTACCGAGGAGCTGATAGCCGAAAAGGGAAATACCTTGCAGGCGCTGGCTTTGCCGCGTGGTATGCTTGTCATTTTCATCAAGCGCGAGGGAAGGTATATTGTTCCCAATGGTTCGCTTGAACTATTGCCTGGTGACAGGTTACTGGTGATTGCAAGCTCTGAGATTGAGAAAGGCTGATATAACGATTGAAAGCGACCGGTTAGCCGGTCGCTTTCGTTTTTGACAGTCGGCCTGTAAGCCGGGTTCTGTGCCCCTTGTGGGGTGTCTGTCATTCATCTATGCAATGTGTCACCACATTGCTAAAGCGTTCTACCCTCCGGCTTGGGCGAGCGACCCTCAAGCGCCGGTTTACATGAACTTGCAGCCTCCAAGACACACGGCCCGTACATCGCTGCACGGCCGGTGGGCTCTTACCCCACCTTCTCACCCTTACCCTTGCGGGCGGTTATTTTCTTCTGCGTTACTCTGCCTTCACAAGCAGCTTTCTGTTAGGAAGTGGAGTGCTCTGCGCTGCCCGGACTTTCCTCCTTTGCCTTGCGGCAACGGCGACAGACTGTCCGACTGTCTTTTCAGTATCTTTGCCAAAGCCTGATGTTTCAGGCTTTTGTCCTGCAAAGGTAAGGCAAAACACATTAATATGCAAATGTGTGGTGTAATTGCTGTTCCTTTTAGGATGAAAAGTGTTTTTAACACTAATTAACTGATTGCACTCGTGATATTTGCCTGAAACTTCTCTCTATTGTGGTGTAAAGTTAATACACAACCGGCTTTTGCATTCTTACTTGGATGGGGCGTTGACCGGTGGGCTATAGCGTTTTTCTGCTTTAACCGTTATTTGCCTGCTATGTGTCGATATCAAAATTTGGGCAGGTGCTTGCTACTTTCACCTGTTTTTTATATATCACAGTGGTGATTCTATTTGATATGATATAGGTCGATAATCTTCATTTCCAGGTTATTATGTGAAAGCCGGTTCTTGGATATATGGAAATATTTATTGGTTTGGAATGAATTCTCAATTATTTTTGTAACTTTAACGTGCAAAATTTGTATTTGATATATAGAATTATTAATTTCGCGAATTAAAATCGTATCGGAACAAAAATGAGGCAATTAAAAATTACCAAAAGTATCACGAACCGTGAGAGCGCATCACTTGACAAGTATTTGCAGGAAATTGGTCGCGAGGAACTCATCACCGTTGAAGAAGAGGTGGAGTTGGCACAACGAATCAGAAAAGGAGACCGCCGTGCACTTGAGAAATTGACGCGTGCTAATTTGCGTTTCGTGGTTTCTGTAGCAAAACAGTATCAGAACCAGGGACTCAGCCTCCCCGACCTGATTAACGAGGGTAACCTCGGACTCATCAAGGCGGCCGAGAAATTTGACGAGACCCGCGGTTTCAAGTTTATCAGTTATGCTGTTTGGTGGATTAGACAGTCTATTTTGCAGGCGCTTGCCGAGCAGGCTCGTATTGTGCGCTTGCCATTGAACCAGGTGGGTTCGTTGAATAAGATTACAAAGGCTTTCTCAAAGTTCGAGCAGGAGAACGAGCGCCGTCCATCGGCCGAGGAATTGGCCGACCAGCTTGACTTGCCGGTAGACAAGGTGGTTGATTCATTGAAGGTGTCGGGCAGGCACATTTCGGTTGATGCGCCTTTTGTCGATGGCGAGGATAACAGTTTGCTCGATGTGTTGGTGAACGATGATTCTCCAATGGCCGACAATACTCTTGTAAACGAGTCTCTATCGCGCGAGATTGACCGTGCTCTCTCAACGCTTACAGACCGTGAGAAGGAGATTATACAGATGTTCTTCGGTATCGGTATGCAGGAGATGACACTTGAGGAGATTGGTGACCGTTTTGGTCTTACACGTGAGCGTGTGCGCCAGATTAAGGAGAAGGCGATACGTCGCCTGAAACAGAACCAACGCAGCAAGTTGCTGAAGTCGTATCTTGGATAATATATCACATCGGGCCGCATTCGCGGCCCGATGTGATTTTTATATAGTCTATTCATTTCTTTCTCCTGTTAAAAGTTGTGATAAAGTTTTAGAACTATCAATAAATTTGTATTTTTGTGGAAATTTATGCTTTTGACTGATATGAAAAAGATTTTTTCTATACTTGTTGTCCTGTGTCTTGTTGTGCCCTCACTCTCTTTTGCCAAGGATGGCAAGGAGAAGGTTAAAAAGAAAGTCAAGACAGAGGTTTATATGTTTGGCGTTTCGCTCTCGTTTACGGATTCAGTGGTATATTTTACCGAGATACAGCACATGGAGGGTGCAATAATAGAGAATAACATGTTGCCTAACCGCCATCTCTATGCATACGAGCTCAAGGATTATATGAGCTATAAGGAGGACAAGCCTGGGCGCACTTCGTTCATCTACTTCTCGGACAAGCGTTCAAAGCTTGAGAAAAAGGAGCTCAAGATAAGGAAGAGACTTCTTTACAATGGCGAAAAGACAGTTCGCTATCTTGGCAGTAAATTCAAGTTTACAAAGCATTGATAATGCGTTGTTCTGCAGTTTATCTCATACTGTCTCTTTTGCTTTTCTTTACGGTTTCGTGCCGCGATTGTTTGCCGGCTGGTGGAGATGAAGATGTCGGCTTGCAGAAAGGTGACACGGCTGTGCGTACACTTGTCGTGTATATGATGGCCGAGAACAGCTTGGCGGGCTTTGCGGCAACTGATATAGGAGAAATCAGGAAAGGGACGGCTTCTGTTCCCGCCGATTCACGTCTGTTTGTTTTTGTCGATGACCGCGAAAATCCCCGTCTGTTTCAATTCAGAAACAGTGATGGTGGTGTGGTGGAGGAGGTGCTGCACAACTATGCAAATGACTTCTGCTCCAGTGACACGGCTGCGCTTGGTGGTGTGCTGTGCTGTCTGCTCGATGATTATCCCACACGCGCTCTTGACCTTGTATTGTGGTCGCACGGTGACGGTTGGTTGCCCGACTATTCACGCGCGGCTCCAATGCGTTCCATTGGTATCGACAATGGCGAGAATAGTTTCAGTGACTGGACTACTGCGGCTATTGGTGCCGAGGATTTGGCGGCTGTCATTGGAAAATTGCCGGTAAAAGTGGAAAGGCTGATGTTCGATGCCTGCTTTATGCAGTGTGTGGAGGTTGCCTATGCCTTGCGCGATGCGGTGGAGTGGGTGATTGCTTCGCCTGCTGAAATACCTGGTGACGGTGCCCCTTACGATACAGTTGTGGGTGAGTTCTTTGCTTCGGATGGCGTGGATGGTATCATAGATGCGTACATGGCCGCTTATGAGGGTGAGGAGATGGGGGTTGTTCTCTCTGCTGCATATATGCCGGCTATGCAACAGCTGGCCGATGTGGCCTATTCTGCTATATGCACCTATTTCAATAGGTCCAAAAAACGTGAATACATAGATGTCTTTGCCTATCTGCCGGGTGGTGCGAGTGGGCTTTATGGCTATATGCCATGCTATTACGATGCCAATGCGGTGATGAATAAGTATCTTACTGCCGGGGAATATGCTGTGTGGCAGGAGGCGCTTGCTGCGGCTGTCCCTTATGCGGTGACCACGGGCAGCTGGTATTCTGCCTATGTCAACAGGATTATCCCGGTCAATGCTTCGGTCTTCAGTGGAATCTCAATGTATATGCCGCAGGCTACAAGCCGTTATAACCAGCTGAATATCAGATTTTCAGACACCGGGTGGTACAGCGCTGCGGGGTGGGGCGCTGCAGGGTGGTGATTTCTTAGAACTGAACGCCAAGCTCAATGCGTATGCCCCATTTCTGTATTCCGGGCAGGTCGCGGTAGGTCAAGCGCCTTACATAGTCCACGCGCAGCACTTTGAAGATGTTCGATATTCCCACACCCACTTCCATATATGGCATTGTGCCAAGATAGCTATGCTCGTAGTTCTCGTATGGGAACTTGAACAGTTCGCCGGTGTTCAGCGGGTCGGGGCGGTTCTTCTCGCTCAGGTGTCCGAACATTCCACGGAAACTTATTATCTCGCGCCACTTGAGCTTGCGTATAAGCGGTATGCGATTCAGCAGCAGGCCGTTCATGTTGTATGTCAAGTCCCACGATGCATACTCGTCATTGATGAATTCCATGGCGTTCATCAGTGCGTACGATTCGCGCTGTATGGTGTATGAGAGGTTGGCGTTGGGGATTATGAGCATGGGGAACGGTACCTTGTTCCACACTTTTCCGGCTTTTATAATGCAGTCGGTGTAGCCGAATGCCGAGAACCAGAATCTCTTGTAGAATCCCAGTTCGGTGTGGTGGTAATTGTATTCACTGCCCAACACGCCTTTGAAACCTATTTTGTGCGACAGGGTGAACACCGGATGCTCGGGTGTCGTTGAACGGCGGTTCCACTTGCTTTGCATGAATTTCTCCTTTGGGGCATAGCGCAGCCCAATCTCAACTTCAGAGCTTGTGACTTTTTCTACAAACTTGCTTGTTGTTACGCCGTCGATGGTCTGTGTGCGCTCAAAGGGGATGAAGCGGCTTGCGATGTCCTCCCTGTGGCGCAGTGTTACGTCGAACGAGAAATGGTTGTGGAACTCCTTCTTGTATGTCAGTTCGGCTTTGCGTATATATCCCACCTTGTTGTCATCCTGCCGTTTGAGACTGATGAAGATGTTGTCCTTGTTGGTGTAGAGGTAGTTCTGACCATACTGGTATATGTCGTTCTCATAGCTCAGGCGCAGTGAGTGTATGGGGAACTCGTTGGGGTGCTCTTTCTTCTTTTTGAAGGAGTACTCCATTTCGCCCATATACTTCAGTTTCTTGTCGCCAAAGCCGTATGCAAGGTAGAAACGGCCGAAAAGGTGCGGGTTAAGGTAGGCCGATGTCATTGCTCCTGTTCGCAGTCGCCATCCCTCGAGTCCGTTGTGGCTTATGGTTGTGTTCATCGGGCCATAAAAGACTGGCGGCTTCTCCTTTCTCAACGGTACCCAGCCGGTGAAGAGGTAGGATATGCACTTCTCGCCCCAATAATACACCGGGTTGGCACGCAGCGCCTTCATCAAATCACCCACCGAACGCTCCTTGCTGCTCACTTCGTTGAAGCCATATTGGCTCCAGTACTCGTCGCTCTTGTTCATCGAGTTGTCGTCCTCTATGATTTCGGCAGGGTTGTCGAGTATGCGCTCGGCAAACTCGTTGCTCAGGAAACAGTGGTTGCGGTACACAACTTCGCGGTTGGCATAAAAGCCGGTGACGGCATCTACAATCTTCAGCTCAGCTGTCAATGTCTCCTTTTCAAGCAGGCGTGTACCGTCGGCAGCACGGGCGAACTTCTGTGTTATGCTCAAATTCTCAACGAAATTCATGCTTATCTCGTGGGGTACATTCATTGCCACCGATTTTATGAAGAGTGAACTGTCGCCGGTTACATATATGTGGCCTGTGAAGCCGAATGATTCGGCATTCGATGGGGTGAATGCTAGGTCGATGCAACTGTCGCCGTCAACAACAAGTGTGTCCATAATATAATATCGGTAGAATGTTGGACCCAGTTTTGAGAGTGGGCTCACGAACCTGTTCTTGAACAGTGATATGTTGTCCTGGAAAATGTCCACATCCTTGAAAATCTCCTCGTACAGCGCTTCGGTCTCCCCGGTCGAGAATACATCGTCTACTCCATTGCGGCGGCGTGCCTTCACATGTCGCCTGCTGCGTTGTGGCTTGTTGCGGTAATAGTCGGTGGCTATCAGCTCGCGTGCCGAAATGTGAAGGATGGGCTTGCCCGATATGTGCGATGTGTCCACGTACTCCTCTATGAATTTGAACCTCTTGCCGAAAGGGTTGCCCTTTTCGGTTCTGAAGTCATTGAGTGCGATGTTCAGTTTTTCATGCCGTTCGTTGCTGTAGAACTCCTTGTTCAGCGGCGAATTCTCGTTTCTCCGTTCAATTATGCGGCGTGCCAGTGCCACGGCAGGGTTGTCCTTTCTGCTATATCGCTCGCGACCTGGTTTTATCACAACTTCTGGCAGGTCATAGTCGGCTGCTTGCAATTTAATCATCAGCGGCATCTTGGTCCCGGTGTCAATGGCAACCATCTTCTCCTCATATCCAAGGCTCGAAACAATGATGGTGTCCTTCTTTATATGTGAATGGAATGAAAATTTTCCGTTGCTGTCGCTGCTGCTGCCGCCGGAGCCGTTTTTCATCCTCACCGAGACATAGGGAATGGCTTTCTGCGTTGAAGAATCTACAATTTTGCCGTGTACCCTTATCTTTCCGTCAACATCCTGGGCTTGCAGGGTGGTGGGAAGGGCAAGGGTAATTATTATATATATAAGGTATATAAGGCTTCTTCTTGTCATTGTTTTTTGTTTGCGGCAAAACGCGTAGCAGCATTTTTTTGAAAACGCGATTGCAAAAGTACGCAAAAATATGCTATCGATTGCCTTTTATCGGGACGATTTAATGAAAACTTGTTGCTTTGGGGTATATTTTCTCATTAAGACACTCCATATTTTTTTCTTTTCTTTAGTGGAATTTTATATGGTGACGATAAGAAAACCAAAAATGTTCAAAAAAAGTTCATTTTTTTTGTTTTTGTAAATCCTTGAAAATTAATGGTGCTTTTAAAAAAGTTGAAAATAGTTGTAATTTTGTCCTTGAAATGTTTTGCCAGTTCAAAAACTTGCCTTACCTTTGTACTCGCTTTCGGGAAGCAACGCGGCAACGCGCTGATGACCGGGGGTAAAGATAGATCCTTGACAACATTCCATTACAGACAAGCAGTACAACCTTGCTTAGTTTTTTTGATTAGGCAAGAAGCGTAAGGAACGAAAAACGAACCGTCAATAATTTGAAGATATTTTA
>JAZTXR010000090.1:0-30085 GCA_045636545.1 Bacteroidaceae bacterium
AAAGTAAAGGGGATTAACATCCCGAGCGGTGTCTAAAGCACCAATGACAGTTTATAATCTTTATCCTTTACTGCTTCTGTCCGCTTGCGAAGATAGCGATTTCTCGCTATCTTCGTTTCGTTCTGCAAATATAGAATGACAAATTCGCGAATAATGTCAACATTGGGTCAACATCTATATTATTACTTTTATTTATTCATTACAGGCTGTAGTACATTCAATTGCAAACATTATTTGGCGGAGATTGTTATCGGATAAAAAAAATATTGTATATTCGCCATGTATTTTAGTGAACGGAGATTATGTATAGCAATGCCGAAAAAATTGAGTGGACTCTTATTTTTGTTTTAGAATTTGGAAAGAAATTCGGATTGACAATGAAGCAAGCGTTTAACTACTTGACCCGATACAAAGGCATTGATTTCATTGACCGCCACTATGATTATGTACACACACAGTCATTCCAGTCCATGATTTCTGACATAAGCGAATATTGCCATAGGAAAGGAGGGGAATTAATATGATTTTGTACCACGGAACAAATATCACGTTTGAGACCATCGATTTAAAGAAATCAAAGCCAAACAAAGATTTTGGTCAAGGGTTTTACTTGTCGGCAGACTATGAGCAAGCCATGGCTATGGCGCAAACAAAAGTCGAACAATTGGAATATGGTACTCCAATTGTTTTGGCATTTGAAATAGATGAGATGCTGATGGAGAATTTGAACATCAAACGGTATAAGGAGTATTCAGAAGATTGGGCGAAATTCATTCTGCTTAATCGAAGGAACAATACTTCAGCCCCTGCACACAATTACGATATTGTTTTTGGACCAATCGCAAACGACCGTGTTGGTGTGCAGTTGTGGAAATATGAGACACAAAGCATTGACCTTCCAACTCTAGTGAGAAATTTAAAACACATGAAAGGTATCACTTACCAATATTTTTTTGGTACAGAAGCCGCTATTAAATTGCTGAAAAAGGTATGAGTATAGAAGAACAAATGAAATTGGACATGACAAAAGAACTTGCAGTGTTGTTGATGAACGATTACCCCGACATGACAATGGAGCAGGCACTTTTCACCGTATTGAATTCTGACACCTACCCCAAATTACTGAATGAGAACACGTGTTTCTACTATCAAAGTCCAAGATATGTCTACGATTTTCTCAAGAATGAATTGAAGACAGGTAGAATGGCATAATTTACAGAATGGCAAACAAAGGTGGATATTCAGTCACAAGACTTTTTTATCCACCTTTGTTTTGTTTCTTTCAACTTATCTTACTTATAATATGCGCCACCTCCCTGTCCATCACCGGCACAGGCACTACCCTGTACATTGGCAGTTCGGGGTGCAGGACAACAAGGTTCATGCGGCAGACCTTTATGCCGTAGTTCTTCTCGAGCATATAGCGGTAGAGGTTCTGCTGCAGGCAGTAGTGAACGTATGAGGTATCTGTGAGGTGCTCAAGGCCGTTAAGGCCACTCGCCCAGCGGTTGGTTTCGGTGGGGTCAATCTTGTTGCTGCGTTTCCAGTCATAAATCTCGAATGTCCCGTCGGAGCAACGGCACACAAAGTCGAGCGTACCGGCAATGCGTGCATCGGCATCATACACTCTCCACTCGGTGCGGAAAGGCTTGAATGATGTGTTTCGCTCAAATGATTTGAAGTAGCTCCACTCACGTGATATGTCGACAGTCTCGCTGCACTTCACGTAAACACCCTTGTAGCTCACGTCGCAAAGAAGGTCGGGCGTCTGTTTGCCGTTGAGGTAGTCCTCTATCTGTTTGTGCAGGAACGTACCTGCCTGGCTGGCTATTGCACCCTTGCTTTCCCACACCTCGCGCAGCTTGGCCGCCTCCACTTCATTGCCAAAACATTTCTTAAGGCTGATGCCCATTGCATCGAACTCACGGAAGAACATCCCCACCACATTGCTCACCGAACGGAACTCCACTCCATTGAGAGAATAGCGGTGCGCCTCTTCGTTGAATTCCAGTTTCCCATCTTGCCCGAATGTTGCATCCGAGCCATCCAAATTTATATTTGTCATTGTTTTTGCGTTTTTCTTTTAAAAATGCATGATGTAATCACGGAGTGCAATACCCCCTCCGCTTTGCCCGTCCCCCTAAAACAGGGGGACAATTAAGCATTTAATACTTTTAAATCAATGCAGAATCTTATAGAGCAACTCGCGCATAATCTCGCCATCGGGCAGCTGCGGACCTTCGGCTCCTTTGGACTGCGCATCGGCAAGGCGTATCAGGTGCAGAATCTCCATAACATGTATTGCCTTGTAGTTGCGCATTGCCTTTATGTAGTCGTTCACTCCCCATGTGCTGCGCAAGCCAAGGAACTCGGCAACGCCGCGCTCGCTCTTGTCGGGCGCATAGTAGCTCATCATGACATTGGAGAAGAAGCTGAAGAGCAGGGCCAAAGTCATTTGAATGGGGTTCTTCTTGGGATTACGCGCAAAATAGTTGATTATCTTGTTTGCCTTGTATATATCTTTGTTCACAAGCGCATTCTGCAGCTCGAAGTTGTTGAACTCCTTGCTGATACCAATGTGTTCCTCAACAAGTTCGGGGGTGATGTGTGTTGCGCCGGCAGGCAAGGCTATGGATAGTTTCTCAATCTCGCCGACAATGCGTGCAAGGTCGTTGCCTATTGACTCACGTATCATGTGCACCGACTTTTCATCGGATGTAAGTCCCTTTTCGCGCATACAGGCATTGATGAAAGCCGGTAACTGGTCATCCCTCACCTTCTTTGAGTCGAGCACCACCCCTTTGCGTTCAAGCTCCGTAGCCACTTTCTTCCGTTTGTCTATCGAACCGTTCTTGTGGGCAAAGACAAGCACTGTCGTCGGCTGCGGGTTCTGCAAGTAGAACAGCAGGTTGTCCATGTTCTTGAGCAGCTGTGCCTCGCGTACAACAATCACCTGGCGCTCGGCCATCATTGGGAAACGCTTTGCAGCTGTTATGATGGTATCGATGTCACTGTCGAGGCCGTAGTAGACGGTGAGGTTGAAATCGCGCTCAACCTCGGTGAGTGAGTGCTCTATTATGTAGTCGGTTATCTTGTCGGTGTAATACCCCTCCTCGCCCATAAGGTAATAGACGGGACGGTAAACGCCCGATTTCAGTTCCGACATTATTGATTCGTAAGTATATTTTGCCATAAATCACTTTTTAAACGCAATATTATGCAGACATTTGCTATCTTTGCGACATCATATCTGCAAAGGTAATAAAATGCTTGCACTTAACCTACCGGCATACGAAACAAAAATAACCGTAAACAATGGCAAAAGACAAATTTTCGATACTCTGCGCCGTTGTTACGTGGCGCTCACTCCCGAGGAGTGGGTGCGACAGCATTTTGTAAATTTCCTTCTCGGTTACAAAGGCTACCCGGCCGCACTTATGGGCAACGAGATTGCAATAACGCTCAACGGTATGAACCGCCGTTGCGATACCGTGGTCTATGACAAGGCTTTGAAACCGCGTATGATTATAGAGTACAAAGCCCCCACGGTGAAGATTACAAAGGAGGTATTTGCACAGATTTCGCGCTACAACCTAATACTGAAGGTCGATTACCTCATTGTCAGCAACGGCCTGCAGCACTACTGCTGCAAGATGGACTACACAAACAATACGTTTACCTTTCTACAGGAGATTCCGGAATATGAAAAATTGATTGGATAGCATCTTTATCTGTTGAATTGCTGCATAACACGAATCTTCTGCAGCATCTCATCATCAAGTTCCACTGTTACACTGCCCTGCTCGTTGTCATTGCAGGCTGCAAGTGTCTGGCCGTATGGACTCAAGAGAACGCTGTGACCTTTATATGTGCCATACTCATCGGCACCCACACGGTTGCTTGCGGCAACGTAGCATATATTCTCGATGGCACGTGCACGCACGAGTGTGTCCCAGGCAAGCAGGCGGCTATCGGGGAAGTTGGCCGAGATGAGCAATACATCATACTGCGCCCTATTATAGAGGAACGCCGGGAAACGGAGGTCGTAACAGATTGCCGGGCGGAAACGCACACCACGCCACTGCCAGATGACAGTCTCTGTTCCGTGAGTAAAGACCTTGTCCTCGCCACTGTATTCAAAAAGGTTATTCTTGTCATATTGCCCCTCAATGCCATCGGGGGTGATGAAATACATTCTGTTATAGAATTTTCCATTCTCATGTGTCATCACCGGCACCGCCATTGCAGCATTGTATTTGACGGCAAGGCGCTTCATCAGCTGCACGGTGGCACCGTCAACCTCCTCGGCAACACCCTGTGGCTGCATACAGAAACCTGTTGAGCACATCTCAGGGAAGAGGTATAGGTCGGCCTTTTCGGCTTTGGATACAAGCTGCTCAAGATTGGCTATATTGGTTTCTGCATCCTTCCAGGCAATGTCCTGTTGTATGACTGTTATCTTCATAATTCATCTGTTTTATATCAGTAGCTTCTTGCAAAGGTAAGATTTTATAGCGATAATGCAAAAAAGCAACGCTCCAAACCCACAGTTTGAAGCGTTGCAATATGGTAAAAAAACTTTACGAATACATGAATCTTCTGATACTCTGCTTTGGTGTCTTTTCAAAGCAGTCGCGGCGGATTTCGGCATAACCGATTTTGCTGTATGCCGCCAATTCGGCATTCAAGGCAAGCACGTTCCCGTTGACAAGTGCCTCAAGCGCCTTCTCGTCAAGACCATCCCTTTTACCGGCCTCGTAATCGGCAACCACCAGCGCCACAATGGCATTCTTGCGGCCAACGACCAGCGACTCGACAACGTAAGGCAGGTTGTTTATCTTGTCCTCAATCTCCTCGGGGTAGATGTTCTGGCCGCTCGCGGTGAGAATCATATTCTTGCAACGTCCCTTGATGAAGAGGTTGCCCTTATCGTCAAAGAGACCCATATCACCCGTTCTCAACCAACCGTCGCTTGTAAAGGCTGCCTTTGTAGCCTCCTCATTATTGTAATAGCCGAGCATTGTAGCATCGCCCTTCACCTGGATTTCGCCAAGCACACGGCGTGGATTGGCCGAGTCGATGCGGATGTTCACCGAGCCTACGTATGCACCGCATGAGTATTTGACATACTCATCCTTGTCGCGGTATGAGATAATAGGGCCGCACTCGGTCATTCCATAACCAACGGTGTATGGGAACTTCATTAGCTTGAGCAAGTCCTCAACCTCGCGGTTGAGCGCAGCGCCACCAATGATTACACCTACCGAAAAGTTGTTGCCAAAGGCATTCAGCAACGAACTCTTTATCTTGTTGAGTACGATTCTCCTCAATCCGGGTATCTTCAACAACAGCTTTGCCGGATATTTGCGTGTTACAGGGAACACCTTTGACTTGAATATTTTTTCAATTACCAAAGGTACGGTCAGAAACATATAGGGTCTTACTGCGCCCAAACCGCTTATCAGACGTGCCGGTGTCGGCTTGCCGGGCATTACATATACGTGTGAGCCGCTGGTGATTGGATAGAGCACATCAAACGCCTGGCCGAACATGTGTGCCATTGGGAGAATGGCGAAAATGTTACCACCGGGGGTAGCTGGCAAGGTGCGACGGCCGAACTCAAGGTTTGCCGACAATGAACGCGCAGGCAGCACAACACCCTTTGAGGTGGCACTGGTTGTGCCCGATGTGAAGCTGATTTCAACGACAGCCTCCATATCACGCTCAACAGGATAGTAGTTGATGTCATTGGCAGTAAGGCCGTTTGGATAGAGCTTTGCAAAGTGCTCGTCTAATGTCGCGTGAGCTGCAGCCAAAGCCTTGTCGCTTGCAAGACTGATGCTCATATCCTTGATGTTGATTATACCGGCAAAGCCTTTTGTCGATGTAAGCTGTTCAATGCAATTCTCGTTCTCGTTCAAGCCCTTGATGGCAATGTCATCGGCAATGACAAGCTTACACTCCGAGAATGAGCCCAGCTCGGCCACTGCAGAGGGAATGAAATCGGGAAGGAATGGAACTGTCACAGCATCGTATGTTAGTGTGGCAAAATAGGCAATTACCCATTCGGCCGAGTTACGTGCATAGATTGCAATCTTGTCCCCCTTGTTGATGCCAGCCTCACTGAAGAGAATGTGATATTTTGCAATTTGCTCGGCCATCTGACCATAGGTGTAGGTCTCTTTACCGAAATTGGTAACAGCCGGCAAATTCCAATGTTTCTTTACAGCATCATTGAAATAGCTTACAAAATGTTTCATAAATTATTGATGTGTGATTGATTGATGGTGCAAATATCTTAAATATTTTTCTAAAATACAAACATTTTGCACAAAACATTAACAAATGTGCAGTACCATAAAGAAAAAACTGTCTCAACTGCAGAAAAACACCAAATATAGGTATAAAAAACTGCCCGCTCGATTGAGCGGGCAGAAATATTAGAGACAAAATCCTTATCAAGAATACATATAGCGCTTTATGCTCTGCTTTGGTGTCTTTTCAAAGCCGTCGCGGCGGATTTCGGTATAACCGATTTTGCTGTATGCTGCCAGTTCAGCATTCAAGGCAAGCACGTTCTCGTTGACAAGTGCCTCAAGTGCCTTTTCGTCAAGACCATCCTTCTTGCCGGCCTCGTAATCGGCAACAACAAGCGCCACAATGGCATTCTTACGCCCAACAACCAATGACTCCACGACGTATGGCAAGTTGTTTATCTTGTCCTCAATCTCCTCGGGGTAGATGTTCTGGCCGCTACCGGTGAGAATCATATTCTTGCAACGACCCTTGATGAAGACATTGCCCTTGCTGTCTACAATACCCATATCACCGGTCTTCAACCAACCATCCTTTGTAAAGGTAGCAGCTGTTGCCTCCTCGTTCTTGTAGTAACCGAGCATAACAGCATCGCCCTTCACCTGAATCTCGCCAAGCACACGACGTGGGTTGGCCGAGTCGATGCGCAGTTCTAGGGGGGAAGCCTTTTTTCCGCAAGAGTATTTCACAAACTCGCTCTTGTCGCAATATGAGATGAGCGGACCACACTCGGTCATACCATAACCTACAACGTATGGGAACTTCATGCGTTTGAGCAAATCCTCAACCTCGCGGTTCAGTGCGGCGCCACCAAGAATGAGACCTGTTGTAAGACCGTCACCAAAGGCCGTAAGCAATGATTTCTTTATCTTGCTGAGCACAATCCTGTCAAGGCCCGGTATCTTCAACAGCACGTTTGCAGGGAAGCTGCGTGTTGCAGGAAACACCTTTGACTTGAATATTTTTTCAATAACCAATGGAACAGTGAGGAACATGAACGGCTTGACAGCGCCCAGACCACCCAACAGGCGTGCAGGTGTCGGCTTGCCGGGCATCACGTGTACGTGGCAACCGCCGGCCAAGGGGAAGAGAACGTCGAAAGTCTGGCCGAACATGTGCGCCATCGGAAGGATTGCAAAAATGTGGGCACCACGTGTAGCAGGAATCTCGCGGCGTGCAAAGTCAAGGTTCACCGACAATGAACGTGCAGGCAACACAACACCCTTTGATGTGGCACTGGTTGTACCCGATGTGAAGCTGATTTCAACAACAGCCTCCATATCGCGCTCCACAGGGTAGAAATTCACATTCTCGGCTGTGAGACCATTGGGGTAAAGCTTGGCAAAGTGCTCGTCGAGTGTTGCGTGGGCAGCAGCCAAAGCCTTATCACTTGCAAGGCTCACACTGACATCCTTTACATTGATTATACCGGCAAAGCCCTTTGTGCCCTCAAGCTGCTTGATGTACTCATCTTTCTCCTTCAGGCTGTTTAATGCGATGTCATCTGCAATAAGCAACTTACACTCCGAGAATGCTCCCAACTCGGCAACTGCCGCAGGGATGAAGTCCGGAAGGAAAGGAACTGTCACTGCATCGTAGGTAAGTGTTGCAAAATAGGCAATCACCCATTCTGCAGAATTGCGTGCATATATAGCGACTTTGTCGCCTTTGTTGATGCCGGCCTCGCTGAAGAGTATGTGATACTTCACAATCTGTTCGGCCATTTGGCCATAAGTATAGGTGTTTGCACCAAAATTTGTCACAGCCGGCAAATCCCAATTGTTCTTTACCGAATCGTTCAGAAGACTAACAAAGTGTTTCATATTATATCGAGTATTTTAAATTTTAAATTCTCAAAGACCTCACAGCTTGCGTATGAAGCCCAATTATTATTTCTTGCAAATTTTCAAAATTACCGTCAATTAACTAAATTATCACCAGCGATTAACTTAATTAGGACATTTTTTTATCTTTTTAAAGTATAAAAAGCACCATTCGTTAACATTCATTCACATATAGCACCCATAAGCAACCAATCTTTCAAAAAATCCCGAGGTACAGGTGCACTGCACCCCGGGACAATCAAATCAATCACTATCAATAATATAAAATTAAAGATACAATGTAATATAAATCCAGTGTGTCAAGCAGGACAAGAGACCGATTCACAGCCTACCCCCGCATCAAGCACTACACAACGGTTTATCAGTTGTACATAAAACGCTTGATACTCAACTTGGGAGTTTTCTCAAACGGCTCCCGGCGCAACTCGCAACGCGAAATCTGGCTATATGCAGGGAGTTTAGCGTTAAGTTCGAACACACTATTCTCAATAACCTCATGAGCCTTACTTTCGGGAATACCCGCCGCTTTAAGGGCATCATGGTCGGGAACAATGAGCGCCACAAGTGCATGGTTACGTCCAACCACCAATGTTTCAGTTACATAAGGAAGCCGCACTATCAAATCCTCGATTTCCTCGGGGTAGATATTCTGTCCACTACCGGTGAGAATCATATTCTTGCAACGACCTTTTATATATATGATACCCTTGCGCGGCTCCACACCCATATCACCGGTCTTCAACCAGCCATCGGCAGTGAATGCCGCCTTAGTAGCTTCGGGATTCTTATAATATCCACTTGTCACAACATCGCCACGCACCTGAATCTCACCAGGTACTTTTGTAGCCCTCTCGGAATCTATACGCACCTCAATTGTGGGGCCGGCAATACCACCGGCCTCGTGAATCGTGGGATGGTTTGAAGCCACATAACTGATGAGCGGACCACACTCGGTCATACCATAGCCCACAGCGTATGGAATCCTTATCCTCTTCATCACCTTGTCTACATCCTTGCTTATTGCCGCACCACCAATGAAGAAACCCGCTCTGTCAAGATTACCACCGAATGTATCGATAATCTTGGAGCGTACCTTGTTAAAGATGAGACGGCGCACACCGGGTATGGCAGTCAGCAGTTTCATTGCCGGTTTATTGAGTGTAGGGATAACCTTTGCTCTAAAAATCTTCTCTATTAACATTGGGACTGTCAAGAAGATAAAAGGCTTCACCTCAGACAATGCTTTAAGCAGGCGTACGGGCACCGGCTTCTCTGTGAATATATGAATGTGACAGCCACAGCTGTAAAGAAGCAGAAAATCGAAAGCCAAGCCGAATATGTGGGCCAGCGGCAAGATGGACAATGTATTGCCGGGCTGTTGTACGGCTACAGGAACAAGCCTGCGGGCAAGCTCCACATTACCCGAGAGTGATTTTGCCGCAAGCATGACACCTTTTGGTGAACTGCTTGTACCAGACGTGTAGCTTATTACGTTAAGTTCATCCAAAGCCGCATGGTCAAACCGGACATCACCGGCACTCATTCCATTAGGATAGCGGAGCAAGAATGCCTTGTCAACATCCTCTACCTTTACATCAACAGAATTACAGCAACCATCTATAGCTTCATAAGTTACAATATCATATACACCGGCAAAGCCTTCATACTCGCCAAAACGTGCAGATACCCCTGCACGCTGCAGACCAGCCAGGACGTTCTTGTCTACGAACAGAAGCCGGCTATCCGATATTTTCACCAGGTTTGCAACATTTTCGGGAAGGAAATCGGCAAGCAATGGCACTGCAACAGCCTTATATGTTGAAATGGCAAGGAACGCCATGCACCATTCCGCCGAATTACGCGCACAGATTGCAATATTTTCACCCTCTTTGATGCCACATTTCTCAAAAAGAATATGCAACCTTGCAATATTTTTTGCCACGTCGCAATTCCTGTAGCTATTGCCCCCGTAATTTGTTATAGCCGGCTTGTCCCAACCGTTCTTAACAACATCCTCAATGTATGAAAGATAATGCCTCATAAAAAAATTATACAATCAGTAAATAGTGTGAATCCAAATCAACAAAACCACGCTTCGGCAAGCCTATTGAACAACCGGGTCACGGATTTTGCAGCACAAAGGTCGCATTTCATTTTGTAAATTGCACAAACTGGCGATATATACCCGTCTGTTTTGGCGAATTATTAAAATACATGGCGAAATTCTGTATTTATTGGCGAAATTAAGAAACAACATAGGCTTATTTTACCTCTTTTCATCGGTGTTTTTTAATATTACGCCAAAAAACACAGCTTTTTGAGCAGGTTTTAAACAAAAGAAGAACAGCGAGAATGCATTGCTAAAAACAGAAGAAAAGGAGCGAAAGGACAGAAGCACCGGCAAGCAGGAACTGCGATACACACAAAAAGGGAATACAGAAACCGCCACAACAAATCAAACAACAGAATTTACCAACACAATATATTGTATCACAGCATTTTCATGGCAACAATACAAACCTTTGCTTCAACAGTGTTATCAACAGAAAACATTGCAAACCAAAATTATTTCAAAAATAACCAGCAAAAATTAGGTTTTAAACACAAATCCACTAACTTTGCAATAGAGATAAACAAAAAAAACGAAGAGAGAGCCATAAAAAGAATCCAAGAATCACAAAGTAGTTCCGCACTACTCTGCTAATACCCACAACTATGGAAAAGGAGATAAAGTTCAGTCTGGTTTACCGCGACATGTTCCAGTCATCCGGTAAATTCCAGCCTTTGGCAGAACAACTGGAAAAAGTAGCACCTGCAATCATTGAAATGGGATGTTTCTCACGAATAGAAACTAACGGAGGTGCATTTGAGCAGGTGAATCTCATGGCAGGAGAGAATCCCAACAGGGCTGTGAGAAGTTTCACAAAGTATTTCAACGAGGCCGGCATACAGACACACATGCTCGACAGGGCGCTCAACGGACTACGCATGTTTCCCGTCCCGGCCGATGTGCGCCGCCTTATGTATAAGGTAAAAAAGGCTCAAGGTGTTGATATCACCCGTATATTCTGCGGCTTGAACGATGCAAGAAACATAATTCCATCAATCAAGTATGCACTTGAGGCCGGAATGATACCACAGGCAACGTTGTGTATTACATCGTCTCCGGTACACACTGTAGAATACTACAGCAACCTGGCCGACGAACTCATTGAAGCCGGCGCAAAGGAGATTTGCCTCAAGGACATGGCCGGCATAGGCCGTCCGGCATTCCTTGGCCGCTTGACAAAGAGCATAAAGGAGAAACACCCGGAAATAATAATACAGTACCACGGACACAGCGGCCCGGGATTGTCAATGGCATCAATTATTGAAGTATGCAAGAATGGCTGTGACATCATTGACACAGCAGTGGAGCCACTGTCATGGGGTAAAGTCCACCCGGACATAATAAGCGTTCAAGCAATGCTTAAAGATGCAGGATTTAAAGTCCCTGAAATCAACATGAACGCATATATGAAAGTGCGCAGTCTGACACAGGAGTTCATTGACGAATGGATTGGCGTGTTCATGGACAGCAACAACAAACTCATGAGCTCCCTGCTGCTTACAAGCGGACTGCCGGGAGGTATGATGGGCTCAATGATGTCCGACCTCGCAGGCGTACATAAGGGAATAAACGGCATCCTTCAAAGCAAAGGCAAGCCCACCTACACGCTTGATGAACTGATGGTCGAGCTGTTCAACGAAGTGGCATACGTGTGGCCACGTGTTGGCTATCCCCCACTCGTCACCCCGTTCAGCCAGTATGTAAAGAACATAGCACTCATGAACCTGCTTTCACGCGCCCAGGATGAACCACGTTTCAGCCGCATGGACGAGAGTATGTGGGGTATGATACTCGGCAAGAGCGGCCGCCTGCCCGGAGAGCTTGCGCCGGAAATCATTGAACTTGCCAAAGAAAAAGGGTTTGAGTTCACGACAGCAGACCCGCAGAGTTTCTACCCCGATGCATTGGAGAAATACCGCAAGGAGATGCTGGAGCTTGGTTGGGAGACAGGCGAGGACGACGAGGAGTTGTGGGAATTCGCCATGCACGAGCGCCAGTACCGCGACTACAAAAGCGGCGTAGCCAAGGAGCGCTTCCTTGCCGACATTGAAAAGGCAAAGGAGAGCGAAATGGCAAGCAAGGGCGTGAGCATTGAGGAGATAAAAGCCATCAAACACGCAAAGGCTGACCCAATCGTTGCAGCCGAGAAAGGACAGATTCTTTGGGAGGTTGCTATTGAGGGTGCTTCACAGGCACCGGCTATCGGCCGCCATTATGCAGCCGATGAACAGTTCTGCACAATCATCACTCCATGGGGCGAGCTACAGCCCGTCGCAACAGGCCTTGGCGGCCGCGTTGTCGAGGTATGCGCAAAGCAGGGCGACCACGTTGAGAGGGGCGAGGTTATAGCATATCTTCAACGAGACGAATTATTCAATTGACAACAAATAAGTTACAACACACAATAGTAGAGCCGCTTACAAATTGTAAGCGGCTCTACTATTGTAGCGAATACCCAATAACAAAATACAAGCAAAACGCATTCGCAATACTGCAAGTTCTTATTTCCTTGCCGTGATGTGGAAGCAGGCCTGCTTCACCTCATACTTGACATAGCAACGCCCCTGCTCACGCATATCTCGCAAAACCTCGGTGAGCACAGCCTTCAAATCGACATCGCGCGCACTTGGCCCTTCATCATCGTGTTTCATAAAGCGGGTATAGGTTATATCAACTGTGGTTCCATAGCAATGAACCGAGCGCTTCGATGCATTTATGTTTGTCCTTGATAGGCTTTTGACATCGGCATCGGTTCTGAGCACTGATGTCACAATAACGCTATAAGCCGGCAGATGCTTGTTGCGCAGCGAATCGTGGAAAGCCTCACCGATATCCTGCAACAGTTTCGCAGCCTCGGGCACAAGGAAGGGACTGGAGTGGACAAGCCTGTCAACCACATAGGACTCACTGAATCGCATTGCGCCGCCAATGGGTTTCAGCTCACGCGATGCATTCTTTATACCCTCGCGCGATGCAAGCGGCTTTATACCAATCTTTTCTGCAGCAGCCAGGTGTGTATCATTATCATCACGGAATATACGGTTTCCGTTAAGATAGAGAATCTTATTGGGTTTTTCGAGGACTGCAGGCTCCTCTATGGTTTCAGCGGGCGCGCCACTCTCCTTTACTTCATCTTCGCCACCGCACGAGAGCAGCAATATTGCAGAGAATATTGTCAAAAGCAAGAACTTGTTCATTGATGTTGTTTGGGTTATATTAAGAATCTGTTTAAATTTCTAAAAAATATTTTCTTATAGAAGCTTCTAAAAGAATGTTGCAAATTTAAGAAAAAAAACGCACTCTGCCAATAGAGCCGCGACCCGCACTTGGTAAATTTTATTTACATTAACCTTTTGAGAATCGAACAAAAAGTGAACAACCGATCACAGCAAGGGAATTTTACAATCATTTGAGCAAATAATTTAATAAGGTTAAATCGTTTTTTTTAGATTTTTAAGCTATATTTGCAAATATATGAGAGAAAGAACTATAACCATATAACTAATTATTTATTTATGAAAAAAACATTCCTATTCCTTTTAGGCTTGCTTATTGGAGCGGCGAATGCCCTTGCTCAGGGATTCCCGACCACAAGCACCGATGAGAGCACTAAATGGTATCTCATCCAGTTTATGAACGGAGGAAATGCGCTCACAGCCGAGACCTCCGGAGCACAAATCACCACATCGGTAGCTGTTGGTAGCGATGCGCAGTTGTGGAAAATTGCCGGTGATGAGACAAATGGCTACACCTTCACCAACAAGAAAGGTTACACCTTGTTTGTCAACTCGGCTGCAAAGAACCAGATGGTGCATGCAAACACCAATCCAAGCGGTGTGAGCAAGTTCTTTATCAACGCTACCGGCAACGCGAATTATAGTGGCGGATACGAAATCCAGCCAAAGGACAACACCAACATCTCAATGAACCTTTGGGGTGGCCCGGCCGAGAACCGTGGCGTGGGTCTTTGGGATAAGAATGACCAGAACAATGCAGTGCAGTTCATTGAGCCTGCCGTATTTGAGAATTTAGGAAAGATTTCAATCATCCCACAGCCACTTGAAATGACTGTAGGCGAGGAAACTATCGACTTCAGCAAGTTCACAGCCATTGCCTACAATGGCGAGCAGATGAAGGAACACATTGAGGCATTCGCCACACAGTTGAACACATCTGCTGGTATAAGCCTTGAGGTAAAAGAGGCCGGTGAGGCGGCAGCCGATGGCGAAATCTGGTTCGGAACAGACACTTCCTTGCCTGCCGAGGGATATACATTGACAACCGGCGAAAAGCAGATTGTAATCAAGGCATCGCAGTTCGGCGGTCACCTTTACGGTTTGCAGACACTTATGCAGTTGCTCCCACGCGAGTTCTTCGCAAGCGAGCGCAAAGAGAATGTAGAGTGGACAATCCCTGCGGTAGAAATCAACGACCAGCCATTGCTTGGCCACCGTGGTTATATGCTCGACATTGCACGTCACTTCTTCAACAAGGACGAGGTAAAGAAGGTGCTCGACATAATGGTTCTCTACAAGATGAACCGTTTCCACTGGCACCTTACCGATGACCAGGGCTGGCGTGTTGAGATTCCCGAATATCCAAAGTTGACAGAGGTTGGTGCCATCCGCAAGGCATCGTTCAGCAATGCCGATGGACAGAACTTCTACGATGACACCGAGTATGGTCGTGGTATGTACTACACACTTGACGATTTGAAAGAGATTGTTGACTATGCAAAAGCACGCAACATTGAGATTATCCCCGAGATTGACCTCCCCGGACATATGGTTGCAGCAGTGGCGTCATACCCAGAGTTCAGCTGCGACCCAACAAAACAGTACGAGGTTCGTGTTGATGGTGGTATCTCACACGATGTATTGAACATCGGTAACGAAGAGGTTATCACGTTCCTCAAGTGCGTACTTGGACACATTGCCGAGACATTCCCATACGATTACGTACACATCGGTGGCGATGAGTGCCCCACAGAGCAGTGGGCAAAGAACCAGCAGTGTCTTGCACTTGTTCAGAAGCTTGGCCTCGACGGCGTTCACCAGTTGCAGTCGTGGTTGGTAGAGGAACTTGGTATTTTCCTAAAGGAGAACTACAATAAAGACATCATTGTTTGGGACGAATTGCTTGCCAACTGGAACGACAACAACAAGACAAAGCCCGTTATCATGGCTTGGAATCTTGGCAACAAAGAGAAGAATGCTGCAGAAAGAGGAATGAAATCTATTATATGTCCTTACAGCCATCTTTATCTCGACTTCCAGCAGGCACAGGACAACCAACGTCCTGTAGATGAGCCATACAACGGCGGTTGGGGTGTGAACACACTCGATGAGATATACAGCCTTAACCCACTCGGCGCACTAAACGGCAAAGAGGATTTTGCTTTGGGTGTACAGGGTAATATGTGGACCGAGACGACAAATGACATTGACGAGGTTGAGTACCAGTTGTTGCCACGTATGTTTGCGCTTGCCGAAATCGGTTGGTTGCCAGCAAGCAAAAAGAACTGGACATCGTTCTACCAGCGCCTGCAGAGCCATGACGAGATTCTCGACTACCTCGACTACACATACGCAAAATACTTCATCGAGCCAACGGAATACACAGCCGAGGAGGCCGCTGTAAATGAGGCCGAGGATATCCTTGCAAAGAGTATCCGCGGTGGCGTTGGCTACCCTGCTGCCGAGGTTTACGATGCATTGCAGGCAGCACTCGACGGTGGAAAGACAGAAGCCATACAGCAGGCTATCGCCGACTACAAGAGCGCTGCAATCACACAGCCACAGGAGGGCAAGACCTATCAGATTGTTTCGGCTTGTACATACTTCCGCCAGCAGTACGAAGGCTCAACAATGTACATGAAGAACAACGGTGTGCGTTTCCACTACACCCCGCAGACCGAACCCGAGGAACTGTGGCAGTTCGTTGAGGCAGAGGGTGGCTACATCATGAAGAACCTCTACAACGACAACGTATTGCAGATGCCCGGCTACAACCAGAAAGTTTCAATGGTTGAGAATGGCGGTACAGCAGTAAGAATTGACAAGGCAACTGTTGCAACAGGCGATTTCACATACATCCCAGGTGTCGTTACAATCTCTGCAGTAGAAGGTTACAGTGCATCTGTTACCGGCAGCGTAAAGCGCTTGAGCGCACAGATTACAGGCGATGTATATGCCAAGGACGATGCTGCACTCTGCTACAACGGTACTTGGAAGATTGTTGAGGTAAGCGACTTCACCACACAGTTGGCAGGTCTTGTAAAGAAGTGCGAGCTCATCATTCTCACAGCAAAACCAGGCGAGATTGGCCAGCCAAGCCAGGAGGCTCTCGAGTACTTGCAGAACAGCGTAATAGACCCTGCCACACAGGCTGTTGCCGACGGTGGTGTTACCGAGGAGCAGTACAATGCATACGTTGCACTCTACCACCAGTTCCAGATGATGCCACGCACATCAATTGCCGATGCTCTTGACCTTGGCGCATACTACTACATCCGCAACGGGTACTTCACAGACTACTATGCAGCACTCAACACCAACAACAAGCAAATTGGTGTAAGAGGCAGCAAAGGCACCAGCGACATTTTCTTGTGGAGTTTTGTAAAAAACAGTGATGGCACCGTATATATCTACAACAAAGACAACGGAGAAGCGGCATATATCGGCACCGATGCCGATGACCAGACATTGATGGTTGGACAGGAATACTGTTGGACTTTGGTTGAGACCACAACCGACCAGGGCAACAAAGGTATCGGCATTGTCAGTGGCAACGGCTCATCGGCATGGTATGTAAACCCAAGTGCATGGAACTATGTCCTCACAAAGCCCTACACTTGGGGTGGCAGCGTGTGGACATTGGAGAAAAGCAATGTTCAGGTTGAAACAAACATAACCGAGGTGAAAGGTGAAAGCGGAGAGGTAAAAGGTATTTTTGACCTCAGCGGCCGCCATGTTGAGAATCCCACTACCGGAATTTACATTGTAAATGGCAAAAAGGAGCTTATCAAATAATTGATAAAGAATCTATAAAACACAATCCGTGGAGTTGCATTGCAACTTCACGGATTATGTTTTTAGGTAAGAATATATATCGACCCCAATACCAGCAGTTCATTCTGAGCAAAGTCGAAGAATCTAAAACCGCAAACATTGTCATTCTGAGCGAAGTCGAAGAATCTAAAACCGCGAACATTGTCATTCTGAGCGAAGTCGAAGAATCTAAAACCGCGAACATTGTCATTTTGAGCGAAGTCGAAGAATCTAAAACCGCGAACATTGTCATTCTGAGCGAAGTCGAAGAATCTAAAACCGCGAACATTGTCATTCTGAGCAAAGTCGAAGAATCTAAAACCGCGAACAATGTCATTTTGAGCGAAGTCGAAGAATCTAAAACCGCGAACATTGTCATTTTGAGCAAAGCGAAAAATCTATTGAAGGTATATTAAAGATATTTCGTATTATACATATCACCCCCTCCGCTTCGCTCGTCCCCCTAAAACAGGTGGACAATATAAATACAATTTCATCAAATCATATTCCTCCCCTGCCTTTAGGGGAGGTGGTCGCAGACCGGAGGGGTTAAATTTATAAACCAACAGGCCCAACATCACCTTTGTTACATCAAAGTGGGGAGAACTTTAATGCAAACAAGTTTACCAACAATCGTGTACTCGCAACTTTCAGTTTTGACAACATCATCTTTCCGCAACCCGCGCGGCATAACAACTCTCCCGCTTTTCAAAAAGGACAAAGTTGCGAGCAAGTGAGTGTGTTTTTGATTGCACAACGAGCGCAAGCAACTTCGCCAAAGGCAATACCCGTAGGGGGAGGGAGTTTTTATGCTACGCGTGACCTATTGCTGACGAAGTTGTCGAACCCACGGTTTAATTAAACCTCAGTTTTCCGTTTTCAGTTTTCCGTTTTTTAAGAACCTCATTATCGCCTCTTCGGCCTCGGCCGGGGTGTCGGCCAGTGAGAGCAACAGATTCCTGTACCCACCACTCTGCTGCAAGCCCTGCAACAGAGGATAGATTGGGAACTTCTCGCGCCAATGCTTGCTGTCAAGGAAAACCATAGGACTCTCATAGCCGAATGTGCGGTAGTGGTTCTGCGCCGCATCCTGGAACACCTCCTGCATTGTACCCGCACTGCCTGGCGAATATATCACACCACCCTTGGCAATGGCCAGCAGCCCATCCTCGCGTATGCTGTTATCGAAATACTTTGCAATGTGTGTGGCAAATGGAGTTGCCGGCTCATGACCATAGAACCACGTAGGGATTCCCACGCTACGGCAGTCGCTCACGCGCGGCATCTTCTCCATAAGGTCAAAAGCCGAAGAGAGCCACCCTTCGTCTTTGTACGACGGTGCCCGCGAGAGCAACATCAAAGCATCATCAACCGACACATCGTCACGCCCGGCAAGCCACACACCAAGATGCGCCGCCTCCATTGCGCCCGGACCGCCACCTGTCACCACCAAACACCCATGCTCGGCAAGGTGCTTTGCAATAATCACCACTTTGCGGTAGTTATCATCGGTGCGCAACAGTGCATGCCCGCCCATTACAGCCACCACCCTGCACTCATCATAATTTGAAAGAAAATCGTGCAAGGCATCACTCATCGAATGGTCGTGCAGTGAACGAGCAAGCGCCTCGGCAATATCCGCCGCCTGCTTGCCACACTCCATGTAATGACGGTATATGCGGGTATCGTAGCACTGCTCAAAGGTGGAGGGATGGCGATAGTCATACCCCGCATAGAGCGTTGCCGCAGTGTACAACTGCGCCGGGAAGGGATTGAACGGCACAGGCAGCTTGGGTAACACGCAACAGTCGGGCGACAGCTCGGCACGCATAACATCGGGCATCGAGCACCCGAAGAAAATGCAATCCTCAAAGCGACACTGCACCGCATTGCGCCCGAACTCAATGTTCTGGAAAGCATAGTGCCGCAGCACCGCCCCTGGCACAATCAACGGCAAAAGAGCATCGTAGCTCTCTATTTCAATGTATCTGTTCATAGTAAATTTAGAAGCTGTTTAAATTTCTAAAAAAGATATTGTCTTATAGAAGCTGGGCGATATAAATTTAGGTAATAATATAGAATGTTGCCCCAAAACTTCAAAACTCATCATTCGTGTCATATCGACCGTATGGGAGATATCTCAAAATAATTTAAAAGAGATTTCTCAGTCGCAAAGTTTCTTCGAAATGACAAATGCTCTGTCGGGATTACATTACAGAGGCATCTTGGGCCAATTGCTATATCATTGCTTAATTTCAAACAGCTTCTTAGTTTGCATTGGCTAATATAGTCAAAAAGTGATAGACAACAAAATTGGGGATGCCAAAAAGCAAGATTTACAATGGCAGAACGCGAACGTGATTGTTTGCCACACAAAGAGGACGGATTTTGTTCTTCAGATTTTTGTTTAGCAAAAAGTAAATCTCTTCGCGAAGAGATTTATGATTTGTAGCAAAATTACAAAAAACATTGCAAATAAGCGTTAATCGGCAAAAAATGTTATAATTTAGCAATATATAAATTTCAAATATTAATTATTTGTTTAGCAAAAAGCAGATTAGCAATAGTTACAATGTTGGTAATCAGTAAAAATCTCTTTCGGAAAGACTCTTCAAAAGAGATTGAAAAAGAAATAAATAATAAACATTTAAAATACTATTATGAAGAAGTTGAAACATTTATTTACAGCACTATTATTTTTGTGCTGCGTGGGAACAGCAACTGCCTACGACTTTGAAGTTGGTGGCATTTATTACAACATTTTGTCGGAAACTGATAAAACAGTTGCTGTAACCTACAAAGGAACTTATTTTCTTGAATATTCAAATGGATATACCGGCCGTGTAACACTGCCCGAATCTGTCACTTACAATGGTAATAAGTACTGCGTAACAAGCATTGGAGGTTATGCGTTCAGTAGGTGCGACAGCCTTACAAGCATTGAAATCCCGAATAGTGTTACCAACATTGGCAATTTTGCGTTCGAACGTTGCACCAGCCTTACAAGCATTATAATTGGTGACAGTGTTACAAGCATTGGCAAAGAAGCATTCGATTATACACCTTGGTATAATAATAAGCCCGAAGGTGTAGTCTATGCCGGTAAAGTGCTTTACAAATATAAAGGCACAATGCCTGCTGACACATCAATAACTGTAAAAAATGGCACTTTGGGTATTGCAGACTTTGCGTTCGAGTATTGCGACGGCCTTACCAGCATTGAAATTCCCAACAGCGTTACAAACATTGGACAATATGCGTTCGATGGTTGCACCGGCCTTACCTGCATTGAAATTCCTAACAGCGTAACAAACATTGGAGAGAGGGCATTCTCTGGTTGCGACGGCCTTACCAGCATTGAAATTCCTAACAGCGTAACAAGCATTGGAGAGGGTGCATTCCAATGGTGCTACAGCCTTACCAGTGTTGAAATCCCTAACAGCATTACCAGTATTGGAGATTGGACGTTCCAGGGGTGCAGTAGTCTTACAAGCATTGTAATCCCTACCAGTGTAACAAGCATTGGAAATTCTGCGTTCAGTGATTGCTCCGGCCTTACAAGCATTGAAATCCCAAACAGCGTTACAAGCATTGGAAGAGAAGCCTTCCATGCGACTCCTTGGTACAACAATCAACCCAATGGTGTTGTTTATGCAAGCAAAGTGCTTTACAAATATAAAGGTGCAATGCCCGCAAACACATCAATAACTATTAAAGATGGTACTGTGGGCATTACAGACTATGCATTCGAGTATTGCACACGCCTTATAAATATTGAAATTCCTAACAGCGTCACAAGCATTGGAGATTATGCGTTCGTGCATTGCAACGGCCTTATAAGCATTGAAATCCCTAACAGTGTAACAAGCATCGGAAACAGTACGTTCGAGGGTTGCACCGGCCTTAAAAGTGTTGTGATCGGTGACGGCGTAACAAGCATTGGAGATTATGCGTTCTGTTATTGTAGTAATGTGGAGACATTGTATATTGGTAGTTCTGTAGCGAGTATCGGTGGCTATGCTTTTGAAGGTTGTGAAAAGATTACTGAAATTAAAGTGGCTTTGGAAAACCCGATCAGTGGCAGTGACAATATATTTGCTAATGCAGTCTACGAGAATGCAACGTTGTATGTTCCGACAGGTACAGAACCGTTATACCAGAAATGTGCGCCATGGAATCTGTTCTCCAACATTGCCGAGATGGACTTTACAGGCATTGACGAAGTGCTTGACGAGGTGAAAGGTGAGAATAGAGAGGTTAAGACTATCTACGATTTACAAGGTAGGAAAGTTGACACCCTAAATAAAGGACTTTACATCATAGATGGCAAAAAGGTGCTGGTCAAGTAAAACAGACACTCTAGAATTAACTGCAAAAAGACCAATCGGGTTTGATTAATACCCGATTGGTCTTTTTAATTGCAAGAGTTTTTTTTAGAGATTCTCCACTTTGTTCAGACGTGTTGTTGAGGGCTTACCCGAAAAATGACAAGTTTGCGGAGTTGTCATATCGACCGAACGGGAGATATCTCTTTTTCAAGTTGCTTTAGAGATCCTTCGGCTTCGCTCAGGATGACATTGTTCGCGCGCTTGTCATACTGAACGGAGCAAAGTGCAGTGAAGTATCTCTTGATATGACTGCGGGAGATTTTCCGCTGTTTTAGGAATCCTTAGTCTTCGCTCAACATGACAGAGTATGACATATTAACTGTTATATTGTTGCTATACTACGAATAAACCCACACCTTGATGGGCGCGGGTTTATTCGTTTTTATGCGATATGCAATAAATCACTCATACAGGAAGAACTGTGGGCGGCCGTAGAGGCGGAAGTCCTTGATGCAACCGGGGAGGTTGACATCGCGGGTGAGGATGCGGAAGCCTCTGTTATATTATCACCCTCTTTTCAACAACCATTTCCACAAAGGAAGTACTTCTATTACTACACCTTTGATGTTTATAACATCCTCTTCGTTGTAGGTTACAATAGTCAATTTGTCTGCTTTCAAATGTTTGCTCACTTTCAGTAAAGCTGAAATCTCTCTCTCACGGGTTTCATCGTCAGCTATTGAATAAGATACTTGAATCAGATGATTATGTTCCGGTAAATAAAAATCTACCTCAACGGCCTTATTATAGAAATAGACCTCATCACCATACAACTTTTTCAATTCTATTGCAACACGATTCTCAAGCAAAGAAGTCTCAGGGTCTGTCAAGAAAAGATTTAAGATTCCATTGTCGCGAAAATAATATTTCTTGGCACTCTCCTTTTCTGCAAACTTGCCTGCATAATTCGAAATACTAAACAAAAGCCAAGTTTCCTCCATAAATTTCATATATTCCATTACTGTAGGAATTTGTATTTTATGTCCTGTTGAGGATACTATATTTGCCAATCTATTGAACGAAGAAGGTTGCTTGATACTCTCAGAAAGTTTCTTAACCAATAGTTTCAAAGCTATGTCATTTCTTATCTTGTAACGCGCAATAAGGTCTCCAAGGAATATTTTCTGATAGAGGCTTGACAACCATTGGCGTTTTTGAACAATATTGACACTCTCGGGAAAACCTCCATAGGTAAAATAGTCGGCAAAGGCACGAAATACAGCATTCACCGTTTGAGAATCGTATTCCCAATTCTTTTCCAGAGCAATATTATTGGCACGCAGATATTCGCTGAAAGAATAAGGATATACTTCCTGAATAACATATCTACCACCAAGCGTTGTAGCAACTTCACTGCTCAACATTTTAGCATTGCTTCCGGTAATATACACCCTGTATTTCTCATTAGCCAAACGACGGGCAAACTTTTCCCAGTTATCGACATTCTGTATTTCGTCAAGAAAAAGGATTGGAGTACACTCTTCCAATTGATAATGCGCCTGAAGTATCAGGTCCAAATCCTCGGCTTTCATCTCCAATAAACGCTCATCATCAAGGTTTATATAAACGATTTCGTTTATGGTATGTCCTTTTTGCAACAGTTTATGTATTTGCTGATACATCAAATATGATTTGCCGGCCTGACGAAGACCGACAAATACATAATTCAAATTATCTTCCAAATGTATATCACGTTCTACAAATTGGATATTAGCTATAATAGAACGGTTAGTAACCACTATTTTTTTGATAAGTTCTACATCCATAGTTTAATTATATTATCCAAGTGCAAATATAGCGGTTTTATATATTATAGCATATAAAAACAAGCACTTTTTTATATGGTATATTATATAATCCACACTCAAAAGCACTTTCATATATACAATTCTCCCCAGCGCTAGCGCTGGGGAGATATCTAACCCATATTTTAGAGATCCTTTGACAATCCTTGCTTATCGCAACCTACACGGCGCAAACTTCGCCTGCGCTACGTGTAACCAATTGCTGCAAGCTAAAGTTTCGTCGCTACGCTTTCTCGGGATGACATTACAGGGTCTATTACTATATAAATCATTCGTACAGGAAGAACTGTGGGCGGCCGTAGAGGCGGAAGTCCTTTATGCAGCCCGGCAGGTCGACGTTGCGTGGGAGGAGGCGGAAGCCTTTAACGGTGCGTATATTACCAAGGTCTATGATTACCTGGTGTGGAAGGGGTTTCACATCCTTGCGCCATGCCGAGTGCCAATAGGTTTTTTCGTCGCCGTCAATGAGACACTCGGCAACGCCCTCGCCAAGCGCCTCGGTGTTCACAAACACCACATCCCATTTGTCCTTGCCGATGACATTGCCATTCTCGTCGAGCAGTTCAATCTCGCTTATGCATGAGTGCTTACCGTCGTATGTGCTCTGCACATCGATGCACAGGTGGCGCAATGTCTTTATGCCGTCGAAGGAGAACTCCTGCCAGCCGTTCTTTTTCTCGACAGTGCCGCTGAAGATGCCGTCATACTCGTCAAGGATGGGCACGCGGTTGTAGTCGCGTGTGGTGTTGAAGGCGTTCTTGTCGGGGCCGAGCACGTTGAGGATTGGTTTGTCAACGCCGCGAAGCGTGCGCTTGCCGGTATATTCCATCTCAAAGACTACAATCTCGTTCTCTCCCTCCTTGAGCCAAGGAGCGGGCAGGTACATTGTCTGCTGTGGACCAATGCCCCAGAACTTGCCGAGTGACTTGCCGTTTACCCAAACGGCACCCTTGCCCCAGCCTGTCATGTCTACAAAGGTATCGCCAACCTTGTCGATGGTGAATGTGCCGCGGTAGAAGCCCGGGAGGTTACCCTCGTAACGCAATTTGGGGAAACGGAAATCCTTTACATTGGCGCGGTGCAATGGCAGGCCGGTCGTTGTCCAAGCGGTGAGTTCCTTGCCGTTGAAGAGCACGCGTTTGGTGATACCCTTGAGGTTGTTCACAAGGTCTTTGCCATAGTTAACGCGGCCACCGTTCTCAACAAGGATTTCCAGCACAGAGTTAGGCTCGGTAACATTCAACGCAATGCTGTTCTGGTGGAAACGGCGGTCGATGCTGCCCACTACCTTGCCATTGAGGATTACAACGGCATAGTCGCGCAGTTCGTCAAGCACCAGTTTACCGCTGTCGGGCTTGGCAATAGTTGTCTGATAATGCAAATAGCCATAGTCCTGCATCATTGCCTCAAAGGTAAGCGGATGCTCGGCCTCTACCCTCTTGCCGTATGCCACAGACAACGGTGCCCACTCGGTGAGTTCAACAGTGGCGAATGTTGTTGTGGGGTTATCGGCCGGCACCGGTGGCAACACTTTGCCCTCGGGCAGGTTCTTTTGGATAACCTCGCGGAATGCGTGGTACTTTGGATAGGCGTTTCCATACTCGCCAAGCGGTGCATCATAGTCGTAGCTTGTGGGCTGTGGCTCGTATGAACCGTTGTTGGTGTTGGCGCCGTTGGTGTAGTGGAAATTTGTTCCGCCATGGAACATGTATATGCTCACCGAGACATCGTTCTTGAGCATCCAATCGAGTTGTTCGGCAGGGCGCTGATAGTTCACAGCCGAATGTGGCAAACCCCAGACGTCGAACCACGCGGGATAGAACTCTGCAACGAAATATGGGCCACCGGGCCAGTAGCGGTCGATTGAGCGCATGATATCGTCGCCCACCGCACCGTTCACTGTTGGCAGAATTCCCGGAATATAGCCGTTTGGCATCTGTCCTGAGCCGTCGCAGGTCATCAGCGGCACGTTGAAGCCGGCATTCTTAATTAGCTCGGCCATCTTGCCAAGATAGACCTTGTCGTTGCTGTAAGAGCCATACTCGTTTTCAACCTGCACCATGATGATGTTGCCGCCATTGGTAACTGTGTGTGGCGCAAGTTCCTTGCCAAGGGCGTTGAGATAACGCTCACATGCTGCAAGGAATGCCGGGTTGTCACTGCGCCAAACGAGTGAAGAGTCGTTCTGCAACCAGTAGGGGTAACCGCCAAAGTCAAACTCGGCGCAGACGTATGGACCGGGACGAAGTAGAACGAACAGTCCCTCCTCGGCCGCAATCTCAACGAAGCGGGCAATGTCGGCCTGGCCTTCGAAATTGAACTCGCCGGGCTGTGGCTCGTGAACAGCCCAAAAGACGTATGCCGAGATTGTGTTCAATCCCATTGCCTTGGCGCGTTGCATACGGTCGCGCCAATACTCTACCGGAATACGTGGGTAATGCATCTCACCACAGATGAGCTGCACTTTCTCGCCGTCGTAAAGGAACTTGCCGTCCTTTACCTCGAATGTATGCTTTTGTCGTGCGCAACTGCAAAGCAGCATTGCCACAGCAAGCAACATGAATAGGAGTGTTTTTCTCATAACTGATATTTATGGTTAGTATTGTTATATAATAATAAGGTACATCGTTCAATGCAGATACCCCCTCCGCTTCACTCCGTTCCGCTCGTCCCCCTAATTTAGTGGGACAATATAAAATGAAATTCAGTAACAATATAGCAGTTGCCACACATACTGACAAAACGCGTAGGTGTCATATCGACCGTAGTGGAGAAATCTCAATCCATTTATTAGATCCCTCGTCGCTACGCTCTGTCGGGATGACAGCAATGGGTAAACGACTCTATTATTATGTGATAAAGGTAATGAATATTTCAAAAAACAACAAGAGTGTAAAGAAAAAAGGGCTTCAACTTTCGTTGAAGCCCCGCTGTATTCAGGATTTGTTTGTCCTAAATTACTTAGCAGCGATTACGCGAGCCATCTCACAAACCTTGTTTGAGTAACCCCACTCGTTGTCATACCAAGAAACAACCTTAGCGAAGTTAGCGTCGAGAGAGATACCTGCCTTAGCATCGAAGATTGAAGTGTTAGCGCAGCCACGGAAGTCTGTAGAAACTACAGCATCCTCTGTGTAGCCGAGGATACCCTTCAACTCGCCCTCAGAAGCCTCCTTCATAGCAGCGCAGATGTCAGCCATTGAAGCCTCTTTCTCCAATACTACAGTAAGGTCAACAACTGATACGTCAGAAGTTGGAACGCGGAATGCCATACCAGTGAGCTTGCCGTTGAGAACAGGAAGAACCTTACCTACAGCCTTAGCAGCACCTGTTGAAGATGGGATGATGTTCTCGAGGATACCACGACCACCTCTCCAGTCTTTCTTTGAAGGACCGTCAACAGTCTTCTGAGTAGCTGTAGCAGCGTGTACTGTAGTCATCAAGCCCTTAACGATACCGAACTTGTCGTTCAAAACCTTAGCGATAGGAGCCAAGCAGTTTGTTGTACAAGATGCGTTAGAGATGATGTCCTGACCAGCGTATGTTGTGTGGTTAACACCGTACACGAACATAGGAGTGCTGTCCTTTGAAGGAGCTGACATGATAACCTTCTTTGCACCTGCGGTGATGTGCTTGCGAGCTGTCTCGTCTGTCAAGAAGAAACCTGTAGACTCAACAACAACCTCAGCACCTACCTCGTCCCACTTCAAGTTAGCAGGATCCATCTCAGCTGTCAAACGGATCTTGTTACCGTTAACTACCAAGTAGTTGCCCTCTACCTCGATTGTACCGTCGAACTGACCGTGTACAGAGTCGTAACGCAACATGTATGCCAAGTAGTCAGCATCGAGAAGGTCGTTGATACCTACAACCTGAATGTCATTGGCGAAGTTCTTTACCGCTGCGCGGAATACCATACGGCCGATACGACCGAAACCGTTAATACCAAGTTTAATCATTTTCTTAAAAATTTAATTAAAACGTTTATAATTAAAAAAACTCTCGTTTTCTCTTATCAAAATGTGAATACTCACCCACAATTACAATATTCAGCAGCCCTGCACGAAACAAGCAGCATTGCTACAGCAATCATCACCAACAGAAATCCTACTTTTTTCATACAACATCTACTGAACATCCCCGCGGCAGTGCAAACGAGTGAAATACAAAGTTCACTTTCGTATTTTCCAACGAGTGCAGCCTGTCTTCGCAAGGTTTACCTTGCAAATTTAACAAAATGTTTTCACATACAAAGCAAATCACAATTTAAAATAAAAAAAAATGAGAGAATTGTAACAAAGCCACGGGCCGCAAGCCATACAAACCAATTGTATCCTATAAAAGATGACATCATATACCGTTTTTTCAATATTTTTTTATAACTTTGCAGCCATAAATAAAGTTGACGGCATTGATGTGCAAGAGGCAAATCCCGCTTACACATCCTGCATTGAGACAGATGGCTCGCACGAGCCACAGACCGATGAGATATTAATTTAAATAGATAAACTATGGGATTCATTAAAGATTTCAAGGCCTTTGCAATGAAAGGCAACGTAGTAGATATGGCTGTCGGTGTTATCATCGGTGGTGCATTCGGAAAGATCGTTACATCAGTTGTAAACGACATCATCATGCCCCCTATCGGTCTTCTGGTAGGCGGTGTCGACTTCAAGGATCTTAAGTTCATCCTTCAGGAGGGTCAGGAAGAGGTTCTCAACGAGGCCGGTGAGGTTATCACACCTGCAGTAGCAGAGGTTACACTCAACTACGGCAACTTCCTGCAGCAGACATTTGACTTCCTCATCATCGCACTCTCAATCTTCATCATGATCAAGGCTATCACCAAGCTCACCGAGAAGAAGAAGAAAGAGGAGGCTCCTGCACCTGCAGCGCCAGCACCTGCTCCAGAGCCAAGCGCAGAGGAGAAACTGCTTACCGAGATTCGCGACCTCTTGAAAGAGAAGAAATAATTGCGCGTGCAAACGAGAGTGAGACCCCACGGGTTTCGCTCTTGTTTTTTAGGGACATATAATAATTATTAAGCTCCAGCCGCTTGTAAAAAAAAAGAAAAAGCACTATTTTCGCACCATCAATAAAAGAACCATTAATTCATTTGGAATATGAAACAAGATATGATTGTTATTCTGGACCTCGGCAGTCACGAGAACACCGTGCTTGCAAGAGCCATCCGCGCCCTTGGCGTGTACAGTGAGATTTACCCCCATGATATCACCGTTGACGAGCTCAAGGCTCTGCCCAACGTCAAAGGTATCATCATCAATGGTGGCCCCAACAACGTCATCGACGGTGTTGCCATCGACGTGAACCACGACATTTACAACGCAGGTTTCCCTGTTATGGCAGCAGGCCACGAGAAGGCACTCTGCGACACAAAGATAGAGCAGATTGGCAACGACGTTGAGGTTGTCAAGGCAGCCGTTAAGGAGTTCGTCCTCGACACCTGCAAGGCCGAGAAGAACTGGAACATGACCAACTTCGTCAACGACCAGGTAGAGCTCATCCGCCGTCAGGTAGGCGACAAGAAGGTGTTGCTCGCCCTTTCAGGTGGTGTCGACAGTTCAGTTGTGGCAGCACTGCTCCTCAAGGCTATCGGCAACAACCTCGTGTGCGTCCATGTGAACCACGGTCTCATGCGTAAGGGCGAGAGCGAGGCAGTAGTTGACGTCTTCAGCAAGCAGCTCTGCGCAAACCTTGTATATGTAGATGCTACCGACCGTTTCCTTGACAAGCTCGCAGGCGTGGCCGATCCCGAGGAGAAGCGCAAGATTATCGGCGGTGAGTTCATCCGCGTGTTCGAGGAAGAGGCACGCAAGCTCGACGGCATCGATTTCCTTGGTCAGGGCACCATCTACCCCGACATCGTAGAGAGCGGCACCAAGACAGCCAAGATGGTAAAGAGTCACCACAACGTAGGCGGCCTCCCCGAAGACCTCCAGTTCCAGTTGGTAGAGCCTATCCGCCAGTTGTTCAAGGACGAGGTACGTGCCTGCGGTCTCGAGCTCGGCTTGCCATACGACATGGTATACCGCCAGCCATTCCCAGGCCCCGGTTTGGGAGTACGTTGCCTTGGCGCCATCACACGCGACCGTCTTGAGGCATTGCGTGAGGCAGACGCTATCCTTCGCGAGGAGTTCAAGATTGCCGGCCTCGACAAGACAGTATGGCAGTACTTCACCGTAGTGCCCGACTTCAAGTCAGTAGGTGTGCGCAACAACGCCCGTTCATACGACTGGCCCGTCATCATCCGCGCCGTGAACACCGTGGATGCCATGACAGCGACAATCGAGCAGATTGAGTGGCCTATCCTGTTGAAGATCACCGACCGCATCCTTGCCGAGGTGCCCAACATCAACCGCGTATGCTACGATATGTCACCAAAGCCAAGCGCCACAATTGAGTGGGAGTAACAAAAAAAAGAGCCTTTCGGCTCTTTTTTTTGTTACTCCTTCCGAGGGTTTCAATGAGTAATAGTCGCACGTAGCACAGCTGAAAGTTGTGCCGTGCGGGATACGGTTGCCGCAGGCAACATTGAAATCCTCAATGGGATGGC
>JAZTXR010000091.1:0-58153 GCA_045636545.1 Bacteroidaceae bacterium
GTCTGCGCGAAAGCAGAACCGCCAAGACGCAAGTGGTCGAAGCTGAAGTCGATATGATAGAATGCGCTCTTTGGCTCGTTGACCATTACAGGAGAAACCACCTTGCGTACATCCGATACCTCGCCACCTGCTGAAACAATCACTGTTCCCGGGCTTATTACCTTTGTACCGTCGGGGTACTTCTGTGTCATTGACAAAGAGTCCTTACCTGTAGGCACGTTAATCTTGAGGTCGCAGCAGAAGTCGCTGAGCGCCTCGACACCGCGATACAGACGTGCATCCTCACCCTCCTGTGAGCGGCAAGGCCACATCCAGTTGGCGCTGAGCGAAATGCTCTTTATGCCATTTGCAAGCGGAGCAAGCACAATGTTTGTCAACGCCTCGGACACTGCAAGTACAGAGCCCTTTGCAGGGTCGGCAAGGCCGGCCTGTGGCGCGTGACCTATAGATGTTGCAATACCCTGCTTGCCACGGTAGTCGAGTGTTACCACACCGCAGTCGCTGAGCGGGAGCTGAATCTCACCCTGGCACTGCTGGCGTGCAATCTTACCTGTCACCGAGCGGTCCACCTTGTTGGTGAGCCAGTCCTTACAAGCCACAGCCTCAAGTCGCAGCACGTCGGTCAGGTACTCCTCTATGTTCTCCACATCATACTCGGCATCCTTGTAGTGGCGCTCGACAGTCTTGTCAACCATATATGTCTTTGGTGAAGAGCCGAACATCTGGCTCACCGAGAGGTCGAATGGACGTACACCATCGGCCTGCTCAAAGGCAAAACGCGCATCGCCGGTTGTCTCACCTACCACGTACATTGGAGCACGCTCACGCTCGGCAACCTTGCGCACATATTCAATGGCATCTTCCTTGATTAGCAAGCCCATGCGCTCCTGTGACTCGTTGGCAATGATTTCCTTTGCCGAGAGTGTGCTGTCGCCCACAGGCAGGTTTGCCATATTGATTACACCACCGCACTCCTCTACAAGCTCGGACAAGCAGTTCACGTGACCGGCCGAACCGTGGTCGTGGATTGAGACAACGGGGTTTGTATCGTCCTCGCAGAGGGCACGCACAACGTTGTATGCACGTTTCTGCATCTCGGCATTTGCACGCTGTACAGCATTCAGCTCAATGCCCGATGAGTAACGGCCAGTGTCGACCGATGACACCGAACCGCCACCAAGACCGATGCGGTAGTTGTCACCACCCATCACAATCACCTTGTTGCCCGGCTCGGGAGCACCCTTGAGGCAGTCGCGGCGTGTACCGTAGCCCACACCACCGGCAAGCATGATAACTTTGTCATAGCCATACACCTCGTTGTTCTCCTTGTGCTCGAATGTAAGCACAGAACCGCAGATAAGTGGCTGGCCGAACTTGTTACCGAAGTCCGATGCACCGTTCGATGCCTTTGTCAAGATTTGCTCGGGTGTCTGGTACAACCATTTGCGCACGGGGAGCACCTCCTCCCACTTGCGGTCGTTGTATGTACGTGGATATGATGTCATGTAGACCGCAGTACCGGCAATTGGCCAAGAACCCTTACCGCCACCCATACGGTCGCGAATCTCGCCACCCGTACCTGTTGAAGCGCCGTTGAATGGCTCAACAGTTGTGGGGAAGTTGTGTGTCTCGGCCTTGAGCGAGATTACAGTCTCTATATCCTTTATTACGAAATAGTCGGGGATTGAGTGGTCGGCGGGAGCGAACTGCTCTACAACCGGACCCTGCGCAAAGGCAACGTTGTCCTTGTAGGCCGATATGATGCTGTTGCGGTTCTCGTTGGTAGTGCGCTTTATCATTGCAAAGAGCGACGACGGCATCTCCTCGCCATCTATGATGAATGTACCGCCGAAAATCTTGTGACGGCAGTGCTCCGAGTTAATCTGCGCGAAGCCGAACACCTCACTGTCGGTAAGTTTGCGGCCAAGCTCGCCCTCAACGCGGTGCAGATAGTCAATCTCCTCTTTTGAAAGGGCAAGACCCTCCTGCTCGTTGTAGCTCTCCAAATCCTCGATGAACTCTATTGGTTTGGGTTCAATGTCAACGGTGAAGATTTCCTGGTCGAGACCACGGTACATACGCTGCAGCATGGGGTCATACTCGGCATCCTCGTTCTCAACCTCGAAATACTCCTCAATGCGCTGAATGCCGCAAAGACCCATGTTCTGGGTAATCTCCACAGCATTCGTACTCCAAGGAGTAATCATTTCACGACGTGGACCGACGAAACAGCCATTCACAGTCTCGCCATCGACCAATGTAGCCTCACCATACAGCCAGCAGAGTTTCTCAACATCCTCGGCTGTCAATACGTTCTTTGTTTGGGTAGCAATCACAGAACCACCCTGTGTACTGAAAAAATAAATCATATATATGATGTTTTGTTTTACATAGCATCTCCCCACATAGTTAGGGGTGCAAGCGCAACACTGTCGCTCCCGGCAACACCCGGGACAAGAATAGCGCACACTTATTGCAAAAATAAACAAAAAAAACAATATTATAGATATTTTGACAACATTTGTTTTTTGTCAATGCAAGATTATTGCAATAAGATTATTATTATACGCTTTTTTTATACCTTTGTAATACAAACACCTAAGATTTTATGGAAACAACAATAGGACTCACAATACCCTTTTTAGGCACCGCGCTTGGCGCAGCCATCGTATTGATGATGCGTGGCGGAATAAGTGAAAAGACAAACAACGCAATGCTTGGCTTTGCATCGGGCGTGATGGTGGCCGCCTCTTTCTGGTCGCTGCTGCAGCCTGCGCTTGAGCAGGTTGGCGAGGGCATAGGCAACACCTGGCCGGTACTCGCGGGCTTTGCCGCCGGAGTATGCTTTCTGCTTACGCTCGACACCGTCATCCCCCACCAGCACATCGACGACAAGCACCCCGAAGGCCCGCACTCGCGCCTGCCACGCTCAATAAAGATGATTCTTGCCGTTGCCCTGCACAACATCCCCGAGGGTATGGCCGTCGGCGTTGTCTTTGGCGGCGTAATGAGCGGGAGCACCGACCTCACCCTTGCCGGCGCACTGGCACTCTCAATTGGTATGGCAATACAGAACATCCCCGAGGGAGCCATAATCTCCATCCCCTTGCGCAACGAGGGCAAGAGCCCCGCAAAGGCATTCGCCTGGGGAGCAACATCGGGGCTTGTAGAGCCAATAGCCGCCCTTGCAACAATCTTCATCCTAAGGGACAGCACCGCCGCCATGCCCATTCTCCTTGCCTTTGCAGCCGGAGCAATGCTATATGTTGTTGTGGAAGAGCTTATACCCTCATCGCAGAAAGGAGAACACAGCAACGTCGGCACCATTGGCTTTGCCGTGGGCTTTATGCTGATGATGCTGCTCGACAGCTGCCTGGGATAACGGGCAAGCCGATAGCCTCTCAACCCTTCCACACACTACCAGCCCTTTGAACGTTTTACAGCGAAGCACAATCCTCCGGTCCGGAGGATTGTGCTTCGCTGTAAAGACAGGACATTCCAGCCGGGAGATTACATCCCGTCCCAGATATGCTCCCAATCGCCACGCACAGCACCGGCAGCCTCACCGTCAAAATTCGTTTCTTGCGATTGGCTACCAGCCTCAACTTCCAAGGAGACTGCAATCATTGTGCCGGACACGCACTCAACAACTTCAATCTCGGGTATCAAATATACTTTCTTCATATATCGTTACTGTTTTTTTATTTCACATAAACCTTGCATCCGTTCACAATGTAGAAGCCCGGCTGGGTAATCTCAACAAGTTTGCGTCCCTGCAGGTCATAGATGGTTTTTACCTCAGTGTTTCCGTCCTTCACTTCATCAATACCACTTGTACCCGGTTCTTTAAAGCGCATTCCAAACGATGCAGCTTGCTGTTGCTGAGGCAACGCCATATAAATCTTGTTTGCACTGCACTTTATGTGACCGCCATCATTGGTTTGGCCCTGGCTCACGCCATTGGCATTGAACTCCTTGTACATCCAGTACATTTTGGCCTCACCGTCTTTAATCATCAGTTTATAGTAGTCCTTTTCTGTTTCGCACTCCACGTACTTCTGATAAAGGCTACCGCCAAGAACGGTTTCAGCAGGAGCATCAGCCGCAGTTGTCGTGTAGGTAAATGTTTTGCTTGTTTCAGTATCGGTACGATAAAGGACTACCGGAGTATTTGCAGGAATCACACCCCCGTCAGCAGCAACCTTAACAAGCGAAACATAACCATCTTCGATACCCTCGGCATTATAAGCCTCAACACCCTCGGGAACTACAGCATTGTAACCGAGCATCACAGACGAGAATGTTGCATTCATTGTAACGGTATGCTTTATATCTTCTTTTGCATCACCTGCAATCTCCTCAAGATACCAAGCCGAAGCAGAATTCAAGCCACCATTCCATCCGACAAGCTTGCTACCATTCGCCTGCGCGTGCAAAGGTTTACCACCGTCAACATCCAGGCGAACAATATCATCAGTAAAGAAATGGATAGTCAAAAGTTTGGGTTCACCCTCATCACTAAGAACCACCTGCTCACCATTACTTGCAGCAGTAACATAGCTCTGTGTATGAAGGCTCTTCAAATTATAACCACCCTCTACAGGCACGAATTCCCAAACATATTTTGAGGGATTTTCGTCTTCAGCCTCCTCGAAAAATGGTTTATTCTCGGCATTCACATAAACTAACTCACCTGTACTATAGGTACTATTTCCATTAGCGTCCATATAGGCCGACCTTATCTTGTACAAGCCACCGTAGTACTCAAGTGCATCATAAGCATTGGCCAATGCAATGCGTGCATCATCATACTCGCCATCGGCTGCCTTCTTTTCCCCAAGCAATTCTGCCGCAGCATTATAGGCAGCATTATAAGCTGTTGCAGTCTTAACGGAATAAGTACCGATTTTGCCATAAGCAACCTCACCACCACAAGCTACATACTGGTTATATAGTGCAAAGTAGGCATCAGACATTGAGTAGTCGGTCTCGTCGAGCACAAACTGGAACTCTGAACCATTATCGCTTGAATTGTTCCAGAAGCCCATCTTGTTACCGACACCACCGTTGTTGCTGAAATAGTTATCCTTACCCTCGGGGCGTATATTCCACCAGCCCTCGGCAGTATTTCCGGTATCAAAGGTTATGTACCAATTCTGCTTCGTTTTGCTTGCATCACCACTTTCTACGGCCCATACTGCAGCCGCGGCATTACCTGTTGAAGCAGCACCAAGCCTTAACGCGGTATTTGCAGAGCCCTCGTTCCAGTAAGGCAGGATGAGAATATCATCATTGCTTTCTGTGTCTGTTCCTTGCATAAAGTACCAAGCCTGATACTCGTTGCCAACATATTCATCGGCAACAGCGACCTGTTTTGTTGCATTATCAAACTGAAGAACAGTGGTTGCTGTGCGGTTAATCTTAATCTTATACAGCACAGGGTTGCTTACATCTGTTGTGAGTTTAACCGGGATGTTCTTCAACGCAATTGCTGCCGCCAACGCATCCTTTGCTGCCTGCAGTTCATCCTTGGCAGTTGTACCAACCTCACTTGGCAAATAGTGCTCAACATCGAGCGCATTTGCATCAACAACCTCGTTGTAAGCATTTGCAGCCAAATCAACCGGCAAGTTGGGCGATGCATACTCCTGGCTGATTGTAACAGTTTCGCAAGCAGTCATCTCAAAGTGGCTCATTGCAAAGAAGTTGTGACCGTCATATGCACTGTGATTGTGTGTATCCTTAACCATGAAGCGGATGTAACGGTAGGCCTTACCGTTTGTTATCTCACCCGACTGATATGTTGTTGCCATATCGGTGAGTGTTGTAATCTCCTCAAAGTTCACGCAATCGTTACTACCCTCAATGAGCATCACCAATGGAGCATTACCTGTATTGCCGATACGCGGAGTATAACGGAACTTGAACGCACGCAACGCCATTGCTTCGCCCATATCCACACGCAAGTAGTGGTCGAGGTTATCGTCGTGACTGCCATTGACGTATGAAGAGTGCAGGAATGTGGCAGTGATAGGCTCACCATTATCGTCTACATCAAGCAACGCTGCCACGCCTAAGTTATCACCACTGTAGTTGTTTGTTGCACCCGGTGCGTTGCAATATATATAATAAGGTGCATTGGCATCGGTGCACTGCAGTGCAATCTTTGTCTCTGTTTCGTCGATAGCCACAACACCGTCTACAAGTGTTGCAGCATCGGCTCTCAAAGTAGCAAGTGCATCGCGGTCGGTGTAATCGTTGTCAACAATTTCATCAGCCGTTGTGTAGCAACCGTTGAGTTTATTATAAACAGTTGTGTACTGCTCTGTGGTCATATAATGAGCGGCCGCATCACTTGCCTCATCGAGTGCAAGGCACAAGGTGATGAAGTCAAGCCCCTCGGCTGTTGTGTAGTACTCCTTGAGAGTGTGCGACAGCTTGGTATAGAGGTTGAAATCGGACATATGGAATGAGTTGATACCCGACTTGACCGCAAAGCGTATGTAACGGTAATGGTTACCAAGTTCTATGAGCGACGAAGTCCACTGCTCACCAGCACCGGTTGCAAGACCGTCGTTCACAATAATCACTTCGGTAAATTCCACACCGTCGTTGCTACCCAGAACCTTTATAGCAGTAGGACGCTCGGTGTCATGGCCACTATTGCGGGTTGTATAATCGAACATCAAAGCATCTATGGCACGGAACTTGCCCAAATCAACCTGTACATAGTGGGTATAATCGGCAATACCATCACCCCAAGCAGAACCGACATAAGTATTAATGTTTGAGCTGCCATCGGCATTCTTATCTATAAGATTTGCCACATTACCGTCACCTACTGCTGAAAGCTTGATGTAGAAATCAGCGTTGGCATTTGTCGCCTGCAAAGGCAGTGCAAGAGTATTTTCACCGCCATCGGCAATAGTTGTGAGCAAAGTATTCACATTGCCAATGAGCGTTGCAAGATTATTACGGTTTTCGCTGTTGCAATCAAGCGCAAAAATGCCATTGGTTGTTGTGTAGCAATTATTCAACAGAGTGAATGCTTCTGTATACTGCTCCTCTGTGAGATAGAAACGGTCAACAACAGTCTCTGCATTCTGCAAAGCAGTTGACAATTCGGCAAGACCAATACCTGCAACTGATTCATAATAGCCATCACCCTTGGCCTCGATTGCTGCAACCAAATCATTAGCATTGGTAATTGCTGTACGCAATCCGCTCTTGTCAATAGTTGTTGCTACATTGGCATTCTTTATGCCAAGCAAAGCATTATACTGCTCATCCAGGACATCCTTTGCCGCATCAATTTCACTTTGTGAATTGCTGTTGTCAAGCACTTCCTTTGCTGCATCAATAGCACTCTTTGCTGTTGCAAGCATTTCGGGAGTCAAGGCCGATGGTGCATAATTACTGTTTACATTACCCTCGCTATCCGCCATCGCGTTATAGAGATCCAAAGCATCCTCATAGAGCGACTGCAAAGCATCTTTGTCAACGGTCAATTTTGCCATTGCCTCCTCAAGTGCAGCCTTTGCAGCCTGCTGGTCAGCAATCTGTGCATCGAGCATCTCAATGGTTACCAACGGCGAACCGGCTTGAATTGATGTTGTAGCGGTCTTATATATATTGTTTGAAGCCTCTGTTTTAAAGTAGGTCGATTTAAAGAGCTCTTCGCTGACAACTTCCGAATATTGGCTATTCAAAGTAAAAGTCAAATCAGCAAGGAGTTCAAGGTCAAATTCCTTCATACCAAAACAATAGTAGTCTCCAAATTTATTTCCGTAACCTCTTCCATTAGAACTCGTTACTGCAAAACGCAGATACCTGTAAGAATCCTGAGGTTCAAATACTTTTGAAACATACTTTGCGCCAACGGCCGTCAGGTTCTTTTCAACAGTTTCAATATCAGTAAATGCATTTCCATCTTTACTGCTCGATACGACTATAATTGTGGCATCGGGCGAATTGTGAGCAACATAACTAAACTGGAAATTCGCATTGACTTCAGTACCCAAATCCACCTGTATATAGTGAGGCTCATTTACGGAATTCCCACTCCAGCGTGAGTGGAAATGAGTTCCTTCATCGTTGTCCACAAGAGCTGCAATACCGCCACCATCCACTTTACCGCCACCGGTATTCTGGTCGGCATTGGTAGAGATATAGTATGCTCCCGAAGCATTATTCGCCTGCAAAGCCAGAGCACCAGACATTGGTTCTGTGACAGAACCTACTTGAGCTATCAACGCAGCAGTTTCGCCGGTAACAGTTTTCAACGATTGCAACTTATCTGTAAGTATTTTACATGATTCTATAACAAGATTATTGTACGCTGTCTGCAACTCAGTCAAAGCTGTGGCATATCCGCTACCGTTTGCCATAACCTGTTTAGCGGCTTCATACTGTTCAATTGCGGCTGTAACAACAGAATTGTTGACACTCTCGTAACCGTCGCGCAGGTTGTTGAACTTGTAATTGATTCTCTTTATGGCAAGTTCCGAAATACCGAAATAGTAATATCCACCAAGTTTGCCACCTGTAGCATCGGTTACAGTAAAGCGGAGATAGCGATATTTTGTACCGGCACTGCCCAACACGTCCGAAGTATATGGTGTGAGGTGCGTTGTGGGCAATGAAGTGAGGGTTGTTATTGTCTGGAAACCGCTATTGGGGCTATCGCTACCCGTGATTTCAATAACCTCAGGGGCATCGACATTTGTCTGGCCAATAGTAGAGTAGCTGAACACAAATTGGTCTATTTCATTCCCTTCGCCCAAATCTATCTGCAGATAGTGCGCCTCACCGGGAGGGGTACCGGCCCACACTGTGTGGAAGAATGTAGCAGTTGCACCATCCAGCAAGTACTTGGGTTCGTGACCACCCTCTGTTGCATTTGAGGTTATGAAAAAATCTGCTGAAGAATCATCGGCTTGCAATGGGTAAGCATCACCCGTATAATCAACATCGGCAACCTTGTCCAGCAGGTTTCGGGTTTTGCTTACAAGCAACTCCAAATTGGCAATATCACCCACATCTTGCACATCTTCTACAAGCGTTATTGCCCATTGCGAATTTGCATCCGTCGTATTCCAAGTGGCGACTGTTTTATTGCCATGACGGTTCATATAACGTGCAAAATGTTCAACGGTTGAGAGTGCATAGTACGCATTCTCAATCCTTGTCATCATGTAATTCACTGCAGTATTGCCAACTGTATAAGGAACATCATTTTCATTGGACACACCCTGCAGATACATTCCTGTACCTGCATGCTTTATGTGATAGTTCTCGCCGGATGTCTCAATTATCCAAAGATTGTCATCTGTTGTAGGGAGAGTAGAATTTCCGGTAGTAACTACGTTGGATTCACTCACAGTCATATAGTCGTTACCGCCTCTATTCTTGATTGCATATTTTTTACCAGAGATTATTCCTATCAAAGAGTTTGGATTATCTATAACTTTTCTATACTCGGCGTAGAGCATCTCGTATGCACCCTCATAAGCCGTGCCATTGGCATACACATCCTTTGCTTCATCAAGAAGTGTTTTGAGGTTGTCTACCGCTGCCGGCTTATAGCAACCAACATTTTTATACGTATCATCAACATTTGCTACAACAGCTTCAACATCGGCAATCAAATCGGCAAGAAGCGTTTGCTTCATTGCTGTCAAATCGATAACCGCCTCAACGGGGGTGCTGTTGTCGGAGTTGATTGACACAACACTTGCCTTGCCGGTAATTACAGCCAGTTTAGCCTCTTCGCTCAATGCAAAAGTGGATTTATCGGCAAAAGAGAGCAGTTTTCCATTCTTGTCGAGGACAAGGAAGCCGACACCGCCTTCGCCACCGCTCATTGTAATTGAGCCATCACTATTGACTGTTGCCGTGTAGGCCGATGTTGCCACATTGCCTGTGATAAAGTCATTTACCGAACCGAATTCCGATTTTTCTGCACTTGGGCCATCATAATGGTTACGAGGTGTTTCACCATCGTGGCGTACAGTTGCTGTAACTTCCATATCATTAATGAGCAGGGCTGCATAGTTTGGCTTATATCCTTTTGCCTTTACACGAGCTATTGCAGCATCAACCTCGTCCTGTGTCTGAACAAAGACGGTTATGCCGTAATCCTCTTTCGGATAAGAATCCAACAGCACAAAGAAACCGTGTGCTCGGAAAAACTCGGTAAGATCCTCGCCCGATGCATCACACATCTTCTCATAGATTTTCAGCATAGATTCTGTACCCGTAGCAATGCTACCCTTTGCACTCAACGGATCTATACGCAGCATTTCAAAGAAACGAGGATAGAACTGTGTGTTGTTAGCGGCCAGATGATAGTAGAGCCATAGTTTATAGAACATCTGAGTCATAGACCAAATGTTATAATCAATGAATGGCAAGCCCGAGTTGAAGTTAGCCAATGTTGTGCTCAAACCACCACCATTATAACGTGAAGTGGCAATTCCCTGATACCAAATTGCTGCATTGGAGAACACGTTATTGGTTACCTCGGTACCACCTCGGATGTTGAACACATCCTGGAACTGGTGCCCAATCTCGTGGCAAGGTCCCCAAATATTGCCGGAGTTATTGGGCAAATTCATAAGTTCGCCAAACGTGCTGTTATTGTAATTGGCTTCGTTCCAACCTGCAGACATATATCCAGTGGTGCCGCCAAGAGAAACTCCGTGATGATTGAAATATTCGCTATAATCAAGACCGCGACAGAACTCCTGATATGTTTTGCCATCGGGGCCGACATTTTTAAAGTCATAAATTTCGCCCATAGTACCGTCGGCATTCCAACGAGGATAACGCTCATTCATCTTGTCCATATCATCCTTGCTAACAAGACCCAATGTCGCAAGTTCGGAATACATAATGCGATCCCAAGATTCCATAAAGATATTAATCTTGCCGGTTTCAGAATTGCAGCCCATTCCATAATCGTTCCATTCAGTTGTTCCGGGATAGCAATATGGTTTTTCGGGCACATTGATGTTCTCTGGCAAATAATATTCCATACCCTTTTGACCGTTCTCGTCGTGCAATTGGAAAAGCAATATCTGACGATGGCCAAGAATTGGCAGCACGCTCAAATTGGCACGTGTCTCCATATACTTCCAATCGGCATCCTCATCGACACTTGCACCGGTGAACTCCTTCCACAAGTCGCTGTTGTAGGTAACGCCGTCATAAGTCTTTCCGGCGAGGAAGTCGCCGCAGGCATTATAGAAACCATTGATAGCACCACCCTCGATGTGTATCTTCAAAGGAGGATATTCAGACAGCTTATGCGGAAACTTTTCATCAACAGTAGCTCCATTGGGGTTGTAGGTATCTACGTTATAGCAGACATACAGATGGTCGCCACCATTAGCAACCGAAGCAATGTTAATTATATTCAATCCCGATTTCAATTCATAACCTGCACCGGTAGGGTTTATAATTCTGCTATTCGAACCCGCACAATGCAGGCGCAATGTAGCGCCATCTTTTATCTCGCCCTCAACCATCACATAGACATAACCCGCCTGGGGCATATATATACCGGTGGGGTTATCATTATTGGAGTGAGCGTTCATTCGCAAGAAACCTGTAATGTCGCCTGCGATACTATATGGCTCATACATCTGGACGCGGAATTTCTTGGCATACGTAGCACCCCAAGCATCCTTTGTGGCATCGGCATTGGCCTCGCCCCAATTGTTATTCTTTATTTTGAGGACTGTATTCTGCAACACGGCAGGGAGCGCCTTGTAATTGGCATCGGCCTTTATATCCTCGACAGACATTGAAGTATATTCATCCTTGAGTTCTGTGCAAGCGCCATCTTTAAAGAGTGCGGCAAGTGCAACGCCGTATGCCGCTGTCTCGGCTTTTGTAGGAGCTGCATCAAGCAGCGATTTAATCTCTTCTGCAGTGTAATCAACCCTTGTTATTGTCCAATGAGTACCGACGTCGGTATTGTCATTTTTCCAACCCACAATCTCATAGCCACCATTGTCGCCATTATCGCTGTCGTGCATATAAGCATGGGTTCCAAGTGTCTTTGTATGCAGGGTGTTGTAGGTTGTATTGGAAACATAGAGTTCGAACTTATTGTAGTCGTGACTGTAATCGTCGGTCATGCTCCAAACTGCAGACTGACCGTTACCCTTGAGGTATTTACCGTATGCAAGATTGCGCAACACATAGAGATCGCCCTCTTTTGTTACATACCACTGCTGTTTGAGATCGCTGTCATCGGTCGTCATTGTGTGCACATCATCTGTGCCATCGGCACTGAGCGAACGGTCGGTGTCAAGTCTTGCATTCTTGAACATATAGACCTGACCAACCTCCAGGATTGGAGACACTGTAAATGTCAGTTCGGTAACAATTATTGCATAGTTACTGCCTGTCAATTGGAAGGAAGCTATCTGCGCATTGACATCGTTTACCGTCAAAGTCTGCTGTGTAGAGTAGGAAGATGTTATCGTCTGTTCACCAGCAACGACATCAATATTCTGGTTATTGTTCTTTGACTTGAACTTGAAGCTGTAAGACTCAATCTTATAGCCTGGAACAGAAAAGTTCCAAGCATAATTATAGTTTCCGTTAGTACCTACAGCCATTTCAAAGCCACCGCTTGTTGTGCTGGCATTCATGTTGTTGATACCACCAGCAACATCAATTTTAGTTACAGGATACTCTGACGAGTTTGATGTCCAGTTAGCACACCAACCAGTTTTGTTGTAACTACCATCGCTCGGAATAACCGTGATAGTCCTTGTTGCATTCTGCGCCCACGATGTCGAACTCAACATCAGCAGCACAGCAACAAAAAGATGTGTAAAAATTCTTTTCATTTTTATATTATGTTTTTTATTTATTCTCAATACATTGCAAACCGGAGCTTTTTAAATAATCATTTACACCACTCAAAAGCACTCCGAAAACGCAGTTTGCAAACATTGCATATTTATGCGTAAAATATTACCACACAATAGTATACAAACATACAAAGTTACAAATTTTAATCAAAATTTGCAATTAAATGTTGAAATTTCTCCACACACGCGCGGCTTTTTTATGTAAACCGCGGTTTTTATACAACGAAAGCAGGTTACCAAGCGATACAAGACATTGCACCGTTTCACTACATTCAGCCCGTCCCTAAAATGAGACATTCTTACTGCAAACCTATGTTACATCATTCTCTTTTTAAAAATTTAAATATTCTCTATGCTCATTTATGTATGTAGTTTTTGTTAAAATCAAGGAAAGGTGTAATTTTGCACTATAAACCCCAAAGGAGTTTTTGGATCATGAACTATAACATTAGAGATATCATAGAGTACACAATTGCCTTGGTCAATGAATTTGCCAAGCGGTTCAAATTATCGGACAAGCAGGCATACAACTACATAAGGCTACACAAAGGCGTTGCTTTCATTGAGAGCAATTATGGCATCATACACACTCTCGACTTTAATGAAGCCGTAGAAAGCGTGGCTATGTTTTGCCGCAGAAAAGGAGGTGCGCTGTAATTAACATTAGGAAAAATTTAACAAGAAATACTATGACAAAGAAACTTAATACAGGCACGCTGTGCGTGCAGGGTGGCTGGCAGCCCAAGAAGGGCGAGGCACGTGTGTTGCCTATTTTCCAGAGTACTACTTTCAAATATGACACAAGCGAGCAGATGGCGCGTTTGTTCGACCTCGAGGACAGCGGCTATTTCTACAGCCGCCTGCAGAACCCTACGGTTGATGCCGTTGGCGCAAAAATCAATGCCCTTGAGGGTGGCGTGGGCTGTGTGATGACATCATCGGGACAGGCTGCGAACTTCTACGCAATACTGAACATTTGCCAGGCGGGTGACCACTTTGTATCGGCAACAACCATCTATGGCGGCACATACAACCTTTTTGCCGTGACATTGAAGAAGATGGGCATTGAGGTTACATTTGTGGATGCCGATGCACCGGCCGAGGAGATTGAGAAGGCTTTCCGCCCCAACACAAAGGCGCTGTTCGGCGAGACAATCTCAAACCCCAGCGTGAACGTGCTCGACATTGAGAAGTTCGCGGCTATCGCCCACAAGAACGGCGTGCCCCTCATAATCGACAACACCTTTGCCACACCGGTGAACTGCCGCCCAATCGAATGGGGTGCCGACATTGTGACACACTCAACGACAAAGTACATGGACGGCCACGCAGTTGCCGTGGGCGGTTGCGTAGTTGACAGCGGTAATTTCGATTGGGAGGCGCAGCATGACAGATTCACCTGCCTGACCGAGCCCGATGAGAGCTACCACGGCCTTGTGTACACAAAGAACTTCGGGCGCGCGGCCTACATAACAAAGATGGTGTCGCAGGTGATGCGCGACCTTGGCGCTATGATGGCTCCCGAGAATGCGTTCCTGCTGAACCTTGGCCTCGAGACACTGCATCTGCGCATGCCACGCCACTGCGAGAATGCACAGAAGGTTGCCGAGTACCTTGAGCAGCACCCCAAAGTAAAATGGGTGAACTACTGCGGCTTGCCAAGCAGCAAATACTACAGTCTTGCACAGAAGTACCTGCCCAACGGCGGTTGCGGTGTGATGGCATTTGCGGTTGAGGGCGACAAGGAGGATGCGATACGCTTCATGGACAGCCTGAAGTTCATTGCCATTGTGACACATGTTGCCGATGCACGCTCGTGCGTGCTGAACCCGGCAAGCCACACTCACCGCCAGCTGAGCAACGAGCAGCTCATTGAGGCCGGCATCGACCCCGACCTGATTCGTCTGTCGGTGGGCATTGAGGATGCCGAGGATATCATTGCCGACATCGAGCAGGCACTGGAGGTCATCTAAACTATAACAGTCTATGAAAACATTGCCATTAGTTGCAGGGCTATTGCTGTGGTGTGTGAGCGCCACGGCAGGGCACGGCAACGGACTGACTGTTCCACAGGACTCCCTGCACACAAGGAAAGAACTGAAAAAAGTTGAACTGAAGAAGGCCGACATACCTGCCGCCACACCCCTGAAGATGAAGGATGTAAAGGAACTGAAGCCTGCCGGGAATGAGTTGCTGATTGAAAAGAAGGATGGTGAAGCCGTGCTTGCACCGGCAACAAAGCCCTCTTTGAAAGCCGGTAACAAAAGCAGTGCCGAGGAGATGAAGGAGTTGGCAAAGCGTGAGAGCAAGAAGCCTGCAAAGGAGCCCGAAAAACCCACAGTAAGCTACCCCTACTACCCCGGCGGCAACATTGCGGTAAGGGAGTTTGTGAGGAAAAACAAGGTCTACCCCCAGGAGTGCAGGCGTGAGCGCCTGACAGGGCGTGTAGAGGTGCTGATTTCCATTGCGCCCGACGGCACACCGCACAGCGCCACAATATCAAAGAGCAGCGGAAACGTGCACATGGATTCCGAGGCACTGCGAATTGCAGAACTGATGCCCAAATGGCAACCCGCCCCGGAGAGTGACGACCCGCAGAGCATTGACTACGTCATATACGTGAACTTCCGCCCGGGAAGGTGACAATTGACAAAAAAGAGAATTGCAATCGCAATTCTCTTTTTTGTCAATTGTTCTTTGCCTTGAAAGCAAGGGCATAGAGCCGCATCTGTTTTATCATTGCAAGAAGGCCATTACTGCGCGTGGGGGAGAGATGCTCCTTGAGACCGATAGCCTCCACAAAGTAGGGTTCGCAGGCGAGTATCTCATCGGGGGTGTGCCCCGAATAGACCTTTATGAGCAGCGAAACAATTCCCTTTACAATCATCGCATCACTCTCGGCACGGAAAAAGACCTTGCCATCGACATAGTCGGCCTGGAGCCATACACGGCTCTGGCACCCCTCAATAAGGTTGTTGTCGGTCTTGTACTCCTGGGGCAGCGGCTCTTGCTCGCCGCCAAGGTCTATGAGCAGCTGATAGCGGTCGAGCCAATCGTCGAAATCATTGAACTCTTCAATTATTCCGTCCTGTATTTCCTTTATCGTTGACATCAGCAGTTTCTTATTTCTCGTTATAGATTACTGTAAGCACAGTCTGCCCCACAGCCTTCAGGGTGGCGGTGTCAATCCACTCCATATCGTCCTTCATCGTATGATGATGTGCGCCAAAGCCGTTGGGGCTATCGGGGTCGTAGTTGATGATATCTATGCAGGGAATTCCCGCAGTGGTGTTCACATAGAGATGGTCGTCGGTGATTGCACCGCCATCTTCATTGACAAAGTAGGCCGCATAGCCCACCTTGTGTGCCCAGTCCCACACCTTGCGCACCACACCGGCTGCAAAGTAGTTGGAATAATACTCGTGATTGAAGCGGGAGCCGGGAGCACCCACAATATCGAGCAATATGCCGTAGCGTGGGCTGTAGCCGGCTTCGTGGGGAAAGTATGACCAATACTGCGAGCCCAAAGCCCAAGAGTGACGGTAAGCGGCATACTCCTCCAAATCGTTCTCATGGATGCCATAGTCCTCGGCATCGAAGAGGATGATATCGACACCCACCTTGGTGGGGTTCATTGAGAGCTGGCGCGCCACCTCAAGCAACACTCCCACACCGCTGCCGCCGTCATTGGCGCCGGGCAGGGGCTTGTAGTGGTTGGCCTTGTCGGGGTCGCTGTCGGCCCAAGGACGGGTATCCCAATGGGCACACAGCATCACGCGCTCCTGCTTCTCGGGAGCAAAGCGGGCTATTATGTTACGTGCCTTGAGGATGTCGCCGTTGTATGCCTTGAGGTCGACCTGCTGTGTGACCACATCGGCACCCATGGAGCGCAGCGTGGCAACAAGCCAGTCGCCGCACTTGCGATGGGTTGCGGTGCCCGGCACACGTGGCCCAAAAGCCACCTGGCGCGCTACATAGCTATAGGCGCTGTCGGCATCGAAGATAGGGACTATGGCAACAGGTTCAACGCTTGCCACAGCCTCCTGCGATGCAGTCACGGCCGATGCAGGTTCCTGCGCCGCACCGTTCTTGGGAGCACCGCTGCAGTTCACAAGCAGCAGTGCCGCAAGCAGCATGTATATCTTATGTATCATGATGCTTGAATTATTTGTTCAATCTCCAGGTTGCGCCATCCTTGCCATCCTTGACCTCGAAGCCAAGAGCGGCAAGTTCGTCGCGTATCTTGTCGCTGGTTGCCCAGTCCTTGTTGGCCTTGGCTATCTGGCGCTGCTGAAGGAGCATGTCGACAACCTTACCGAAAGCCTCTTCACGCGCACTGTTGGAACCCTGTTCCTGGCGCAAGCCAAGGATATCGAAGGTAAAGAGGTGGAAAACCTCCTTGAGCTCGGCAAGGTCGGCCTCGCTGATGGTAGCCTTCTTGTCGGCAAGCTGGTTGATGGCACGCGATGCATCGAACAGATGAGAGATTACCTGCGCGGTGTTCATGTCGTCATTCATGGCATCGTAGCACTTGGTGCGCAAATCCTTGACATCGACAGTTGTCTCGCCCGATGCAGAGAGACCGCCAAGGGTCTTGTAGGCCTCGAGCAGGCGCTGCATACCCTTCTCGGCCGCCTGCAGTGCCTCGTTGCTGAAATCGACAGTGCTGCGGTAGTGGGCCTGCAGGATGAAGAAGCGGATGGTCATTGGCGAGTAGGCCTGTGCAAGGAGTTTGTGCGTACCGTTGAAGAACTCGTCGAGGGTGATGAAGTTACCCAATGACTTGCCCATCTTTGTGCCGTTGATGGTTATCATGTTGTTGTGCATCCAGTACTTGACAACGTGGTGTCCCATGGCTGCCATACCCTGCGCTATCTCGCACTCATGGTGTGGGAACACAAGGTCCATGCCGCCGCCATGGATGTCGAACTGCTCGCCAAGATATTTGCGACCCATTGCAGTACACTCGCAGTGCCAGCCGGGGAAGCCGTTGCTCCATGGCGATGGCCAGCGCATGATATGCTCGGGCTGGGCGCACTTCCAAAGGGCGAAATCGGCAGGGTTGCGTTTCTCGTCCTGGCCGTCGAGCTCGCGTGTGGTATTGAGCACGTCGTCAAGGTTACGTCCCGAGAGTATGCCATACTTGTGTGCCTTGTCGTACTTTGCGACATCGAAATAGACCGAACCCTGGCTCTCATATGCAAAGCCGTTGTCGAGAATCTCCTTGACAAGCTCTATCTGCTCTATGATGTGACCCGAAGCGTGCGGCTCGATGCTCGGTGGCAGCACGTTGAGTGCATCCATCACCTTGTGATAGTGGAGCGTGTACTGCTGCACCACCTCCATTGGCTCAATCTGCTCAAGGCGCGCCTTCTTTGCAATCTTGTCCTCGCCCTCGTCGGCATCGTGCTCAAGATGGCCTACATCGGTGATGTTGCGCACATAGCGCACCTTGTAGCCAAGGTTCTGCAAATAGCGGAAAAGCACGTCGAAGGTGATTGCGGGGCGTGCGTGACCCAGATGGGCAGGACCATAGACTGTGGGGCCGCAGACATAGAGACCCACATTGGGGGCATTGAGCGGCTCGAACAGCTCCTTCTTGCGAGAGAGCGTGTTGTATATCATAAACTTGTTTTCCATATCTTATATCTTTTTATCTGTTACTGTGTCATTTGAAATTACGTGTCGCGTTGCGGTTCTGCTTGCGGCGCTCCTTGTCGGGCTTCTGCTTGGTTATCTCAAGCGGTTTCTGCCCATTGAGCGGCGAGTTGATGTCCCAATCGTCCTGTTTATACTCGAACAGCGCACGCAGGTCGAGCGAATGGTGGTAATAGGATACTCTCTCGGGCTCTATCCCCTTGCTGTAGTCGCCGGTGTCCCACTTGCCATTGCCGTTGGTATCGAAGATGAGGCGCAGATAGTAGACACCGGGCTTCACAAAGTAGAAAGCACAACGCCCATCGTCCGTACGCTCCTCCATCACCACGCTCTCGCCGGCATTGAGCAGCTGCACAATGCCGTCATTGCCCACGCCTGCTATATCCACATAGAGCAGGGCGTATTCGTCGAGCGACTTGAACTTTATCTCGCGCTCGAACTTTTTGGAGACACCGCCATAGAGTCCCTTGAAAGCGGCGGAGTCGGCCCTTACAAGGTAGACCTCCTCGGGGCGCCACTCGGCAAAGAGATTGAACTTGCGTATGTTTGCCGTGTCGGGGCGGAAGATGCTCTCAACCGGTGTCCAGAGAGTGTCGACCTTGAGCTCGACACTTATGGCTGCCGTGTCTACTGAAAGCAAAGGCTCGTCGAAAGCAAATGTGCAGACACCATTAAGGTCCATTGAGGATGAACCGGTGAAACGCACCGGAAGCTCCTTGGTGGGTGGAATATATGCGGGAGGGTTCTCCTCGTCATAGTCGGGCAAGGCTTTGGCACGGCGCAAGAATGCTTTCTCATCGTCCTCGTATTTCTTGCGCTGCTGCTTGACGACAGCCTCCCATCGCCTGCGCGGCGACATATAGAGTGTATCGGTGCGGTCTATGGTGTCGCCCGTCACCTCTATTGCCTTGTAGGAGAGTTTGAGAGCAAGGGTGTCATTGCGATAGAGCAAGGAGTCCTTGAGCCAATAGACAAGCGTATCCCGTTTGGCGCTTGCATCAAGTATATATGCATCGGCGAGGTCAAAGTCGAGCCCGTCGAGACGTGGCAGTTCCTCATTGGGAGCAGCAAAGAAGAAAGTGAGCTTGTTGTGATGCTCACGGGTCTGTTTTACAAGGTATTGCGCCCTGACATCTTCATTGAAGGCACGGAGGACGATGTCATCGGGCATGAAGCGGGTGTAGTTGACCATGCGTATGGTATCGACTGTGGTGCTGTCGCGCCATATCGTATCGGGGCGCACGGCGGGAACGGCGTATGGCTCCACAACAGTGGAGTGCCAGGCAAGCATCTCACTCTTCTGGTCAAAGAGATAGTTGTTGTTGGCATCGGCCAAGGCATAGACACGGTATTTGCCCGGGGCTATACCCTTGATTGTGAAGCGGCCACGGGAGTCGGTGCGCGAAACACGCTCGAACGGCAGCTTATTGAAAGCACTGTCATCGAGGCAGGAGTGCAGTCCCACCACCATGCCCTTGACGGGTTCGAGATTGGCGGCATTGAGCACGGTGCCCGAGACCGCAAGAGTGTCGACAGTATCACCGGTTGAGAAGACGTATGCAAAGTTCTCGAAGGGGTTACCCTCGTTGTTGTCGACAATGGAGTTGCCGAAGTCCACTGAGTAGGTTGTATTGGGTTTCAGGGTATCGAGCAGTTCCACGGTGACCTTCTTGCCGCTGTACTTGATTTCAGGCATCTCGAACTGTGGCGGAGAGACAACGACATTCTCAAAGGCGTTCTGCAATATCACGTTCTCGTCGAACTCCAACGTTATCTTGGAGGTAGAGACACCTGTAGCATTGAGCACCGGGGTGGCCTTGAGAAGAACCGGCGGTTCCTCGTCGTATGGGCCGCCGTCGGGCGTACCGATGCTGGCACAGGCGACAAGTGCAAACAGCACGAGCGACATTGCTTTTTCCTTTATTCTTTTCATCCGTTAATCTCCAAAAGTTCCTCAATATATTGGCGGCTGTTGCTCAGGCGCGGTACCTTATGCTGGCCACCCAGCTTGCCTTTGCTCTTGAGCCAGTCGCTGAAAAGGTTCTCACGCGCAACGACAAGTTCGAGCCGCTGCATCGTCTTGTTCTTATATCGTTTTGCCTCGTAGTCCGAGTTCACCTTCTGAAGGGTCATGTCAAGAATTTCGGCAAACTGCTCGACCGACGAGGGAGGAGTGGCGAATTCCACAAGCCACTGATGGCGGCACTGCGCATCGGCATCCATAAACACCGGGGCGGCGGTATATTCGAGCACTCGTGCACCGGTCTCGCGGCAAGCCTGTTCAAGACCCTGCTCGGCATTCTCGACAATGAGTTCCTCGCCGAAAGCGTTTATAAAGTGCTTTGTCCTGCCCGTGATGACAATCTTATAGGGGTCTTTGCTTGTAAAACGCACGGTATCACCTATCATATAACGCCACAGGCCACACGAGGTGGATATGAGCATGGCGTAGTTCTTGCCAAGTTCAACCTCCCAGAGCGGCAGCACGCGGGGCGTGGGAGAGCCAACATCCTCGAGCGGAATGAACTCGTAGAAGATGTCATAATCTATCATCAGCAGCATTGCCGGGTCGAGCGGGTCGTTCTGTATGCCGAAAAAGCCTTCGCTGGCATTATAGGTCTCGACATACCTCATATCACTCTTGCGTATGAGGCGATGATACTGTTCGCGATAAGGGGTGAATGCCACGCCTCCATGGAAAAAGACCTCGAGATTGGGCCACACCTCATCAATGCTCTGCTTGCCTGTAATTTGAAGAATATGCTTGAGCACAGCCATCATCCACGATGGCACGCCCGAGAGGTTGGTCACGTTCTCGTTACAGGCAACACGGGCAATCCTCTCCATCTTCTCCTCGAAATCGCCCAACAGGGCAATCTCCTTTGGAGGGATGCGGAAGAAGTTCACCAACGGACTGCAGTTCTCGATGAGTATGGCACTCAAATCACCCACAAGGCTGCTGCGCAGGTTGTAGTTGGGCGAGTGGCTGCCACCAAGGATGAATCCTTTACCCGAGAGGAAGCGGCTCTGTGGATTGCCTGCAAGATATGTAGCCACGGAATCATAACCTCCCTTATAGTGCACGTTGTGCAGGCCGGCAGAGGTGACCGGTATGAACTTGCTCTTGTCATTGGTTGTGCCCGATGACTTTGCAAACCACTTGCACCCTCCTTTCCAAAGGACATCCTTTTCACCACGGCGCATACGGTCTATGTACCCCTTCAAAGTCTCATAATCCTGAACACCCACAGCCGATGCAAACTGCTCATAGCTTTGCAGGGCGGGATAGTTGTGCCTTATGCCCCACTCCGTGGCCGATGCCGATGCCACAAGTTTGTCAAGGATGCCGCGCTGTATGGCCTCGGCATCCGTGGCATATCGTTCAATATCCTTTAGCCGGCCTTTGAAGAAAGGGCGTGCGAATGGGGTCAGATTCATTGTACTGCTGTTTTTTTAAAGGGCAAACGTGTTTACTTGCCAAACTGTTTCAAGCCTCCGTTAAGGAACTCGACAAAGGCACCGATGTTCTTCTTGAAGGCGAAAGAGCCGTTGAGGATGTTGCCGTCGGCATCAATGAGCACATAGAATGGCTGGGATAGCTCGCCGAACTTGTGCTGCTGCAGATAGCTCCATTTTTCGCCTACCTCATAATACTCCAAACCATTCTCATCGACGAATGGTTCGTCAAGTTCCCTTCTGTCATCGACATAAAGGGAAGCCACGATATAGTTCTCGCCAAGGATATCAAGCACAGTCTTGTCGCTGAGCACCACCGACTCCATCTCACGGCAGTTCACACAACCATGGCCTGTGAAATCGAGGAATATGGGTTTGTTCTGCTCACGGCTCAGGCGGATAGCCTCGTCATAGTCGTGTGTGTCGGCCTGGAAAATCTGTCCTTTGCTCTCAGTACCCATCGCATACATATTGAAATCCTGTGTGTACATTGGTGGAGCGAAAGCGCTGATGGCCTTGCAGGGAGCACCCCACAGACCGGGTATCATGTATATTGCGAATGCAAACGAAATCAATGCACCGAAGAAGCCTGTAACACCGGCTGTCTTGTCACTGGGGTCGTCATGTGGCAGACGTATGATCTTCAACAGGTACATTCCAAGGAGGAAGAAGAGCGCTATCCACAATGCGAGGAATGTCTCACGGTCGAGGATGCCCCAACCCTTTGTGAGGTCGGCAACGGAGAGGAACTTGAGGGCGAATGCCAGCTCAACGAATCCAAGAACAACCTTGATGGTGTTCATCCAGCCACCTGAGCGTGGTGTCTGCTTGAGCAGTGAGGGGAACACGGCAAAGAGCGTGAAAGGCAAGGCCAAAGCAAGGGCAAAGCCGAACATACCCACAGCAGGGCCGAAGAGGTCGCCCGATGTGGCTGTCTCCACAAGCAGGAAACCGATGATTGGACCTGTACAAGAGAACGAAACCAATACAAGGGTGAACGCCATGAGGAAGATGCTCAACACACCTGTCGTGCTGCTTGCCTTTTCATCGACCTTGTTTGTCCATGATGATGGCAACTTGATTTCGAAGCCACCGAGGAATGATGCGCCGAAAACCACCAGCATGAGGAAGAAGAAGACATTGAAGAATGCGTTGGTTGCAAGCTTGTTGAGTGAACCGGCGCCAAAGATAGATGTCACTACAAGGCCGAGGAGCAGATATATGACAACGATTGACACGCCATAGAGCAGCGCCTCACGGATTGCCTGCTTCCTCTCCTTTGAACGCTTGAGGAAGAAGCTCACGGTCATTGGGATGATTGGCCACACACAAGGAGTGAGCAATGCCAGCAGACCGCCACCGAAACCGAGAATGAAGGTTATCCACATTGAACCGGTCTCCTTGTCTGTCTCCTCTTTGGTGACAACCGGTGCAGCGGCCTCAACCTTTTCCTGGGGCGCACTCTGTGGAGCAACGGCTTCTACAGCAGGTTCAGCCTTCTCCTCAACTGCGACGGGCGCAGGTGCAGGCTCGGCAACCACAGGCTGTGCAGGAGTTTTTGCCTGTTCCTTCTTGACAGCAGGAGCAGGGGCCGGTTTCTCCTTTACTACAGGCTTTGCCTCAGCTGCAGGCTTCGCCGGAGCAGGTGTCTCCTTCACGGGTGCAGCAGCGGGAGTGACAGAGATGTTGTCATTGGTAATGGTGAAGTCGTAACGGCCGGGAACACAGCCCATATCGCCGCACGACTGGTAGTGCAAAGTACCTTTCAGCTTGAAGTTCTTCTCAAGAACCTTGAATGTCTGGGTGAATGATGCATACTCCTCAAAGTAGGTCACCTGCATATCAAAGACAGGCTCGTACTTTGATTTGGCCTCTTCAACGGGAGCAAGTTCGCCGACAAGTTCAACACCCTCGAGCTCGGAGAACTTCACGTATGTGGGCTTGGGACCACCCTTGGGGATATCGGTCGAGTACATGTAGTAACCGTCCTCAATCTCGGCAATAAATTCAATGATTACCTCGGAGCCCTTGGCTGTCATGTCGTGTGAGACAGTTACGGGTTTCTGCGCGCTTGCCTGCAAAGCTGTCACAAGCAGCAGCAATGACATAATTAATTTCTTCATTTCTTTATATATTTTTATTCGTTTTTCATAGTTCTACGGGGTTCTTCCTTATTCTCCACTCGGCGGGATAGAGATTGTTGGCTCTGTTGCCGATGTTCTTTGCAAAACCCACAGGCTTGTCCTTGTATGTGAGCAGCAGATAGCCCACCGGTGCCTGCCCGAAGGTCAATGCCTCGCGGTGCAGATAGGCAAGCGCCTGTTCGCGTTCAAGTTCCACATTGCAGAACGCCCTGCGGCAAAGGGCTGTGCTCATTGCAAGCTGATGGAGAGGCAACAGTTTGTTGTTCTTCACATCGGCAAGCGGCAAGGCGCAGTGCAGCACTTTCATCTTCTGCTGCAGTGCAAGCATTGCATTGGTGTGTTCACGCGGCATTGCCACCACACGCTCGCCTTGCTGCACGAAGTTGAAAGCAGAAGGATTTTCGACCCAGCACTCCAACTGCGCTTTCAGTTTGGCTGCAGCAGGCTGATAGCGCTGCTGTCTGGGCTGCGCCAACGGTGCATCGCCATCCTTACGGAGCGCAGCGATGAAAAAGCCTTCGCCCGCAGTGTAGCCGGGCAGAAAGCGATATGCAGGCAGGTCACCGGCAAGAGCGCCGGTAACACCCCACGACTCATCGACATCGACCGGAAGTGGTGTAGCACCAAGTTCCTCGGCAATCCACGCCACGCAATCCTCGTTCTCCTCGCGGTTGAAGGTGCAGGTACTGTAGACCAATATTCCACCGGGGCGCAAAGTGGGCCAGATATCGGCCAGAATGCGCTTTTGGCGTTTTACGCACTGCTCAACGTTCGACAGGCTCCACTGCTCAACGGCCACGCTGTCCTTGCGGAACATTCCCTCGCCCGAACAGGGAGCATCGACCACTACAAGGTCAAAGAAATTGCCGAAACTACTGAAATCGGCAGGCTCATTGCGCGTTACCACTGAACAGGGTTTTCCCCATTTGATGACATTCTCGGCAAGCACCTGGGCACGTTGCGCTACAGGTTCGTTGGACACCAGCATACTCCCCTGTGGCAGCAGCGAGAGCAGATGGGTTGTCTTGCCACCAGGGGCGGCACACAAATCGAGAGCACGCACCGGGGTATCTATATATCGCTTTATAAACCGTTCAATGAACATTGACGATGCCTCCTGTACATAGTAGCAACCTGCGTGAAAAAGCGGGTCGGCCGTAAACACCGGACGTGTGGCGAGATAGCGGCCATCGGCTGCCCAAGGAACCGGTGCATTCTCACTGTCGGGAATTTGCTTGGAGGTATTATAGCGTATGCTGACAACCGGCTCGCCGCCGAGTGCCTCAACAAAACGCGCAAAGCGCTCCTTGCCGAAAAGGAGTTCCGTCCTGTCAATAAAGGCCTGGTTCAGTGTCATGATAATCTCTTTTGCAAATACCCCGCACCGCATGTGCATAAAAAGGCATAATCGAAGCAAAGATACAAAAAATATATCAGCATATTCCTTAAATGGTAAAAAAATACAGCAGGAACCGCAAGTTTATACAATAATTAACAACCCGGAAGCTGTTAAAGAAAAATAGCTTTCAATGATAGGATAATTTAAGGCGAAAGCTTATCTTTGCCAATAGAAAAGAGACCTGTCGCAAACAGCAACGGCAGGGCATCACACAAGGAAATACAATCAAAAAGCACATGAAACAATATCTTGACTTGCTCAACCGTATCCTCACAGAGGGCACGAAGAAAGATGACCGCACCGGAACGGGCACAATAAGCGTATTCGGTCACCAGATGCGATTCAACCTGGAAGATGGTTTTCCATGTCTCACGACAAAGAAGCTGCATCTGAAGTCAATAATCCACGAGCTGCTGTGGTTCCTGAACGGCGATACCAACGTGAAGTACCTGCAGGAGAACGGCGTGAGGATATGGAACGAGTGGGCCGACGAGAATGGCGACCTGGGACACGTATATGGTTATCAATGGCGTTCGTGGCCGGGATATGACGGCGAGCACATCGACCAGATAAAGGAGGTTGTGGAAACCATAAAGCACAACCCCGACTCGCGCCGCATCATTGTGAACGCATGGAACGTGGGCGACATAAAGAACATGAACCTGCCACCTTGCCACGCGATGTTCCAGTTCTACGTTGCAGACGGAAAGTTGAGCCTGCAGCTGTACCAGCGAAGCGCCGACTGTTTCCTTGGCGTGCCGTTCAACATTGCATCATACGCTCTGTTGCTGCAGATGATGGCACAGGTGACAGGACTGAAGGCAGGCGAGTTCATACACACGCTTGGCGATGCACACCTTTATCTTAACCACATTGAACAGGCGAAACTGCAGCTCACACGCGAGCCAAAGAAGCTGCCACAAATGGTAATAAACCCTGAGGTAAAGGATATATTCTCATTCAAGTTCGAAGATTTTTCACTGGAGAACTACGATGCCCACCCACATATAAAGGGCGTTGTAGCCGTTTAAAGAGAGCATTATGCACAAATTAGCACTCATTGCCGCCATCGCAAGGAACAATGCCATTGGATTCGGGAACAAGCTCATCTACTGGTTGCCAAATGACTTGAAGCGTTTCAAGGAACTGACTACAGGACACACTATAATCATGGGCAGCAACACGTTCCGCTCATTGCCCAAAGGTGCCCTGCCCAACCGCCGCAACATTGTCCTCTCGCGCAAGGAGAGCGAGTTCCCCGGTTGCGAGACATTCAGTTCTTTGGAGGAGGCACTTGCCAACTGCAACGAGACCGAACTGGTCTATGTCATCGGTGGGGAGATGCTCTACAGGACAGCACTGCCACTGGCCGACATACTGTGTCTTACCGAGGTGGATGACACACCGCAAGAGGCCGATGCATTCTTTCCCGAATTCTCAAGGAACGAGTGGGAAGTGATTGAAAAGGAGGAGTATATGTCAGATGAGAAACACGCATTCAACTACCGCTTTGTAACCTATTTGAGAAGAAAGTAAAAAGGCAGAGCACTTGCCATTCCGCACCACAGCCATTTACAAATAATAATCAAGGCATCAACAACCGCTGATGCCTTGATTATTATCATGAATACCGGAATGGTTATCTTTCACCAGTCTTCTCCTCGTTTGCCGAGTAGACAATCTGCAGGGCGTAAGCCTTACGCAACTGCATCTTGACATCAGACAAAAGACCCATATCGATATTGTTGTCAATCTTAAGAGCCACTTTCATTTTAGCGGCCTTATTACCCAAGCGCTCCTTCTCCTCTACGATGTATGCCTTGAGGTTGTTCACCTCGCGGCGTGAAAGCTGGCGGTCATTGAGCTGAATGCCGGCCTCCTGGCTCTCCTTGTTGTTCATGGGAGTACCAATGTAGATATTTGTAATCGCAGACTTGCGCTCCAACTTCGTCAACTCAGTACCCTTTGGCAACTCCACCTGCACCTTTACCTCCTGCTCACGCATAGACGTTACAATCATAAAGAAGAACAGGATAGAGAAAATCAAGTCGGGCAATGACGAGGTATTCAATTCAGGCATTTCTGCCTTTCCTTTGTCGCTAAATTTACTCATAGTTACTTTCTCTTACCAATTTCAATAGGCTGAGCCTCGGAAATCATATTCACATAACGGCGACGGCACAACTCCTGCTCATCATCGGTGAGAACCTTGTCGCCATAAACATCCTTGGCAAAATCCTTGCGCAAGTCGTTATATGCGCCATACAAAGCCTCCTGTACCTTGAAGTATACCTCATACTTTGTGGCACGGTCGGTCTGCAGAGTAATGACGTGCTTGTTGTTCTGTACTACATTGCTGTGAGGAGCGGGATAGAAGAACTCTACACCTGCCTCATTGATATAATATACAGTATCCAACTTATTCTTAATCTCGGGGTACTTCTCGTTCTTCACACCACCCGGAGTGTTGGCTGTGATAAACTCTTTCGCCAACTCGCGCAGTTTGTCGAGATCCCCAACCTGATATCTTTCAGGCGCTTCCTTACCGGGAGTCACCATTATCTCGTTGTCCATATTCACGTACACCTTCATGATGTTGCGTTCGTGAAGTTCTGGTGGATCCTGCAAATCCTTCTCTTCTGGCGGGTTAGGCAACATGACCGGCAAACCGAAGTTTGAGTTCATTGATGTCACGACCAAGAAAAAGATGAGCAAGATGAACGAGATATCCGCTGTTGAGCTGGCGTTGATTCCCGGAACTTTTCTTTTACTTTTTCCCATTATTAAACTCTGTCATTAAAAGGGTTAATCAAGAACGGAGTTTCGAGATTGCAAAACTGCCAAGCATACAAATAGCAGAAATAGCAAACAGCGCATACTGCAAATAGAGTACGAAGTCCAATTTTGAAGATACTACAAAATAAAGGACAACAGCAATCACAACAAGTGAAATGAATGCAATTCTCTTCGCAAGCTCAAGTGTTCTGTTAGCCTTTTCTTCTGCATCCTCAACACGTGTACGACAAGCTACTCTCTTAACATTCGCCACAACCTCGAACACAACCACCAATATCAAAGCAATTGCACACATGGCATAGCACAGATAGAGAGATGGCTCCATAAATTGAGGATAAGGCAACTCTGTCACCTCACCGGCCTCTGAAGTCTGCTCCAGAATCAACGGTTCGCCTGCGAAGAAGAAAAGCGCAAAGACAACCAGGATTATGGCAGCAAAAGCATAGAGGACATACTTTGATATATTTGAATATAATTCAGCTTTCATAAGTATAAATTATTTAGCTGTTATTACTTCTTGAGATTGTACTTTGTGAGCAAATCAAGCAAAGTGATTGAAGAGTCCTCCATATCTGCAACGATAGACTCAATCTTAACAAGAATAAAGTTGTAGAATACCTGAAGGATAAGGGCTACGATAATACCATAGATAGTTGTGATAAGAGCCACCTTCATACCACCGGCAACGATAGTTGGAGAGATGTCACCCTCGCGCTGGATTGTATCGAACGCCATGACCATACCAATCACAGTACCCAAGAATCCGAGTGATGGAGCCATTGCAATGAACAATGTAATCCAAGAACAGCCACTCTCAAGCTTTGAAGACTGGAGGCTACCGTAAGATACGATTGAACGCTCTACTGTGTCGAGACCCTCGTCGATGCGGAGAAGACCCTGGTAGCAGATTGAAGCGACAGGACCTGCTGTATTGCGGCAGATTTCCTTTGCAGCCTCAACATCACCCTTTGAAAGAGCATCAGCGATAGAACCCATAAACTTCTTGGCATTAACCTTGGCAAGGCTCAAGTAGATGATACGCTCGATACAGAAAGCAAGACCGATAACCAAAGCGATAGACACAAGAGCCATGAACTCTGGACCACCCTCGATGAACTTTGTCTTCAAACCTTTGTGTACACCTGCAATACCACCCTCTTCAACTACAGCCTCTTCAGCTGGAGCCTCCTCGGCAGCAGCCTCCTCAACAGCCGGAGCCTCTGCTGGAACTGAATCACTTGGGATAGAATCGCTGACAGCAGCAGCTGTCTCCTCTGATGTAGCTGCAGGAACTGCATCCTGAGCATTTACCTGGGCTGTAGCGAACAGACCCAACATTGCAACGATTGCAAAAAGCTTTTTCATTTTGTGTAATTTTTAGATTAATATTTTTAGTTAATTCATTCAAACATTGCGGAAAGAGGGGGATTCGAACCCCCGATACGCTTTTGGCGTATACACGCTTTCCAGGCGTGCCTCTTCAACCACTCGAGCATCTTTCCCTGAGCACAGTCTGCAGCTAACCGCGTTGCAAGTTACAACTTTTTTTGCAATACAACACTCTATTTCACGGCAAAAGTAGTTTTTTTTTTCGAATCGGTAAACATTTATTAAAAAATCATTGGCACAAAGAGCAAAAAATAACAATTATAAGACTTTTTAACACAACCAAAGAATAAGGTCATTAAAAATAAGAGAAAAGGTGGCGCTCATTTATAAATTATTCCATAATTTTGCATAAGATGCTGTTTCAAATCACATCGCCAGTTTTTTATAGAGCCAAGCAAGTTGGTCGTACTTATGGTAAAAAGGAATTTCCTACGTGTCCTGACAGATGCCCTCAACCCTTATTCATGGGTTATGGCAGCAAGGAACCGCGCTTTTGATGCAGGAGTGCTCGAGAGCCGCAGCCCCGGCATACCCACAATATGTGTGGGCAACATAACGGTTGGCGGCACAGGCAAGACACCGCACATCGAGTACATCGCCGGGCTGCTGAAAGCAAAATATACGATTGCCGTGCTGAGCAGGGGCTACGGGCGCAAGAGCAAGGGCTACATAAAAGCCGGTGGTGAGACTACTATGGAGCAGATTGGCGACGAGCCGTTCCAGATTAAGCAGAAGTTCCCCGAGATTGATGTTGCCGTGTGCGAGAAGCGTGTCGAAGGCATCGGCAAGCTGATGGCCGGGAACAAGGCTCTGCAGGCCGTACTGCTTGACGATGCGTTCCAGCACCGTTACATAAAGGCGGGGCTCAACATTCTGCTCATTGACAGCAACCGCCCGGTGTGGCGCGACTGCGTAATGCCGTTCGGTCGCCTGCGCGAGAGCATCCACGGCATAACGCGCGCAGACATTGTGATATTCACGAAATGCAAAGGATTGACAACTGAACAAAAGAGTGCATACCGCCGTTACATCAAAGGAATAAATGATGTACCCGTGTACTTTACAGCAATACGTTACGGAGCGCCCTACCCCTTATACGGTAGCGCAGAAGCCACAATAACCGATGGTAGCCGCGTACTGCTTGTAACCGGCATTGCCAACCCGCAACCGCTGAAAGTTGAGATTGAGGCACGCGGAGCAAAGGTTGAACTGTTGCAGTATAGCGACCACCACAACTTCAGCACTGCCGACTTTGAAGAGATTGCCACGCGCTTTGCAAAGAGCGGCAGCACAATGATTGTGACCACCGAGAAGGATGCGACAAGAATGGAACAGCGCGATGACCTGCCGCAGGCAGTGCGCGACAACATATATGCCCTGCCCATTGTGGTGGAGTTCCTTGATGGAGAAGAGAATATGTTCAACAATAATATATATGACTATGTTACAGAAGATTCAAGAGACAGCTGAATTCCTAAAAGGAAAGATGACAACAGCTCCCGAGACTGCTATCATTCTCGGCACAGGCCTTGGCAGCCTTGTAAATGAGATAACCGACAAATACGAGATTGAGTACAAGGACATCCCAAATTTCCCGCTATCGACAGTGGAGGGACACTCGGGCAAGCTCATCTTCGGCAAGCTCGGCAACAAGGAAATCATGGCAATGCAAGGACGTTTCCATTTCTATGAGGGCTACTCAATGAAAGAGGTGACATTCCCCGTGCGTGTTATGCGCGAGCTGGGCATAAAGACACTCTTTGTATCAAATGCCGCCGGTGGCATGAACCCCGATTTCCTCATCGGTGACCTGATGATAATAAACGACCACATCAATTTCTTCCCCGAGCATCCGTTGCGCGGCAAGAATATCCCTTACGGCGACCGTTTCCCCGACATGAGCGCTGCATACGACAAGAGCCTCATAGCCATGGCCAAGGAGGTTGCTGCCGAGAAGGGCATACGCGTTGTCGAGGGTGTATACCTTGGCACACAGGGTCCGACATTCGAGACACCGGCCGAGTACCGCATGTTCCACCGTATGGGCGGTGATGCCGTAGGTATGTCAACAGTACCCGAGGTCATTGTTGCACGCCACTGCGGCATCCGCGTGTTCGGTATCTCTGTAATCACGGACCTTGGCGTTGAGGGTATTGTAGTGGAGTGCAGCCACGAGGAGGTGCAGAAGGCTGCCGACGAGGCACAGCCAAAGATGACAACCATCTTCCGCGAAATCATTAACCGTGCATAAGTGAACACACAGACATGAACACAACAAAACGTACCGAAATATCATCACTTGGCGAGTTCGGCTTTGTCGAGCGCCTCACAAAGGATATCACCACAGTGAATAAGGAGACCGTCAAGGGCATTGGCGACGATGCAGCCATCCTGCAGTTCGGCAGCGACGAGGAGGCTCTCATCACCACCGACCTCTTTATGGAAGGCGTGCACTTCGACCTCACCTACTTTCCCCTCAAGCACCTTGGCTACAAGGTTGTCGTTGCGAACATCTCGGACATATACGCGATGAACGGCACTCCAAAGCAGATTACCGTTTCGCTGGGTATCAGCCGCAAGTTCTGCATTGAGGACATCGAGGAGCTCTACTCGGGCATACGCCTTGCCTGCGAGCAGTATGGCGTTGACATTGTGGGCGGCGACACCACGTCGTCACTCACAGGCCTCGCAATCAGCATCACAGCCACCGGCACTGCGCCAAAAGGCACCGCCGTGAGAAGAAGCACTGCAAAGGAGACCGACCTAATCTGTGTCACCGGCAATCTGGGTGCTGCATATATGGGACTGCAGTTGCTGGAGCGCGAGAAGATTGCCACAGCCGGACAGGACATGCAGCCCGACTTTGCAGGCAAGGAGTATATCCTTGAACGCCAATTGAAGCCCGAGGCACGCAAAGAGGTCATTGAGAAACTGCGCAGTGAGAACATCAAGCCCACGGCAATGATGGACATCAGCGACGGCCTTGCATCGGAACTCATGCATATCTGCAAGCAGAGCGGTGTAGGTTGCCGCATATACGAGGAACGCATCCCCATCGACTACCAGACAGCTGTCATGGCCGAGGAACTGAACCTCAATGTCATTACCTGCGCGCTTGGCGGCGGCGAGGACTACGAGTTGCTCTTCACCGTGCCCATTGCCGACCACGAGAAGGTTGCTGCAATGAAGGATGTGCGCGTAATAGGACACATTGTGAGCGACACGATGGGGCTCGCCCTCATCACACGCGACGGTGCGGAGATGCAGTTGAAGGCGCAGGGTTGGACATCACAGGAGAAGTGATGCCATGATACTGCACAATGTTGTACAGGCCATATTCCTGCTTACAGGCGCCATCTCCCTGCTGTCGGCATTGCTAAATTGGGAGTGGTTCTTCACCACCGACAATGCCCGGTTTGCAGTCAAGAAGTTCGGGCGCAATGGAGCAAGATGGATATACGGGACAATCGGGTTGCTACTGATGGCAGCAGCAATCTACTTCTATTTTCAAGTGGAAAAATTCAAATGAAAAGCAATAGAGCAGCGCCGGCGCTGCTCTATTGCTTTTATCTCGTTTCCACAATCTTTGTCTCCGGCAGTTCGGCATTGCGTTTCGCGGTCTGCTCCACAAGCGCCGAGGCAACCTGCAGGAATGCCTGTCCGTCGGGAGTATCGGCCTTCATTGCAACAGGGATTCCCTCGTCGCCGCTCTCACAGATACTCTGCACAAGCGGTATCTGACCAATGAGCGGAATGCCATACTTCTCGGCCATACGTCTGCCGCCCTCTTTACCAAAAATATAATATCTGTTCTCCGGCAGTTCAGCCGGAGTAAACCAGGCCATATTCTCCACAAGACCAAGAATGGGCACTGCAACCTTGTCGTTGACAAACATATCGACCCCCTTTATGGCTGCCGCAAGGGCAACCTCCTGTGGGGTGGTCACCACAACAGCACCCGTCAACGCCAGGCACTGCACAATTGTGAGGTGAATGTCGCTTGTTCCGGGTGGAAGGTCAATGAGGAAATAATCAAGCTCACCCCATGCCGCATCGGCAATAAGCTGCTTCAAGGCATTGCTTGCCATACCTCCACGCCACAGTATCGCCTGGTCGGGGTCTACAAAAAAACCTATCGACAGCAGCTTCACACCATACTTCTCGATGGGAAGGATGAGGTCGCGGCCATCAATGTTCTCGCTGTAGGGACGTGCATCCTCAACGCTGAACATCTTGGGTATCGAAGGACCGAAGATATCGGCATCCAGCAAGCCCACCTTGTAGCCCAGACGTGCCAATGCAATGGCAAGATTTGCCGAGACGGTTGATTTGCCGACTCCACCCTTGCCCGATGATATTGCAATCACATTCTTCACCTGTGGCAGGAACTTGCCCACCTCGGGGCGCATGGCCTGACGGCTCACAACGCTGATGTTCCCCTCAATCTCTACCTCCTTACCGACATACAGATGTATGGCCGCCTCGGCTGACTTCACGACCGAACGTATGAATGGGTCGGTAGGTTTGTCGAATATAAGCGAGAAACTGACCTTGTTGCCATCGATTCGTATGTTGTCATCAACCATTCCGGCCTCCACCAGGTTCTTACCGTTTCCCGGATAACGCACCTTCTCAAGTGCATCCAATATAAGTTTAGGATATAGTGCCATAATTATTAAAAGTGAAAGGTGAAAAGTTAAAGGTGAAAGCTGCGGTTAAGCGAGTGCAACGCAAGTTTACTTGCAGGTTGCAATGCGAGCGATAGCTGCTTCAAGCACACGAAGTGTGGTTAAAGCTGAAAGCTACGGTTAAGCGAGCAAAAGCAAAGTTTGCTTTTGCTTTTACAGCAAGCTTTCCGTTTTCAATATTCAGCTTTCCGCCTTCAGTTTTCAGTTTTCAGATTCCAGATTTCCGTTTTCAGATTTCAGATTTCAGATTACATAGTCCGCCTCGGCACGACCTTCGGTTATACCTTTGAAATATGCAGCCACCTCAACGTGCGCAGGGTGAACCTTGTAACGTTCCATCGCATCGGCATCCTCAAAAGCCGACACAAGGACTGCATCGTAAGCCGTCCCGACCACACACACATTGATACCCACCTCAAGAGCCTTTATTTCGGGGATTACACCCACAAGAGCCTCAAGATGCTCCTTCACCCACTGAGCATGCTGTTGCTTGCTCTTTCCGTTTGCGCCATCAATGAAGCGCCACATTACTATATGTTTGAACATAAATCCTTTTTACTCTTATTTTGTTGTTTCAAGACAGCTGCGTTTGCTGCGGCCGTAGCTGCGGTACTCGTCCAGTTCAATCTCGACGTCCGGCTCGGCATACTGCTCCATAGCCGGCAGATTGAACGCGATGTACTTGATTGTTATTCCGCGCGACAGCCACTGCGACTCGTAGTAGGTACGTATCTGCAGCACATCGCTCACAGTCTCCTGTCCGTGGACATCATCTATGCACTCCACCACCGGCAGATTGTTTACCTCTGCAATATACTTTGTATATGTGAACATGAAGTTGCTGTCGGTCTTCAGGTGTACCACTGCATCATTGGCAAGAATGTTCCTGTAACGCGCAAGGAAGAGCGACGACGTAAGGCGCTTTGTCTGTTTCTTCATCTGCGGGTCGGGGAACGTGAGCCATATCTCGCTCACCTCGCCGGCAGCAAACAGGCGGTCTATTATCTCAATGTTAGTGCGCAGGAAGCCCACATTCTTGAGCCCCGCCTCAAGTGCATCGGTTGCGCCAGTCCACATACGCGCACCCTTTATGTCAACTCCAATGAAGTTCTTCTCCGGAAAACGACGTGCAAGAGCCACTGTATACTCGCCCCTGCCACAACCCAGTTCCAGCACTATCGGATTGTCGTTCTTGAAAAAGTCACGTCCCCAATTGCCTTTGAGCGGGAATTCCACATCATCAATCATTGAGTATGGATGCTCGATGACATTAGGGTAAGCTGCCATATCGGCAAATTTCTTCAGTTTTCCTTTTCCCATCTTGTTATCTGTTATTCAATCACTGTCACCCAACCGTATGGGTCGGCAACATCGCCATACTGTATTGCACGCAAGCGGGTGTAAAGCTCCGTCAACACGGGACCCGGCTTGCCATCTTTGGATATCTGGTACGATACGCCATTCTCCACATCGTCAATGCGGCCTATCGGAGAAACCACTGCCGCGGTACCACATGCACCGGCCTCGTCGAATGTAGCAAGTTCCTCCTCGGGAACCTGGCGCTGCTCGACGGTCATACCCATATCGGCAGCAAGGCGCATGAGACTGTTGTTGGTTATTGATGGCAATATTGATGTCGACTTTGGTGTAACATAGCTGTTGCCCTTTATACCGATGAAATTGGCAGCACCACACTCGTCGATATACTTCTTCTCCTTTGCATCAAGATATATCTCACACGCATAGCCCTCGCTGTGTGCCTGACAGCTGGCCTTCATACCGGCAGCATAGTTTCCGCCCACCTTGAAACGGCCTGTTCCAAGCGGTGCGGCACGGTCGCAATGGCGATATATTACAAAATCGTTGACAGCAAAGCCTTTCTTGAAATAAGGTCCGACGGGGGTCACGAATATTATGAAGAGATACTCCTTTGAGGGATTCACGCCAACCTGGGCGCTTGTACCGATGAGCAGCGGACGTATATACAACGATGCACCGCTCTCATAAGGCGGCACAAACTCCTTGTTCAGCTCCACCGCCTTCGTAACCATCTCGCGGAAAAGCTCTGTGCTGATGTGTGGCATGAGAATGCCATCGCAACTGTTCCTCAAACGTTCGGCATTGGCCTCGAGACGGAACACACGTATCTTGCCGTCCTTGCCGCGGAAAGCCTTGAGCCCCTCGAAGGCACTCTGACCATAGTGCAGGCAGGTTGCCGCCATGTGAATGTTTATATTCTCGTCAGTATGAGCCTCTACAGCACCCCACGCACCATCCTTGTAGTGACAACGCACATTGTAGTTTGTCTTTCTGTAGCCGAAACCAATGTTCGCCCAATCCAAATTTTCCATTTCAATTCTGTTTTCCTTTTTCTAATCCGCGAAGATACACAATTTGCGGAATATTGAAAAATTTTCTTTACAAAACAACAGATGAGAGACTTTTGTCCCTCATCCGCAGTTTTACAATCTGTTTATTTTACCCGGCAACAGCCTCTGTAACCGTCTCCTGTGTTTCTGCAGCTACGGGGGCATCAGCGGGAGCCTCGGCAGGCTTGACCTCATCGACAACCGCAACCTCGGCCTTGTTGAAACATGGCAATGGCGACGGTGCACCTATTTTTGCGAAGATGTTACCCAGCCACAGACCGCCAAGCACAACCACCAGCGCAGCCAATGAGATGAGCCACTTTGCCCACGCAGGGAGACCTTTCTTTGCATACGGGTCTTTCAGTTTCAGCTTAGGGAACTTGGCAACATCGGTCAAAGTCTCACCGAACAGGATATTGATTTTTGACGATGCATTGACAGCCCATCCGTTGGCGTTGAGCAGCGGTGCAATGTTACGACGGCGCAACTTCATCCACGCCAACACCATTGCAGGGCCTGAAATAAACATCATGATACCGATGAATATTCCAATATACTGCCACCATGTAAAACCCTTGAAGCTTTCCACAAGACCGGACAAGGCTGTACCAATCATACCGACAGCAACACCTATTGCAGCAAAGATACCGGCAAACTTGGCAATATCGAATGGAGGTGCCGGCGCCTTTGCATCACCATCGGCAGGTTTTGCCGCAGAGGCAGCATTTATTTTGGCATCAGCATCCTTCATCATGGCAGCATCCTTCTCGGCAGCGCTCTTGTTTATAAGATTTTCAATGGTCTTTGCCATTCTGCGGTAAGGTGACCAGAATGCCTGACCCACACTGATTGGATTCTCGACAATCTTGGTGATTACAGCATCCCACATAAGCCCGTCGTTATCGAAATAGATTGCATTCTTGCCCACGAAAAGGTCGCCAATGTCACCAACTGTTATAGCGGCAACAATACTTCTCTTTGCAGCACTTGCCTTTGTCGTGCAATCGCAATACACAAGATAGATACCACTTGTAGGAGCCATTGTGTTATGCTTTGCCATATCGGCAACATTCATACACAGACGGCACTCGCGCTGGTCAATGAGCAGACGTCCGCTCTGGAAAATCGCCTTCACCTTCTTGTCCCTGCAATAGAAATCCTGGAATGTGACATAGTTGCGGAGCAGACGGTAGAAATCGCGATAGATATGCAGGAATTTGTCAACCAAATCAATACCATCGGCAGTCTCCTTGAGTTCGATGTCCTGTGCTACAAGGTCAAGCAACGCCTGTTTCTTGTCCTCGGCAAGCATCTTCTTTATAGTGTCAATACCCAAAGCCTCTACTTCGCCACCCTTCTTTGCAGCTTTCCATGCATTGTATGCGGCAAAAGTGGCACCAATGGCAGCCCATGACTCCTCGGTAAGGGTTTTCTCCTCGGGCTTTACAATTGACATAAGGGTCTTGAACTTTGATGCCCACGCAGGATTGATGGCGGCATCAATGGCCAAATCGGCTTTTCCTGTTATACGTGCAATGGGATATGCAGCAATCTCGTCTGTCTTGGCAGTTAGGTTGTCGGCACTGATAGCTTCAATCAAGCCGGTCTGCACATCGAGTTTTGTTGCGCTTTCGGGAGCAAATGAAGCAAGCTTTGCGCGAACGAAATAGTCCTTCACCTTTGCATCGAGTGCATTGTATGCCTCAATAGCCTTGTCTGTGTCGGCACCGTACGGAGCCTCAACGGCAGCCTCGCTCCATGCAACATAATCGGCCAGCGCCTGATAGAACCTTTCAATGAGTTCGGCATTGGCACCGTTCACGCCACAGCGGTCGGCTACACCACCCAATGTATTCACAATGGCTGCAACCACAGCCTTCTCGTCATCAGCCTCGGCTGTCTGCTCTGTAATTACGCCATCACCGTTGAAACGGGTCTTGGCAAAGATTGCGGTAATATCCTTTGTATCGGCCAAAGAGATCACACTGCCCTCTTTTGCGAGGTTTACAAGAATCTGCTTTGCCGAGTTGTAGAGTTTTTTTCCGTCGGCATGCTCCTGATTGAACGCCTCCACATCTATGCTGTCAACGCCTTTCACCAACAGGTCGGCATCCTTTACAACAGCAGTCAGCCACTGCGATGTCGCAATCACATCGTTCACACGAATACGCCCGTCATTGTCGGTATCAACGTACTTCAAGCTCTTCTCGTCTATATCAAGACCGGCAGTAGGGCATGAAAGCACTGTCCACTTCTTGAGGTCCAAATCCGCCAGATGAGCGATATCGGCACCTGTTGTAATCTTTACACGTGTAGAACCACCGATGTTCTCATAGTTCCACGAATGTTTCTTTATTGCCATAATCTGTTATTTATTTTGTGAATTGTTTTCCGTTATCAATTGTCTACAAAAATAATATACGAGCCACTATTTTGCAAAACTAAATTTTCTTTTTTAAAAAACGCACCTGTTCAGGCAAGTTCCACAACCTCAAGGTCTTTTATCTCACTGCCGTCAATGGTCAGTTTCACAAGTGTACGCACGGCGTGCCACCCTTGCCTGCCGGCCGCACCGGGATTCACATGCAGGCAACCCAACTCCTTGTCATACATAACCTTGAGTATATGCGAGTGCCCGGCAACGAAAAGCTGCGGCCTTTCACTACGCAGGATATTGCGTATGGCGGGAGCGTATTTGCCGGGATAGCCGCCAATGTGGGTCATTACGACATTGCACTCCTCGACCTTGAAACGCAGCAGTTCGCCGAATCGCAGGCGCAAATCGCGCCCGTCGATATTGCCGCACACTGCACGCACGGGGCAGCAGGCAGCCAGGCTGTCGAGAATCAAGGGAGAGCCAATGTCGCCGGCGTGCCAAATCTCGTCACACCCGGCAAAATGGATGAGATATTTCTCGTCCCAACAGCTGTGCGTGTCGGAGATGATTCCTATGCGTTTCATCAGGAGAAGCGCTTTGCAATAATCTGCCTGATAAGCTCCACCGTGCCCTCAACGCCAAGGCGCGAAGTATTGATGCAGACGTCATAACCTGCTGCATCGCCCCATTGTGTCGTGGCGTAATAGTCATGATATGAGCGGCGCTTCTTGTCATTCCTTTCAATGAACTCGACAGCCGCATCGTGCTCAAGGTTCTCGCCAAGCATAATACGCTGCACACGGTCGGCGTAGTCAGCAGTGAGGAACACGCTGAGCATGGCCGGATGGTCACGCAGTACATACTCGGCACAACGCCCTACGATGATGCAGCTCTCACTCTGCGCAATGTTGCATATCGTCTCGCTCTGAATCTCGAAAAGTTTGTCATTGTCGATGCAGCTGCCACTTGTAAGATACTCCGATATTGAGCCGTGGATGCTGAAAATGCCACCGAACAAGGAGTTCGACTCGCACTCATCTGCCTTCTCAAAAAGCGAAGCATCGAAACCGCTGGCCTGTGCCGCCTCCTGCAACAATGCCTTGTCATAGACTTTGATGCCCAATTCACGTGCAAGCACCTCTGCCACCTCCTTGCCGCCGCTACCCGGCTGACGGCCAATAGTCACTACAAACTGCTTCATATCAAATGTCATTTGTTTTTTCCTGTTTCCACTCCCTGAACTGCAGCACCAATGTCACCACAGTGAGCATGGCAGCCACCACATCGGATATCGGCATGCTGTACCACACACCCTCCACGCCGTAGAAGCGCGGCAGTATTATAAGCAACGGAATGAGCATGAGCACCTGTCGTGTGAGTGACAGGAAGATTGACCTGTTGACCTTGCCTATACTCTGAAAGAAGTTGGTTGTTACAAGCTGGAAACCGATGACCGGCATGAACATACACATTACCCTCATTGCCCACGATGCGCGCTCAATGAGCTGTGGTTCAGAGGTGAAGATTCGCGCCACCAGCCCGGGGCAGCCCACACATACCGCAAAGCCGACCGTTGTAACCAATGTTGCCCACAGCATTGTCAGCAGCAGCGCCTTGCGCACCCTGTCGGAGCGTTTTGCGCCATAGTTATAGCTGACAATGGGCTGCATTCCCTGTGTGAGACCAAGCACAATCATCACAAAGATGAACTGCATGCTGTTCGAGATTCCGTATGCAGCTGTAGAGAGGTCGCCGTCGGACATTGATATGCTATTGTTGCGCAACCCCTGATTGATGATGATGACAACCATGCAGGCCGCTGTATTTATGAGGAACGGCGACATACCTATGCGCAGAATCCTCTTCACGATATCGCGGCGCAACCTGTATATTCCACGCTGCAGATGCAACAGCTCGTTGGGATTGCTGAGAAGCTTTGTCTGCCACATCAGCGTTATAAGCTGTGCCAGTATTGTGGCAAGCGCTGCACCGCGTATTCCCATGCCGAAGACAAAGATGAACACAGGGGTGAGAACGGCATTCATCACCACAGTCATAATGGTGGCCGTCATTGCCTGCTGCGGGTGTCCCGATGAGCGCAATGCCGCGTTTATTCCAAAATAGAGATGTGTTATGATGTTACCCGCCAGAATAACCTCCATATAGTCACGCGCGTATGGCAAGGTGTTCTCGCTGGCACCGAAGAACAGCAGTATATCGTCCATGAACATGAACGACACTGCCGCGAACAGGGCACCCACAATGACATTCAGTGTCACAAGATTGCCAAGGATGTTACGTGCCGAATCGTAGTCCCGCTGTCCCAGCCTCACCGAGAGCAGTGTTGCGCCACCCACGCCAATCATTGCACCGAAGGCAACGGAGAGGTTCATGAAAGGGAAAGTATTGGTGAGGCCCGAAATGGCATCGGTTCCCACATTGGGGATGTGCCCTATGAAAGCACGGTCAATAAGATTATAGAGCGATGCTGCAATCTGTGCAATGATGGCAGGAATGGCATACTGCATAAGCAGTTTGCCGATGCTCTCCGTACCCAGTTCGGTAGGGACTTTTTTTGTAGTCGTATTACTCATAAATTTTGTAAATTCTGCATTGTGGCAACAAAAAAGATATACCTTTGTATATGCTATATGCCAATGTCATGAAACACTATTGCAAAAATAGTCATTTTTTTTGACTGAGCGGACGGTGTCATGTAATTTTATGAAAAAGCGTATATATGTTTGAAGATAAGAGCGTACTTGTGGGAATGAGCGGCGGCATTGACAGCACCGCCGTGTGCAGCATGCTGCTTGCTCAAGGCTACAGGGTCGAGGGGCTGACCCTCATCACCTGCGACAGCGGCCTGCGTGCAGCCGAGGATGCTGCGGCACTGGCAGCAAGACTGGGCATTCCGCACCACATTGCCGATGTACGCAGCGAGTTCCGCAAGCTTGTGATAGAGCCCTTCATCGGTGAATACATGAGCGGCAGAACCCCCAACCCCTGCGTAAACTGCAACCCGGCGGTCAAGTTCCGCCTGCTACAGGAGTGGGCCGACAGACTCGGATGCTGCAGGATTGCCACAGGACACTACGTGAAGATAAAAGAGACCGCCGGCAGCGACGGGCTGCCAAGGTACCACATAGTTACCGGCGACGACGACCGCAAGGACCAGAGCTACTTCCTGTGGCGACTGACACAGCAGCAGCTTGCGCGTACACTGTTCCCGCTCGGCGGGTGGGAGAAGCCCGATGTGCTCACCTACCTTAAAGAGCAAGGCCTGCAGAGTGCCGCCAAGGACGGTGAGAGCATGGAGGTCTGCTTCATCCCAGGCGATTACCGCGACTTTCTGCGCGCCAATGTTCCCGACATTGACACGCGCCTTGGCGGGGGTGCGTTTGTAGACAGCAACGGGCGCACATTGGGCAAGCACTGCGGCTACCCTTTCTACACCGTGGGACAACGCAAGGGACTGGGCATCGCCCTTGGCTACCCGGCATACGTACTAAAAATCAATGCCGCAAAGAACACCGTGATGCTGGGCAAAGAGGATCAACTGCTCACCAGCCATATACTCATTGAAAACCCCGAGTGGGTAGACGGCGTGCCCGGGAATATATGCGTGAGAGTGCGCTACCGCAGCCACCCCATTGCGTGCGATGCACCTGTTGCCACAGGCGATGGACGTTGGCTAGTGCGCCTGCACAGTGCCGTGCAGGCTATTACACCGGGACAATCGGCAGTGTTCTACAACGGCAACACCGTAGTTGGCGGCGCATTCATTGCCGACCAACGAGGAATAAACCAATGGATTCCAAAAGAATGATAAACAGCATTGACACACCACTGACACTATATTCGCTCAACAACCTTGTGCACAATGTCATTGCCGATGCTCTGCCCTCGCGCTACTGGATAACAGGCGAGCTGAGCGAGGTGCGCGAGACTGCCGTGGGGCACTGTTACATTGAGCTTGTGCAGCGCGACGAGGAGACACAGGAGACGGTCGCCAAGGCGCGCGGAACAATATGGGCACGCATATACTCACTGCTGCGCCCCTATTTCCTTGAACAGACCGGGCAACCCTTCGCCGCAGGCCTGAAGGTGCTGCTGCAGGTGACGGTGAGCTTCCACGAACTGTATGGCTACACGCTCGATGTGTGCGACATAGAACCGGCCTACACCATTGGCGACATTGCACGGCAGCGGCTACTGATAATCAAGCGCCTCACCGACGAGGGCGTGATTGGGCTGAACAAAGAGCTTGAACTGCCGTTGTTGCCACAACGCATAGCCGTGATATCCTCGGCCACCGCTGCCGGATATGGCGACTTCTGCGACCAGCTCCTGAACAACCGCTACGGTTTTGTATTCTACCCCCGTCTGTTCCCCGCCCCAATGCAGGGCAACGGTGCCGAGGAGGGAATAATTGCCGCGCTTGACAGGATTGCCCGCGATATTGACAACTGGGACGTTGTGGTTATAATACGCGGCGGTGGAGCCACCAGCGAGCTTGGTTGCTTCGACACCTACGACCTTGCAAACAACTGTGCACAGTTCCCCCTGCCCATAATAACAGGCATAGGCCACCTGCGCGACGAGAGCATACTCGACATCGTAGCCCACACAAGCGCCAAGACCCCTACTGCCGTTGCCGAATATCTCATACACTCAATGCTTGACAACGAGAGCGTGCTCACAGAGTACCAGAACTGCATTGCAACATCCGTTGCCAAACGCCTTGAGAATGAAAAAAGGCGAATTGAGACGGCTGTTGGGCAACTGCCGATGCTGACAGCCCTGTATATGCAGGGACAACGGCACAGGCTCGACCTTTTCCAGCGCAGCATCGATGCCGCCTCGCCCGAGCACATCCTTTCACTCGGCTACAGCATCACCCGCCTTAACGGCAAGGCGGTGCGCGATGCCGCCACATTAAAACCCGGCGAAGAGGTTGAGACCACCGTTGCCGGCGGCACATTCACAAGTATAATAAAATAACAACAGAATATGAAAAAGATGACATACGGCGAAGCCATGATGCGCCTCGAAGAGATTACCGCCAAGATACAAGGCGGCAAAGTGGACATTGACCAGCTTGCCGGGCTGCTGAAGGAGGCACAAGAACTTGTTAAATTCTGCCGCGAAAAATTATACAAGGTTGATGAGGAAATCAAGGCGCTGACGGAGGGAGAGGCGTAAAAATGGCAAAGTTACTCAAATACGAAACAAGAGAGACGGCATTGGCCTTCTCTACATATCGCGGAGAGGAAACGGGTTCCTATGGAGGGTTCAACATCACCCATTATTGTGGTGACACGGCACTCCACGTGGAGCAATGCAGAGAGGAACTTTGCAGAGAATTAGGAATAGATGACAGCCACCTTATTCTGCCAAGACAGACACACGATGACAGGGTTCTTGCCATAGACAGCACATATATGCGACTGAGCAAAGTTCAACAGGACGATGCGCTTATGGGAGTGGATGCTGTAACAACAGACCTGAAACAAACCTGCATTGGGGTTTCGACAGCAGACTGCATACCGGTGCTGCTGCATGACACAAAACGTGGTGTAATAGCAGCCATACATGCCGGTTGGCGCGGAACCGTTGCAATGATTGTATGCAAAACCATCGACAAGATGAATAGCCTATACGGAAGTTGCGCCTGCGACATTGATGCCATTATAGGACCTGGCATATCACTTGATGCCTTTGAAGTAGGTGACGAGGTGTACAATGAGTTCGCCAAGGCTGGATTCCCCATGGAGAGCATTGCGCAGCGCTACCCCACCATTAATGGCGGGATGAAATGGCACATTGACCTTTGGGAAGCCAACAGGTTACAGCTGATGGAATGCGGCATAGATGAAAAGAGTATCGAGGTTGCCGGCATCTGCACCTACAAGAACCACGCAGAGTTCTTCTCGGCACGCCGACTCGGCATAAATTCAGGAAGAATATTCAATGGAATAATGTTGCTTTAAGGCAACATTATTCAGTATCGTTGCCACCGACCAAAGTAAACGGCAGGCTCCACCTTACCCACGCTGTATCACACGTTGCATTCAAGGAATCGCCATAGACCACCATATTCAGTTGTGGGTCAAAAAGCGCATAATCGAGAACATACTGCACTGAATCGAGTTCAAACGAAAAGTCATAGAAAGGAAATTCTCCGCGACGGGTATAATACTCGCCGGTAGCGAGCAACCTACCACTTGTCTTGGACAACAGCTGAGCATCATAGGACGACACGAGCCTAAGACATAGTACATCGCCTTTGTAGGGAGAATGCCATTCATAGCCTTTATAAGGCGCAAATTCATACTCACCACCTTCGCTGCAAGAGAAGGAGAACATTGCAACAGCAGCAATCAAAGCTGCCATTCTCAGAAATTTCTTTATCATAGCAATATATTATTGAGGTGTGTTACATGTATCTCACGTAGCCATATTATATAGAACAAACCAAATCCTATATTGTTTGCACAAGGACATAAAAAACACGGACAAAACTAAATATCCGGTATTCTGAGGCCTTAGGAAACCCTGTGACAACGAATATAAGTCAAGCCCGTGTTATAGAAACACGAGCATCAACCTTACGTTTCTTGTCACAAATGAAAGTTCCTAAGTTTCAGAATACAAGCAGTAAAGCCAACGCTTTCTCAATATGTTAAAAATAATGCGCAAAACGCGCCCTTACACCATAGGCAGTTCGTTTATATATTGTAGTTACTATTTTCTGCTGCAAAAATAGAAAATATTAATTACAATCATATAGATAGTATATAAAAACATTGAATGGCGGCCAATAATTGACCGCCATTCACTTCCAAAAAGAAATTATCCTTTTATGTATTAACCGCCGAAGTTATCGTACATGATTGACTTCTCCTCAACACCAAGGTCGGTAAGCATGTTGACAACTGCCTTTGACATTGGGCCAGGACCACACATGTAGTACTCGATATCCTCGGGAGCCTCGTGGTCTTTGAGGTATGTCTCGTAGATTACCTGGTGTACGAAGCCTGCGGTGTACTTCACGCCCGCTGCATCGGCTGCAGGGTCGGGACGGTCGAGCGCGAGGTGGAAGGTGAAGTTGGGGAACTCCTTCTCAAGCTGCAAGAAGTCCTCGAGGTAGAATACCTCGTTGAGCGCACGTGCACCGTAGAAGTAGGTCATCACACGGTCGGTAGTCTTCAGGGTCTTTGTCATGTGCATAATCTGCGCACGCAATGGAGCCATACCGGCACCACCACCTACCCACATCATCTCCTTCTTTGAGTCGAAGATTGGGTGGAAGTCGCCGTATGGGCCACTCATGATTACCTTGTCGCCGGGTTTCAAAGTGAAGATGTATGAAGATGCGATACCGCAAGGTACCCAGCTTGCCGGGCAGCAGAAGGAGGCACAGGAGCTTGTACAGTTCTGCCGCGACAAACTATACAAGGTAGACGAAGAGATAAAGGCGCTAACTGAAAGAGAGGATTGACGGTAAAGCCCTTTCTGTATTGAAAAAAATTCAAGTCGCGGAGTGCTCAATAATTGCGCACTCCGCGACTCATCATCTTTAAGATGCTACTGATTTTTATTTATAAACAAACGATTCTTTCAAATCCTGAGATATGTTGATAATAAAGTCTCCCATACGTTCAAGCTCATTAACAATATCCAGATAATATACACTTTCCTGATAATTCTTTTCGCCGTTCTCCATTTCCTCAATCTCGGATTCTCGAAGAGCACTCCTCAATTCATTAATATGTTTCTCGCAATTATATGCATTTGAAATATCTGTAAGAGAGCCATTGTGTGCAGCTTCAAGATTTTCAAGCATCACGCCATATGCGACATCTATTGTTTCAGCCATCTTTTCAAGATTACCAACAGCATCAGCACCAAAACTCTTGTTGTGAAAGTTTCTTCTTGATAGAATACGGCTAATGGCCTCACCGGAATCCCCCAACGACTCCAGTTCACCTATTATCTTATACATAGCCTTAATCTTGATAGAAGTTGCCTCACTGATATCTCCCATTGATACACCATTCAAGAATGAAGCAATTTCGTATTCTATTCTATCAGAAATTTCCTCATACTTTACCAATTTAGCGCGCAACTCTTCAAACTTATTGGGTTCTTTCTCTGATATTGCCAATTTTGCATAACCGAGTCCCGTTCTTGATATTTTAGCAAAATGTATAATTTCATCAAAAGCCTGTTCGGTAGCAAGTTCCGGTGTAGCTACAGGGCCGGCAGAAATATATTTAAGCCTGAATGTTTCAGCATCATAATTTTTAGGTGTCTTTATAATCCATATAACAGCCTTCTCAATATATCTAATAAACCATATCAAAATAAGCGTGTTGATGGTATTGAATAGCGTATGCAACATAGAGAGTCCATACAATGCGGCTGTGCTATCAGCAGATGTCGATTCACTCACTGTAAAACCGTCTGCCGCAGGGTTAGGCAGCCCCCACAGTTCTATCAAGAACCCTACCAGCGCAAGGAATGGCTTAAAAAGCAAAAGTGCCCACACCACACCAAAGAGATTGAATATTGTGTGTGACATCGCAGCGCGCTTTGCTTGTGTATTCCCGACTGATGCTGCAATATTGGCAGTAATTGTTGTACCGATATTCTCACCCAGCACCATAGCACACGCCATATCAAACGGTATCCAGCCCATACTGAGCATAATGAGCGTAATTGCCATTGTAGCCGAAGAAGATTGTAGCACCAGAGTCAGTACTGTACCAAAAACCAAAAAGATAAGTACAGAACCGAAGCCGTGACTTGACCAGCTCTTTACAAACTCAAGCACTTGCGGTGTCTCATTCAAATCAGGTACAGACTCTTTCATAAAAGAAAGGCCAAGGAACAACAAGCAGAAACCGACAATAAGTTCACCGATATTCTGACGCTGGTTCTTTTTGGAGTTTGAAAAAAGGAAGCCCAATGTCATTAGAGGGATGGCAAGGATTGAAATATCAGCTTTAAATCCGAGCCAAGACACAAGCCAAGCAGTTACTGTGGTACCTATATTTGCACCCATAATAACGCCAATGGCTTGCACTAGCGTAAGAAGACCGGCATTTACAAAACTTACCACCATAACGGTAGTTGCTGATGACGATTGGATTATGGAAGTTATTCCCAAACCCGTCATAACCCCCTTAAAGGGATTTGATGTCATTGCAGATAGGAATCCGCGCAGTTTGTCACCCGATGCCTTTTGCAACCCGGAACTCATCAGGTTCATTCCATACAAGAACATACCCAATGCTCCTAAAAGTGTAAAAATTTGAAGTAATCCCATATTTATGTAAGTTGATTCATTAAAAGGTAGCAATTATAAATCACGAAACAGACTATCATCAACAAACCGCTCATTCTGCCAATCTTGCCTTTTAATCCCATTATCAAAGGCAAGATTGCCGCAGCAATCATAACATAATAATCTGTAGATGTTATTCCGGAAGAAGTCAGTGGCATAATTTGTGAACTGAGTCCTAAAATAAGAGTTATATTGAATATGTTTGAGCCTATTATATTACCCAACGCCATATCGGTATTTTTCTTAACCGCAGCAGCTACAGAAGCCGCCAACTCAGGTAATGAAGTTCCACAGGCAATAAGCGTCAACGATATAAAGGCATCATTTACACCAAAAGATTTTGCAATGAGCACTGCGTTGTCAACAAATAAATCGCAACTTGTAACAAGCAAAACCAAACCACCTACCACTTTAGTTAGAGCTATCCACAAAGGGGATGTTTCTTCGGCATCAACGGTAATTGTCATATTGTTCTTCCTGTCACGAAAGAACGAATACCACATAAAAAGAACAAAACCGGCCAAAAGCAATAGACCATCTACACGACTTATAGTTGCAGGAGTTCCATTGAAAAAGTTCAATGCAAAAACAGTAAGCAGCATTGACACCCCAATGCATAGAGGTATCTCAAATTTCAAATTCTTCTTATCAATTACTATTGGGAAGAACAATGCCGTTACTCCGGCAATGCCCAATATGTTAAAAATATTGGAGCCCACTACATTACCTATTGCCACATCTGCATTTCCATTTAATGCTCCCAAAAAACTCACCACGAATTCTGGCATAGAAGTACCGACTCCGACAATAGCTGCTCCAATAACAAAATCAGACACACGATATTTTTTAGCTATGGTCACCGCTCCGGCCACAAGGTAGTCTGCACCGAAGACGATGCCAGCTAAAGATGCAATAAGGATAATATATTCCATCTTACTTTAACAGGTTTGCTATTTTACTGATTTCATATTCATACATCTCAGAACATGGTTCGTACTGATGAGGTATAAATTCAAAAAGCTGCAAATACGCTTTTCCTGAAGATTTACTATAATATACTTTCAGCATCAAAACCTCTCCTTTACCATCTTGAGCCAAATCAATTGCCCCAGGCGACAAAGCCAGTGCAGAGAGTATTGAGGTCTTCATATTTCCAGGAAATGAGAAATCCTTCTCCAAATATTTTTCTTGCGTTTCAATATCTTTGTATCCACTTTTTAAGAAGCAGAACCCCAAAACACCTATAGCTATCAATACACATCCTACAATGTCAATTTCGAGAGTATCAAAGATGAGTGTAAGAATAAATCCACCAGCTATTAGTGATGTAAATATAACAATATCATTGATTGAGCGAACTTTAATAAATTTCTTTTCCATTTTATCATTCAGTTTATTTGGTTTAAATAATGTATAAATTTCAAGCAGTTGTCTATACGACAAACACAACGGCATCGTTCTGTTTTAACAGAACAATGTCGTCAAAGATTTATTATACAAACCACTAAATGACAAGTTTGCCAAGAGAAATCAACAATGAAGCTGACTTGACAAAACGATGTAGATTGTTTAATGACTCCTTATGAATAAAATTGTAGACGCAGACATTAATAACTTTGTTACCTTTTACAAATTCAAAATTATTCTTATGCCAATTACCGGTCCTCTTGGGCGCATTAGCTACGCGATGGATATTACTTATACCTGATATCTGACGAGGAAGATTCAAGTCAAGATCCGGGGTATCAATATCAAAATAGCAGACATCAATATCAGAATGTGAGACAAGAGCCTGACTCTCAACAGTTGTTGAATCAGACTTTGTAGCGCAAGCAACTAAAGCGATAGCTGCTAACACTGTTAGAATAAAGATTTTCAGTTTTTGACCCACAAAATCAATAACACATTCATTTCTAATGCAAATATACAATATTTGAAGAAAAGCAACAATACGTTTGTGTTATATTTATTTAAAGAAGGTAGCTGCCTATGTCATCTTCGTTGAAGTAGCTCTCGCCAGCTGTAAAAGAACAAGTAAACTTGACTTTAACTCGCACACCCGCAGCTTTGTCGAACCCTCGGTTTAATTAGTTATTTACTTTGATAACCTCGGCTTTCACCTTTCCCTTTTCACCTTTCAGCTATTAAAAAAGCATCGCCCTTCACATTGAGCGATGCTTTTTGATAGATATGTTCTGTGGAATCAACCGCCGAAGTTATCGTACATGATAGACTTCTCCTCAACACCAAGGTCTGTGAGCATGTTGACAACTGCCTTTGACATTGGGCCGGGACCACACATGTAGTACTCGATATCCTCGGGAGCCTCGTGGTTCTTGAGGTATGTCTCGTATATTACCTGGTGTACGAAGCCTGCGGTGTACTTCACGCCTGCTGCATCGGCTGCAGGGTCGGGACGGTCGAGCGCGAGGTGGAAGGTGAAGTTGGGGAACTCCTTCTCAAGCTGCAGGAAGTCCTCGAGGTAGAACACCTCGTTGAGCGCACGCGCACCGTAGAAGTAGGTCATCACACGGTCGGTAGTCTTCAGGGTCTTTGTCATGTGCATAATCTGCGCACGCAATGGAGCCATACCGGCACCACCACCAACCCACATCATCTCCTTCTTTGAGTCGAAGATTGGGTGGAAGTCGCCATAAGGGCCACTCATGATAACCTTGTCACCCGGCTTCAAAGTGAAGATGTATGAAGATGCTATACCGCAAGGTACATCCATAAAGCCTGAACGGTCGGCCTTGAAAGGAGGTGTCGCAATACGCACGGTGAGCATGATGCGGTCACCCTCGGCAGGATAGTTGGCCATTGAGTAGGCACGGATTGTCTCCTCGGTGTTCTTGCACTTGAGGCCGAGCAGACCGAATTTCTCCCAAGCGGGGAGGTACTCGTCGCCAATGAGTGACTTGTCGATATCCTTGTCGTATGTCATGTCGTATGCAGGAATCTTAATCTGCGCGTATGAACCGGGAACGAAGTCCATGTGCTCGCCCGGAGGCAATGCAACGATAAACTCCTTGATGAAGGTTGCGACGTTCTTGTTAGAGATAACCTCGCACTCCCACTCCTTGACACCCATAACAGACTCGGGCACCTTGATTTCCATATCGTTCTTACACTTAACCTGACAGCCCAGACGCCAGTGAGCCTGCTGCTCCTTGCGTGTGAAGTGACTGGTCTCTGATGGCAGAATCTCGCCACCGCCCTCGGTTACCTGGAGCTTGCACTGGCCGCAAGAGCCCTTACCACCGCAGGCCGAAGGAAGGAAGATGCCGTTCTCGGCAAGTGTACCGAGCAATGCACCACCGGCTGCAACCTCAACCTCTTTCTCGCCGTTAATCTTGACCTTGATGTTACCACCAGGAAGCAAAAAGCGCTTTGCAACCAAGAGGATAACCACCAACAGAAGGATGATTACAAGGAAGACAGCTATACTTGAAATAATCAATTGTGTATTCATATCCTTACTTTATTACATTTTAATACCTGAGAAGCACATAAATGCCATTGCCATAAGACCTACAGTGATGAAGGCGATACCAAGACCACGAAGAGGCTTTGGCACGTTGCTGTACTCCATTTTCTCGCGTATTGCAGCAAAGAGCACGATAGCAATCATCCAGCCCAAACCTGAACCGATGGCAAATGCTATTGAATCGGCAAAACAGGTGATGGCCTGTGAATTGTCGGCGGGCAAGCCGATGCGCTGCTGCATGAAGAGCGAACCACCCATGATTGCACAGTTAACGGCAATAAGTGGGAGGAAGATACCCAGCTGGCTGTAGAGAGCCGGAGCGAAACGCTCCACAATCATCTCCACAAGCTGCACGATACCTGCGATGACTGCAATAAAGAGGATGAAGGCAAGGAATGTCAAATCTACACCCAATATACCATCGGCAGCAAGGACCTTTGTCTGCAGCAGATAGTTGACAGGCAATGTAATTACCTGAACGAATATTACGGCAACACCAAGTCCCATAGCAGTCTTTACGCTCTTAGATACAGCCAAGAACGAACACATACCAAGGAAGAAGGCAAATACCATATTGTCCACGAAAACCGAACGGACAAGCAAACTAATGAAATGTTCCATAATTATATTTCTTTACCGTATCTAAAAATTATTTTTCCTGCAAACTCTTGTCCTTTGCTCTCTGATACCACACGATGCAGGCAATCAGAATGAACGCTGCGGGAGTCATGAGCATAAGACCATTGTTCATGTAACCGGCCTCGTAGAAGCTCTCGGGGATAATCTGGATGTTGAGCAACGCACCTGTACCGAAGAACTCGCGGAAGAGTGCCACGATTACAAGAATCATTGCATAACCCACACCGTTACCGATACCGTCGAGGAACGAAGGCCAAGGCTTGTTCTGCATTGCAAAAGCCTCGAGACGTCCCATGAGGATACAGTTGGTGATGATAAGACCGATGTAGACCGACAGCTGCACGCTCACGTCGTAAGCGAAAGCCTTGAGAACCTCACTCACCAATGTCACCAAAGCGGCAACAACCACCAGCTGAACGATGATACGTATGCGCATAGGGATTGTGTTGCGGATGAGAGAGATGATTACGTTGGCCATTGCCACGATGATGGTCACCGAAAGACCCATCACAATCGCAGGCTCCAATTTGCTTGTAACAGCCAATGCCGAACAGATACCGAGCACCTGGACAGTTACAGGATTCTCCTTGAAAAGAGGAGTGTTGAGTGCCTCTTTATTTTTCTTTGAAAAAAGTCCCATAGTTATTCCTCCTCAATTAATTTTGTTGGTTCTTCAAGTAGTTGTAATAGGGAGCAAGCTTTGTCTCGAGCATAACCTGCAGACCGTTACAGGTGATTGTAGCACCCGATACTGCATCGATGTGATACTCCTCACCGGCAACACCCTTGCCCTTCTCGACAGCAAGTGCAACCTTGCCGGCCTCGTCATATACTTTCTTTACAATAGCGTTGCCGTCCTTGTCCTTTGTAAAACGGTTCTGGAACTTGTCGCCCGCAATCTCGGCACCAAGACCCGGTGTCTCGCTTGCGTGAGAGAAGTAGACACCATAAATGGTGTTGCAGTCGTCGTTGAGAGCGATGTACCCCCAGATGCCACCCCACAGACCGTTACCGGTCATTGGAATGATGTACTTTGTTGCACCGTTCACCTTTGCGATGTAGAGAGGCAGATTGCTGTCGCTAACCTCCTCGTTCTTCACCTCGAAACCACCCTCACGGGCAACAACGCCGCCCTGAGCATCAACAATGTAGTCGGCCTCGATGAGCTCGTCATATTTTGCTGCCGCATCGGCAAGGTTACGCTCGTTCAAGGATGCAAGAATCTGCTTTTTCTTGTCGAGACGGATGTTGTCCTGCTGCTTTGGCGAGAGAAGTGATGACACACCGGCCAAAAGGAATGCCACGATAACAACAACCACTGCCGAATAGATGATGGCATATACGTCGCTGTTTGTATCAAGACCTTTCTTTCCCTCTTTCACAGCCTCGAACTCCGAAGCACCCACCTTACATACGGGGCATGCCGATGGTGCCTCTTTGCCTTCGTGCACGTATCCGCACACTTTGCAAACATATTTCTTTGCTGCCATATCTTTTAGTTCTTTTTAGTTACACGTTTAGCACGGGCATTCACGTTCGACTGCACCACGCAATAATCGATAAATGGAGCTGTCACGTTCATCAGCAGAATCGCAAGCATCATACCCTCGGGGTAACCGGGGTTGAGCACACGGATGATGATGGTCATTGCACCGATACCGAAGCCATAGATGTACTTGCCGGTCTCGGTACGTGCCGATGTGACAGGGTCTGTAGCCATGAACACTGCACCGAAGCAGAAACCGCCGAGGAGCAGGTTGTGCCACAGAGGCATAGTCTCGGGCATCTTGTCACGGAACACAAGGAGCATTGCGATACCGCCCACGAATACGCTGAGCATGGTCTTCCAGCTTGCAACGCCGGTGTAGAGCAGCAATGCAGCACCAAGGGCAATGGCAACAACGCTTGTCTCACCAATTGAACCGGGCATGAAGCCGAAGAGCATATCACCAGTTGTCAGGAGTTCGCCTGCCGCACCCACAGGAGCAGCACCGTTGGCAACATACTGCAATGCAGTAGCGCAGGTGTAGCCGTCAACGCTTGAGCCAAGGCCACAGATTGCATCGGTAGCCACCCACACGCTGTCACCCGAGATAACAGAAGGATAGGCGAAGAAGATGAACGCACGCGCAATGAGTGCCACGTTCACGATGTTCATACCTGTGCCACCGAACACCTCCTTGGCAAAGATTACCGCAAAGGCTGTTGCAAGGGCAAGAACCCACAGAGGGCAGCCCACAGGCACAATCATAGGGATGAGGATACCCGAAACAAGGAATCCCTCGTGAATCTCCTCGTTCTTCCACTGAGCCACGGTGAACTCGATACCAAGACCCACCACGTATGCCACCACAATCTTTGGCAGTGTAACGAGCAGACCATAGAGGAACATGCTGAACCATGTTGTCTCGGCCACTGTACCGGCTGCAATTGCGTTCTGCAGACCAATGTTGTACATACCCAAAAGGAGTGATGGGATGAGTGCAATGACAACCAGCGACATGATGCGCTTGCTGTCGATTGCATCGTGTATGTTCACACCGCTCTTTGCTGTGTCGTTGGGCACGAACAGGAATGTCTCAAAGCCATCGAAGAGAGAACGGAAAGCGTGGAGCTTGCCACCCTCCTCAAAATTAGGCTTGATTTTGTCTATATAATTTCTCAAGAATTTCATACGATTATATTTTATTTTGCATTGAAACTAAACCCGTGAAATCAGCACATCTCGGCACGCAGTTTGTCAAGACCCTCGCGGACGATGCGCTGCAACTCGAGCTTCGAAGAGTCCACGAACTCGCACAACGCGAAGTCCTCGGGAGCCACCTCGTAGATACCAAGCTGTTCCATCTTGTCAATGTTACCTGTTATGATAGCCTTCAACAAGTACTCGGGGTAGATGTCCATAGGGAACACCTTGTCATACTCGTTGGACATAATCATATGACGTTCACCACCCTTGATGCGGGCATCGATTGTGTACTCGCGCTTTGGACTGAGCCAGCTGAAGTAGCTGCGGCTTGTGCTGTACATACCCAGACGGGGAGCAGCCCAACCCAAGATGTCGGCATCGTTTGTAATCTCGGGGATTACAGTCACCTGGGTAGAGAAAGCACCAAGGAAGCCGTCGGCTGTGGTCTTCTTGCCGGTGAGCACGTTACCGTCGATGATGCGGTTCTCGAAGTTGTTCTCGAGACGGCCTGCAACGATGTTTGTCAACTGTGCACCAAGCACCACCTTGCTGTATGAAGGGTTCTTTACCTCGCTACCTGCAAGGGCAATGGTACGTGTGAAATCGATTTTGCCCTTGTTGAAGAAACGACCGATGAAGATTACCTCCTCGGCACCGATTGTCCAGACAATCTCGCCCTTGTTGATGGGGGCTGTCTTGTTAATGTGAACACCTACGTTGCCTGCAGGGTGTGGTCCCTTGAAGATGGTTGTAGTAACGTTCTTTGCCACTGTGAGGGCAGCCGCATTCTGGCAAGCGCAGATGCCAAGGTGAACAGGAGCGATGCGTGAAAGCGCATCCAGACCGGCCTGGAAATCATCCTCGTTTCCCTTGAGAGCGACCTCAAAGTCAACAGCAAGAGGCTTTGAATCGAATGCCGAAACATAGATGGCACGTGGAGCGTCCTTTGGCTCGGCAATCACATCGTATGGTCTCTGACGGATGAATCCGAAGAGTCCTGCCTTCAGAAGGTTGGCCTTTATCTCATCGGCCGAGAGTGAAAGGACATCCTGTGCCTTATACTCCACCGACTCGAACTTGCCGTCCGATTCTACTACTACGCTAAGTACGCGTCTTCTCTCTCCGCGGTTAACCGCAACAACTTTTCCGCTCACGGGCGAAACAAATTGCAATTCGGGATTTGCCTTGTCAACGAACAAAGCATCACCTGCCTTCACTGCATCCTCGGGTTTAACCACAACCTTTGGAGTAACACGTGTGAAATCGGCAGGCATCAAAGCGTAGAGCTTTGGAGCCTGAACCGGTGTAAATTCATTAGCAGGAGCACCTTTAAGATTGATATCCAATCCCTTAGAAATTTTTACGACTCTGTGCATATAAATTGAGTTACATTAAGTACATTATCCGACACAAATTTAGAGAAAATTTTCCGTATTAGTAACAAGTTGTTTTAAAATATTTTAATATTTTTTGCTTTATTGTCATTTTGGGTGAAATGCAATGAGGCGAAGAATCACTTGAAAGCAACGCGCGGAGCAGTCATTTTGAACGAACGTGAAAAATCTCAAACAACCGCCTGTGTCATTTTGAGCGCAGTCGAAAAATCTCTCTATTCGCAGGCCGTTGCGCTCGCCTACCCGCATCTTTGTATTGTCCCCTTAAATTAGGGGGACGAACGAAGCGGAGGGGGTATTATTGCGAATGCTCAACCCTTTGAGGGTTGCCCATTTTTTCTTTCAAACCCACTCAGTGCGGGTTTGAAAGAATTTTGTTTTAAATAATTAAATTGGAGTTTTAGCCTTTCTGTTTTCACTTTATTCTGAGACAGGGCGCACCGTTAAGCCGAAGTAGCGGCTGAGGTAGCACCAGGAATAGCCGTCGCTGTCGAAGTACAAGTGGCAGGCGTAGCCGCTGAGGCTTTCGTCCAACGAACTCGACCAGTAGAAGCCGCGGCTGCTACAGCCGTGGAGACCCGTACCGTCGCGGTAGCCCGCTGCAGGGAGGAAGATGCTGTTGCCGTTAGCACCGGTTACCGTGTAACCATTAACGCCGTTCTGTGTTATCCAAGTCCAGATACAGTTATTGCGCAATTCGTCTCGGCTCACTTCAGAGTTTGCAGGTGAGCCGGTTTTACCACACAGTTGGCGCGAAACAAATTCAAACGACTTAGGCGTACAAAAAATGAGAGAGTATCTCACGATACCCTCTCACATCTATTAAGTAAGTAATTTTTATTATTCAGCAACTGCTGGTGTAGCCTCTTCTGTTGCAACAGTCTCCTCTACAACTGGCGCATCAGCCTTCTTTGTAGAACGACGACGGCGTGTCTTCTTAGCCTGGCTCTTAGCCATGTTCTCGTTGTAGTCAACAAGCTCAATGAAGCACATCTGAGCTGCGTCACCCAAACGTGTACCAAGTTTGATGATGCGTGTGTAGCCACCTGGACGCTCTGCTACCTTTACAGAAATCTCCTTGAAGAGCTCTGTAACGGCCTCCTTGCTCTGGAGGTTGCTGAACACTACGCGACGTGAATTTGTTGTGTCGTCTTTTGACTTTGTGATGAGTGGCTCAACGAACTTCTTGAGTTCCTTTGCCTTTGCGAGGGTCGTAGTGATTCTTTTGTGCATAATCAACGAAACTGCCATATTAGAAAGCATAGCGTTTCTGTGAGATGCAGTACGACCCAAATGATTAAAAGATTTCTTATGTCTCATAATTATTCTTTGTCTAATTTATATTTTGAAATATCTGTTCCAAACGAAAGATTCAGACTCTCGAGCAAATCATCAAGCTCAGTGAGCGATTTCTTACCGAAGTTGCGGA
>JAZTXR010000092.1:0-1028 GCA_045636545.1 Bacteroidaceae bacterium
GCTCACAGAACGACATGGCTACGATCCGACTTGAGGACCGGGTCGGACGCACCTCCGGTGCACCAGTTGTTCCGCCAGGAGCACAGCTGGGTAGCTGCGTGCGGTTTTGATAAACGCTGAAGGCATCTAAGCGTGAAACATGCTTCAAGATTAGATATCCCACAGCATAAGCTGGTAAGGTCACTTAAAGACTATGAGTTTGATAGGTCGGAGGTGTAAGCACAGTAATGTGTTCAGCTGACCGATACTAATAGACCGAGGGCTTGAACCTTCCAAGGTTTGAGTAAGTTCATCTGTGCGTACGCTTTCTTTGCAAAGCTTTATTCGGTTCTCTGTGGATATGAGCCACAGACAGTTAGTGTCTTTCACTCACAGGGTCCACCCGTTCCCATTCCGAACACGGAAGTTAAGCTGTGATATGCCGACAATACTTGAGTGGCGACGCTCCGGAAAGATAGGTCGATGCTAACACATACATAGACCACCTCACAAGGGTGGTCTTTTTTTGCGTCTCAAAAACAAGCCCCCCTGACCTGCCCTTTGTGATATTCTCTGTTTCGGAGAATCGTCTCAACCATCGCTCTATTGATTCGCCTCCTTTGTTGTGTTATCCTGAATTGTGAATCATACTTGTGAGATGTTGGTTGACATATATTAAAAAATATGGTACAATATGTACATAATTACAAAAATGGAGGTTGATTATGAAGAAAAAGGTGTTCGCATTGCTTTGATTTGCCTTTTATGCGTTGTTGGATGTTTGATCGTATTTTTATCGATGTTGTATTCACTTCGTTCTTTTTCTCAATTGTTGATGGGTTTTCTATTTCACCAAAATCATGATGACAGCAATCTCATCCCTTATGATGGTGCGCTTGGGTGTGCGAAGAATTGAATGTGGCCGTTCCCTACGGCGGCAACGATTACTTTCATGAGCTGACTGCCCCGGATGGAACAACAAGTACGTTTATATGGGCCTCATCCAAGGGACACAACGTCACCTGGATGGAGGAAGAGGCACTGAAATA
>JAZTXR010000093.1:0-48490 GCA_045636545.1 Bacteroidaceae bacterium
TGACATTCGTATTCGAGATGAACGCAGCTATCTCAAAGACCGGTACTTATTCATTCGCTATCCCTGCTGGCCTTATCAAGGCTACAGACGGCGAGGAGTTTGCAGGTGCAACATTCACTTTCCAGGTTGAGGAGCCCGCTCCTGCTTTGGCAGTTGTTTCACAGACTCCAGCCGCTGACGAGGTTGTTGAGAGCTTCAATTCTATCACCATCGAGTTCAACAAGGCTATCGAGTTCATCCAGGCTGCCGGTGGTACTGGTACAGGTACAGGCACAGGCACAGGCACAGGTACTGGTACAGGCACTGGTACAGGTACTGGTACAGGTACTGGTACAGGTACTGGTACTGGTACTGGTACCGGTACAAGCGGTCCTGCTCAGTACATCAAGTTGAAGGATGCCAATGGTGGCGTTGCTGCTACTGCATGGGTTAGCGCGGCTACCATCGACGGTAACAAGGTGACATTCGTATTCGAGATGAACGCAGCTATCTCAAAGACCGGTACTTATTCATTCGCTATCCCTGCTGGCCTTATCAAGGCTACAGACGGCGAGGAGTTTGCAGGCCAGACATTCACATTCCAGGTTGAGGAGCCTGCAGTACTTGAGGCTCTTGAGGTTGTAAGCTATGACAGAAATCCTCTTGAAACAGCTATCAACGGCCAGTACAAGTTGCAGGGTGTTAAGATCAACTTCAACGAGGTTGTCAAGAAGTATACAACAGACCTTAGCGGTGACTATGGCTACATCCTTGATGCTGAGGGCAACGAGGTTGCAAGACTCAACAAGTGTATGGGCGGCAACGGCTCAAGCAACACATTCGCAACTCCTTATGCATCTACAGCTATCGAGACTCCCGGTACATACAAGGTAGTCGTTCTTCCCGGTGTTATCCTCAGCGCTGACGGTACCAAGGAGTACAAGGGCGGTGAGTTCGAGTTCACTGTTGCAGAAAGAGCTGTTGAGATTTCACCATCAGCCGAGGAGGGATTCTGCTGGAACGAGACATACAGCAATGTTGCTGATTTCAGCGAGTTTGTAATCACTGTCAAGTATGCAAAGAGCGACGTTGTCATCAACAACGATGTCAAGGCAACAATGACAACTGGTAAGACTGTTTACGAGGCTACTGTTACAGTTGAGAAATCAGGTAACTCACAGTATATCACATTGGCATTCAACGGTGAGTTCGCCGAGGGCCGTTACACAATCAACGTTCCTGCCGGCTTGTTCACTGTTGACGGTGTTGCAAACGAGGAGTATGCACAGAGCACCTTCACATACCGCAAGCCACAGTTGGAGATTTCACGTGACTTCGATACATGGGAGTCTTACCTCGACCAGGTATGGTATATGCCTACAGCTGCAATGATTACTATTGAAAATGCAGAGTCTGTAGAGATTGACGAGACAAAGGTTGCAACAATCGCTTTTGGCGAGACTGTCTACACCTCTACACTCAACTGGTACTATGACAGCTGGAGCAACGCATACTACATTGAGTACGTCTTCGAGGAGTTCTTTGCCGAGGGCTTTGAGTTCGCTAAGGGCGACTATACATTCACACTCCCTGCAGGTGCTTACACCGTAAACGGCGAGGCTAACGAGGAGGCTGTGAAGACCTACACTTATGGCGACCCAATTGTTGAGGAGTTCTCTATCATAGAGATTCTCCCAGCTCCAGGCAGTGTATTGGAGAGCATTGACGCTATCTCTATCACATTCAGCAATGGTATGGCTGCTGACTATTTCCCTGTAACTTGCGGCGAAAAGACATACTACTTCGTATCTATGGGAGGCGTTTATGTTCCAGTTGACCTGATGACATACGAGCCAATCGTTATCACAGAGCCAGGTGAATATACTCTTGACCTCAGCGAGCTCGAGGGCTTGGTTGGCGACAAGGTGTTTACTTGGACTATCAGCAATGCAGCAACTGGTATCGAGAAGATTAACGAGGCTGATGCTGAAACAATCTACGACCTCACCGGCCGCAAGATTGACACCATCACCAAGGGTGGTATCTACATTGTAAATGGCAAGAAGGTTATTGTAAAGTAACTTTTTGCCATAAACAATAGAAAATCCAAGCGGATGCGCGATTGCGCATCCGCTTTTTCTATAATAAGAAGCTGTAAAAAAGAGAATTTTTCCATAAATTTGCAGATTGAAAACCATCAGTTGGTTTTACGAATAATTTGAGAAATGAACATAACAATATTATTATTATTTTATCTATGAGAAAATTTACTTTTTTAGTGACATTACTGGTTGCAATGGCAACAACAGCTGCCGCTCAGGGCGCACTCAACGAGACTGTTGTGTTGGACTTCGTAAACAACTCTTGGGGCATTGCCACAATGGAGGAGAACAACTACAGCTCTATCAAGACCGCAGGTGAATATACCGATGGCGTGAACACCATCCACATTGACCCGACAGCCAACAAGGGCAGCTACATCTATGACAACAAAGGTTTCCTGAATCTTGGCAAGCCCGGTTCAAAAATCGTTCTCCCGGCATTTGGCTTTGCAGTTGAGAAGATTGAGGTTGTAGGACACTCATCAGCAACAAGCTATCCAAATGTTGATATGAATGTATATGTTGACAAAAACGCCGTAAGTACCGCTTGTATTGGTTCAACATCGACTTCCACATTTGAGATAGCTGCAGACAAACAGGCTGCAGGCAATGTCTATGAGCTTGTGATTGGTTCGAACGGTGGAAACTACTCAAGCGTGATGTACATCACATATATCAAGATATACCCGGCCGACAACAAACTCGAAGCTCCGGCCATTGACCTTGCAAGCGGCGTATACGTAGGTGAGCAGACTGTGAATGTCCACTCGGCAACAACCGACATCAATGGCGTTACAGACGTAACCTACTACTACACTACAGACGGCAACGAGCCTACAGTCGAGGACGAGGAGACAGAGGGTGAAATAATCATCAGCGAAAGCTGTACACTCAAGGTTATTGTCGAGCTCACATACGGTGGCAAGACCTACGTGAGCGCATCGACAAGCGCCGAGTATATAATCAGCGAAGAGGCGACATTCCACAAAGCAACAACTGTTGAAAGTGGCAGCTATTTCATTGCAGCCAACGGCTATGTCGCTGCTCCACTTGAGGGCACAACACTCCCGGCTGTTGAGGCAGCAATTGATGGCAACAATGTAACATCTGCAGTATACTATGCACTTACATTCGAAGAGGCAGACGGTGGCTTCTACATCAAGGATGTAAATGACAACTACATTTACAACACAATGATGAAACCTGAAAACCTCTATGTTGGCACTATGCCTACAGTTTGGACAATAGAGATTACCGCCAACGATAACAGCTCTGCTATTATTGTTTGCAACGATTATGCATTGGTATTCCATAATGGCGTATTCTGCACTTGCCCTGTTGCAATGATTCCTGCCGATGCAGTTCTGCCAACACTCTATGGCGCACAGGCAACAGGCATTGAGAATGTAATAGGTGAAAACGGAGAAGTGAAAGCGATTTACGACCTCACCGGCCGCCGCATCGATGCTATTACCCAGCGCGGTATCTACATTGTAGGTGGTAAAAAGGTTTTGGTAAAGTAAGCAGACATAACACATAATATTACCCGCGCGGGAAATTTTCCGCGCGGGTTTCTTTTGCGAATTTGTCATCCGCAGAGCATACGGCATTCAACACTTTTTGTGTGATTGAAACCTGGCTGTGCAAGCTGCGTAAGCGCAGCTTTAATCGCACTTCGTGCGCTTGAACCTCGGCTGCACTCGCAGTAAAATGCTAAAGCGAGCTTTGCATTTTGCTCGTTTGCACGAGCTTTCACCTTTGACCTTTAACAAACTCCTCGGCAGGCTTCAAGGCATCCAACTTGCCCACATCAATGAACTGCAATTCCTTGGCTACAACACCATATATCGGGTACTTTGCCGCAGCCCACATATAGAAACTCATAATCGGGAATCGTGTTCCCCTCTGTTCATCTACCGGCAATCCCTTTTCCTTTACATACTCCTCCATAAGGGCAAGCACCCTGTCGCTCAGTATATGGATGCCCGAGAAGGCCAATGCACGGCACTCTTGCGGGAGAATGCGGGGCGAGATGACACTATAGTCACCCGTGTCGGTGTTCATCCAACCAGCCAGGCGCATTGTATCGGGTTCAAAGAGCAAAAAACGCGTTGTCTTGCGGTCACTCACAAGCAGCGAGGCCAGCGCATCGTCCTTGACCTGCTGCCCGAACCAGCTGATGTCGCAATTGGAAAGGATATCCACGTTATGAATGAGAAAACGGCCGCAACCCTCAAGATAACGGCGTGCATGGAGCACAGCCCCACCCGTCTCAAGCAGAAGTTCACGCTCGTCACTGATTTCAACAAGCATCCTGCCTGCCCGTTTTTCACTCTTGTCGGTAACAATCCAATCTTCACCATTGACCCACTGCTCTACCTTGTCGGCAAAATAGTGTATGTTCACTACGGCCTCGTCTATACCCACCGAAAAGAGCTTGCGTGCCACGTGTTCAATGAGCGGCTTGCCACAAACCGGCACAAGAGCTTTGGGAAGAGTGTCGGTCAAAGGTTTAAGACGGGTTCCCAACCCCGCCGCAAAAATCATCGCTTTCATTTTCAACTGTTGGATTTAGAAGCTGTTTAAACAGAAGAGGATGTAAACCCCTTATTTCTTGGATGCCGCAGCAACCGGCTGCGAAAATATGACATTCCTTGGAAATATAAAGAATTTACACCCTCAATTGATGCAAATCAATCAGAATGCATCGACAAATGTAAAGACAACGCCGATTCGTCTATACTCACCACCCTTACCCGAAGCGATATCAATGTGATAGGTATAATCAATATCCAAATCGGACAATGATGGAATGTTGGTTTCAATATAGTTCTTTACGGACATCGCACGCAGGAAAGCAAGTTCCTCATTCTTCATCACTCTACCACCCTTTGGCAATGTGATGTTGCTCAACTCATTGTCCTTATATACAGGCTCGTTGTTGATTGCACCGAAAGAACCGTCATATAGAATCTTGCTCACGATGGGAATAGCATCGGCCATACCTGTAATCTTTATATTCAACTTCTTTCCGGCCTTTATATAATCGGTGAACTCCTGTTCCATTGCACGCTTGATGATATTGAGCATGGATGTTGCTGCACCAGATTCCTCGGTCTTGTATTTTCCGGGAGCGAAATCCTCATTCACTGAGAAAATCTTCTCGACCTCGTATGAGAAACCGACAACGTAGTTGACAATGCTCTCACCATCGGCATTATAATCGGAAACGACATCCGATACTACAGAAATATTGGTATAGTCAGAGATGACATTCTCGCTTTTTGCCAACGATACAATATCGTCCTTCATCTCGGTCAATTTCACTTCCTGCATATTTGACAGCTGCACAAGTTCAAGAGGAACAAAGTTTTCCTCGGCAACAAGCAACTCCAAAGAGGCTCTGTTTGTATTGTCAAACACATAGGTCTTGCCGGTAGCCTTGTTATACACCTCGGCAAATGTCAACTCGAACTTGTCCTCGCTTGTAAGACCGTACTTGGCATTACGGAATTCAAGATTATCGGCACTCATAAAGTCACCCAAATCCTCTTTTGGCACAGGGAGATAAATTGTGGGCATATTGTCAAAGCTGACCTCGAGCAAATTATTGTCCGGGATATAATTACCGAGAGCCACATTGGACATACTCACGAAATTATCGGCCATACGGGTAGAAATCTCCTGCTCGAACAGTGTCATCTGCCTCATACGGGTCTCGTCGTTAACACGCATGCCGTACTCCTCTTCGGTCTCATCGGGCATCTTTTTCATCCACTCGTTCATTCTCGCCTGCAACTCATTCTCCAACAACTTCGCACGGTTTGGAACAAGCTCACCGATATGTCTGTATATCAATGAATTGTTTGTATTATATACCATATAATCCCTGCCGGTATTGTCAGACACGTATGCCACTTTTGAGGTACCGCCCTGTGAGTTGTCAACGAAGAAACGGTCACTGTCGTCCTTGATATTGATAACGTTTACTACTGTATCATTGGCCACAAGAGAAATGTGCTTTCCGTTAGGGTGAAAAGCGAATGAGTTTGCATTCTTGAACTCGTTGTAAGTCTTGAGCAATGCGAACTGCCTTGTATCATATATGCACAATGAATCATCTGTAAGGATACCGAACATTTTGCTGTCACCGGAGAAAGCAATCCCGTTGACTTTCCCGGGAGCTACCGCCAGACGTGTTCTTTTAGTCTCAGCGTTCCAGACACAGACACTGTCACCATCGGTAGCGGAGATAAAGTAGTTGTTACCGCTCACCGCCAGTTCCTTTGCCGTAAAATTCATCTTGAGGCTGTCATCTACATAAAAGGCGCGTGCATCGTAGAACTTGAGCACATTGGTACGTGCAAGGACAAGTGTCTTGGCATCCGGAGTATAGCATATTGCAGATGCATCATTTATATTCTTGAAGCGGCGCACAAGAGTGTTTGCCTGCCACAAGTCATAAATGTTCAGATTAGACTTGCCTTTTCTTTTTGTAATTACAGCATAGGAAGTTCCCGAAGGATTGATTTTCACTGACACAATAGAGTCATAGGAATAGTTGAGCTCATATCCTTTTATATTATATACCTCTTTAGAATTATTGAAGTACGAGGTCATATAATATGTCTCGAAGTTCATTGGATAAATTTCCTGTTTGAAAACATACTCCGACCTTTTCTCAGTCTGCGCGAACACTGAACATACAGTGGCGAACAGCAAAAATGACAAAAATTTAAATCTGAGTCGCATAATGGTATCAATTTAGTGTTAACATGTTTATTTGTTGGATATTGAGATGACATATCTCTCGACCTGCATATTGGAGTCGTATGTCTGTGATTTTGCAATCCAGGAGTTGAACTTCTCGAAATTCAGGTGGTTGAGCGCGCTTTTGGCATCCTCGACAGAGAGTGAGGGCTTTGAGAACTCATGGGTAGAGAATACAACATACAAGGTGTTGGCATCGTGCTCACTCTCGCAGCCCAATGTATACTCCTGCACGTTGAGCCCATAACTGTTATGCCTTTTTGAGAAGAATATGTAATCCTCGTCGGCATTGATTTTCAACGCCGGTATGTGGTCTCTTTTATAAGGGAGCAATGACATGACCTCATCATTTGCATTGTCATGCAGATAAACGGCCACATAGCCATCGACGGGCGATTTGAATTTCAAGAAAACCTTGTCGCCCGACTTGAAATCGGTACTGCTCATCTCAGGGGCAAACCCGTTGCGCAGTATATCAATCTCAAGTTCCACCTTGGCGACCTTCAATTCGCGTGCCTTGCCTTTTACAGTACAGCGCACATACAGTTCGTCATTATGGAACCCGCACTCAAAGGTTGGTGCACCAATGGTCTCTATCCACTCTCCTTTAACTGCAGCATCGCCTTCGATATAAAAATCATCCTGCTTGCTGTCGCTGACAAAGAGCGAACGGCGCGATATCACTGTACCGAACTCATCTGCCATCGCCTGCTCTTGTGCACGGGACAGTGCCGTTTCCTTAGCATCCTTCAAAGAGACTGTCTCGGGAACGATATACAGGTATGAACCCTCTATAGTAACTACCTTCTGCGCAAACAGAGAGGTAAACGGGAACAATGACAATAACAACAGATACCTTAATCTCATATACATCTATTCAAGGATTAATGACTACCGGATATTTGACGTGCAATTTCACTCTTTCAAACGGAGAAGTTCCCACTCACTGCCGAAACCGGCACCTACAACAACTGTCGGTGTCTGTTTCTTGTGGTTCTTGAGCACGGAGTGCAGTGACACCTGCTCTTTCAGATAGTCACCAAGTTCCAGAAGAGAGACATCGCCATTGCTCTCCTTGAGTTTTTTCAAAAGGAAATATGTGAAGAGGCCATGATTCTTCTCATCATAGGCCAAAGCAGTCTGGTCGTCCGATGCAGCACTGAAGACAACCAGACGTCCTTCAATCTCACTCTCATCCACATCAATGGCAATGCTACGTGCCGCAACCACCATCTCACCGTTATTATTGCGGGATGCGCCACTGAAACAAGCATCAAGGAACACAGTGGTACATTTCGCGTTCATAGAAGAAAGTTCGGAGTAGAACTCACCCAAAGAGTAACATGTGCGCACATGCTTTCCGTCAGAATCGACAGGAAGCAGATAGGCCGTCTTCTCACTCTCGTCGGGGATACCGTGACCGGCATAATAGACAATCAGGTTGCAATCACCGTTCAAGGCTTCAGCCACATTCCTGATATCTTCGACAACTGTAATCAATGAGCCGTACGACACATTATGGTGAAGCATTATATTGTCCTTTGGTATTCCAAGTACCTTGTTGCAATATTCGGCGAAGACCTTGCCGTCATTGGCAGCATTGGGCACATCGGCTACGTGAGTATAATTCTCATTTGCAATGATACACACAAAAGTCCTGTCATTCATCACCGCATTTACCGGGATGTCAACATCGACATCCGATTTCGCCGGCTCCTCTTTTTCATCCTCTTGAGCAACTGCCGGTGTCTCCTCTTTCTTTGGCTGTTGTACAGGCTGCGGCAAATCAATGTTTACAGACGGGCTCAACTGCTTATATTCTACAACAGCCATATCGCTGCCCATGGTTATAGGTTGGTAACCCAAGTCAATGATGCGCTCATTAATCTCGCTCAACTTTGCCTCATCACCCAGATATGCATAGACATTTGCCAAAGCTATTGCATATTTGAAAGCAAGCGGGTCGTTATAAAGGACCTGATTAAGTATCTCCGATGCCCTCTCAAAGAAGACTTTGGCCTGTTCCCGCTTCGCCTTGGCCTCTTTACGGCCTTTCTTGTCGGTCATCTGCTCAAGTTTGTCGGCATCAGTGGCATATACCACACCTGCATTGTAGTTGCAGATTGCAAGATGACGGGCAATCTCAAGATTCTGCGGCTTCATCTGCCCCAGCTTATCATAGAAGAGGATAGCATTCTCAAATTCACCGGTACGTTCATACAGTTGAGCCTGTATGTTCAAAAGCCCCTCGTCCGACGGTTTGAACGACAAAGCCCTTGTCACATACCTTTGCAAGGCAGCATCATCCTCCTTTGACTCTCCAAGCAGATTGATTATTGCCACAAGCATCGGCTGGTTGTCGGGAGAATACATTAACCCCTGTTCCAATATGTATTTCGCATTCTTGTTGTCACCGGAGTTCATATACGCCTTTGCCAGATAATAGAAGGCCTCATTCCTTCGGGTTGCATCACCCGAATTGATATATGATGTCAAATACAGTGTTGCTTTATCGTACCTTTTTGCATTGTAGGCATTTGTCGCAGCCATCCATGCAAATGTGGCATAATCGTCACCCTTCTCGATATTCTCATTCTTGAACGCATTGTGCACACAAACACTCACATAAGCCTCAACAAAGATATTGGTATTGTTCTGATTTCCTTTTTTTGTATAATAGAACGCACCGCTGTAGAGATATGGCATCATTTTCTCAAGCCTTGCCTTGGACTGCTCATACCCCTCGGAACCAGGCTGCGAACTATCCAGCACTGCCATATACTCCTTATAGGAATTGAACAGTGCACCGTAAGCATTGTCACACTCGCCATTTGCCGAAAATTGTTTGACAAACTCGTTATAATTCAATTGGGCCTGCGACAATGACTGGGCAAAAATATGCTGGATACCCAACAGGAGAGAGAGAAAGATAAAAAACTTAAGCTTCATAAACCATTACAATTGTTTTGTTTTACCCTCCACAGACACTCCAATAAAACCGAGCCGGAAAAGCGCTACACAGTTGCGACATCGGCAAATGGTAGATATAAGGCTACAGCCCCATCGATATTGGAATCATCTGCAAAATATCTGAATGAATGCAAACATACACAAAATAAACATAACAAACCATAAAAAACAAAAAAAACACACATTGAGTCAATAATATTCCACATACGGGACATTGAGCAAGACAACCACAAACGCTACCCAAAAGAGAAAAACAAGAAATTTACAGCCCAATACGCACTAAAAAGGAGAAGCATTGCAACAGAAACAATTTAAATAGCTATATTTGCAAATTGACCAAGAAGCCTTGGTACAGCAACAGGCAATTCAACAGAAAGAGTTATGGAGCAGATAAATATAAAAGATTTCTACAACAACGCAATGAAATATGGTACATACCTGGGCATCTTCTGGACGGTAATGTACATACTGCTTTTCAAGTTCTACAGCAGTGGAAGCCTTTCAATGCTGGCAATGGCAATGCTCTTCACATCGCCGTTCCTTGCCTGCCGCTTTGCAAAGGATTTCCGCAAGAAAGAGTGCGGGGACAATCTGGGATACGCCCAGGCATGGACATTCCTTTTCTGCATGTATATATGTGCCACACTTTTCAGCACAATGGTGAACTACATATTCTTCAATATCATTGACCAGGGTGCCATTATAATGGAACTGAATGACACGCTCTCCCAAATCATAGCTACCCCCAACCTTGAAGCGGAGACAAAGGTGCTGTTCGAGGATATGCAGGACATCATCTCACGGCTCACAGTCAACGACCTTATATGGCAACTGCTGGGCAACAACATTTTCAGTTCGTTCACATTACCACCCATAATAGCAATATTCGCAAGAAGAACATTATAAAACAGAAATATGGACATATCAGTAATAATCCCCCTTTACAACGAAGCCGAGTCGCTGCCCGAGCTTACCGCGTGGATTGAGCGCGTGATGCAGGAGAACGGCTACACATACGAAATAATTTTCATAAACGACGGCAGCACCGACAACTCATGGGAAATCATCGAGCAGCTTAAAGAGAAGAATGCCAACATCCACGGCATCAAGTTCCGTCGCAACTATGGCAAGTCACCCGCTCTTTATTGCGGTTTTGAGCGCGCACAAGGGGATGTCGTCATCACAATGGATGCCGACCTGCAGGACAGCCCCGACGAGATACCAATCCTTTACAGAATGGTTACCGAAGAGGAATACGACCTTGTATCGGGCTACAAGGAGAAAAGATACGACCCGCTCAGCAAGACAATACCCACAAAACTGTTCAACGCGACAGCACGGAAGGTATCGGGTATAAAGAATCTGCACGACTTCAACTGCGGCCTCAAGGCCTACCGCAAAGAGGTGGTGAAGAGCATTGAGGTATATGGCGACATGCACCGCTACATCCCCTATCTGGCAAAGAACGCCGGCTATGAGAGGATTGGCGAGCTTGTCGTGCACCACCAGGCACGCAAATACGGGAAGAGCAAGTTCGGCATAAGCCGCTTTTTCCACGGCTATCTCGACCTCATCTCGCTGTGGTTCCTCTCAAAGTTCAGCAGCAGACCAATGCACATTTTCGGTCTTTGGGGCACGCTGATGTTCCTCATCGGCTTTGTATCGGCCATCATTGTCGGCGCAGCAAAGATAATAGCACTTGCCAACAATGAAGTGAGCAGGCTGGTGACCGACTCGCCCTACTTCTACATTGCACTCACGATGATGATACTGGGAACACAGCTGTTCCTCACCGGCTTCATCGCCGAGCTCGTGAGCCGCTCATCCCAGGACAGGAACAAATACAACATTTCAAAGGAGATATGATGAGGACAGCTGTCAAGAAAATGGTTCTCCACGCCATGATACTGTGCAGCCTGCTGACAGCCGGATGCGACAGCGGATATGACTGTGCGCTTGAAAACATTGCATACAACTGCATAAAGTTCTACACAGTTGATACCGATGGAGTTGAAAAGGAGTACGCCCTACCCGAGGCACTCACGGTGTCCGTAATGATAAACGGACAGGCCACTACAGCCGTGAACCACGTCACCAATGCCAAGGAAATAAAGTTGCCAATGTGCTACACAGCCACATGCGACACCATAATAATGAATTTCTTTGACAGCTACAACGACACGCTGTACATAGAACACAACAACATCCCCATATACCAATCAATGGAATGCGGTGTTATAATGCACCACAGGCTGACCGGTGTCAGACATTCGTCACATATGATTGATTCAACGGCCATCAACAACGCCAACGTCAACTTCGATTACAATGAGAACATTAAGCTATATTTTACTGAGTAGCATACTGCTTCTGGCACCGCTTGACACCACAGCGCAAAAGCGACAGGAGAAGGATGAGAAAGTGCGCCTGGGAGAACTGCTGGCATTCAGGGGATTCGGTTTCTCTACCGACATCTTCGGTTGCGCATATTCACTCATTGGCGAGGGCATAAGCACCGAAGTTGCAGCAGAGCTGAATTTCGGCAACCGTCTCTACCCCACCGCCGAATTCGGTTGGGCGTGGTGCAACACCACCGACGAGAGTAGCGGAATAAAATACCGCACCAACGCACCCTACTACAGAGCTGGTTTCAACTACAATTTCCTCACAAAAAAGGATAACCCCAATCCCAAGCATTATATATACGGACTTGTACGTGTCGGCTGGACAAATTTCAGATATGACGTGAACACTCCACCTATCACCGACCCCGTATGGGGCGGAGAGGTGGCTCTTGATCTCAAGAATGTCGAAGGAGCCTGTCTGTGGGGCGAGATTGGTGTCGGTATAAAAGTGGAGATTGCCAAAGGATTCAAGATGGGATGGAGCGTACGCTACAAGGCAAGAATAACAGAAAAGCAGGCCAGGAACTCAAGGATGTGGTACATCCCTGGCTATGGTATCAACCGTAGCACCTGCTTTGGCGGAACATACAACCTGATATATGACATACCAATAAGATAAAACAGATATGAATGGCAAACTGAACAAAATTAAAATAGCATTTCTGCTATTCCTTATAATAGGGACGTTCTATATATTGAGGAACCACACGCCCGAGATATACACAACCAACAGCGGGTATATATTCGGCACGCAGTACAACATCAAGTACAAGAGTGTGGAAGATTTACACGAGGAGATAAAAACCACACTCATGCAGGTGGACAATTCCCTGTCAATGTTCAACAAGAACTCCATAATAAGTGCATTCAACAGCAACAGGGACACTACTGCAAACGAAATGTTCACCGAGGTCTTTGAACTGGCACAGGAGATTTCGGCAAAGACCTGTGGTGCATTCGACATCACCGTGGCACCGCTTGTGAACGCATGGGGGTTCGGTTTCAAGAAAGGCGAACTGCCCGACAGTGCAACAGTCGAGGAGCTGCGCAGCAAGGTAGGCTACACAACCGTGGCACTGGTTGACGGTAAAATCATAAAGCAGAACCCCGGCACAATGCTCGATTGCGGCGCCATAGCCAAGGGATACGGATGCGACATGGTGGCACGCCTGCTCGACAGCCGCAACATCACCGACTATATGATTGAGATTGGTGGCGAGGTAGTCACAAAGGGCAAGAACGACAGAGGCACGGATTGGAACATAAGCATCAGCAAGCCAACCGAGAACACTACCGGCAGCCACAATGCGCACCAGAGAATCATAGGCATCAGCGGCAAGTCCTTGGCCACATCGGGCAACTACCGTAACTTCCGCGTAGAGAACGGGAAGAAATATGCCCACACCATCGACCCGCGCACAGGCTATCCCGTGCAGCACTCACTGCTGAGCGCCACAGTCATCGCCGAGAGCTGTGCCAAGGCCGATGCGTATGCAACCTCGTTCATGGTAATGGGATTGGAGAAGGCCATAGAGCAATGCAAGACCGACGACATTGAAGCATTCTTCATCTACAGCAACGAAGACGGTGCACTGCAGACATACGCAACGGAAGAGTTCTGAAAATGAGATTTGATGACAAATGAATTGCCGCGGACGGTCGTCCGCGGCAATTCATTTGTATAACAGGATTCCCTCACCCCTCGACCATCGTCATGGTACTCATCGTATTGATGAAGTGCAGGAGATTGGAAGTAAAGAGTTTCACCGAAATTGCAAGAAGGATAATACCAAAGAACTTCCGTGTGAAATAGATACCGCCCTTACCCAACAGGCGCTGCAGATAGGCTGTAGACTTCAGCATCACATACACAACTACCGCGTTGAGCAACAGGGCAAGCAGAATGTTCACGCTTGCATATTCAGCCTTGAGCGAAAGAAGTGTAGTGAATGAACCCGCACCGGCAAGCAGAGGAAAGACGACAGGCACCATCGTGGCATTGTTGGCCGCAATTGAAGAATCCTTGAAGATCTCAATGTCCAGTACCATTTCAATAGCCATAAGGAATATTATCAACGCACCCGCCACGGCAAAAGAGTTGATATCAACACCAAAAAGATTCAGTATCCAGTCTCCCACAAAAAAGAACAGGAACATAAGGCCGAACGAATAGAGCACAGCCTTGTTGGGGCTTATAATTTTCCCCTTGTCGCGTATCGAAAGGATGATAGGCATTATACCAATGGGGTCTATGACTGCAAAGAGCACAATGAACGCACTGAGGAACTCTACCGTACTGAACAATGAAAGGATATCCATAATATTTTCTTAAAGGTCAACAATTATAACGGTTTATCAACGCAAATGTATTGATATTTTTCAAAAGAAAAAGAGAATACCGATACAAAGAGCAATATTTTAAAAAAATAACAAAAAACAGGGCACAAAATGCCCGTATTTGGCAAAAAAGTTGTACCTTTGCGGCCGAATTCTATCAACATAATGTCTAACTCATTAACTTTTAAAAAATTATGAGCAACGAAATTCTAACAGGCACACCCGATTTCAATTGGGAGTCTTACGAGAAAGGCGAGAACATCTCAGGTCTTTCTTATGAGCAGCTTGAGCAGGCCTATGACGGCACACTCAACAAGGTATCAAGCCGCGAAGTAGTAATGGGTACCGTAATCGGTATCAACAAGCGTGAAGTCATTGTAGACATCAACTACAAGCAGGACGCAATCATTCCAGTAAGCGAGTTCCGTTACAACCCGGACCTCAAGGTAGGTGACCAGGTTGAGGTTTACATCGAGAACTTGGAGGACAAGAAGGGTCAGTTGAACCTTTCACACAAGAAAGCACGCGCAAGCCGTTCTTGGGAGCTTGTAAACAAGGCTATGGAAGAGCAGGCAGTTGTACGTGGCTACATCAAGTGCCGCACTAAGGGCGGTATGATCGTTGACGTATTCGGTATCGAGGCATTCTTGCCAGGTTCACAGATCGACGTTAAGCCTATCCGTGACTACGATGCATACGTTGGCCAGACAGAAGATTTCAAGATTGTCAAGATCAACCAGGAATTCAAGAACGTTGTCGGTTCTCACAAGGCACTCATCGAGGCTGAGCTTGAGGAGCAGAAGAAGAAGATTATCAGCACACTCGAGAAGGGTCAGGTACTCGAGGGTACAGTCAAGAACATCACATCTTACGGTGTGTTCATCGACCTTGGTGGCGTTGACGGTCTCATCCACATCACAGACCTCTCTTGGGGCCGCGTAAACGATCCTACAGAGGTTGTAGCTCTCGACCAGAAGATCAATGTCGTTATCATCGACTTCGATGACGAGAAGAAGCGCATTGCTCTCGGTTTGAAGCAGCTCACTCCACACCCATGGGATGCTATCGATGCAGACCACAAGGTTGGTGATGTCGTTAAGGGTAAGGTTGTCGTTATGGCAGACTACGGTGCATTCATCGAGATTGCTCCAGGCGTTGAGGGTCTTATCCACGTTTCAGAGATGTCTTGGAACCAGCACCTGCGTTCAGCACAGGACTTCATGAAGGTTGGCGAAGAGGTAGAGGCAGTCATCCTCACACTCGACCGCGACGAGCGCAAGATGTCACTCGGTATCAAGCAGCTCAAGGAGGATCCCTGGACAAGCATCGAGGAGAAGTATCCTATCGGTTCAAAGCACACTGCAAAGGTCCGCAACTTCACCAACTTCGGTATCTTCGTTGAGATTGAGGAGGGTGTTGACGGTCTCATCCACATCAGCGACCTCTCATGGACAAAGAAGGTTAAGCACCCATCTGAGTTCACACAGATTGGCGAGGCTATCGATGTTCAGGTATTGGAAATCGACAAGGAGAACCGCCGCTTGAGCCTTGGCCACAAGCAGCTCGAGGAGAACCCATGGGATGTATTCGAGACAGTGTTCACTGTCGGTTCAATCCACGAGGGTGTCATCACAGAGCTCATCGACAAGGGCGCTGTCGTTTCATTGCCTTACGGCGTTGAGGGCTTCGCTACTCCAAAGCACCTCGTTAAAGAGGATGGCACACAGGCTGCTGCAGAGGAGAAGTTGTCATTCAAGGTAATCGAGTTCAACAAGGAGGCTAAGCGCATCATCCTTTCTCACAGCCGCATCTTCGAGGATGCAGCAAAGGAGGAGGAGAAGGCTGAGAAGAAGGCCGCCGCTGCTGCCCGCAAGACAAAGAAGGCCGAGGAGGCTGCACCTGCAATCCAGAATCAGGCTGCATCAACAACTCTCGGTGACATCGATGCACTTGCTGCACTCAAGAGCAAGCTCGAGGGCAAAGGTGAATAATTGAATTGATTCACAATATTCATAGTCAGGGCTGTCCACACGGACAGTCCTGATTTTTTATTCCATGGACTATTTGCTTTTTAACGCACTAATAAGTAAATTTGCCACACTATGGAACCATTTGAGATACACATATTAGGTTGCGGCTCGGCACTGCCCACAACACGGCACAATGCAAGCGCGCAAATAGTGAAGATTGGAAACAAGCAGTTCATGATTGACTGCGGCGAAGGCACGCAGATACAGCTGCGCAAGTACCACATACACTTCTCGTTCATAAACCACATATTCATATCGCACCTTCACGGCGACCACTGCTTTGGACTGATTGGCCTGATATCGACATTCGGCCTGCTGGGGCGCACCGCCCCACTCCACATATATGCCGACCCGAACCTTGAGCAGCTCATGAGACCGCAGATAGAGTTCTTCTGCAAGGGGATGAAATATCCGCTCTTCTTCCACGGCATAGATGCCACAAAGCACCAGGTGATATACGAGGACAACACCATCACTGTTGAATCGCTGCCACTAAGGCACCGTATGCCCTGTTGCGGTTTCCTCTTCCGCGAAAAGCCCAAGAAACGCCACCTCATAGGCGATGCAGTAAATTTCTACAACATACCGGCATATATGCGCCAGGCAATAAAGGATGGTGCCGACTACACCACTCCCGATGGCGAGACAATCCCAAACAGCAGGCTCACAAAGGATGCCGACCGTTCCCGCAGCTATGCCTACTGCAGCGACACAGCCCCTTGCGACAATAGGGAAGCACTGGAGGGGGTTGACCTGCTCTACCATGAAGCGACATTTGCCGACAGCGAGAAGGAACGCGCGGCACAGACATTCCACAGCACAGCGCGCCAGGCTGCACAGGCCGCAAACGATGCCGGTGCAAAAAGGCTGCTGATAGGACACTACTCGTCACGCTACGACAATCCCGACACACTATTGAAAGAGGCGCAAGAGATACATCCGACAACAATTGCCGCCAACGAGGGAGATATCATCAGCATCGATTAAACCTACGGTTCATTTTCTTGTCAAAAGAAAAACACCACACAGTGCCAAACAACAACTACAACGAAGATTTGATAATTGCACAGCTCAAGGACGAGAAGTCCAGAGCTGCGGCATTCTCCGTCATTGTCAAGAGGCATAGCGAGGAGGTGTACCGCCACATAAGGCGCATGGTGCTTGTACATGACGATGCCGACGACATCACGCAGAACACATTCGTAAAGGCCTGGATGAACATAGACTCATTCCAGGGCAAATCAAAGATTTCGACCTGGCTCTACCGCATTGCAATAAACGAGACACTTACATTCCTCAACAAGAACCGCTGTACTTTGGTGTCGCTCGACACCCCCGAGGGAGCAATTGCCGAGCAGCTTGAGAGCGACACACTCTTCAACGGTGACAGAGCCGATGCAATGCTGCAGGAAGCCATAGCACGCCTGCCCGAGAAGCAACGCATCGTGTTCAACCTGAGGTATTATGACGAAATGAAATACGAAGAGATGTCAACCCTGCTCGACACCAGCGTGGGGGCACTGAAAGCAGCGTACCACATAGCAGCGAAGAAGATTGAAGAATATTTAAGCAAAGCCGATTAAACCAAAGGCCACACGTTATATCTTATTAGTAAGAGGTTTGGATTATGAAGATAACAGACAACAGAAAAAAAGAGCCGTTCACCGTACCCGACGGATACTTTGAACAGCTGAACAGCAAGATACTGGATGCGACGGCAAAAAGCCGCACAGCGGCACAACGCCGCAAGAGCATTGCAATTGGCAAGCTGAGCCGCATTGCAGGCTATGCGGCAGCAATTGCAATAATCGCAGGCATCACTACGAACCATTTTGCACAGCAGCACCAGGCTGCCGGCAACACAGCATCGACCGAGAGCATATATGCAGACAGCGAGTACATAGACAACATACTCAACAGTTACCCCATTGACGAGTACACTTTCTATTGCTACCTTACAGACACTGATTTTGAATAACCATAACACCTGTAATATGAAAAAGACCCTGATAACCGCAATGTTCCTGTTCCTTGGTACCATAACCGCAACGGCACAGGGACGGCCGACAAACAGGCCCCACTTCTCACCCGAGGAGTTCCAGGCAAAACAGAAGGCATACATCACAGAGAAGGCCGAACTGACCAATGAGGAGGCCGACAGTTTCTTTCCCTTGTACTTTGAGCTGCAGAAAAAGAAATTCGAGCTTGAGCACAACGTCCGCAAGGAGTTCAGGAAAAGCCGCAATGAGAAGATGACCGACGAAGAGTGCCGCAATTTCGTCTACAAGATGGCCGACACAAAGATTGAGATTGCAAAGCTTGAAAGGGAATATGCCGACAAGTACCTCAAGGTGCTCCCTCCCTGCAAGCTGCGCCGCGTACAACACGCCGAGGGAATGTTCCAACGCGACCTTATGAAAAAGATGACAGAGCACCGGCCAAAAGAACATGACAGAAACATAAACGAAAAGAGATGAGCTGCTCAGCTCATCTCTTTTCGTTTATACGGTCAATCAACGGGACCGGTGCTGTCACTTGACAAGCACCTTCTTTCCATTGCAGATATAGATACCGTTTGCAGGATTCTTTACAACACGGCCGCTGAGGTCATAGTAGAGAGACTCGGCGTTGCTGTCCTCAACAGTCACCTCAACAGCAGTAGCCTCCTGAGCAACAAGCTCCACATTATCGACAAGGATTGATGCACCATTACCGACCTTTGAATTCATCACGAGAACAGAAACTGTAGTCTCCTCCTCCAAAGTGAACTCTACACCATAGTACTCCCACTCCTCGGTAACGTATGTAGGATCGTTAAGGTACTTGTAATCAGAATTTGCAATAGCACCATCCTTGATTATTGCATAACCCAGACGGAAGGCACCCACTGCATCACCGCTCTGCTTGATGAATGCTGAAAGGGTGTATGTACCAGCAGGGAGTGTATAAGCCTTTGAAGCAAGGCGTTTGTTACCTGTTGCACCTGCAACCTCAACAGCATAGCTACCGCTGTCAGAATCAGTGCTCTGTGCAATTGTAGCACTGTGGGCAGTAGCATTGCTACCATCCTTACCCCATGCTGTTGGAACGTCTCCGTTCCACTCCTCGAAGCCACTGTTCAAAAGAATATTCTCACCGACAACAATCTCGGGTGTCTCGGGCTCAACCGGAGTCTCAGGCTCCTCGGGCTGCTCAGGCTCCACAGGAGCATCGCCATCGAATGAATACTCTTTTACACCCTTCAAACCGGCAATACCAAAGTACTTCTCAAGACTACCTGTCAAAGAGACAAGCTTCTTGTAGTTGCCAGGATTTTCAACAAGGTTCAATGCATTGCGCACCGCGCCGCTTGGCAACTGTACAGGCATACAGTTGTTGTAGTCTGTCTCATCGGGATTGTCGGCAATGAGAAGGTTGGTCTTTGACTCTGCAATTCCGCTGAAAACGCATCCTTCCGCGTATACCTGTCCGTTGATTGTACCAACGATATAACCTTTAACGACTGCAGGCTTGGCCTCACCGGCTACAAATGCAGCAAGTGCCTCTGTGACTGTACACACAAGTGTCTCAGGAGTCTCGGGTTCCTCGGGCTGCTCCGGAGCATTGCCGGTACCGCTTGCAACAACAACATTTGCAACCTCCCATGTACTTGCATTTGAAGCGCTTGATGTATACTTGAATGCAACTACGACATTCTCTTTACCATACATTTCACTCGGTATCGCAATTTTACCTGTGTTTTCCAAAGTCCATACTCCACTCTTTACAGGAGAATAGTCAATCTCTTTCCAAGTAGCTTTTGATACATCACCGGCATAATCATGACTGAAAACGACTTTATGGCATCCGTTTATATCATCACTGTTATATGCGATTACATAGTCAAACGAAATATACGCTGCTGTTTCTTTGCTGAGGTCAAATGATTTTGAGACCATCCAACTCTCAGCTGCGTTTGCAGAACCTTTATAACCAGTTACCTTTGCGCACTGATACTGTGTTGCAATTTCCCAAGGATAATTGCCGACAGTCTCCTGTGTTGTAAATGTACCGAAAGAAGATGTCAATGCCTCACTGATGTACACACCCGCTGGTGTCTCGGGCTCAACGGGAGTCTCGGGCTCCTCCGGTTCCTCGGGCTGCCCGGGAGTCTCACCATTACCACCGGTAACAACAACATCATCGACAAGGAATGATGCTCCTTTGCCGAGTTTGTTGTTCATCACAAGAATAGAAACAGTAGTCTCCTCCTCCAAAGTAAACTCGGCGCTATAACATTCCCAGTCACTTGTCGCATCAGTAGCTTCTGTCAAATAAAAATAACCATTTTTAGAATCAATTGCACCATTCTCAATTACGGCATAACCCAAACGGAATTTACCTGAAGCCTCACCGCTCTGCTTGATATATGCAGAAAGTGTATATGTACCGGCCGCAAGAGTATAAGCCTTTGAGGCAAGACGCTTGTTACTGCTTGAGTTACCACTCACTTCAACAGCATAGCTGCCGCTGCAAGCATCTGTGCTCTGTGCAATTGTAGCGCTGTGGGCAGAAGCGTTGCTGCCATCCTTACCCCATGCTGTCAGGGCACCGGCACTCCACTCCTCGAAGCCGCCGTTCACAAGAATGTTCTCGTCGGCCTTCACCTGTGCCGCGCAAACAAACATCAGGGCTAAAAGGAAGCCCTTGATAAAGTTAAAATGTTTCATAAGCAAATAGATTTAAATTAAACTATAGAAATTAACAATCAATTATACTCACTCATTGCTCTTTGCCTCGTTCCAAAGAGCATCCATCTCGCCAAGCGACATGTCGCGGAGGTTGCGCCCCTGCCCTATCGTCTGCTGCTCGACATAGTTGAAACGGCTACGGAATTTGTTGTTCGTCATCTCCAGCGCATTGTCGGGGTTTATACCATAGAGGCGCGATGCATTCACAAGGCTGAACAGCAGGTCGCCGAACTCCTTCTCGAGGTTCACGGCATCGCCACGCTGCATCTCCTGCTCAACCTCGGCAATCTCCTCCTTGACCTTCGCCCAGACATCCTCTTTCTTCTCCCAGTCGAAGCCCACATTGGCAGCCTTCTCCTGCATACGGTAGGCCTTGATGAGCGACGGCATTGAAGCTGGAACCCCGCTCAATATCGTCTTGTTGCCATCCTTTTCGGTCATTTTCAACTGCTCCCAGTTCTTGCACACCTCGCCGGCAGTCTCGGCAACAGCATCGCCAAAGACGTGCGGATGACGGTAGATTAGCTTGTCGCACAAGCGGTCACACACGTCCTTCATATCAAACTGCTGCTTTTCACAGGCAATCTTGGCATAGAAGGCAACGTGCAGCAGCACATCACCAAGCTCCTTGCATATATTAGGCGTATCGTCGGCCACAAGTGCATCCGACAGTTCAAAGCACTCCTCTATCGTATTCGGGCGCAGACTGGCATTCGTCTGTTTCCTGTCCCAGGGACACTTCTCACGCAACTCGTCAAGGACATCCAAAAAGCGCCCAAAGGCCTCCAATATTTCTTCTCTGCTATGCATAAACACTGTTTGTCATTCAATCCACAAATTTAGGACAAAACAACGAAATTTAAAACCTTTAACGGAATTTTACGCCAACAAAACTCTTTTTCTTTATTTTTTTGCTTCATAAGGACAATTATTTTAATAATAAGAATTAACTTTGCAGTTAGCAAAGAAGCTATCTAAATTTATGTCCTTGAAATTTTTATAGCTCTTTTTTAGGATGTTTTTTCTTTTTTTAAAAGGCGCATAGCGGGCTATGTAACTGCAAAAAAGGGAAAAACAGACAAAAAAGAGCATAAAAAGGCAAGTACAACCAGCGCATAATGTAAATATATTTTTGAAAGAAATTTAGATAGCTTCTAAATTTGGAGTAACTATATAAAAACTATATAAAATTAAAATACCATGAGCTTAGCAAGCACTTACATACCCGCAGAGGTTGAAGAGAAGTGGTACGAGTACTGGTTGAAGAACAACCTTTTCCACTCGGAACCCGATGAGAGAGAACCATACACAATCGTTATCCCGCCACCTAACGTTACCGGCGTGCTGCACATGGGCCACATGCTCAACAACACAATCCAGGATATCCTTGTGCGCCGTGCACGTATGCTCGGCAAGAACGCCTGCTGGGTGCCCGGTACCGACCACGCTTCAATTGCCACAGAGGCAAAGGTTGTGAAGAAGCTTGCAGGCCAGGGAATAAAGAAAAGCGACCTTACACGCGAGGAGTTCCTCAAGCACGCATGGGAGTGGACCGACGAACACGGCGGCATCATCCTGCAACAGCTGCGTAAGCTCGGTGCATCGTGCGACTGGGACCGCACCTCTTTCACAATGGACGAGACACGCAGCAAGAGTGTCATCAAGGTATTCTGCGACCTTTATAATAAAGGACTCATCTACCGTGGTCTGCGCATGGTGAACTGGGACCCCAAGGCACAGACAGCACTCAGCAACGAGGAGGTTATCTATAAAGAGGAGAAGAGCAAGCTCTATTACCTTAAATATTATGTAGACGAAGCTGCGGGCAGCACCGACGGCGAGGAGCCGGATGCCGTGACACTCGCGGCAACCGATGCTTTCGACCCAACAGTAAAGCACCAGATTCTGCACCGCGATGCCGACGGCCGCCGTTATGCCGTTGTAGCGACCACACGCCCCGAGACCATCATGGGCGATACCGCAATGTGCATCAATCCCAAAGACCCCAAGAACAGCTGGCTCAAGGGCAAGAGAGTAATCGTTCCCCTTGTAAACCGCTCTATCCCTGTAATTGAGGACCGCTATGTTGAGATTGAGTTCGGAACAGGCTGTCTGAAGGTTACCCCCGCACATGACACAAACGACTATATGCTCGGCAAGAACCACAACCTCGAGACCATCGACATCTTCAATGCCGATGCCACCATAAGCGAGGCTGCGGGAATGTACGTAGGCCAGGACCGTATGGATGTGCGTGTACAGATTGCCAAGGACCTTGCCGAAGCAGGCCTTTTGGAGAAGGTAGAGGACTATGACAACAAGGTGGGCTACAGCGAGCGCAACGCCGACACTGCAGTGGAGCCACGCCTCTGCATGCAGTGGTTCCTGCGCATGCAGCACTTTGCCGACATCGCATTGCCACCGGTAATGGAGGACAAGCTCAAATTCTACCCCACAAAATACAAGACCACATACAACAACTGGCTTGCCAACATCCAGGACTGGTGCATCAGCCGCCAGCTATGGTGGGGTCACCGCATCCCGGCATACTTCCTGCCCGTGGCAGAGGGCGCCGAGGAGCAGTTCGTCGTTGCGGAGAGCCGCGAGGAGGCACTTGCATTGGCAAAGGCTATCCCGGGCTATGAGAACATCACCGCCGAGGAGCTGCGCCACGACGAGGATGCACTCGACACATGGTTCAGCTCATGGTTGTGGCCAATATCACTGTTCAACGGTATTCTTGACCCGGGCAACAAGGAGATAAGCTACTACTACCCCACAAACGACCTTGTCACAGGCCCGGATATCATCTTCTTCTGGGTGGCACGTATGATTATGGCCGGTTATGAATACCAGGGCGACATGCCATTCAAGAATGTATATTTCACAGGTATCGTGCGCGACAAGCTCGGCCGCAAGATGAGCAAGTCATTGGGCAACAGCCCCGACCCTCTCGAACTCATAGCACGCTATGGCGCCGACGGTGTACGCATGGGTATCATGCTCTCGGCACCTGCAGGCAACGACATACTATTTGACGACAGCCTCTGCGAGCAGGGACGTAACTTCTGCAACAAGATATGGAATGCATTCCGCCTTGTAAAGGGTTGGAACGTAAGCAGCGACATCGAGCAGCCCGAGAGCAGCAAGCTCGCCATCAGGTACTTTGGCGAGACACTCGCAAAGGCTGCAGCATCGCTCGATGACCTTTTTGGCAAATACCGCCTCAACGAGGCACTGATGACAGTGTACTCACTCTTCTGGGACGAGTTCTCGGCATGGTATCTCGAGATGATCAAGCCTGCATACGGTTCACCAATCGATGCAGCCACATATGAGGCAACACTCGGTTTCTTCGACAGCCTGTTGCGCCTGTTGCACCCATTCATGCCATTCATCACCGAGGAGTTGTGGCAGAACATCAAGGAGCGCAAGGAGGGCGAGAGCATCATGGTACAGAGCACAAAGGAGCTTGCAGCAGAGTGCGACGAGACATTCCTTGGCAAGATTGCAATAATGAAAGAGGTCATTGGCGGTGTACGCGCCACACGCCAGCAGAAGAACCTCTCGCCACGCGAACCGTTGGCACTGCAGATTATCGGCGAATCGCCCGTTGCTGGCCTTGAGTGCGTGATGACAAAGATGGCAAATCTCTCATCGCTCGAAAGCGTTGCCACACCCGACGACACTGCCGTATCGTTCCGCGTGGGTACCACAGAGTTCGCAATCCCCATGGGTTCACTCATCGACAAGGATGCCGAGATTGCAAAGATGCAGGAGGAGCTCGCCTACCACGAGAAATTCCTCAAGAGCGTGGAGGCAAAGCTCGGTAACCCCAACTTCGTGAACAAGGCTCCCGAGAAGATTATTGCCATCGAGCGCAAGAAACAGTCCGATGCAATGGAGAAGATTGCAATGCTCAAGGAGAGCATACAGAAATTGTCAAAGTAACAATTACAAGAAGTTTCTTTAAAGAATGAAAACCAGGAGACTGTTCATAATCATCCCCCTCGTACTGCTTGTTGCGGCACTGTCGGCAGGCCTGCTATACCTTTGGAACAACCTACAAGAGAGCGAGAAGCAGAATATCGAATTCCAGGAGCTGATGGCTCTTGAACAGGAGGAGATGCTCAATGACCTGCAGACTGCACAGATGGAGTATGACGAGCTGAAGAAGAAGATTCTCAGCAACGACTCCCTGCTGGTGAAGCTCGAGCAGGAACAGTTGCGCACCCAACAGCTGTATGAGGAGTTGCAGAGCACAAAGGCCACCAATGCAGCCGAAATCAAGCGCCTGAAGAAGGAGCTGAAGACTCTGCGTGGAGTGCTCGAGAACTATATGGTGCAGATTGACTCCCTTTTCCGCGAGAATGCCGAACTGAAGAACCTGAACACGAAACTCATAGCTGGCAAACAGAAGGCCGAGAGAGAGAGGAATGACCTTGCAAAAGAGAAGAAAGCGCTCAGCGAGAAAGTTGACCTTGCATCACAGCTCGATGCAGCAGATGTGAATATGAAGCTGTTGCGCAGCAACGGCAAGGAGACCACCGTCATAAAGCGCGCAAAGCAGATTTGCGTGAGCTGCACCATTCTCAAGAACATTACCGCAAGCACCGGCAACAAGAGAGCCTACGTGCGAATCATCCAACCGGGCGGCGAGCCCTTGACAAAGAGATACAGCAACACGTTCAAATACGAGAACCGTGACATAAGCTACTCCATGAACAGGGAATTCGAGTTCACAGGCGAGGAGCACCCGCTCCTCTTCTACTGGGACATTGAAGAGACACTGCAGGAGGGTCGCTACACGGTACATGTTTTTGTTGACGGGAACATGATTGGCGAGGGATATGCTGTTTTTGAATAAGATACTGATATGAAACGAATACTTGTAACAGGAGGAGCAGGCTTCATCGGGTCGCACCTTTGTGAAAGATTGCTCAATGACGGCAATGACGTCATCTGCCTCGACAACTATTTCACAGGCAGCAAGGACAACATACGTCACCTCATCGGCAACGACCACTTTGAGCTTGTCCGCCACGACATAACACAGCCCTACACGGCCGAGGTCGACGAGATTTACAACCTTGCCTGTCCGGCATCGCCTGTGCACTACCAGCACGACCCCGTAAAGACAATACAGACCTGCGTTATAGGTTCAATGAACATGCTGGGGCTTGCGAAGCGTGTAGGGGCAAAGATACTCCAGGCATCGACAAGCGAGGTCTACGGCGACCCGCACATACACCCGCAGGTAGAGAGCTATTGGGGAAATGTGAACCCCATTGGAATACGCTCCTGCTATGACGAGGGCAAGCGTTGTGCCGAGACACTCTTCATGGACTACCATCGCCAGAACAACGTAAAGATAAAGATTATACGAATCTTCAACACATACGGTCCAAGGATGAGCATGAACGACGGCCGCGTGGTCTCCAATTTCATTGTGCAGGCACTGCAGGGCAAGGACATCACCATCTATGGCGACGGCATGCAGACACGCAGTTTCCAGTACGTGGACGACCTTGTCGAAGGGATGGTGCGTATGATGGAGACCGGTGACGACTTCACCGGCCCCGTGAACATAGGCAACCCCGGCGAGTTCACAATGCTTGAACTTGCCGAGAAGGTCATAGAACTCACCGGCTCAAAGTCGAAGATAATCTTTGAGCCTCTGCCACAGGACGACCCACGTCAGCGCAAGCCCGACATTTCACTTGCCAATGAAAAGCTGAACGGCTGGAAGCCCGGAATTAAACTTGACGAGGGATTAAAATATACTGTGGATTATTTTAGAAAATTAATATAAAAAACTATAACAATGAACATTCTAGAACTTAGCGAACAGGAGATTGTACGCCGCGAGGCACTTGCCGAACTGCGCAATATGGGCATTGAACCATACCCCGCAGCCGAATACCCCACAAATGCATTTTCAACAGACATAATTGCAGAATTCAAGGACGAGGACGAGCCACGTCAGGTGTGCATTGCAGGCCGCATGATGAGCCGCCGCGTTATGGGCAAGGCTTCATTCATCGAGTTGCAGGACTCAAAAGGCCGCGTACAGGTGTACATCACACGCGATGACATCTGCCCGGGTGAGAACAAGGACACATACAACGTTCTCTTCAAGCGCCTGCTCGACATCGGTGACTTCATCGGCATCAAGGGAACTGTGTTCCGCACACAGACCGGCGAGATTACAGTACACGCGCACGAAATCACGTTCCTCTCAAAGAGCATCCGCCCGTTGCCAATCGTAAAGTACAAGGACGGTGTGGCATACGACCGCTTCGAGGACCCCGAGCTGCGCTACCGCCAGCGTTACGTTGACCTTGTGGTGAACGACGACGTAAAGGAAATCTTCATCAAGCGCAACAAGATATACAGCTCTATGCGCGAGTTCTTCAACAGCCGTGGCTATATGGAGGTTGAGACACCGGTATTGCAGTCAATCCCCGGTGGTGCAGCGGCACGCCCGTTCATAACACACCACAACGCGCTCGACATCCCTCTCTATTTGCGTATTGCAAATGAGTTGTACCTCAAGCGCCTCATCGTTGGTGGTTTCGAGGGTGTATATGAGTTCACGAAGAACCTCCGCAACGAGGGTATGGACCGCCCACACAACCCCGAGTTCTCCTGCATGGAGATTTACGTTTCGTACAAGCACTACAACTGGATGATGTGCTTCACCGAGCAGATGCTTGAGAAGATTGCCCTTGACGTGAACGGCACAACCGACGTTCAGGTGGGCGAGCACACCATCAGCTTCAAGGCGCCATTCCGCCGCGTGACAATGCTCGACTCTATCAAGGAGTTCACAGGCTATGACCTCAACGGCAAGAGCGAGGAGGAGATTTTCGCCATCTGCAAGGAGCTGAAGATGGAGGTAGACGAGACAATGGGCAAGGGCAAGCTCATCGACGAGATTTTCGGCGAGTTCTGCGAGGGCAACTACATACAGCCCACATTCATAACAGACTACCCCATCGAGATGTCGCCACTCTGCAAGCGCCACCGCAACAACCCCGACCTCACCGAGCGTTTCGAGCTCATGGTGAACGGAAAGGAGCTTTGCAACGCATACAGCGAGCTCAACGACCCCATTGACCAGGCCGAGCGTTTCCAGGAGCAGCTGCGCCTGAGCGAGAAGGGCGACGACGAGGCAATGTTCATCGACAAGGACTTTGTGCGTGCGCTTGAATATGGTATGCCCCCTACATCGGGTATGGGTATCGGTATGGACCGTCTTGCAATGCTCATGACAGGCCAGACAACCATCCAGGAGGTACTGTTCTTCCCACAGATGCGTCCCGAGAAGAAGGTGCCAAAGGACAACGCCGCCGCATTTGCTGTAATCGGTGTTCCCGAGGAGTGGGTTCCCGTGCTGCACAAGGCTGGCTATAACCTTGTAAATGACCTCAAGGGCGGCAATGCACAGAAGATACAGATGGAGATTGGCGGCATCAACAAGAAGTTCAAACTGGGATACACAGTGCCATCGGTCAATGACGTTGCAGCGTGGATTGAAAAGCTCGGATAACATTTAAACATAAAACTATGGAACTTTCCAACAAACAGGTTGCCATTATGGGTGGCGGCAGTTGGGCAACGGCAATTGCCAAGATTCTGCTCAACAATGTCGAGACCATAAACTGGTATATCAGACGCGATGACCGCATTGAGGATTTCAAGCGCCTGGGACACAACCCCGCGTATCTGTCGTCGGTGAAATTCGACACCAACAGAATAAAATTCTCATCGGACATCAACAAGGTTGTAAAAGAGAGTGACATTCTGGTGTTCGTGACACCATCGCCATACCTCAAGAACCACCTCAAGAAGCTGAAGGCCGACCTTGAGGACAAGTTCATCGTCAATGCCATCAAAGGTATTGTCCCCGATGAGAACCTCATAATCTCGGAGTACTTCAACAAGGTGTACAAGGTGCCATACGACAACATTGCTGCCATTGCAGGACCTTGCCATGCCGAGGAGGTTGCCCTTGAGCGCCTGTCATACCTCACCGTGGGTTGCGCAAACATTGACCATGCAAAGCAGTTCGCCAAGAAGCTCGGAAGCAACTTTATCAAGACCTCGGTGAGCGACGATGTCGTGGGCATAGAATATGGTTCGGTACTCAAGAACATATATGCAATTGCGGCAGGCATCTGCAGCGGTCTTAAGTATGGTGACAACTTCCAGGCCGTGCTCATGTCCAATGCAGCCATTGAGATGAACCGTTTCCTCAACGTGGTACACCCCATTGAGCGCACCATCAACGACTCTGTTTACATGGGCGACCTGTTGGTTACCGGCTACTCGAAGTTCAGCCGTAACCGTGTGTTCGGCAGCATGATTGGCAAAGGCTACTCGGTTAAGAATGCACAGATTGAGATGGAGATGATTGCCGAGGGCTACTATGCGGCAAAGTGCATCAAGGAAATCAACGAATACTATCGCATAAACACCCCAATCATCGATGCCGTGTACAACATACTTTACGAAGGTATCTCACCTGTGATTGAGATTAAACTATTGACAGACTCATTCAAGTAAAAAAGACCATCCCTGACACCAGCTATTGTCCCTCTGTCTTAGGGGGACGAGCGAAGCGGAGGGGGTAAAACAACAAAAATAACAATGAAAAATATAACACTTAACATTGACAAGGTTACAGGTTTCGTAACACGCGAGCAGATTATGGCTCTTGAGCCACAGGTAAAACTAGCACAGGCAGCTCTTGAGGAGGGCACACTCCCCGGCAACGACTTCCTCGGCTGGTTGCACCTTCCATCATCAATAACAAAGGAGCACATTGCCGACATCAACGCCACAGCACAGACACTGCGCGAGAACTGCGAGGTTGTGGTTGTTGCAGGTATCGGCGGCAGCTACCTTGGTGCACGTGCCGTTATCGAGGCGCTCAGCAACAATTTTGCAGCACTCATGGGCGACAGCAAGAACCCACGCGTAATCTTCGCCGGCCACAACATCAGCGAGGACTATCTCTTTGAACTCACCGAGTACCTCAAGGACAAGAAGTTCGGTGTAATCAACATCTCAAAATCGGGCACAACAACCGAGACTGCGCTTGCGTTCCGTCTTTTGAAGAAGCAGTGCGAGGAGCAGCGCGGCAAGGAGATGGCAAGCAAGGTGATTGTTGCCATTACCGATGCTGTCAAGGGTGCAGCACGCATCACAGCAAACAAGGAGGGTTACAAGAGCTTCATCATCCCCGACAACGTAGGTGGACGTTTCTCTGTCCTCACTCCTGTAGGCCTGTTGCCAATCGCCGTTGCAGGCTTCGACATCGAGGCACTTGTAAACGGTGCACAGGATATGGAGAAGAACTGCGCCCCCACAGTTCCATTCGAGGAGAACATTGCAGCAATGTACGCAGCTACACGCAACGCGCTCTATGCAAGCGGCAAGAAGATTGAAATCCTCGTCAACTACCAGCCAAAGCTCCACTTCACATCCGAGTGGTGGAAGCAGCTCTATGGCGAGAGCGAGGGCAAGGAGAACAAGGGTATCTTCCCTGCATCTGTTGACTTCACAACCGACCTTCACTCTATGGGTCAGTGGATTCAGGAGGGCGAGCGCACAATCTTCGAGACAGTGCTCTCAATAGAGAAGCCAAACAGTTCACTCACCGTTCCAAGCGACGAGGAGAACCTCGACGGTCTCAACTTCCTCGCGGGCAAGCACGTCGACGAGGTTAACAAGATGGCCGAGCTTGGTACACAGCTTGCACACGTTGACGGTGGCGTGCCCAACATACGCATCTCAATCCCCGAGCTCAACGCATACTACATTGGCCAGTTGCTCTACTTCTTTGAGATTGGCTGCGGTATCAGCGGTTACGTTTTGGGCGTGAACCCATTCAACCAGCCGGGTGTAGAGGCTTACAAGAAGAATATGTTCGCACTGCTCGACAAACCCGGTTACGAGGAGGAGAGCAAGGCAATCCGCGCAAGACTGTAATAAGAAAAGGTGAAAGGTTAAAACGGAAAACTGAAAACAAGTGCACACAGATTCTTCACATTAGTTCAGAATGACATATGATGTACTCATCCTAAACGCGTACTTGTCATCCTGAGCGCAGTCGAAGGATCTAAAAAAAGCGTACTTGTCGTCCCGACAGAACACTGCGACAAGGGAACTCAAAAATTGATTATCACCAGAAACTAAACAGTCTTTAATGGATTACAACAAAGCAATTGAAAACTATAAGCAACTGCAAGGCCACAAAGCCTTGCAGTTGCGTGCTGTATTGTTCGACATGGACGGCGTGCTGTTCGACTCCATGCCCTACCATGCCGATGCCTGGTCGCGCGTGATGACCGATGCCGGCTTCAACTTCTCGCGCGAGGACGTATACATGAACGAGGGGCGCACCGGTGCCGACACCATCAACACCGCAAGCCTCGCACAGTTCGGCAAACCAGCAACAGCGGAACTCATTGACCAGCTATGCAAGGCAAAGTGCGACATCTTCGACACCTACCCACCAACACAGCGAATGCCATTCGCACTTGAACTGGTGCAGAAGGTAAAGGCCAGTGGGCTCACCCCTATGATTGTCACCGGCAGCGGCACCCCCACACTGCTCGACCGCATACAGAGCAACTTCCCGGGATTGTTTGCAGAGGGACACGTAATCAGCAGTTTCCACGTAAAGCGCGGCAAGCCCTACCCCGACCCTTATCTTTTGGCACTCGAACGCGGAGGCTTTGCCCCAAACGAGGCGATTGTTGTGGAGAACGCACCCCTTGGAGTAACCGCTGGCGTTGCAGCAGGCCTTTTCACAGTCGCAGCCAACACAGGCCCTTTGAAGGACGAGGTCTTGAGCCAAGCCGGCGCAAACCTTGTATTCCCTTCAATCGAAGCACTCTGCGGCGAGTGGGAGAAACTGTTTGAAGCTTTGAAATAAAACAAGTACACCTATTAAATCAATGATGACCATCGCGCCGCGATGGTCATCATTGATTTATACATTATCACATTACTTTATCAACACCTTTTTGCCATTGATTATATATAAGCCTTTACTTGGAACCTCAACCATTCTGCCCTGTAAATCGTAAATAGCTTTCACCTTTCCGTTTTCCCCTTTCCGCTCGTCAACCACCTCTGCAAGGACATCTTCTATTCCCGTGAAATCCATTTCCCTAATGTCAAGGAATAGATACCAGGGATCTACTTCCTGATAAAGTGACTTTGTTCCAATGGGCACATACAAGATTGCACTATCATAAATGACATCAGCAAAAGGTACTGGACAACTTATAGGTTTTTCCAAGCCTATTTTTATCTCTTTAATCTTTTCGCAATTCTCAAAAGCACGCATCCCGATACTCTCTACAGAATTGCCAATATACAAAGTTTCAACATCTAAACAGTTCTCAAACGCCTCATCTCCAATACTTACAACACTATTAGGAATTTCGATGCTTGTAAGACCGGAACAACCACTGAACGCACGATATCCAATGTTTGTAACGCTGCCGGGGATTTCAATGTTTGTAAGGCCGGTGCAATCATAGAATATATCAAGCATTGATAATCAACAACTTATAAATTAAACGGTAGAGAGGTGGATTGAGGGTTGGACAATGTCAGAAATAAGGAGGCAAAATTAACGTATTTAACCTTTGTTTTATTCAAATGCATAATATTATTTCCCAAAAGCCTCCCCAATTTTCTTCAGCCCAGCTTCCATTAAAGGTTTCATCGTCTTCCCTAACTCCAATGTCACCTCTTCAAATCTATGCAGCCGGTCAATCGTGCCTGACCAACCAACAACTTCCAACACTTCCATTTGCTTCATGAAGTCATGTTCTCGATGTGCCCCTGCGTTATGCCGTATCTCAGAAAGCACAGGTTTCTCATGTTTAAAGAAATCTGCCAGTTTCTTCCTGGCAATTCTGGTCTTGGCCAACGCAGCCTGCGACAACAACCTTTGGGCTATATCTTGATACTTCTTTCCGGTAAGTTCATTCAAATCTTCACACCATTCATACATCATCACAGATGCTTCAACAGCAATTCTTTCCTTACTACTTTCATTCTTTTCAAAATATAGCAACTTCTGAATTCCTTTGGTCTCATAAGAACACTGCTGGATTTGCGCTGCAACATTCAGCACAAACACCTGTTCCTCAAAGGCACGTTTTTGGGTCATAAGTTCATGAGTGTGCCACCCAACAGCAATTCTCTCACCAATCGATGCTAATTGTTGCTGGCAATGCCTTATCTGTACTTTAAACAGTTCAAGACAATTTTTCTCCTCAATACTGATGGCCTCTAAAGTTTCTTTTATCTTTTTTCCATCAGCAGAGTTCATTCGCCGTTCCAAAAAGTAATCCAAATAATTTTTCATAGTTTCTCAATACCCCCAATCAATCTTCTCAAACTCCGCCCACATCTTCTTTGCAGCTTCGGGCTCCACTGAATACACATATCTAATCCTACCTTCCAGCCATTCCCTACCATACGCTTTCCCATGCATTACCCTATCAAAATGACCCCGTCCACCATATTTCTGGCAAAAGTGGATATGCCTCATAATGTCCCTCTTATATGACCCTGGCACCCTTACCCGTCCATCAACAAGCAGACCTGTCACCATCTGCTTGTTGCCTTGATGCAACAGTTCGGTCTTCTTTTCATTCAGTGTAAAGCCTTCCTCCTTAACAATTTTCCTAATCAACCTGATTTTCGGCAACATCGCCCTATCATCAGCCGAGAAAGTCATATCATCTGCATAGCGCGAATAATTGAATCCCATCTCCTGCGACAATCGCTTCATCCTCTTATCCAATCTCCCACATACGATGTTTGCCAATGCGGGACTCGTGGGTGCGCCCTGAATCAGAAATGGCTCATGTCTTTGCATCAGTTCATCAAACAGTGTCTGTATCTCAGGTTGTTCTTCAAGCATATCATACTTGTAGTCATCGATTTTGGCAGTACACAGCTTCGCCAGAGATGATGCCACACTACTCTCATAGCCCATCCACATAAAGGCAGCACAAACCCGTCTAACATTGATACTCTCAAAGAAATTGCTCAGATCCACTTTTAGCACATAAGCCCTGTTTTCATGCATCTTCGCATTCATCTGTGTATTTCTACCCTTCACAAAGGCCGTCACATATTCAGGCTGTTGTACCTTACTTAGTATATTCTTGTTAATCCACACCTGTATTTGGCGTAGATGCATGTATGGAGCCATAATACGTCTGTATCCCCCACTCCGTTTTTTGATGGCAAAGTATTTATAAAACACCGATGCCATAAACGCTATATGCACAAGGTCTCGATGACTCATGTTCAGCATAAAGGCCAGATGCGAAGTGTCGAAAATCACAGGTAGACCTTTTCCGTCCAACACATCAGCATACCTCAATGCCTCTGTGATGAACTGCTGCGATCGGCCCTGTAATGTAGCCTCCGTTATGAAATCGTTCCTTGGGAATCCCATCCTTCTTCAAATTACTCTTTTATCAAGCGCCTTTCGGCGACTTCTATGTCGCGCCCATGGGGTGTGACATAGAAATCATGTAATGTGACTTTAACTTTCCTGCATCAAACGGACGCAGGCTTCTGTCTGTACAGATACTGCTAATCTAAAGAATTCAGGCTATCCCTCGGAACGACTTTGGTACATATACTTTTCCAACATTCTGGTCTGAAATGCTTTGTTGCAATTCATGCTCCAATATATGGTCTTTTTTTCTAATCTCTTCATAGATGGTACGAGCTTCACTGGTTATATTGCCCTTATCGTCAATCAAGCCTTTGCTCTTCCCTAAGGCAACTATCCCTTCAAGGTCCTGTATGCTGATACCTAGCACCTGCGCTATATAGTAGTCACTCCGTTGGTGATACTTCTGCGCTATCCAACTGATAAGCCGTAAAGAGTCTGTTGTGTGATATTGCCCCCATTCTATATTCGCCAACTTCGTATGTTTCATTGCCGACAACCAGAAATTCGAACTCATTCTCAACCTCCGGCCCCTTTCTATTCGCGAATTGGCGAATCTTGGAAATATGGCATTCCACTTCTTGTCCGTCTTTGGTATCTCCATTTCATACCAGAGGATGGGTAACGTATTGTTGGGGGTAGTATGCTCAAAACAAACAAGTGCCTGACTGTTCTTATAGCCCAATGGCTTCAAATCCTCATTCTTCCAGTTCGGAAGCAGCAATTCCCCTTTTTTAAAGCAGAAATCTCGAACCTGTATCATGCTCTTCTCATATCCGAACACGGAGCCTCTTCTTACAAATGCAGGCTTTTGAAGAGTGCCATACATCTCGATTCCGCAATCTTCCTGAAGTGCTTTCTCGGCTTTTTCCATGTAAGCCAAAGTCAAAGCACACACCTTGATAGGTTTCCCATCTACTGTGCCTTTAACAATCTTCTCATAGAATTTCTTAATAGACTCTCCTGTGCCAGAAAAGTCATCAAGCAATGCGATGACTGCATCCTTCTTTATATTCTTCAAAATCTTGAGGTTAAGCAGCGACAGCACACTCTCCGGCAAATTCAGTTTCTCTATCACTTTCTTAGCATGATAAGCCATTGCATGACCACTCTTCCCTACATTTCCTGAAGGCAAGATGTATATATGTTGGCCCGGATTCTCTTCAATAATCTTCTTTATCTGATATTCTAGAGCCTCATCTATCATGTCCGACGAATAATAGACCACTTTATCAAGCACATTCAAGGCCATAGTCCACTCGCTCTCATCAAAATTCCTGAGCCAGCGGAACACGTCAAATTCAGTCACTGCGTGCCCGAATTTGAAGCATACGCTCTCTATCGCCTTGTTATAGTCCATTTACCCCTCGTAATATAGCGTATAATACTTCTTTCCGCTCTTCTTGTCAACGCCCCCCTCAATCCTGGCCTCAGGGTTCAGCACCTTCACCTCGAAGTCAGCCCCCAGCTTTAGGATGTTCATTCCGGTCACGGGCTTCCTGCTAGCAGCTTTCTTCACCACATTCACCTCTTCCGAGAAATCTCCATACTCCTTCTCAAACGACTGTCTGTATGCCTCAAAAGCCTGTTTTTGCTCTTCATTCTGACATATAATATCTGCCAAATCAGCCACCTGTATGGGCTCTCCCGTCGAGAATGCCTCAGCGGTCTTTTTGGCGGCAACAGCACCCTCCACAACCGACTGTTCCTTCAGTTGTGACACAAATCCTGTACACATCTCCATCAGTCGTTCAGTCTCATGGTAATCATCGTTGCAATTCCTCACATGCAGGAAATTATCCACCCAGTAATGAGCATCGGTATTTGAGCCCGTGTTATCTACAACAGCCACCTTATAGCCATTCTCCTTGTCAACATTGAACACGATGCAACCCTTTTCGAGTTTTTTCAGGTTCATGCCATTAACAGATGACAGCACTAATCGGTTATGTTCCATCTTAACTGTCAATACAGTTTCCCGAATCTCCGACTTAAACAAGCCAATGGCCTGGGTTGGCTCACCATCCACCTCACAACCATCCAGCAATACCACATAGAACTCTCCTATCTTGATATTCGGGTGTATGCTTTGCTCATAGAGGTGACGGGCCAGATTATTGGCTTGTTGCACGATACAGGTCTCATCGCCAAATATCTTCGACACAAACCTATACGTGGGATTCAGTTCCAAATCATCAATATAATAGAACTGTTTCCAATCATCAAATTTAAACGAGCCATTTATCAACTTAAGGAATGGTTCCTCAACGCCAACCATCTGACAGAGGTCGTCTGAAAATGCTACACCATCTTCATTACTCTTATTTCCTACACGCTGAACAACAGCAGCTTTTATCTTTCCTATTTTAGTCATTTCTTCTATGTGTTATGCGCGACGGTATCAATCCCTCGCCATTTCTAAACTTATATCTCGTTACAAATGTTTCAAGGTTATTCCAATAGTCTTCTTCAGCATGTTCAATCATGATAATCTGGAAATGGCCGTTTCGGTTCATCTCTCTCATAAACATGTCCGTAAGCCTGAATGCTTCCTTCAACTTTTCACGGTCATCATTCGTTATCTCACCATTCTTCGACACAATAGCTGTGTTCTTATCTGCATAATACGGAATGCTTGGCTGGTCTATGAAAAGAAACTGTGGTATCTGTTCGTTCCTGTTCTTCATCAGCAAGTCATGCAATCCAAAGAAATAGCACAGATGCAGGAACATATAGTTCGACTTACTGCCCACATTAGCCTTCGGATACTCCCCATCATCCGTTACCAGCATCAGCATCTTCTCATCCATACTGTAAACCGGCTTGTAATTCCGATATGCTTCTGATATGCCCTTTTGACACTTGAAGTACTTTTCTATCTCGTCATTCAAATTACCAAGGGCATTTTCATTCTTAGCTCGTAGCCTTACCAGTTTCTCCTCAATTTGTGATATTGTCTCACCATATTGCACCAGCATTTCGTCGGTTATGGTCAACTTAGGTTCCTTGGTCAATTCTTTCTCCATCCTTTCTGCCAATATGATAGCCTTTCTTATCCAAACAATATCCTTTTGATCAATCCGATATGGATTCAGTTTTCTCCAGTCGGCAACCAACTTCTGTTCCTCTCTGATTAATCCCTTTTTAGTATTTTCAAAGTCCTCTGGAAGTTTCAGATCTGGCTCGTAGTTTTGTTTTATCCTTTCCCAGGCCTCAGTCAATTCACGCAGCAACTGACCAGTCTCTTGATAAGTCATCAACTCTGAGAGATGCTTCTTAACATACTCTACAGGCACAAGACTTTCATTTTGCCTCTCTAGCCGTTTCTGATAAATTTTATATTCCTTCTCTAACGATTCGAAGTATCCCAATCTCTCCCTGACTTTCACCAGAGCCATTTCTATTTCATTGCGCCGCCTGTTTGCCTCCTCATTCTTAAACTGCAGATTGCAATTCTCAACTATCGACTTGATGTTTGCAGCCCAGGCCGTCGGACTATTCCCCAAATCTGTTGCTGCACCCAAGCCGAGTTCTTCCACCTGATTGGCTATCTCAACTTTAGTCTTCTCAAATATATCTTTATTCTCTTGTTCTTTCTCCTGGGCTCTCTTTTTATTTTTTTCTCTTGTCTGTGCAGTTTGCAACTCCGATTCCAGTTCTCTCAGTTTGCCTTCGTTCACCCCAATGGCCAATTTGAACAAGTCATTAAGTATATTGGAATACTCATCCCTGCGGAAGAACCGCAAGTCTTGATATGTGCTTTCTGTAGCAATGATGTCCTCCGTCAGATAGTTAAATATAAGATTGTGACGGAAGTGCTGTTTCACCTTGCTCTCAAGTTTCAGCTTGGAGTTGATATGAAACAGTTCGTTCATCTTCACCATAGCCTTCACCCTAATGTCGTCCAAGTCTGCTATAGGCTCGTCTGGCAAATACTCACCTTCCCTGAAGAGAACTTTCATTTCTGCCGATTCAACAGTCGGTGCCTGCCTAATGATAGTATATGGCATGTCATCTACATAGAACACTAGCCCATACCATGCCACATTCTCATTAATGACATCCTCAACAATAGTGTTTCTTTCCGACAACAGACAATAGTCTATGATCTTCAGAACAGATGACTTACCTGTCGATGAATCACCAGTTATCACATTCACCTTGTCATTGAAAAATTCAAGGTCTCTTGGTTCACCTCCATGTCTGAACCAAAGTCTGATTTTTGAGATATAAAAGTTCATAGCACAATCTTCAAGTCTTTATACCATGTCATTGTATCTTTTTGCCCAATCATAGCTTCCAATTGAATAGCTGCCTGTCGGACATTTTCCATCACACCCTCTTGATAATTTTGAAGTTCCCATGCCATCAGGTTCCCTTCGTTGGTTAAGCAATATTTTCCTTCTGGTGTTTTCTCAATCTTTCCACCCATCAAGAGCATCGTTATAGCATTCAGAAACACAGGCTGTAACTCCACGAATTTCCTGTTCAGAGCTTGGTAATATGATGACTCCTTGCCAACCATCTCTTCGTAGTTGGCATAGTTGACCAGTCTGTTTCTGATGGCTCGATCTGTTGTCATCACCACAAACAAATTGAGGCGTGCTATGTCATCTATGCCAAGAACCAATGAGTTCAAGATAGCACAAATGGCTACGCTTTCATTATTGATGATCCTGTCCATCTTGCTCTCCTTGTTTTTTAAAGAATTCCATCCAACTCTTATGCCAACCTATAATACACTTATCAGACAAGTAATAAAAAGCGCCATCTGATATATATTGACTCAACTCCTCTTTGCATAGCTTGAGTTTATGTTGCCTTACCGCAAAAAGAATCTCTTGTGCCTTATCTATTATGACATCCTCCGAAGCGCTATCATCCAATTTCCTATAGGCATGCTTAAATTGGTTATCCCAAAATGCATAAGTATCAGCCCAAAACTCCTTGTCTTCATCAACCAAAATTTTATTATCCTCCCAAAGCTGATCATAGCGATTCTTAAAGCTATAGAAGTGGCTGGCATATTTGGCCACCTCTTCTGTTTCGCTCGCAGCAAAGTCTTTCACCTTTATCAGTTGCTGTATGCATATCAAGTCCAGGAACTCCTTCCGATATTCTTCCATAATGATTCGGAAATTCAATTTTTCTGCCCTATGAAACTGGAACACACGTTCAAAACGCTTTCGTTGTTCTTCATACGTATACGATAATGGAGTGCCCTTATCTGCCCTCTCAAAGAAGTCATCAACTGCTTCTGCCAAAAAGTCTTTAAATACTTCAGGTGCATCTTCATCTGAAAACCTGACTTTATCTGCGATATGGTCTATGCAGTCTTTCTTTACCTCGTCTTGGCTCTTTGCTTCAAATGCTATCTGTTTCAAGAATTCGGCCCTCAAACCAAATGCTTTCAGGTCATCAATCATCATTTGCGTTGTACGGCCTGGATTATTGGCTGGCTGTGTTGTACCTTCACGAGGCCTTCCCTCTTGTGTAATCTCATCCAGAACTGCATCTATCCTGTCATTGTCTGCACCGTTCTTTACTTCTTCGCACAATGAAACAAACTTATTATTGTCTGGCAACTTGTTGCTGAAAAACACAAACCGATGCTTTGCAATGTATTCCTGCTTATCAGCATCACTTCTTTTTTCGTCTGTTTTTCCAACTATCAACTTTCGCCAAACATCAATTGCCTTCCATAAATCTGTTGAGCGGTTGGTTAGTGCTTTTTTCTCGCCTTCTGCATCTACTTGAATGGTGTGCTTAGCCTGATAGAGCGTAATAAAATTCCCTGCTTCAACAGCAGCGTCGTCCAGTTTCTCAAACGACACCACTTCACCTTTATTCATGGTAAGCACATGATAAAGGAAGCAATGGAACTGATAGATGAAACCGCCTATCTTATCCATCGCAGTAAACTGTTCTTCTGCCGTATGAAGTTTCTTTTCTTTACTCATAGTTATTTTACCTCAAATTTCACCCAATGCTCAATCTTCCTGTAATCATCTTTACCTTGAGAACCTTTCATCTTTATCCCTATCACATCTTTCTCCATTTCCCACCTTTTCCAGAGCATCTTCTTCACGTCATCATCAAATTTATCATGCCCCGACAATAGTACTGCTACCTGAACGAAACTATTATATTCTCTAAGTATCAGTCTGTCTAAATAGCCAATCCATCTTTTATGTCGTTCGCATATTCTGTTATAAACAGTCGTTATCAAACCTTTCAAACCAAAAACCCCATATTCATCTCGTTTATCAGAAACATGATACTGCGCAAACATCACATCCGCTATCTTCTGGAAAAGTGTCTCACTGGCCGTCTCTGATGCTACCCATACCAGCAGTCCCAGCCATACGGATTCTCTGGTTTCTTGTTCTGCAAGTCTGCCCAGCTCTTTTGTCAAGTTCCATCCTTCACGTTTCACCTGTACATCTGCAATATCCTCTTCAATGGCTTTTGTTGGTTCATCGTATGCTCTGATATAGATTGGCACTATCGCATCATATATCATTTCGCCTAATTTCTCCCATGTCGATGGGCCGCTATTACTCAAATGTCCCGCAGCTTCTTTCATGTTTTTCATCAGCTGTTGTGCCATCGCTTTGTCTCCCCAGAACTGGGTTCCACATCGTCTGGCCACATGACATAAATAATTCATGTCACAAAAATCCTTGGCAAACATCTGTAAGGTAAATGTCTTTGCCAGATGGTCACAAATTATCTGATAAAACGTCTCAATGTTTGGATTGGCCCAATAACATTCAAAGCTAAAGAGAAATCTTTCATAATTTTCCCTGCCCATAGCCGCCATGATTCTATCTACATCACTCATATAAGTGCCAATGTTTGAATCTATCCACCCTGGCTGATGCTCATGCCCCATAACCATGTTCCGGCTATTCACCTGCCACACATGTACCAGAGTCCATGTCAGAAACTTTTTTTTCTTCTCATCAGTATCAGCTTTGGCTACGTATGGTAATAAGTCTATACAGGTTCCCTCTTGCTTGAACCAGAATGCAGCAGCATCTTGTAGGATAGGATACTCTAAGTCCAACAACCATTTTGTCAATGCTCCGTAGTCATTTTTCTTCTCCAAGGCATGCATCTCCTTCTGTGCAGCCATTGGCAGTTCTACACAGCTGCTATAATATTCAAGTACATACCATTGGTGCAGCTCATCCCGCTCGCTGTTCATCACCTGATTCACCCAGCGAGGATAGCTATCACTGTTCAACTCTCCCATCGAATGGGATTTGTCTAACAGTTGCTTGATTGTCATGCCTCCTATCAACTGCATAGTTTCTTATAGAGTTTTTTCAGAGTCTCGCAAACCACACACTGTTTTGGTTCTGCTACGTTTTCATAGTCGTAAAGGGAACGTGTCAGTTCCCCATTCCACCATTCCTCAACATAGCCCTTCACTATTTTGCCTGCCGATTCAGATAGTTTACTTAGTGTACAGGCTCTGGCTCCAAATTCGCCAAACGAAGACCCCATATTCCAAACCTGATTATCCACAATGATAAATCGGTCATGAAGCATCGACTTCTCGCCTTTCAGTACACGACACGTTATATAGTCTTCCACATTCATTCCCTTGTTATATCCTTTGATAATTGGTATCAGTTTCTTCAAGCCCTTTACGCCAACATCAGCTTTGCTGTTAATGATGCGTATCTTCACCTCCGAACTCCGGATATAGTGAATGTATTCTTCAAAGTCTGTATCATGAAAATAGGGATCACAAACATACAACACTTCTCTTGCCCTGTTCAAAATGTCTCTGACTGCTTCTTTTGCTTTGTCCAGGTTTTCTTGCTGAGCCGTATCTTCCTTGTTCCCATCAAAAAATATGAATTCCCTGCTGTTTTCCAACTTTTCTTTATCATGGTCAAACTTATGAAGAGCGAAATAGGAATGTTGGTTCTTAATGGGTTTCCCGATAACTGAAGTCTGCTCCTTTGAGTATTTCATCACTGGCTCAGACTTTGTTTCACTTCCGTCTTCATTCTGTTTCACCATCACAACCTCTTTCACTCCAAGCGAAAAAGAGCTTTTGATACACGAGATAAAGGTGTACGACTTGTTGAATGCAACCAATCTTCCGTCTGCATCGTAATAGTCCACTCTGAACAGATGAGGGTAATCGTTGGTTTTAATGAACACCTCTCTCTCATCTGGTTCTATGTGATAACAGTTATTGGTCACTACCGATCCTGCATCATGGGCATCCCATATCACAATTTCACCGCCTTTGTGGTGTCCTTGTCTGGTTTCTATTTGGATAAAAACACCGTATGGGCTGTCATTGCTTCTTATTTCAAGATTTCTAATTTCCTCATGGTGCCATACCATGTATATATTACCTAAATGCTCTGGCCATTCAGTAAGTTTCAGTCCGAAAAGTGCCTCCGATGCTTGGTCTATCTGTTTTCTCAGGTATTCATGCTGCGCTACTACTTTTTCTACATCTCTACCCTTATCCAAATAGGTCTTCACGTATGCTGGTCCTTTTCTTGTCGGTAGCAGTTCGTGAAACAAATCGCTCTCTTCATGGCATAGTGGTAGCACAAAATAATCGCCACAACATGGTTCCTCTGTAAAGTCCTTATTGAAGAACTTTAGTGTAAAATCACAATTACCATCATTGAGTGTAAAGTTATTCTGCGGGGTATTCAGGAAATTCTTTGTTACCTCATAATCGCATTGTAGCCAATATACCTTAAAAGTGTCTTTCTTTCCATCTCCAAAATCAGAACGGTTTGGCACTGGTGCAGACAGCACATATCCCTGCATATCTGGCTCCAGTTTTTCGAGAATGGTAAACAAATGATAGTCATCTTTCGTTTTATTCTCCAAAAGCCGAATCTGCGTGCATCTATATGTACCTTCTGGCACTGGATGTTTTATTTCAGAATAAACCATTACTTTCACTTTATTGTATTTTGTACTGCGCTCGGCGTTTTACCCGTCGAGATTTCAGTTTCTTCTCCGCCCCATTGAGGCACAAAAAGGAACCTGGCAAACTGCCACATTCCTTTAACAATCTCCTTTAACCTTTAAAATGCTTCTCCTCATTCACTACCGTCCTCTGCGCAGCCCCTGCTATTACCTGCCCCATCTTTATCTGCATCATTACACTTTGATATGCCTCATAGTTCCACATCAGATAGGAATCCCACAGACCCAAGTCTATATCCTTAATAAGCGTATCTAGTTTTTCTTTTATCGGCTGTCCGTTCTCATCAAAATACATCTGGTCGCGCACCTGCTCCCTCAGCACCTGTATAGCTTTGAATTCTCCAAGTGAAAAAATCTGGCTAAGGTCATTCATCGGCTCCTTAAACTGCTTCGTTTCTGGATTAATCACCATCTTCGACAGTATCTCTTTGACATACTTCTTACCAGCATTTCTCATAGCGAACAAAGTGTAGTTAGCAGCGAAGTACGAATCTGGATCTTGATAGAACAAATTATCACAGTATCCCTTTTCAATCTGAAACACAATGCCGTCTATCTCATCCTTATCAATCATTTTATCAAGGAAATGAATCTTTCGGATGTCAAAAACCTCATTGGCTGGCACACCCATTGGAATGCCCAACTTATGCAGAGCCACGATCACCATGCGCTTTTCAGTTATAGAAAGTGACGTGTTAAAATCACTCTCAGCATTCATATACGATTGCTTCGAATACTTCTTTATCACGTCCAAGGCCTTTATTGCAATCGCGCGGACTTTCTTCATCTTATAGTCCTCACGCAGATTCAAGAAGCGTGCTCCACCATAAGTACCAATCAAGCCGCCAACTAATGCAGTCAAGAAAGCAATTATTATCTCATTCATATATTTACCTTTAGTTTAAATTACAAATTCCATCTACCCAATCTCCTTTAGCATCCCCGCCGGCACATACGCTATCGCCACGCTCGCCACACCTTCTATCTCCACCACTACCCTCTTACACCTCTTCACGCGCCTGATCACGCCCGTCACGCCCTCAAACGCGCCGCCCATAATCTCCACGCGCTTGCCTTCCTTCCCAACGACCGTCTCGTTGTCCAGAAACATCACGCTGTCGTCAGTCCGCGAAGCCACCCGCATAAAGTTCTCCATCTCCCTATCCGCCACTGTCATAATGGTGTGTTCACCAGCGGCCGTATGGTCCATCATATACCTCAGCGGCTCCAGCACCTCGTTCCTCCTCTTCAGCTCGCTCAACCGCTCCTGTGTCGACCGCACAAAAATCAGGTTACTGATAGCAGGCACCAGCACCCTCCGCAGTTTCATATCCCAGTCATTCTGCGATTCCACCACCTTATACCTCATCGGCACAAAGTTCTCGATTCCCAGTCTGTCCAGCTCCGCCTTCACCTTCATCTCTCGCTGATACGTCACCCTCATCGGAAACCACGTCTTGGGGTCACCACACATCCTTGTGTCGCGTCCCGATTCACTTCCCGTTTCTTTCGTCGTCATCATATCACTCTGGTCTTCAGTCGCTTTATGACTTCAACATTTCACTATCGATGCAATGTCGGTGTCGCCCGACTTCTTGCCTTTCAAGGCATAAAAATAGTGAAAAATTTCTATTTTTCTTCAATCTTATGCATTTTTTTAACATAATCTCTCATAATAAAAACATAATATGTAATTTTGCGTGTAATTTTGAATATTCTTCGCAAACAGCTATTTTTGTCCTATGGCAGACAGGATGACAAAGGAACAACGGCACATGTGCATGTCGCGCATCAAAGGCAAGGACACAAAACCCGAGATGATAGTGCGACGTTATCTTCATGCCCATGGCTACCGCTACCGCATAAACGTCAAGCGCCTGCCCGGTACCCCCGACATCGTATTGCGCAAGTACCGCACAGTCATCTTCATTAACGGCTGTTTCTGGCACGGACACGAGGGTTGCCGTTATTTTGTCATCCCCAAGAGCAACACCCCATTCTGGGAAAAGAAGATAGAACGTAACCGCCAACGCGATGTAGAAAAACGCATCCGACTGCGCCGTCTCGGCTGGCATACAATCATCATCTGGGAGTGCGAACTAAAACCCAAGAACCGCCTTACCACCCTGCAAGCATTGGAGCAGACCCTGAACAAGATATTCCTGCTGAACAACGGCGCAAAAATCACTGCTGACTATACCAATAAAGAAGATACGGTTGGGATGGTGGCGGAGGGATCCATGGAAGCCCGCGAACCCTTAAAAGAAGTTAAAAACAAGGCTGTTTAAAAAAAGAGTTGAAATTTTAAAACAAAACGATGCTCTCGGGTGTTATATTGGTTGTATTAACTTTAAAACACACTAGAAGATGGAAAAACGCGAACTCGAGAAGCTGTTGCTTGCAGCAATGGGGCGACTGTATCAATATGCCTACAAACTGACACGCGATTATGACAGGGCAAATGATTTGTTGCAGGAGACATTCTTGAAGGTGCTGTACAATGCAGAGAAGTTCAAAGACAACGGCAAATTCATGAGTTGGACGTACGCCATTATGCACAATGCTTTCATCAACAACTGCAAGCACGAGGAGCAATGTGATGCCATTGCCGAGGAGTCGCTCTCCCCCACCATATTCACTGCAAAAGGTGAGAGTGCATCGGGCATGGAGGTCGATGATATCTACTGCGCCATTGACGAGTTGCCGGGCAGCTCGGGCAAGGTGATGCGCCTGCTTGTAAGCGGCCACAAGTATGTTGAAATTGCTGTGAAAATGGAAATTCCCATAGGGACGGTAAAGACCAGAATAAACATCTCAAGGGCAATACTGAAGCAAAGGTTGAAGGACTATCTGAATTGAGTAGCCCGACCCCGGAGACTTTCCGAAGGAACGAGCCTTGCTCGTGGACGATGTCTTGGTCACCAGATTTTAGGCGGCTCGCATTTCCGAGATTACCGAAGACGATACCAAACCAATCATAGAAAATGCAGTTGGCTACAAATTGTAGTCAACTTGATGGGATTTGCAGTCGGTTAGTGTGACTAACCACTTCGACGGAGAAAATAATCGAGCAGGTCGGGAAACGAAAGTTTTCTGACCTACTTTCGTTGCCTTCCTCTCACACCACCGTACGTGCCGTTCGGCATACGGCGGTTCCGTACTTTACACATATTGTATCGAGCTTTCACGTTTCTGTACACATTCTGCAAAACGCCACTTCTTCCCTATTTTCGGAATACGTCCTATCGTCTTGGGAAGAGAGTTCCTCTTCGGACATCTAGCTACTAAAGATGCAGAACATATTTCTTCTTGGCAACGCCCTCGTACGGTTCGGTCCTTTGCCAGCTTGTCCGCTTAATACGCCTTAGTATCAGGTTTTATTACTGTCCGCTAAACACTATCATTCTCTCCCAACTTACTGAAATAGAGAAGTTTAACCGTTGTTTTCTGGAATATACAAAATAAAAAGTCGCTGAAATTCAGCGACTTCCTTATAGTTGACTCTAAATAGTTACAGTTGTTTACAACAAATCACTTCCCGATGCAACACATTTACACTATTGATTGTAAGCGCCTTAGTCTTTTAATCGGTACAACTCGCATTTTTACAAAGACACGGAAAATACTCACAAATTCACTGTGTTGATAATCAGCGATTTCGATATACGTGTTGTACCGCGCTTTTCAAGCTCATTTTCAAGTTTCGGTAGAAACCAAATTGAAGTGGTTTATATTCAGCCTCTTACCGCATTTGCGTTCCAAATGATTTCTAATGCAAAGATACGATTTTTCTTGCGTATTATTGCTAATCATTGCTAACTAAATAACTTTATCTATCACTTCTTTGGAAGCGATGCAAGCGTTCCTGATACGATTGTTTGTACATGCGTTTAACCTTCTCATCTAAAAATGAGTTTTCGATGAATTCGTAAACCTTTGGCTGCTCCGTTGCAAACAGTTCAATAATAGAGGTTAACTTTTTAGGTAGAACTCCTATGCGTGTTCCAAAAGTAATGAAGTCGTCTTTGCATGGGTGTAATGTTCTCGAATATACATCCGAGTATTCTGACTCAGGAATCAGCCCGTCTAGCAAGGCAAAGTCCCCGTCGTTGACATGGATAGAGGTGTTCATCAAATCGTATGCAGGAGTCAATACGTAGTCACCACCATCAGTTTCCTGAAGTGAGAAGTTCTTCAAGTGAGCATCACCATTGCTGAACAGATAATTGAAGACAACAAGCATGAAATACTTAGCCATCTCAACTTGCCATGCAGAAACATTTTGTTTCAATAGCTTTGCTATGTCCTCATAGCTACCCGAATATTTGAAGTCACTACCGCTATTTCGTTCGGTTTTGCCAGCTATAGAAGCAAAATCATCTTGTCTAATCTTAGAACCATCAGCCCTATAGTCAAATCTCTTAGTTATGTAAAAGGGATTGTCATCTGCAAAAAAAGCAAGTGCATTAGCAGCTGTATTGATTTTATACACCTGGCTTGCAATCTGCATGGTCAGATGCTCATTTGCCGGGATATTATTCCTGAAGCGAAGACTCTTATATTCGGGAATAGGTTTTATAATATATCGCCCAGATTCTCCTTCAGGGGTGATTATAATCTTTCCCTTTTTGATTATGGCTGATATCTTCTCCTGTACTCCAGAGATAGAAATTTTGTTTATTGATGCTAC
>JAZTXR010000094.1:0-1228 GCA_045636545.1 Bacteroidaceae bacterium
CAAGAACCGTTCGGTTACTGTTTTCATATGGATCTCTCCTTGTGGTAAAATTCAATTTATCGTACAGATCTTAGATGTGTAGGGGCGGCCATTAGCCATCCGCTAACGAATGGGTTTGCTTAAAGAACCGACTTGCAAACATGTCATTGCGAGGAGCACAGCGACGAAGCAATCTCCCGGTACAACCTTGCCGGGTTTGAAATATTTTGATCACTGCAATACCTTGTATCAGGAGATTGCCACGGCCCGTTGGGCCTCGCAATGACATTTTTCCGGGCGAGCTCGCCCCTACATTGGAATAACATCAGCGCAGTAACGCAGCTTTATCTTCTTTTTTTATTATTCGTCAATCCCGCGATATAGTCAATGGATACATTGTAGTATTTTGCGAGAGTAATCACATGATGAAACGGGATTTCACGTACTCCTAGTTCCCACAAGGAGTATGTCTGTTGCGTTGTCCCAAGAATATTTGCTATCTCCTGCTGTTTGATAACTCTACCTCCATCCTCTCGTAAATCTTTAAGACGTTGATAAAGAAAAGCCATAGTATCCCTCCTTTTGAGGAATCATACCATACATACAAAAATATGTATTGACTTTACATCGAAACGTGTGTACAATAGCTGTGGAGGTGTTTTTATGAACCAATACATCCAAAAACTCAACGCTGAATTATCAACCTTTTCTTATTCCAAGGGCTCTGTTCTTGATTCGCTATGGGAATACTATTCACAGGAGAACCCGATCCGCAACCACCACATCAAGCAGCTGGAACAAAAACTGGCTCCTGCTTTTGAGGTGCTCTCTTTTGAAGAATCCACCGACGCCTTCACACTGCTCTACGATCTTGTCGCAGCTTACCAACACGCTGCATTTATCGAAGGCATCTGCATTGGAAACCGCCTGCAGGAAGAACTTACCGGAGCCTAGTACCGATTATGCAAAAGAGCCACCGCAACTTGCGGTGGCTCTCGCTTGTAATTCTTACTTAGCAGCGTTGACCAGCTCAGCGGTATCCTGAGCGATCATCAGCTCTTCGTTGGTGGGCACGACCCAAACCTGAACCTTGGAGTCAGGAGTGGAGATGCACATTTCCTTGCCGCGCTTGCTGTTGAGTTCGGGATCGATCTTGACACCCATGAAGCCCAGGTATTCGCAAACGGCAGCGCGAACAGCACAGTCATTCTCGCCAACACCGGCGGTGAAGGTCAGCACATCAATGCCG
>JAZTXR010000095.1:0-85350 GCA_045636545.1 Bacteroidaceae bacterium
ACCGCGTTGGTGTCATATCGACCATACCTTAATGAAAAAATCATAAGATGTTTTGTTTTACGAAGCTACTACCGCTCGGCAAAGCAAGTAAACTTTCTTTGCTCTCGCCTAATCGTAGCTTTCGATGAGCGGTAGCGAACTAACTGAATGTGAGATATCTCGTATACCGTTGTTAGATAGATCCCTCGTCGCTTTACTTTTAGTGAAGTTGCTCACGCTCGGCATAATTCAAGTAAACTTGATTCTGCACTCACTTACTCGCAACATTGTCTCTGTCGGGATGACATTGTTGGGTCAACATCTATATTATTACTAAAGAAAAAGCCCTATCGCCGGCGGCGATAGGGCTTGGAACACATGTACGGGTTGGGGATTACATGTGCTCGTATACTCTGTTCTCAACGTTGTATGTCTTGCCGATTGTCTCCTGAATGAGCTGGCCGATAACGTTGGGGTTGCTGTAGAAGTCGAGTGACTGGATGTAGTCTGCCTCTGCTGCTGCATTGAACTGTGCGTTCTTTGCCTCTTTAGAGAGTACCTTTACAACATATACGGCGTTGTTGCCCTTGATAGGTGCGCTTACCTCGCCTGCCTGCATGTTTGCAACAGCTGCGCTGATAACAAGCTCGTCGGCGTTGATAGACTGCACTGATGTTGCCTTCTTGTACTCAACCTGGTCTGTTGTGCTGAACTTCACGTTCTCGTTTGCCTTGAGCTCGTCGAGGCTCTTGCCATTCAACTCTGCAGCGATGAGGTCGCCCTTCTTCTCGTTGACAAGCTGGAACTTGATGTTCTCCTTAACCTTGTCAAGAGCTACATAGCCCTGTGGAGTTACCTCCTTGATGGCTGCAACGATGAAGAATTTCTTGTTGCCCGAGATGTACTCGTGGATGTTTGAGATGTCGCCGGTGTTTCTGCCGCCGAGAACCCATCTCAACAGGTCTCTTGTGCCGGGCTTGTTGGCCACATTGAGGCTGTTTGTGTTGAGTGAACGCTGCTGCTCGAGGCGGTATGATGTAGAGAGGATGTTCTTCTGCAAATCCTCGAGGTTCTGGCAAGATGTTACCAGCTGGCTCAACTTGTTGTACTCCTTGTTGTATGTGTCGGCGCTTACAGGTATCTTGCGCTCGATGATGAGTGCATCGTATGCCTCAACCTCGCCCTTCTTCTCCATTACCTGGAAGATGAGCTTTGCGTTTGCACCGAAATCGATGATGTTATACTCGTTTACCTTTGCTGTATATACAAGGTTCTGTGCCTCGGGTGTCGGGATGAAACCGATGGTTGTGACAAAGTTCTTGGTCTTGAACTCGACTGTGTCTGCGCTGTAGTTCTCGGCAAGTTTGTTGAAGTCTGCCTTGTTCTTCAGTGCGTTGAGCAGGCTGTCGGCTGTTGCGTTGAGCTCGTCGGCCGACTCGCTCTGGATTGCGATTGCACGGAGCTTGATAGTGTCGGGTACCATTGTCTTTCTCACGTTCATCACTAGGTTCATTGTGTTGTCGTTCCTGTCCTCGAATGGAGCTGCAACCTCGCCTACGTTGTTCTGCTGTACGTGGAACTTGTGGTTCTCCTTGAACTTGTTGGTGTATGTGCCCTTCTCGTTGTCGATTGTGATGGCGTCGATTGTCCACAGGAAACCATCGTATGGAGCCTCGGTTGAAGAGTAGAGTGCGATGTCATTGATGTCGGCATTCTCCTCTTTCAAGGATGCTGCATGTCTCTCAACCTCTGTACGTATTGCGTTGACGTCCTGTGCAGATGGTCTTACCTCCTGGTTGATGTAGTAGATGTCGTAGAGGTTGAAAGGAACGTTGAAGTAGTTCTCCTTGTTCTTGTTGTAGAAGTCCTCGATGTCCTTGTCGCTTACCTCAACCTTGTCATCGGCATAGCTGCTGTAAGGGTAGGCTGCTACCTCAATGCTGTGTGTGTTGTTGTTGAGGTCGAAGTTGCTCTGTGCAACAGCCTGGTTGGGAGTTGCTGAGCAGAATGCGAAGATGCTCATCAGCTTTCTGCTGATAACGTCGCAGGTAACGCTCTTCTCGATGAACTTCCATGCATCGTGGAGGTTTGCCAACTCCTCGGGCATTGAACCGCTCTCCTCATAGTTCTTGTACTCTGTGTTGATTGAGTTGATGAACTCGACGTTGAAGGCGCCAGTCTGGGTTGAGAATGCCTGTGGAAGACGGCTTGTGTACTGCTGTGCGATGCCGCCCCAGTTTGTGCTAAGGATGTAGCTGAGCTCCTCGGGTGATACTGTAAGGCCTGCTTTCTCGGCCTGTGCAAGCAGTGACTTGTAGTTTGTGAGTGTGTTCCACGCCATCTGTGTAACCTCCTCCTGAGCGCTCTCGTCAAGCACTGCAGCGCCGTTGAGCAATGTGTATGCCTGCTCGCACTGGTTACGGAATGCATAGAACTCGCTGGCGGTGATACCCTCGCCATTGATTGTACCTACAACAGCCTCTTCGGGGCCTTTCTGGAAAAGTTTTACAATGTCTCCTGCAATGAATGCCAAAAGGGCAATGCCGACGAAGGCAATGAGCAGTGAGCCTTTGTTACGTAGCTTTTGTAATGTAGCCATAGTTGTTTTTTATTTTTTAGTTTATTATATATTTTTATACGTACAACACGGCAAAGTTAGTAAAATGCTTTGAATTATCGTAATAGTTGGGCAAAAAGTTAACGAAATAATGGGCGAAAAACCTCTTTTCGACAGTTTTTGCCCATTATTTATGCAATGTTGTGCCTTTATGTGGATTATACCCCGCTGATGTTGCTGCAATTATCCTACCAATGTCAATTTCACAAGTTCTATTTTTGTGCTGCGCTGTTTTATGGGGCGTATCCTGTACTTGCCGATGTTGATGACCTCGTTGAGCTGCGGGAAGCGCTGGTGGTGTGCCAGTATGAAACCTCCAAGTGTCTGGTATTCATCCGACTCGGGTATCTCAAGGTCAAACTGTTCGTTTATGCGTTCTATCTCGAGACGGCCCGAGAGGATATATTCGTTGTTGCCTATTGATTTTGCAACGAGGTTCTGGTTGTCGTGCTCGTCCTCAATCTCGCCGATAATCTCCTCCACAAGGTCCTCGAGTGAGATGATGCCCGATGTTCCGCCGAACTCGTCGAGTACAACTGCCAATGACTTCTTCTGCTGCATGAGGGTGCGCATGAGTTTCTGCGCCGAGAGTGTCTCGGGGACTACCGGCATCTTGCATATTTTCTGCTGCCACTTTTTTCCAAGCCTGAACAGCTCGGACGAGTGGATGTAGCCGATGATGTTGTCGATATTCTCCCTGTAGACTACGATTTTTGAATGTCCCGACTCGATGAATACCGATTTCAGCTCCTCGAGCGGTGTGTTGTACTCCACGGCCTCAATCTCGGTGCGCGGTACAAGGCAGTCCCTGACCTTGATGTTCGAGAAGTCGAGTGCGTTCTGGAATATGCGTACGTCATTGTCGATGGCCTCCACGTTCTCGGCATTCTCTATCGAAGAGAGGATGAGGTTGTTGAGCTCGGTCTTTGAGAATGTCGTGTCGCGGGTCTCGTCCTTGAGCTTTATGCCTGTAAGGCGCAACAGCAGTGTGGAGCAGATTGTGGTGAAGCGTGACAGCGGGTAGAGCAGTATGTATATGGGGTATGTGATGAGGGCAAAACGCTTGAGTGAGCGGTTGGGGTTTATGCGGAACAGCGCCTTGGGGATGAACTCTCCTGTAAAGATGATGACGATGGTCGATATCACCGTCTCAAGCAGCAGGTTGAGCGATGTTGTTCCCTCCAGCCCTTTGAGGATTGTGCTGTTGAGCAGCTGTGTCATCAGCATACCGTATATGACGATGGATATGTTGTTGCCGACAAGCAGTGTCGAGATGAAGTTGTTGCTGTTCGAGTAGAATTTGTCAATGACAAATGACGTTGCCGAGCGGTTGCTCTGGTCAATGCCCAGCAAGAGCCTGTTCGATGACACAAAGGCAATCTCCATACCCGAGAATAGTGCCGAGAAGAGAATGACGATGGTCAGTTGTAGTAAAAGTGTCAGCATTTCCATTACTGTTCTACAGTGTAAATTCCTTTTGTGTTCCTTATTTGCCAGACCGACAGGTCCTGATTGGATGAAAATCCCACACCTTCGGTAATCTGTTCCTCCTGTTCAACCCTTATGTAGGCATCGGAGTATATCAGTTCCTCGTTCTGGTCCCAGTAGAGGAGGTCGGTGTAGAAGCGCTGGTCATTGGGGTTCTTCATATTTACATTCCCCACGAGTTTCCACAGCTTCATTTCGTTGTAGTAGAAAGCCGTGTCGCACTTTATTGTTGCCTCGATGTTCATCAGTGTGTCCAGTTTCTCAAGGTACAGTCCCTTTTCAAATGACCAGTAGGGGGGCTTGCGCTTGGCATATACCTGCCACTCGTCGGCATAAATCCTGTAGCAGATGTGCCCCGAGTCGCTTATCGTGGTGCTTACTCCGTATGTGCTCATTATGGCAATGGAGTCGGGGTGCTCGAAGGTGGGTATCATGCCACGTGTGCTCTTTTTGCAGGAGAATAGAAAAATCAGTACAACAACTGCCAGTGCGGCAGTTGTTGTACGGCGTATTGTTCTGCTTGTATCAGCGTATTGTCGTTGTCTCATTGATCCAACCGCCAATGGTTACTTTCTCACCAATCTTGTAGCCCTTCATGAAGAGCTCCTCGCTTGAAGGTGTGTACTTCTTGTATGCAGCGATGAGCTTGTCGGCATCACGTCTGACAGATGGGTCTACACTCTTTGCGCGCTCCAGACGGTCCATGCACAGGTAGTATGTACAGTTGTTGAGTGTGTTGTCGTCGCTCCAGTTTGAGGTTGCGGCGTAGCACTGTGCGATGATGATGTGGGGAGCACCGTACTTTGAGTTGAGTGCAAGAGCCTTCTGGGCGTATGAACGCGCCTTGCCGTACTTGTTGAGGTTGTAGTAGATGTCGGCAACCTTGTAGCAGAGCTCGGACTTGTTGGTCACACTGGTCTCAAGCTCGATTGCGCGGTCAAAGTACTCCATGGCCTTGTCGATGTCGCCTCTCTTGAAGTAGCGGTATCCGCAACCCATGGCTGCCTTTGATGTGGGGTTGGGGTCAATCTCAAACGCATACTCCGAAGCTGCAAGGTATGCATCCTGGTTTGTACACCTCAGCATTGCCATCACGGTGATGACCTTGTTCAGGTACTCGATGTTGCCCTTGTTCTCCTCGATGAGTGGAGCGTAGATGCGGTCCAAGTCCTCGCAAGAAGCGGCACCGCTGTTGATGAAGTATGCATCGATGTTGCTCTTTGCAACGCGTGATGCATCTATCATCTTGCTGTACTTGCCGGCGTTGATGCTGTCCTTGGGATCACCCTCCTCCTGGTATCTTTTCAGGCAGAGCTCGATGTTGTCGTGGTATTTGTCGAGCACGTCAACAATGTAGACAGATGCGTTGAGGTAGTCCTCGATAATCTGCTCGCCGTGGCTCTGGTCGTTCTTGTACTTCAGGCCTGAATACTTCATGAAGAGCTCGGTAACCACATATTCCGATTTGCCCTCCTCGATTGCTACAGACTTTGCAAGCATGTTGTAGACCTCCTCTACAGGAGCATCCTTGCGGTGCTTGAGAAGGTCGATTACTTTCTTGCCAAGAATCTGACCCTCGGAGAGTCTTGTCTTTGTAATCTGCTGCAGCTGCTCGAGGTACTTTATCTGCTGGTCGTAGATTGACATGAGCTGGTCGATGTACTCCTCTTTCTTTGCAGGGTCGGTCTCCTTTGCAATGAAGTCATTGAGAATCTTTATACCGTTTGTGTATGTGTCTACACGTGCAACGGGGAACTCGTCGAAAAGAACCTTCCAGGCATCGTATGCTACCTTATAATCCTTGTTCTTTACGTTTGTGTTCATGATGCTGATGCTCTGGATGCAGCGTGTGCTGTCCTCGCCCTGACCGAAACGGTAGGGGTTGCTGACGCCGTTCTGGGCGTTGGCTGTCATTGCTGCAAGTGCAATGAGTGCAAAAAATAGTTTCTTCATCTTTTATCGTCTTGTTATTTTGTTTATCTTACTCTTAACTTCATGAACCAGCTCTCGTTGAAAGTGATTCCGATGTTGATTCTCAGGTAGTTCTCCGTTATCAGCCCGGCCGAGCGTGGACGAAGGTGGACAAACTCTCCCGATACGTGCAGCGTGCCGTGGCTGTAGCTGTTGTTGTTATTGTAGAACGGGATAGAGACACCTGCGCTGATGCCATATTCGTCGCACCCCTTCTTGCCGTCTATTCTGGTGTATGGCTGTGCATAGTGCAGGCCGGCGCGGTAGCTCATCATCTTCAACAGGTTCTTTGACAACTGGGTGGGGTTGTATTCTGCCCCGAACGATATCCTGCTCCGGTCGGCACCGGTGCTTATGGCATTGCCGCTGTTGCTGTCTGCCGGGTCAAAGAATGTCGTACCGCCCCATTGCTGGTATGTGTAGTCGGCGCCTATGGTCACGCAGTCGTTGTATTTGTAGGCCAGGCCACCACCGTATGTGTGTGGAAGACGGAATCCTCCGGGAATGTTGGTTTCGTCGGTAGCCCCCGATGTTACGCTTGTCAATGTTGTCTTGTTGCCAAGCTCGTGTCCCAGCGAATATGTGGCTCCAAATGTCAACTGGTGCTTTGCTGCCAGGTCTGCAATGAACTGGATGCCAAAGTCGACCTTGTAGTCCCTGATGGTGGTATTGTATGTCTTTGAACGGTTTGTGCTGTTGGAGAACTCCGATACCACCTGGTGTGTGATGTCGCCATATATGTACGACCCCATGACACCTGCCGCAAACCATGATGACGGTTTCCATCCGAGGCCTATGTATGGCTGGTAGAGGCCGCCTGTTCCTGTGTATGTCTCGCTGTGCACCTCGTTTGCGCCTTGTGCTGATGTGGTGCTGAATGAATATCCTACATTGGAGTAGGGCACGAAACCGGCCGACATTCCAAGGTTCTTGCACAGACGGAACTGTATGGCAACGTAATCGAAACTTGCATTCTTTGCATTGATACGTTTGCTGCCCTCCTTGAAATTGACGTTCTGCATTGAGAAACCTGCCTCAAAAAGCATTGTAAGCGTGTCGGCGGTAGAGAACGAAGCGGGGTTCTGTATGTTTATGAAACGGTGGCTGCGCAGCGCATAGCCCATACCGCCCATCTGCCTGTTGATTCCCAGACTCTGGTCCGAGAGGATGCCCACACCATAGCGTGAGTATGGCGAGTTTATTCCATTGTCGGCCCATGCGCCGATAACGGAGAATGTTATCATCAACAGTGCAAATATCTTCTTATTTATTGCCATAATCGGTTAAAATTCTGTTCAGTCCCTTTGCGACTAAATTTTTGTCTGCAAAGATGCAACTTTTTATGCGATTTTTCAAAGGTTTTTCGTCGCCGCCAGTTAAAAAAACCAAAAGGTCGCAATATTTTTGTCCAAATTCATCAATATATCCCTCAATCTCGTGGCAGATGCCGTTTATCACACCGCTACGGATGGCGGTTTCGGTATCATACCCGACGGCGGGGGTGTCGCCTTCCTTCTCTACCATCGGCAACCGGCTTGTATATTCGTGCAGCGCTCTCAGGCGCATCTTGATACCGGGCGCAATGTTGCCGCCGTTGTATTTGCCGTCCTTGCTCACGAAATCTATGGTTATGGCGCTGCCTGCATCTATTACCAGCAGGTTGCGTCCCGCAGCTTCGTTCCACGCGCCTACAGCTGCCGCAAGCCTGTCACTACCCAGCGTGCCGGGTGTCCTGTAGTTGATTTCCAGTGGCAATGGTGTGCTGCTGTCGAATCTTATTACCGGGCATTGCAGCCTTGCAAGTCCGTCCTGCAGTTCCCTGCTGTCGGCAATGACTGTCGAAACAATGACCCTGTCTATGTCGTAGAGCCTGTTCCATTCGTCTATGATGCCGAACGAGGTGTTCTCTCTTCTTGTGTGCAGGACAATCTGTTCACCATTGAAAAGAAAGAACTTTGCACTGTTGTTCCCTATGTCAATTATAAGATTCAAATGCGTGTCTGTTAAATTGTTTGCAAAGATAGGGAAAATAATCCATATTTTTAAAAATATCTTTCAAATATGTTGCATTTGGCTTGTTGTTGTGTGGTTTTGTGTGAATTTCTCACACACCGCGGCGTAGCTTGTTTTGCGTTGCTATCCTGCGGTTCTATTCTCTTATTTGTTTTCTAATTTTTGAAAATGCTCCCTTTTCCAAAGTATAATTGTATATTTGCAAAATATTATTTTATACAATTTTTTATGAATAGAGTCAAAAGAGTGTTCTTCCTATGCCTTTTGAGCCTCTCGTTTATGGCTGCCGCGCGTGCCGGGGTGAGGGTCAGTGTGCTCACCTGTTCGCCGGGTGACGAGGCTTACTCCCTTTATGGTCACACGGCGTTGCGGTATGTCGACACGGAAAGGGGCATTGATGTGGTGTTCAATTACGGCTGTTTCGATTTCAGCACTCCCAACTTCGGTTGGCGTTTCGTGCTTGGCGAGACCGATTATATGGTTGCCTGTCAGGATTATGCGAATTTCCTTCCCGAATATGCGCTGCGTGGTTCGGCGGTAGTGGAGCAGGTGGTTGACCTTACCGACGAGGAGGCTCGTGAGCTCTTCCGTGGACTACTGCTCAACATAAGACCCGAGAATAGGGTCTACCGTTACCGCTTCCTCGACAACAACTGCACTACCAAAGTGCGTGACAAATTGCAGGAGGCGCTTGCTGCAGCCGGCAATGTCGTCTACAGGGGGTGGGAGCCGGCAGCGGCCACTTACCGCGATGCTCTTTCTCTGCCGTCAATGGAGCATCCTTGGTATACGTTCGGAATAAATCTGTTGCTCGGTGCCGGGGTGGATGAACCTTTGACCTTGCAGGCTGCACAGTTCCTGCCGCTCGATTATATGAATGCTCTTGATGGAGCATATACCACCGCTGCCGACGGCACGGAGCGAAAGGTAGTGCGAGAGAGGAACATTCTGCTTGCCGAGAACAAGAAGCCTGCAGTGCGCAGTAATTTCACTCCGTTCAATGCCTCGTTGCTGCTGTTGCTTGCAACGCTTGTGGCAATGTTGTGCGAGTTGCGTAAACGCAGGACTTATTGGGGGGTGGATGTGTTGCTTATGTCAGTGCAGGGTCTGGCGGGGGCGCTTCTGCTCTTCATGGCTCTCTTCTCAGAGCATCCTGCAGTCGATGTCAATTGGCTCATCGTCCTGCTTAATCCGTTGGCGCTTGTGCTCATGCCTGTATATGTCTGCCGCATAAGAAAGCACAAGTCTATGAAAATAGCCTGGGTTCAGGTGCTGCTTGTAGCATTGTTCGTGCTTACGGCACTCCTGGGATTGCAGGTGTACCCGGCACCCATCTTCTTCTGCGCCATAGCCCTGCTTGTGCGCTCATTGTTCCACATTTACAAGGATAGGATATGCGATTTAAATATTGTTTGATTGCGTTGCTGTGTTGCGCTTCGTCACTCTTTGCGCAGCGCTCGAGTACAGCGCCCAAGCTCTATGTCAGCATTGTCGTTGACCAGTTGAGAACCGATTTCCTCTATGAATTCGAGGATTTGTACTGTGACACGGGTTTCAAGCGCCTGATGTCGGGTGGCAAGGTCTATGAGAATGTCTACTACGCATTTGACAACATTGACAGGGCAACGGCTGTGGCTACACTCTATACAGGAACAAACCCATACGTCAGTGGCATTGTTGCCGAGCGCTGGCTCGACCGCAAGACACTGCGTGTGGTGAACTGTGTCGAGGACAAGGAGTGTAAAGGTGTCTATTCTACCGAGGCCCTTTCACCGGCCTCGCTGAAGTCTATAACCATCACCGATGAGATAAAACGTTCTACACGCGGCAATGCCATTGTATGCTCCATTGCCCCCGATGGCGATGCAGCCGTGCTGGCGGGCGGTCATGCGGCCGATGTGGTGCTGTGGAAGAGTAATCTGGCAGGATACTGGAGCAGTTCGTCCTATTATGGTCTCTATCCCTCATGGGCTGCCGAAATGAACAAGCAGGTGCAAGGCAAGGCGCGCAAGTGGCTTCCGCTGTTCCGCACAAGCGAGTATAACAATTTCGGCGAGAAGGCACCGTCGGCATTCTCTTATTCGTTTGACGGTAAAAAGAACATAATTTCATACAAGACAACGGCATGTCTCAATGACGAGGTGAACGAGATGGCTTTTGCCTTCCTTGAGAACAGCGATATAGGCAAGGACAAGGTACTGGACTGCCTTGCATTGACATACTATGCGGGTAATTATGAGGGCGCACCAATGTCACACCGTCCCATTGAAGTACAGGATATATATGCCCGTCTTGACAGGAACCTGGCCGAACTGTTCGCCGAACTCGAAAAACGCTATGGTCTTGAGAACGTGGTGGTGTCGCTGGCATCGACAGGTTATGTGGTTGAGAACGGCGACGAGAACAGCAACTACCGTATTCCATCGGGGACCCTCTATTCCGAGCGTGTGCAGGCACTGCTCAATGTCTACCTGAGTGCAAAGTACGGAAAAGGCGATTATATCGAGGGTGTGTATGGCACGCAACTCTACCTTGACAACAAGCTGATTGAGAGGATGGGGCTTGACAAGATGAACGTGGTGTCGCAGGCGGTGGAGTTCCTCAAGTCGCTCGATGGAGTGGAGGATGTCTTTACCATTTACCGCCTTGGCGGTATGTTGAGCCCCGAGCTGCAGTTCGCCAAGAACGGTTATAACCCGGTAGGCTCTGGTGACCTGTGGCTTCGACTTATGCCGGGATGGAGGCTTGTCGAGGATGAACTGCTTGTCTCACGTCAGCTCTACCGCTCGCCGGTGATGTTCCCGATAATGATTTATGGTGCAGGTGTACAGCCTTCGGTCGAGGACAAGTTGACACCGGCAAATGTGCTGGCAACAGAAATGGCACGTATCTTGCGTGTGCGTCGTCCCAATGACAACTGCCTCAGGGTGTTCGAGTGATTTCCTCGCTTGTATAAACGTCAGCGGTCTGCACCCGGGGTGCAGCCCCCTGACGTTTATTGTATCAATGCTCAATCAATAGCACTGCTCTATGTTCCATACAAAAGCTCTAAGGCCAAGCATCTCGGCATTCTCGTCGATTTTCTTGAGTGAGGCCAGGAGGTTCTCCACAATTGCATCGTCAACCATAGTTATGATGCCCGAATTCATTGATGCCCAAGCGTGTGTGCCGTAGTGTGGTTCACCGGTCTTGCTTCCACGTCCCTGCAACTGCTCGATGAATGAGAAACCGCGGCAGTTCAGACGGTCGAGAGTGCTGATGACAGCATCCTTGTGCGCCTGGTCAAATGCTATAAATACACCTTTCATTGTATAATCCTTTATTTGTTCCGTGGTGGGGTGTTCCCACCACGGATGTTTATGTTGTTATAAATTACTTCTTTGCGTGAATGAGCATCTCCTCATTCTTGTGCTCGTTCCAGTACTTCTCAAGCTCACGCTGCTCCTTGTGCTTCTTGCGGTTACGCTTGATGCCGTTGCTGCCGAATACACAGTACATCACAGGTGTGTATACCAGTGTCATGATGGTCGATATTGTGAGACCACCGATAACGGCAACACCGAGCGGACGCCACATCTCGGAACCGACACCCTGGCTTGTTGCCAATGGTACCATACCAAGGATGGTGGTGAGGGTTGTCATGAGAATTGGGCGCAGACGGCTGCGTGCGGCACGCACTGTGGCAGGGATGATACCCAGGCCGCGCTCACGCAACAGCATTGTGTAGTCAATGAGCACGATACCGTTCTTAACTACGATACCGATGAGCATGATGGCACCAAGTATTGACATGATGTTCATTGTTGTGCCGGTGAGATAGAGTGCAATCAATACACCGCTCACTGCAAACGGAACGGAGAACATGATAATGAACGGATAGGTGAGTGACTCGAACTGTGCCGCCATCACAATGAACACCAGCAGGATGATAAGCAATGCAAGAACTCCCATCTCGGCATTTGACTCCAGCTGGTCCTCGTATGAACCTGCAATCTGTATCGAGTAACCGCTTGGAATGCTCATCTCGTCAACAATACCCATACCGTATGCGACACCGTCACTGAGTGCAGCACCGGCTGCCAAAACGGCATCGACCTTTACGATACGTTCGCGATCCTTACGCTCGATGGTTGGAGGCAGTTCGCGCTGAACAACCTTACCCACATCCTTGACGCGTACCTTGGTTCCGTTGTTTGAGTACAGGACAACATTCTCAATGTCGGCAAGGCTTGTACGGCTTTCGGGCTCGAAACGTACCTTTACGTCGTACTCGTCACCATCTTCACGGAAATATGTTGCAAGAGCACCGTTGTATCTGTTGCGCAGATATGTAGCGGCAGTGCTGAGGTTAAGACCGTGCATTGCAAGTTTCTCGCGGTCGAAGTCAACCTGATACTCGGGCTGGTAATTGCTGCGGCTTATGTTTACCTGTGAAATGAGCGGTGACTTCTCAAGATTGCGGGCAAGATTCTTTGCAAGGCTGTCTGTCACTGCAAAGTCGTAACCATAAATCTCGAACGATGCTGTTACCTGTCCTCCCATGCCGCCTCCACCTGACTGCAGGTTGAAGCGTGCGATTTCAGGGAATCTGTTCTTTATGTCGGCACGCATCTGGTCGCATATTTCAGATAGTCCAAGAGTACGCTCTGTCAATGGAACGAATGAAAAGTTGAACTTTATGATGTGTGAACCGTTGTCGCTCATTGATGCGAAAGCATTCTCCTCGTCGGCCTGTCCTACAGTGAAGTTGCAGGCTTTCAAGTCCTTGCCGTAGCGTTCCATCCACAGGTTGGTAAGCTTGAGGGCTATCTCCTCAGCTCTCTCAACACGTGTTCCGATAGGGAGCTCCAGTGTCGCCGAAGCTCGTGCGCTATCCTGTGATGGGAAGAACTCGCTCTTTATGTGCGGGAAAGTGAACAAGCTGGCAATGAATACAGAGAAACAGGCAATAAGCACTGTCCAACGGTGACGTACAGCCCAGTTAATTCGTTTTGCATACCAGTTGTCGAGCTTGTCGAGTGCACGTCCTATCGGGGTGTAGAAGACCTTGAAGAACTTGCTCTGCTTCTTCTGCAGTTTAAGCATCTGCGAGCACATCATAGGGATAAGCGACAAAGCAGCGATTGTTGATACAATCATGATGATACACATCATCCAACCCAATTGCTTGAACAATACACCGGCCATACCGGTAATCATTGTGAGCGGGAAGAACACGGCAAGCATGGTCAATGTAGAGGCGATAACCGAAATTGCCACCTCGTTTGTTCCGTGTACGGCAGCACTCTTTGGACTTGAACCGCGCTCAATGTGTGTGGTGATGTTCTCAAGCACCACAATGGCATCGTCCACAACGTTACCGATGGCGATACTCAAACAAGAGAGTGAAATGATGTTGAGTGAACCGTCAGATATGAGCAGGTAGATGAATGATGCAATAAGTGAGAATGGGATTGTTATACCGATAATCACTGTCGCTCTCCATCGTCCGAGGAAGATGAATACCACAAGCATTACGAATATCAATGCGTATGCAATTGTCTCGCCAAGTGCCTTTACGGTCATCTTGATGTTGTCCGATGAGTCCATGATGACACCAATCTCAACATCCGATGGCAGGCGCTTCTGCAGTTCGGGCAGTCTCTCATATATCGAGTTGATAATCTCCACCGAGTTTCCGCCGGTCTGTTTCTGGATGATAATCATGGCACCGCTCTGGCCGTCAGTGAATGTCTTCTGTGCACGCTCTTCTGTGCCATCGACAAGGCGGGCAATGTCCTTGAGATAGATGTTTGCGCCATTGTATGAACCAACAACGATGTCCAACATCTCCTTGGGGCTTTTGAATTCGCCCTCTACGCGCAATGCATAGGTGTTGTTACCTATGTCAAAGTTACCTCCGGGGATGTTTCTGTTCTCGGCACCTATTGCAGAGCTTACAGCCTCGACTGTGATGTTGTAGGCCTCCATCTTCTCGGGGTTCATGTAGATGTTGATTTCGCGCTTTGGAGCACCCGAGATAGATACTGTACCCACACCGTCAATGCGCGCAAGCGGGTTGGCGATGTTGTCGTCAAGAATCTTGTATAGTGCGGGCATGCTCTCGTTGGCTTTGGCCGAGAGCATCATGATTGGCATCATGTCGGCCGAGAACTTGAAGATGATAGGGGTGCTGATTTCGTCGGGCAATGCCGATGAAATCATGTCGAGCTTGTCGCGTACATCATTTGTCAAGTCGTCGATGTCATATCCGTATTCGAATTCAAGTGTAATGATTGAGATGTTCTCGCGTGAATTTGATGTGATGTGCTTGAGGTGTTCCACTGAGTTCAGTGTGTTCTCAAGCGGGCGTGTCACGTTGTTCTCAATGTCGGATGCACTCGCGCCGGAGTAGCTTGTGATAACCATCATTGTATTGGTCTCGATATCCGGCATAAGGTCAATTGGCAGCTTCGAGAATGAGAAGATACCGAATATTACAACCGCAATAAAGCATAGTGCGGTCATAATAGGCCTTTTTACAGCACTTTCATATAAACTCATATTGTCTTGTTTTAATCTGTTCCTTAATCAATTACTTCTACTTCAATACCGTTGGCAAGGTTCTCTTTGCCGGCAATGACAACCTTTGAACCGGATGCAATTCCTGAAAGAAGCTCATAACGGCTGCCCAATCGACGTCCAAGTTCAACCTTGTTGTTTGTTACTTTGCCGTTTTCGTATGTGTAGACATAGTAGTCGCCACTGCCGGCCTGCTTTATTACGGCCTGGTCGGGAACAACCACATGCTCCTTTGTGCCAAAGTTCACTACAACCTTGCCATACATTCCGGGGCGAATCTTCAAATCCTTGTTTGCCATTGAAATCTCTACAGGGAAGGTGTGTGATGCGGGAGAGATTGTCGGGTAGATGATGTCGATATTGCCCTTGAACTCCTTGTCGCCGTATGCTTCGAATGTGAGTGTCACGTCAAGGTCCTTGTCGGTTCTTGCGTAGTATGACTCGCTGACGTTTATCTTCATCTTCACAGGCGAAATCTGCTCCACGACAAGGATTGCCTGTCCGCCATACATGTCGCCGTCGTCATAGTTGCGTGCTGTGATTACGCCGTCGATGGGGCAGATGAGCATTGTGTTCTCGGTGCGGCTGTCAAGTGTCTTCTTTGTCACCTCCAACTGTGTCTTTGCATTCTCGTAGTCGGCCTTTGCAATACCACCCACTCTGTAAAGTTCTTCAATGCGCTCAAAGTCTCTCTTCTGGAACTCATACTGCAAGTGCAGCTTGTCAAGGTCCTTTGCATCGAGCTGTACGAGCTTGTCACCCTTCTTTACATTGTCGCCTACCTCAACGAATATCTTTTCGATACGCAACGGCGAGTTGGGGATGATACTGTTTTTTACCTTTGCCTCAACTGTTGTCGCATACTCCTCCAACTGTGCTACAGCCTCTGTTGTAACGGTTGCAACCTTTACTTTGGGTTTCTCTACGGTTGTTACGGCGGTAGTAGTCTCCTCTGTCTTTGCACAGGCACACAACAGCACTGCTGCGGCCATTGCAATGAATTTCAAATTCTTTTTCATAGGTCTGTATGTTTTTATTTATTCTATTCCAAGTACTTTGTCCAAATCTGATTTTGCCACCAGGTAGTCATATATGGTGTTGTTGTATGACAATCTTGTGTTTGTGAGCGACACCTGTGAGTTGGTAAGCTCAAGGATTGTGCCTTTGCCCACGTCATAGCGCTTCTGGCTTATCTCGAGGCCCTTCTCGGCAAGCTCCACAGCTGCCTTGTTGCTCTGCAGCTGCTCGGCACTTGCAGTCATGTTGTCAACGTAGCTCTGTGCCTGCATGCCAAGCATACGTTCGGTGTTGATTCTTGTCTCGGCAAGCTGCTGCTGCTGAATCTTGTTTGTCTTCAGGCTGGTGAAGTTGCCGGCCTTGTAGAGTGGGATGCTCAGTGACAGGGTGATTGTTGCAGCATCGCTCCAATTGTATTTGCCAATGTTCCAGTTTGTGTTTGAGATTGACTGGTACTGGTAGCTTCCCACAAGAGCAAGTGTGGGCTGGAACGATGTATTCAACATCTTGTACTGCTTGTGAAGAAGTTCGCCCTGCATGTCAATCTGCTTCAACGATGAGTTGTTGCTGAGGTCGATGTCGGTTTTCAGTGCGTTTGCCATCTCGCTCTCATAGTTCTTGAGATTGTCGGCAACGACAAATTTCACGTCTGCGGTGATTCCCATGAGCACCTTCAGCTGCAGCTGTGCAAGCTCGACACCGTTCTTGCCGCTTACTACCGATGGCCATGCATTGTTCTTCTGCACCTCGGCGCTGATTTTGTCATACTCGCTCACGCGACCCTGCTCGTACATCTTGTTCACGATATCGAAGTTTGCCTTTGCAAGCTCGTAGTTCTCGTTGAGCACCTCGTATGAATCCTGTGCAAGCATCAGCTGGTAGTATGCCTTTGTCACCTGGTTTATGAGGTCGAGCTTTGAACCGCGGCTCTTTTCAAGTGCAAGTTGCAGGTCGCTCTTGGAGAGGCTCATAGCCTTGTACACAGCGGGGGCGTAGAGCGGTATGGCAACCTGCAAGCCTGCATTCCAGGTGTTCGAGTCATCCTTACCCATCTTTATCTCCATAGTCTGGCCTCCCATGTCCATTTTCATTGAGCCGACCTGAATGTTGTACTGGATTGCGGCGTCAAGTGTTGCCTGTGGCAAAAGGTTCTGCCAGGCCTCGGTCTTTGCAATCTGCTTCAGTTCAATGTCTTTCTCGGCGACCCTCATTGTAGGGTTGTCGCTCAATGCAAGCTCAATAGCCTTGTCGAGCGTAATCTGCATTGTTGGAGTGTTCTCCTGTGCAATTGCTGTCAGTTTGAAAAATGTCAGCAATGCAACAACTGTCATTAATCGCATCTTCATCTTCATAACTATTCAATTATTGTTTCGTTTCTGTTAAGGTAATCTTCTATAATCTGCTGTCCCCTGGGGGTGGATATTCCTCTCAAGTAAAAGAGGAAGAGCTTGCGCCCCAGTTCGTCCAGTGTGTATTTGCTCAGTTCTGTGTGCCCTGTCTGCAGCTTTACCTCAAGGATTGTGGTAAGGTCTCGTTTCAGGATAAATGTCAGAATCTCAAAGTCGGCATCCTCGCGGAAAAGTCCCTGTTGCCTGCCCATCTCCATCCAGGCCGTGAACTTCTTGGCATTCTGTTTCTCCTTGTTCTGCTTTTCCTTGCATATTTCGGGGTATTTCCCAAGTTCTGAGAAGAATTTGTTGTTGACCTTCTTCAGCAGTTCAAAGTGCAGGTTGAAGAGCTTAAGGATTATTTCAAGGATATGTGATGAGTTGCGGATTATCTCCTTTCCCCTTTCCCGCATCTTCTCGTGCTGGAAGTTGAGAACCTCGTGCAACAGCTGTTCCTTGTCATTGAAAAGCTCATAAATAGTGCGCTTTGATATTGACAGCCCTGCAGCAATGTCATCCATCTTCACGTCCTTTATACCGCGCTCAATGAACAGCAAGTGCGCTGTTTCAACAATAAGGTTCTGTATATCTTTTTTGGGGTTGCTCTCCTTCACGCTTTTGTCCTAATTTATTTTGGTTGCAAATTTACTATGAAAACTTTATACGGATAAAAAGTTTTCGCATTTAATTGCGGAAAATTTTCAATATTTAACGTTTGGGTAAATTTGTTGCGGAAATACGCTGTGATTATGGAAAACTTGCTTGTGAAAAAGACTTTAAGTGTGTTTTAGAATAGTTTCCAATACAGACCATTGTGGAGGGTTTGTTGTTAATTGCGGATTTTTTTCAATAATTGCTTTGTGGGTACGATTATTGGGTATATCAAGACAATGCCATCCGTTGCTGCGCGCAGCAACGGATGGCATTGTCTTGATGGCCTCGGGGTGTCCGAAATCTTTTATTTGCCCGACTTGTCTATGTTCCTCTTTAAAGAGTTATTCCTCAAGCAGTTTCTTAAGGAAATCGTTCATTTCTTCGTCGAAGCCTTCCAAAAGGTCTGCGCTGAGTATGAGCGTGTCATCGTCAATGATAAGCAGGTCTACAATCGACTGTCCGTCCTCGTCGGTGAGTACAAAAGAGTAGGGCTTTACAATGTTCAGGCTGTCGAATGCTCCGTCGCGGTGCATCTTTGTCAACAGCTTCTGCAGTTCCTTTTCATAAACCTCCTCGTTGTGCTCGTTTTCCCATTCTTTAATATGTACGCGCGCGAGGGGGGTGTCATCATCGTCAAGGATTGTTAGCTCTCCATTCTCTCCGTTTACCCTGATGTGAAAATCGGTTACATTGCTCTCTTCTGCAGAAATGTATTTGCCGGCCATCTTTACAATGGCGTTCTGCAGTATTTCCTGTGTTTCTCTGCTTAGTGACATATCCTGTGCTTTTTAAATGTTCTTGCCGTGGCAGTTCTTGAATTTCTTTCCGCTGCCGCAGGGACATGGGTCGTTACGGCCTACAGTCTTCTCTACGCGTACCGGCTCTCGCTTTGCGTTCTCGCGTGTGTCGTGCTGTGCCGCAGCCTGCTGGTTGGGGTCATTCAGGTCAACCTTTGACTCGCTGTACTTCTGCTGTGGCCTGTTGCGGCTTGGGTCGGGGGCAACGTTTACCTTGGTCTGCTCTCTCTCCTGTACCGGAATCTGTCCACGCATGAGTATAGATGTTGTCTGGTCATTGATTTTTGCCACCATATTGTCGAACAGTGTTACCGACTCCAGCTTGAATATCAACAGCGGGTCTTTCTGCTCATAACTTGCATTCTGCACCGAGTGTTTCAGTTCGTCAAGGTCACGTAGATTCTCTTTCCAAGCATTGTCTATGGTGTGCAGGAGTATCGATTTTTCAAAGCACTTGATAACTTCCTTGCCCTGTGACTCGTATGCCGCCTTAACGTTTACGGGAATCTGGTATACGTGGCGGCCGTCGGTTACAGGGGCATAGATGTTCTTGTCGTGCATTTCGGGGTGCTCCTTGTAGACGAAGTTGATGAATGGCAACGCAATCTCTGCCATGCGCTCTGTGCGCTGCTTGAATGTTGCCATTGCAGCCTCGAAGATGAGTTCGGCCTTCTGTTCCGGCTCCATCTTGTCGAATTTTGCCTCATCGGTGATTGGCATCTCAATCGAGAACTGTCGCAGTGTCTCCATCTTTGCATCCTCGAATGTGTAGTTCTCGGCAATGTTGCAGCAACGGTCCCAAATCATATTCACGATGTCCATGCCAATGCGTTCGCCAATGAGCGCGTGGCGGCGTTTCGTGTAGACCACCGTACGCTGCTTGTTCATCACGTCGTCATATTCGAGCAGGCGCTTGCGGATACCGAAGTTGTTCTCCTCCACCTTCTTCTGTGCACGCTCTATTGACTTTGAAATCATAGAGTGCTCAATCATCTCGCCCTCCTTGAAGCCGAGGCGGTCAAGTGTCTTTGAAATGCGCTCCGAACCGAAAAGGCGCATCAGGTTATCCTCGAGTGACACATAGAATACTGATGAACCCGGGTCGCCCTGACGTCCTGCACGGCCGCGCAACTGGCGGTCTACGCGGCGCGACTCGTGGCGCTCGGTACCGATGATTGCAAGTCCACCGGCAGCCTTCACCTCATCGCTCAACTTGATGTCGGTACCACGGCCGGCCATGTTGGTGGCGATGGTAACGGTACCCGAGAGACCTGCCTTTGCTACAATGTCGGCCTCTTTCTGGTGCAGCTTGGCGTTGAGCACGTTGTGTGGAATCTTGCGTATTGTGAGCAGGCGGCTGAGCAACTCCGAAATCTCGACCGATGTTGTACCTACAAGTACGGGGCGGCCGGCCTTTACAAGCATGTCAATCTCCTCAATCACAGCGTTGTACTTCTCGCGCTTTGTCTTGTATATGCGGTCGTTCAAGTCCTTTCGCGCAATGGGACGGTTGGTTGGTATAACCACCACATCCAGCTTGTAGATGTCCCAGAATTCGCCAGCCTCCGTCTCGGCTGTACCGGTCATACCCGACAGCTTGTGATACATACGGAAATAGTTCTGCAGTGTGATTGTCGCGAATGTCTGTGTCGCAGCCTCCACCTTCACGCGCTCCTTTGCCTCGATGGCTTGGTGCAGGCCGTCGGAGTAGCGGCGGCCCTCCATGATACGGCCGGTCTGTTCATCGACAATCTTCACCTGTCCGTCCTCCGATACCACGTACTCAACGTCGCGGTCGAACATTGTGTAGGCCTTTAGCAGCTGGTTGATGGTGTGTATGCGCTCCGACTTGATTGAGAAATTGGTGAGCATTTCCTCTTTCTTTGCGACCTTCTCCTCGCTCGTGAGTGTCGTGTCATTCTCAAGCTGTGATAGTTCGGATGCAATATCGGGCAACACAAAGAAGTTCTGGTCGGTGAGGTTGCCTGTGATAAGCTCTATACCCTTGTCTGTGAGGTCGGCGCTGTTGTGCTTCTCGTCGATGACAAAGTAGAGTGGTTCGATAGCCTCGGGCATACGCTTGTTGTTCTGCTCCAGGTAAATCTCCTCGGTCTTCAGCAAGCCTGTCTTCACGCCCGGCTCGCTCAACAGCTTTATGAGCGCCTTGTTCTTTGGCAGCGCCTTGTGGCTGCGGAAGAGCGAGAGGTAACCCTCGTTCACCTCCTCCTTGTTGTCGGAGTATATCTTTGTCCTTGCCTCGGCAAGCAGCTGTGTCGCAAGTTTCTTCTGTGCCTCTACAAGGCGCTCCACCAATGGGCGGTACTCCTCGAACATCTGGTCGGCATTGCGTGGAACGGGACCCGAGATGATGAGCGGTGTACGCGCATCGTCAATGAGCACCGAGTCGACCTCGTCGACTATTGCATAGTTGTGCATGCGCTGTACAAGGTCGCTTGGCTGTGTGGCCATGTTGTCGCGCAGGTAGTCGAAGCCGAACTCGTTGTTTGTACCGAATGTGATGTCGGCCATGTATGCCCTGCGGCGCTCCTCTGAATTTGGGCGGTGCTTGTCAATGCAGTCCACGCTCAAGCCGTGGAACATATAAAGAGGACCCATCCACTCCGAGTCACGCTTTGCAAGGTAGTCGTTCACGGTTACCACGTGTACACCGTTGCCTGTGAGGGCATTGAGGAATACCGGCAGTGTCGCTACCAGTGTCTTTCCCTCACCGGTTGCCATCTCGGCAATCTTTCCTTTGTGCAGCACGACACCACCGAACAGCTGTACGTCATAGTGAATCATGTTCCACACAGTGTCGTTGCCGCCGGCCTGCCAGTGGTTGTGATAGATGGCCTTGTCGTCCTCAATGGTGACAAAGTCGAACTTTGATGCAAGTTCACGGTCAAAGTCGTTGGCTGTTACAACAACGTCCTTATCCTCGGCAAAGCGGCGTGCGCTGTCCTTCACAATGGCAAAAGCCTCGGGCAGAGCCTCGTCAAGAGCCTTGTCAAGTTTCTCAAGAACCTCCTTCTCCAGCTTGTCGATCTGCGCAAAGACTGCTTCGCGCTTCTCAAGCTCGGTCTCCTCGATGCTTGCCTTCAGAGCCTCAATCCTTGCACGCTCCTCGGTTACAGTACTCTGTATTCTTGACTTCAATGCAGCCGATGCTGCACGCAACTCGTCATTGCTCAGCGCCGATATCTTTGGATATGCGGCCTTAACCTTTTCAACCCAAGGCTGAATCTCCTTCATGTCGCGGCTTGCCTTGTTGCCGAAAATCTTACTTATAAATTCGTTGAATCCCATATAATGTTGTTTTTTATTCTTTGGCATGGCGCAGACTTGTGTGCGCTATTACCCGCAAAGGTAATGATATTTTGTTAAACTCTCCTTATATAATGCACATTAAATTTGACATTTCTCATTTATCCTCTTGCAAAAAGTGTGCCAAAGCATAAACTTTAGTTCCCTTTGGCAGATTTTGTGCAAAAACTGCCAAAAATAAATTAAAAAAATCCTATCTTCGCAGAAAATGAATTTTCTATGAAAAGGATATCTTTTGCAGTTTTTTCGTCGTTGTTGCTCTCTTTGGCATCGTGCGGCGGTGGTGAGAAGGTCTATTATGCACGTGATTTCGGTATCGTGCCGGGTACGGGCGAGGATATGACCGAGGAGTTTGCAAAGGCTTTTGAGACCATCAAGGCCGAGTGCAGGGGCGAGGTCAAGGCCGCGTTGGTCGTTGACTGCGGCGAGTACGATTTCTATCCCGACAGTGCCCTTGTGCGTGAATACTATGTGTCGAACCACGACCAGGACAATCCCAAGCGTGTGGCAATAGCGCTCGAGGGAATGAAAAATTTTACTCTCAAAAACCGCCCCACGCATAGAGGTAGCGAATATGTCAACTTGATGATGAATGGCCGTATGTTGCCGGTGGCTATGGTCGGCTGTGAAAATTGTACGTTGGACGGTATCGCAGCAGATACACGCGTGCCACAGATTACTCAGGTAGAGGTGCTTGAGAATGCCGGCGGTTATATAACATACCGCATTGCGCCATACGTGAACTACCGCATCGACAACGGTCGTCTTGTTGTCTATGGCAGCAACTGGGAGTTCGTACCAAGTTGGGGTATAGCATTCGAGGGCGATACAAAGCATATCATATACACCACAAGCGACATCGGTGTCGGTACATCGGGAGTCGAGGAAGTCGCTCCTCGCGTAATCCGTGCGCCATGGAACGATGCGCGACTTGTCCCGGGCAGCGTAATAGCCATGCGCTCTTATGCCCGTCCCACACCCGGAATTTTTGTTACCGAGTGCAAGAATACAACCCTGTTGAACTCATGGGTGTTCTATGCCGAGGGTATGGGTTTGCTCGCGCAGATGAGCGAGAATATCACACTTGACGGTTTCAGAGTATCATTGCGCGACAACGAACGCTATTTTACTACACAGGCTGATGCGACACACTTCTCGGGCTGCAAGGGTAAGATTATCTCAGTCAACGGCTTGTATGAGGGAATGATGGACGATGCAATCAATGTTCACGGCACCTATCTGCGCGTGGTAGAGCGCCTCGATGACAATACATTAGTGGGCCGTTACATGCACGGCCAGGCCTACGGCTTCTATTGGGGTGGTGCGGGCGACAGTGTGCAGTTCGTGCGTTCCGACGTGATGGAGATTACCGGGGGGAACCGCATTGTTGAGATTGCGCCTCATGACAAGGAGCAGCTTGCCGGCTGCAAGGAGTTCAAGATAAGGTTCGAGAAGCCTCTGCCGGCCGACATTGCAAACGGCAAATATGGCATTGAGAACCTGGAGTGGACTCCCGAGGTCTATTTTGCAGGCAATACAATACGTAACAACCGTGCACGCGGCGCGCTGTTCAGCACTCCAAAGAGCACCCTTGTCGAGGATAACCTCTTTGACCACACTTCGGGTACTGCAATCCTGCTCTGTGGTGACTGTAACGGCTGGTTCGAGACGGGCGCCTGCCGCGATGTGGTTATCCGTAACAACCGATTTGTCAATGCTCTCACAAGTATGTTCCAGTTCACTAACGGTATAATCTCCATTTACCCCGAGATTCCCGACCTGGCATCACAGACCAAATATTTCCACGGTGGCAATGGCAAGGGTGTCGTTATTGAAAATAATGTCTTTGAGACCTTTGATGCTCCAATTGTCTATGCAAAATCACTCGATGGTCTTGTGTTCCGTGGCAACAAAGTAGTGCAGAACAATGACTTTGCGCCATTCCACTGGAACAGATACCGTTTCTTGCTCGACAAGGTGACAAATGTAACCATTGAGAATAATGACTTCTCCAACGGCTTCGATGAGTCAAAGGATGTAATGTACCGTAATTGATGACGTTGCTGCATCGCTTTGAATCGGATATATCGGTTGTTGAGGCGCCTCAGCGCTTCAACAACCCTTTTTACTATTCGCCACACGCTCTTTGTGTTGTGGCAGCCGATGAAGTACGCTCAATGCTTTCGCTTGACAGCGTCCTTGCTGCCGATGCCGCAAGGGGTAAGATGTTCGGTGTCCTTGTGGTGCGTGACGGTGACGGCAAACTCGGTTTCCTTGCAGCCTTTTCAGGTCTGCTTGCCGGCAGGAACCGTGTTCCGGGTTTTGTACCGCCGGTTTTCGATATGCAGTCGCCGGGCGGCTATTTCAAACAGGAAGAAGCTGGAATTACGGCCTTGAACATGAGAATCAAGGATGTTGAGTGTAGTGATGGATATATGGCTGCCATTGCGGCTGTTGCCCATGTAAAGCAAGAAATGGAAATAGAACTTGCCGCTATGCGCAATACTATGCGCCTTTCCAGACAACGTCGCAATGAGCTACGTGCGGCGGAGGTACTCGCAGCCGACGAAGAGGCTGCTTTGGTGCGAGAGAGCCAGTTCCAGAAGGCCGAACTCAAACGCGCTACGGCAAGGTGGCAAAACAGGATAGCCGAATGCGAGGCCGTGGTCGCTCCATTCAAAGCCTCGATTGTGGCAATGAAAGAGGAACGCAAACGCCGTTCTGCTGCACTGCAGCGCTGGCTTTTCGAGCAGTTCAAGGTGCTGAATGCTTATGGTCACGAAAAGAGCCTGCTCGATATTTTTGCCCATCATTCGGGTATTCTTCCGCCCGGTGGGGCAGGGGAATGTGCTGCGCCCAAACTACTGCAGTACGCCTATCTGAACTCCTTGACACCCATTGCGGTGGCCGAGTTCTGGGTTGGAGCATCGCCCACAGGCGAGGTACGCCGCGATGGGTGTTTCTATGGTGCCTGCAAAAGCAAGTGTGAACCGATATTGGGCTTTATGCTTCAGGGGCTTGATGTCGAGGAGAGTGCGCTCGAAAAGGGTGGTGATATAAACAGTCCGGAGATAGTGTACGAGGATGATTGCATTGTTGTTGTGAACAAATCCCCGGGGGTACTCTCTGTGCCGGGTGTGGTTGGTGGAACGTCGGTCCAGCAGTGGTTGCGTGATGAGTATCTGCACAGCAATGAGCTCTTTGTGGTGCATCGTCTTGATATGGCCACGTCGGGGTTGCTTGTGGCTGCAAAATCTATGGAGGCATGCAAGGAACTGCAACGTCAGTTCGCTATGCGCGAGGTGAAAAAGCAGTACACGGCAATTCTTGAGGGTGTGCCGCCGAGGAACGATGGTGTCATCGAACTTCCTCTTTCGGCCGACTATGAGAACCGTCCGCGGCAAAAGGTTGACTTTACCAGTGGCAAGCCGGCGGTGACACGTTACAGGGTTGTCGACACTGTTGAACGTGGCGGGCAGCGGTGTGCTGTCGTCTGCTTTGAGCCGTTGACAGGTCGCACCCACCAGCTGCGTGTCCATGCGGCACACAAGGATGGGCTTGACTGTCCCATTGTGGGCGATGCCCTCTATGGCGCGGCAGGCGAAAGACTTATGTTGCATGCTTCCTGCATATCTTTTTTTCATCCTGTAAATAAAGAAATTATAGAGTTGGAGTGTAAATGTGATTTTTTTTGCTAATTTTGCAAAATTATGTACAAACACACACGCTTTGTGTGTCACTTATTTGAATTGAAAAACTTAAATATTAATCTATGAAACTGAAATCAATCCTTTATTCGGCATTGACCGCTGTGTGTGTTTGCGCGGGCGCGCAGGCGCAGGGCGACTACTATGTCAGGTATGGTGCTGATGTGAATGTGGCACACCCGACACATTATCCCAAAGCTGTTGGTGTTGCGAATGTGAGAGGTGACCAGCAGGTGCTCGACAATATTGCAACCGCACCACGTTGTGCGGCATACTTTGACAGGACATCGACTCTCTTTGAGGTGAAGAGTGGCGAGACAATCACTCCGCTGATTACCATCAACGGTGCGTGGATGCACGGCTATGTATATGTCGACTGGAACAACAACAGGCAGTTCGATGTGAACGTGACCGGTGAAGGCCCTTACATAAAAGGCGAAGGCAATGAACTCATGTGCTGGTCGCTTTACAGCCACAATGGCAACGGCGAGAACGGTTGGAACAGTGCCGGCCTCTATCAGGGTAACGGTGATGTCCTCGCTCCCGGCTCATTCCGTGTTCCCGAGGGGCTTGAGGTGGGTTCTACCTACCGCATGCGTTATGCAATCCAATGGAACAGTATAGACCCGACAGGCTCATACGCCAATTTCATCAGCGACGGTGCGGCAATCATCGATGTCACACTCAAGATTTCAGGTATCGCATCCGAGGATGAACTTAATGTCTATCCCATCAACGATTATGCCGAGCCTCGTGTGGGTACCAAGCCCGATGAGGCTGCATGGAATGCATTGCCCGCAGGCCTCAATGCTACTTGGGCTTCGCGCGATGTACACTACAAACTGCACGAGGTTCCCCAGGTTGCACAGAAGAACGAGGCAACAATCCATGCATGGAAGGGCGAGCGTGCGAACATTCAGGCTCTGCTCTACAGCAAGAGCGACCAGGATACACTTTCTGTGCGCATGACAGAATGGCAGAAGAACGGCAAGGCTACAGGAATCAACGGTGGCGATGCACGTTTTGTGAACTATGTGATTACCGATGACTATGTTTCATGCGGCAACCACCCTATGACACTCCCGCAGTGGCTTGTTGCCGATGTCATTGACCAGGACAAACCGCATGCTGTTCCCGCAATGGAAACACGCCCTGTGTGGTGCAGCATTGAGGTCCCCCGCGACATTGAGGCCGGTGAATACGCAACCGCCCTTGAGGTGGTCGATGCCGACGGTAATTTGGTAAAGAGCCTTGCACTTACAGTCAACGTGAATTCTCGCTCGCTGCCGACTGTTGCCGAGCAGAAATTCCATCTCGATTTCTGGCAGCAGCCATACGCCATCAGCCGTTACTATGGTGTTGAGCGTTGGAGCGAGGAGCACTACGAGGCACTGCGCCCCTATCTGCAGGCACTTGGCCGTGCCGGTCAGCGTGTTGTCAGCGCAATTCTCTTCTATGAGCCATGGGGCGAGCAGACACATGACCTCTTTGACCCGATGGTGCAGACAACAAAAAAGAGCAACGGAACATGGGAATATGACTATACGGTGTTCGACAGGTATGTAGAACTCTGCGCCGAATACGGCATCACAAAGCAGATAAACTGCTTCAGCATGTTGCCATGGGATATGAGTTTCCGTTATTTCGATGAGGCTTCGAACGGCTACAAGACACTCTCTACGACATACTCTTCACCGGAATACCGCGAACTGTGGACAAGTTTCCTCACGGCTTTCAAGGCACACTTGCTGCAGAAAGGGTGGTTCGAGAAGACTGTAATTGCTGTCGATGAACGTGGCGAGGCTGCAATGCTCAAGGCTCATGAGATTGCCAATGCCCTTGGCTTCAAGATGGCCTTGGCGGGCAACTACCATGGTTCGCTCAGCGATATCCTGCACGACAAGTGTGTACAGCTTGGTCAGGAGCACTATTTTACAGCTGCGCAGCTTGCCGACCGCAAGTCGAAGAACCGTGTCACCACATTCTACACCAGCTGCGCTAACAGCGAACCCAACATCTATACCAATTCCCTGCCGGCAGAGGCTGCCTATCTGCCAATCTATGCGGCAAAGATGAATCTTGACGGCTATCTGCACTGGGCTTGGTGTAACTGGGACGAGCATCCGCTCACCGACAGCCGTTTCCGCAAGTTCGGTTCGGGCGACACCTACTGCTACTATCCAGGCAACCGCTCAAGCGTGCGTTTTGAGCGCCTCATCGAGGGCATCCATCAGTACGAGAAGATACAGATTCTCAAAGAGGAGTACAAGGACAATGAGGATAAACTTGCCGATTTGCAGGCACTGCTTGGCCGCTTCACCGGTGGTATTGCAGGAACAGAATGTGCAGCTCTTGTAAACGACCTTGAGGATTTCCTCAATGGCAAAGAGGTAGATATTCCCGAGCCCGAGAATGTCCCAAGTGGATATTACCACCTTGTAAACAGGGATGTAGCGCGCTACGAGCATCTTTATAACGATGCCACCCTGAACGGTAACAGCTTGAAAATAACAATGCAGTCCGATACAAAAGTCAACACCAACAACGGTATATGGCTTTTGAAGGCAAAAAGGAACGGCAAGTTCGATATAAAGAATGGCGATGGAAACCCCATTGTTGCCGGTGGCGCAAACGGTGCTTCAATTCTTGGTTCATACTCAGAGCTTACAGTCGGCAGCTCGTTCGATGCAAACGGTTATCATTACTACTATTTTACCGAGGCTCTCAACTGTTCCAATGCAACATCAGCCTTCAAGGTTAGCGATATTCCCTGCCTTACAACATGGTTGTCGGGTGGTGCCAACAAAGCCGACAACCAGTGGCGCCTTGAGCCCGTTGATATGGAGGGCAAGAGCGTATATGATGTGGTTATAGAGGGCAATGCCGATGCATACGTTACATTCAATGGCGGTTATGCCTTCAATGGCGGTTTCTTTATAACGTCATCAGTCATGGATGCTTCGGGGCTGTCTGTATGCGTTGACGGCAAAATTTTGGATGGTGCCGAGATCAAAGTCTCGGGAAAGACAATCAAGGTTATTGCCGGCCAGACCTGTATAAATGACCTCAATGCAGGTAATGACGGGGATAAAGCCGTCTATGACCTCAATGGCCGCAGAATGGAAGCACCGCTTAAGGGTATCTGCATCATCGACGGTGTCAAGACAATTGTCAAGTAAACAGTTTCTGATAATAATTCCAAATAGTTATAATAATGAGAAAAATTACTTTTTTGTTCCTCTCTTTGTTCATTGCTGCAAGTGCAATGGCAATTGAGAATGTAACCACGGGTTACTATCATTTGATTGGTAGGGATACAAGCCGTAGTGAGCATCTTTACAACAATGCTCTGCATAACGGCAACAGTCTCAAATTTACCTTGCAATCAAATGAAATAGTGAATACCAACAATGGTATTTGGTATATTACAGTGAAGGATGACGGCAAACTCGGCATCAAGAATGGTGACGGACAGCCTGTTGTTGCCGGTGCCAACTGGGGCGGCTCAATTGCCGGCTCTTTCACAGAACTTACCATTGCCGGTACTGCCGATGTGAATGATTACCGTTACTACTATTTCAACGAGGCGCTGAACTGTACAAACGGAAGCGTGAACTTCAAGATTGGTGGAGCCGATTTCCTTACCACTTGGAGTGATGGTGGTTCTGCCAATGACAACCAGTGGCGTTTTGAGCCTGTTGACGTGGAGGGCAAGAGCATCTACAGTGTGGTTGTTGAGGGTAATGCCGATGCATACGTTACATTCGACGGCGGTTATGCTTTCAATGGCGGTTTCTTCATTACAGATTCTGAAATCAGCGCTTCACAGTTGACTGTAGGCGTTTTCGGCAATGTATTGAAAAGTGCCGATGTCAATATTGAGGGCAATACAATCACTGTGACAAATGTTCAGGCACTTGAGACTCCTGTAAAGCAGGACTTGTACAACACAAGCAAGGGTGACGGTATCATTCCTCCCTACCGCATCCCCGGTATCACAACTGCAAGCAACGGTCGCCTGATTACAGCGGCAGCGCGCCTTGTCTGCGGTACCGACCCGGGTTATGGTCAGGTCGATGTCGTATGCCGCACCAGTGACGACCATGGCAAGACATGGAGCAATATGATTGACGTTGCAGTAGGTACAGGCCGCACATCGGCAACTGTGAACTATTTCGACACAGCTTTCGGTGACCCTGCAATTGTTGCCGACCGCACAAGTGGTGAGGTGCTCATCATAGCTGTGGCAGGTTGTACCGTCTATGCCAACGGCAACACCACACGTCAGAACCCCAATATGATTGCCACAATCCTCAGCAAGGACAATGGTAAGACATGGGAAGAACCAATTAATGTGACCGAGGATATCTATAGCCTCTTCGATTCAGGCAACCCCATCCAATCGGCATTCGTGGGTGGAGGTAAGGTCTTCCAGAGCCGTATTGTAAAGAAAGACAAATACTACCGTCTCTATGCTGCCATGTGTGCACGTCCCAACGGTAACCGCGTAATCTATTCCGATGACTTCGGAAAGACTTGGCATGCCCTTGGCGGCGCATCGGCACTCCCGGCCCCCGGTGGTGACGAACCCAAGTGCGAGGAGATGCCCGACGGTCGCGTAATCCTCTCAAGCCGTGTAGGTGGTGGTCGCATATACAATATCTACACCTATAGCAACACCCTGACAGGTGAAGGCTCTTGGAGCACAGATGTAAAGAGCACATTTGCGGGTTCAGGTCTTGTTCCCGGCGGCAACTCAACCAATGGCGAGATTCTCATTGTTCCTGTGCAGCGCAACAGCGACAAAAAAGAGATGTATCTTGCCCTGCAGTCACTCCCCACAGGCGGTGGCCGCACCAATGTGGGTATTTTCTACAAGGAACTCACTGACTTCAGCGACATTAACAGCGTTGAGAATTTTGCAAACGATTGGAACGGCTTCTTCCAGGTGAGCAACACCTCATCGGCATACAGTTCAATGGACCTGCAGGCCGATGACCGCATCGGTTTCATATATGAGGAGACACTCACTGGCTTCGGTAGGCGTGACAATCCTGTATCTACAAGCTTCCCCAATGGCGAGGGACAGCACAACTTCGACGGTTTCGACAATATCTATGTGGCATACGAGCTGGAATACATTACAAATGGTGCATATAGCATCAAACGCGATGTCAACCGTCGTACATTCGTTAAGGAGTACTTTACCGCGGTTGCTGCCGATAAGTCCGATATCGTGAAGTCTAATGTTGCAACTGCGCTTGAGGCATTGAGTACAGAGCCTACAACAGCCGAGATTGACAATATCTACGCTATACTTGCCAGCGATGGTCCTGTTTATGTTACAGATGTTGACGGTTTCGAGAACGGTAAGATTTATACATTTGTGACAGCACGTGGCTGGATGGGTGCAAAGGCCGACAACAACAAGGTGATATCTACTGCATACACAGCAAACGGCGTGACAGGCAGCAAGGATGATGCAAACTTCCAGTGGACTGTCTACAAGTCAGAGAATGACAACTATTATCTCTACAACATCGGTAAGGAGATGTTTATGGGTGTAGAGAGCGGCAACAACACCGCCGTGCCTTTTGTGGCAACTCCTGCGGGCAAGAACCTTACTTTCAAGAAATCCGTAGATACCGCCTATCCGATTATGTTCTCTACAGACAATGCCGGTGTTGTGAACCACTCTGCAAATCACGCATCGGGTCTTATAACATGGACCGGCGGATGGAATAATCCCAATGATGGCGGCAGTAACCATCAGGTAGAACTTGTGGGTGTCCTTGACAATGAGACTCTTGCAGGTATTGCAGAAATTGTAGCTGCATACGAGTTGGACAACACATCGGCTGTTGCCGAACTTGATGCTGCAATTGCTAAGGCGAAGGCATTGTTCAGTAGCATTGTTGTTGGTTCTGGAATGGGCGAATATACTGCAACTGATGCAGAGTATGCTGATAAGTTCAGTGCTATTGAGGCTTTCCGTCAGGCAATACAGTCGACCAATACCCCAACCCCAGCCCAGGTTGAGGCCAAGACTGCCGAGGTGAACGCTCTTATCGCATCATTCCAGCTGAACTTGCCTGTTGCCGGAAAGTACTACCGCATTAAGGCTGTTGCTGGCTGGAACGATGATGCGCGTTATCTTGGTGCGCAGAACTCAACTGCAAACACCTCACGTGCCGAGTTTGTTGCAAATGCCGATGCCAACACAATTTTCTACTTCGATGGTACACAGCTGGTTTCATACGCATCGGGTAACTATCTTGTAAGCAACAGCAATATGCTTGGCTACAACGGCATTCAGGCAGCAGGCTCTGTAATCAGTTTCCAGGCTGCGGCAAAAGGTTTGGTAGGTGCATATAACATCAAGTTCAACAGCGGTAGCCGTTACTTGTATTGCAACAAGAGCAATTATACCGATGCCGGCAGTAGTACAAACAACGATAATGGTTACTGTTTCAATATCGAGGAAGTAACAGTGCTTCCTGTAACAATTACTGATGCAGGTTATGCTACATTCTATGCTCCTGTAGCTGTTGCGTTGCCTGGGGACGTTACAGCTCACACAGTAACAATCAATGGCGAGTGGGCTACATTGAGCGATGCTTTGGCTATTGTTCCTGCTAACACTGGTGTTGTACTTGCCGGTCAGGGTGATTACAACTTGGCAATCACAACTGCTGCTGCTTTCGAGGGCGAGAATGCTCTCCGTGGTACAGTTGCTGCGACAAATGTAACAGAGAACGCCTACGTACTTGCCAACGATGCAGAAGGTGTAGGTTTCTACGCTGCTGCAATGACAAACGGTGCCTGGTTGAACAACAGCCACAAGGCATACTTGCCAAAGGCTCAGGGTATGAACGCTGCATCTTACAGCTTCCGTTTTGGCGAAGGTACTACTGCTATTGGGAATGTCGAGGTTGAGAACACAGTGAAAACTATCTATGACCTTACAGGCCGTCGTGTAGAGGTTATCACAGCTCCAGGTATCTACATTGTAGATGGCAAAAAGGTGCTTGTTAAGTAAACAGCTGTCGCTGATTTGATAAAAACGAATGACATCCCGCCGGCAGGCGGGATGTCATTCGTTTAATGGTTTCTCGTTTCCGGAAATCAATGGTTGATGAACAGCAGATACTCTCCTTTTGCTTTTATTGTGAACTCCTCGCCGGTGCACTCGTTGAGTGTTCCCTGCCACCAATTGTTGAAGTCATATATGGGGTAGAGCAGTCCCTCGGCACTCAAATCCCTTGCGGTGATGCTGAAGATTGACACCTGTTGTCCTTTTCGGCATTTTTGTGTGGTGGTGCCGTTGCAGGGTATGAACACGCCGTGGTCGGTAAAGGAACGTACATCGCACCCAGCGCGGGCGTACTCGATGAGCAGGCTTATGTTCCCAATCGTGTGGTCCTCACGCTTGCCCGTGGCTCCTACAATGGCGATGCGGCGCTTTCCTTGTTCCATAAGAAACCGCACGGCCTTTGTCTGGTCGTTGCTCTCCTGCTCGGCAATGATGTGCAGCAGGTGCGCGAACTTCTTGCGGTTGGCGGCACTGATGGAGTCGCCGTCGCCCACAATGGCATCGGGCACCCGGCCGGTGGCAATGTAACGGTCGGCCGCGCCGTCGCAGCAGACCACATACTGTGCGCTCTGCAATATTTCCAACGGCAATGGGGCTGTAGGGAACTCACCGCCTGCAACAATCACTGCATCAAAAAAATCATTCTTCATTCTGCATCAACTTTTTCCATTTGAAGTATCCAAAGATAGCTATAATTGCATAAACGGCATAGAGCACGGCTGTGAAATATAACCCTTTGTATACGTAGAGCGCACTGCATGCCACGTCTGTCACACACCATACCCACCACTGCTCGATGTATTTGCGTGCAAGCATCCACATTCCCACAATACTCAGTGCCGTGGTGAACGAGTCGCTCCAGGGTACTGTGCTGTCGGTGTGGTTAATGAGCACGTATGCTATGAGCAGCAGTGCAGCAACAAATGCCACGGCTGCTTTTGCCCAGGATACGCGCGGTGTATGGCTTATGCGCAGTTCCTTCTTTGGCTTCCTGCCGCCAAAGAAGGTAAAACCGGTCTTCCATGCCACCCAGCCATAGAGTGCAATGACAAGGTAGTATATGTTTATTCCAAAGTCGGCATAAAGTCCGGCATTGTAGTAGACGAACAGATATATCGCAGGCATGACAATACCCGCAATCCACAGGTATATGCTTGCCTTGTACTCCAGCCACAGGTAAATTATTCCTGTTATTACTCCTAAAATCTCAAGATATTGTTCCATTGTAACTTTGCTTTTGGGCGAACACATCGGTTCGCACCTACATTGTTTCCGCTTATAACTCTATATTGATACTTCCAATGGCATTTATCCCTGCCTGGGCTGCGTATCCGGCATAGTTGTAGCGGTGGCGGGTGCCGTCGCTGTCGGTGTAGTATCCGCTGCCGGCATATCCGTTGTTCTCATACTCTTCGTTGAAAAGGTTATATATGGTTGCCCCTACGGTAATCTTTTTCACCCCTTTCAGTCTGAACGAGTAGCCCAGTTGCAGGTTGGTGACAAAATAGGCATCGAGCACGTGTTCCTCAATACCATAGTTGCTCATATACTGCTTGCTCACATATTGTGACTGCAGTGCAGCCCTTATGCCACGCCATTCGTATGAAAAGGTGTTGTTCGCTATGATTGAGGGCGAGAATGCAATGGGTGTGTCGTTGTGGTGTATCTCCCATTTCTCGTATGTGTTGTCGTCATAGAGCACCTCGGTGAAATCCTTTATCCTGTTGCGGCTGAATGTGGCGTTTGCATTCCACCCGAAACCGCAGGGCAATGCCAGTTCCGCTGTCAGCTCAATGCCGGCGCGGTAACTCTTCGGGATGTTCGCAGCAAGCGGCTCGCCAATCTCGTTCAGCTCGCCGGTGAGCACCAGCTGGTCCTTGTAGTCCATGAAGTAGATGTTCGCTCCCGCTGTGAAGAGCCTGCTGCTGAAGACGTACCCCGCTTCATAGTCTATGAGGCGTTCGGCGGTGGGGCGCTCATGCAGCTTGCCGTCGGTGTAGTTGTTGCGTGTGGGCTCTTTGTGCGCCACGCTCACCGATGCAAATAGCCTGTTGCTACCATTGATTTGCCACGAAAGGCCGGCCTTTGGATTGAAGAAGTTGAACTTCTCGTCTATCGCCAGCTGTTGGTGGCTGTCGGTTGCATCGTTCCACTTGTCGTTGTTGCCGGCAATGCGGTAGCCAATGTGGCGGTATTGTGCATCGGCATATATGTTTAGGTGATTAATGGGGCGGTAGTCGGCGCGCAGGTAGATGTTGGCATCGTCCTTTGTGCCGTTGTTGCGGTAATACTCGTGGTCGGGCAGCAACTCGCCGGTGTAGTTCTTCACCCACAGTACGTGCCCGAAGTGGGCACCGCTGTAACGGTTGGCTCCACCGCCGGCAATGGCCGTTACCTTTTCGTCCTTGTATGTCAGGGCAAACACCGCTCCGCCAAAATGGTTGTCCATGGCTTTCTTGCGCACCAGGTCGCTCTTCTTTACCTCCACGCCGTTGGCAAGGAATGTAGGCAGGGCATACTCCTTTAACTTGCGCCCGCTTTTGTACTCCTGGTAGTATCCGTCACCCTTTGTGTAGTGCAGGCCGACGTTAAGGTTGAGCCTGTTGCTGAAACTGTGGTCAATGAGCAGCTGGACGTTTGTCTGTGTGTAGTTGTCGGTCTGTCCGTCATAGTAATGGTCTGTGCCGGTGCTGTCGGTGAACATGTAGCCGCAACTGTTGTAGCGGCGGCCATAGAGTGCCATCTCCTCTTTGGTGGCATAGTTCCAGGCGTGGTATGTCTGTTCGTTGCCGCCGAAGGCGATTAGGCGCACGCTTGTGCTGTTGCCGTAGTATGCCCCTTGCAGGTAGAACGATTGCAGTGCCGTTGCTGCGCGCTCAATGTATCCGTCGCTGCCAATGCTCGAGAGGCGCATATCTACCGCCCAATGGTCGTGCAGTATGCCTGTACCTGCGCTTATCGTTGCCTTGTGGGTGTTGAACGAGCCGTACGAGCCGCCGAAAGTAGCGTATGGCTGTGTGTTGAACTTGTCGGTCTTCAGGTTTATGCTTGCTCCAAAGGAGCCTGCACCGTTTGTCGATGTGCCCACGCCGCGTTGAATCTGTATGTCCTTCACCGATGAGGCTATGTCGGGCATATTCACCCAGAATACATTGTGGCTCTCGGCATCGTTGACGGGTATTCCGTTTGCAGTCACGTTTATGCGTGTTCCGTCTGTGCCGCGTATGCGCAGGCTTGTGTAGCCGATTCCCATGCCCGCATCGCTTGTCGCCACCACGCTTGGCGTTGTTGCCACAAGGAAGGGAAAGTCCACTCCTGTGTTCATCCGCTCCAGTTGCTCCTTGCCAATGTTGGTGTGTGCCACCGGCGTAAGCTCTGTTGCGCGTGTTGCTGTTATCTCCACTTCCTGCAGATGTGTGTGCAGGCTGTCACTCACTGCCTCTTGTGCCTGTAGCAAAGAGGGTAGGGCTGCCATTGCAAGGCAGCAACGCAATGTCTTTTTTCTCATTGCAATTTCAATTTTTTTTGGAGCATGGGGCATAAAAGAAAGAAACCTCCATGCTCCGTGGTTAAACGGAAAATGGGGTTTTTCCTGTGTGGTTCGCTGGTATTGGGCAGACACATCGGTCTGCCCCTACAATATGCAAACTCTTATTCCTACGCCGGCATTATCCGGATCAGGTTCTTGGGTATGATCTCAGCCTCTGTGCTGCATAATGCAGACAAGTTTAGGCACCCCGTAATTGAAATCTGGATGCGAAGTTAGTGCAACCTTTGCGATAAACAAAATAAATTCGGGTTTATTTTTTCTCTCTTGTTACCACCAGTCTTGTATGAAGATAGTGTAAGCTGTTGTCTTATAAATAATAAAGTGCGTGTTATTTATCGCTGTTTATTCTGCGCCACAGCGCTTTTTCCTCTTTATTGAGCCGCTGCTGAATTTCCGTGACATCGTTGTTGCCCGCGCGGTCAAGGGTATCAATGAGCTCCATCTCATTCCCATGCCCGAACTCTTCGTTCAGGAAGTACCGTTCGTTTCCGTCATCGGAGATTATCCCCTTGCGCTCCATTGTGTACATTATCTTTGCCGCAGCGTGTACCGAAATTCCGTATGCAGCGTTCATGCGCCCGGCAATCTCCATTATGGTGAACGAGCCGTTGGAGCTGCTCTCGGCAGCCTCCTTGCATTTTGCAATGGTGAGCATTGTCAGGAACTTCTGGTAGTTGTGGCTCAAGCGCCCGAACTTGTTCTCGGCATCGAGTTTGTAGCCCTCTTGCAACAGATAGTTCCACCTTGAGCCGGCAAGGCATATTGTCCAGGAGAAGTATATCCACAGAATGAATATCATAAGGCTGGCAAGGTTGCCGTAGACGTTTCTGTATGTACTGAACAGCCCCAATATCAGCGATGCCGAATATTGCATTATTGCAAACACTATGCCGCAGAATGTTGCCGATATTGCGGCATGGCGTATATCGACCTTTGTGTTGGGGATGAACTTGTAGGCCATGAACAGCACTGCAATGTAAACGCAGGTAGTGAGCAGAAAGGTGTTCGCTTTGTAAAACAGGCCGCTCCCCTCGAAAAATGAAGATATGCTTATCCATATAGCAAGCAAGAGAATGGCGACGAACGGTATGAGCAGAACAAGCAGGAATACCTTTATCTGCTTCTTCAGGCTATGCTCCCGCAGCTCCCACAGCGAGTTGAACGAAATATCTATTGTCTGGTATATTGAAAATACCGAGTAGAGCAGAAATGAGAATCCCACTATGGCGCCGAACACGTAGTTGGTCTCGGCATTGACCAGGTACATATCCACGAACTTCAGCAGTTCATCTGCAATGTTCTCCTGTCCCACGAAAAGCAGCTCCACCTTTTCCTTGAATGCCTGGCCATAGCCCATGAGGTTTGCCACGGCAATCATCATTGCCATCACAGGTACCAGGGCGAAGAGTGTGTGGTATGTGAGTGCCGCTGCAGCCTGCTTCACCTTGTCGGGGCCTGTCAGGAACTTTATGAATGACCAAAGGACAACGTTGCCGCCTATCTCCCTGTCTTTGTACAATAGTTTCAGCTTTTGTGCTGTTGTCTTAATCCTGTTTCTCATGGAGTGAAGTTTGTGGAATGCAATTATATGATTTTTTTCTGACATCCCAATAAATTCAACCACTCTATTTGCTGCAATTGGTGAATATTGTATCTTTGCGGGATATATGTAAAATATACATTTTTTAGGAATTTAAACAGCTTCTTGTATATGATACTTTCTTTAATCTTTTTTGTGGCGGGTATTGCACTCGTCATTTTTGGAGCCGATTGGCTCACAAAGGGCGCGTCGGCTCTTGCACGACGTTTCAATATGAGTGAACTGCTCATTGGACTTACAATCGTTGCCATAGGTACTTCGTTGCCCGAGCTTGTTATCAGTACCGGCTCTGCATTGAAAGGCAGTCCCGGCCTTGCGCTTGGAAACATCATCGGCAGCAACATCTTCAACGGTATGTTCATCCTTGGTGTTGCGGCTCTGCTATGCCCCATAAAGTTCAATCCCAAGATGCTCACACGTGAGATTCCCTTCAACCTCCTGGCATCTGTCGTCCTCATCCTTGTGTCGGGCAGCATGCTTGTGGGCGGTGCTCCCGGTGAAATGATAACACGCTACGGCGGTATGCTGTTGCTCTGTTTCCTTGCTGTTTTTGTGCGCTACACATTCTCCATAACCAATGATGCTGCCGATGACGAACCCGGTGAGCAACTCCCTGTGTGGAAGGTTGTGCTCTTTATTGTAGCCGGCCTTGCGGCACTCATCTTTGGCGGCAACATCTTTGTCGATGGAGCAACAGAGATTGCGCGTGTACTTGGTCTTTCCGAGGCCGTGATTGGTATAACCATTGTGTCTGCCGGCAGTTCACTGCCCGAACTTGCAGTCTCTGTCAATGCCGCACGCAAGGGCAATGTGGGCATTGCATTGGGTAATGTGCTTGGCAGCAACATCCTTAACATATTCTTTATCCTTGGTGTAAGCGCAATCATCACCCCCATTGCACTCGACGGTTTCAGCTATGTCGACTACTATGTGCTCCTGGCATCGTCGTTGCTCATCTACTTCGTGGCACGCTTCGGCGGCAAGGCTGTCATAACCCGTCTCGAGGGCGCAGTGCTTGTTGCCGCCTATGTGGCATACACCACTTGGCTTGTGATGAATGCCTGACATGTGGTCTGCCAAATTGGCATACACGGTGTCCCGTAAACATTTTGGCACGATTTTGGTTATGTAATATTAGTGGGAGCAGGTTCAAGCACACGAAGTGTGGTTAAAGGTGAAATGTGAAAGCGTAAAGGTTAAACCTCAATTATAAATACAATAATAAAAAACAATAAGACTTATGAACATCAGACCATTGGCAGACAGAGTGCTCATCTTGCCTCAGCCTGCAGAAGAGAAGACAATCGGCGGCATCATCATCCCCGATACAGCAAAGGAGAAACCCTTGCAGGGTAAAGTAGTGGCGGTTGGTAACGGAACAAAGGACGAGGATATGGTAATTGCTGTTGGCGACCAGGTGCTCTATGGCAAGTATGCCGGTACAGAGGTTGAACTCGAGGGTGAGAAATATCTCATCATGCGCCAGAGCGACGTGCTTGCGATACTTGGATAAATGACAGATAAAAAAGACAAAGAATATGGCAAAGGAAATATTGTTCAATATGGATGCTCGCGACCAGCTTAAGAAAGGTGTTGACGAGCTTGCTAATGCAGTGAAGGTTACACTCGGTCCCAAAGGCCGCAATGTAATCATTGAGAAGAAATTCGGTGCTCCACACATCACAAAGGATGGTGTGTCGGTAGCTAAGGAGATTGAGTTGGCCGATGCTTACATGAACACCGGCGCACAGCTTGTGAAGTCGGTTGCGGCAAAGACCAACGACGATGCCGGTGACGGCACGACAACCGCAACATTGCTTGCACAGGCAATCATCACCGAGGGCTTGCGCAACGTTACAGCGGGCGCTAACCCAATGGACCTGAAACGCGGTATCGACAAGGCCGTGACAAGGGTTGTCGCTTCAATCAAGGAGCAGAGCGAGGAGGTAGGTGCCGACTATGACAAGATTGAGCAGGTCGCTTCAATCTCTGCCAACAACGATGCCGAGATTGGCAAGCTCATTGCCGATGCAATGCGTAAGGTGTCAAAGGATGGTGTAATAACCATAGAGGAGGCAAAGAGCCGCGACACCACAATAGGCGTTGTCGAGGGTATGCAGTTCGACCGCGGTTACCTCTCGGCCTATTTCATCACCGATACCGAGAAGATGGAGTGTCAGATGGAGAATCCGTACATTCTCATCTATGACAAGAAGATTACCAATCTCAAGGATATGCTCCCCATTCTGGAGCCTGCCGTGCAGACAGGACGTCCTCTGCTCATCATTGCCGAGGATGTAGAGAGCGAGGCACTCACCACATTGGTAGTGAACCGTCTGCGCACACAGTTGAAGATATGTGCCGTTAAGGCTCCTGGCTTTGGCGACCGTCGCAAGGATATGCTCGAGGATATCGCAACACTCACAGGTGGTATAGTAATCAGTGAAGAGAAGGGTATCAAGCTCGAGCAGGCTACACTTGAGATGCTCGGTACCTGCGGCAAGATTACCGTTAGCAAAGACAACACAACCATCGTTGACGGTAATGGAAGCAAAGAGGCAATTGAGGCACGCGTTGCCCAAATCAGGGCGCAGATTGCCGCTACAAAGAGCGACTACGACAAGGAGAAACTCCAGGAGCGCCTTGGCAAGTTGGCCGGTGGCGTTGCAGTTCTCTACGTCGGTGCAGCTTCAGAGGTCGAGATGAAGGAGAAGAAAGACCGTGTTGACGATGCACTCTGCGCTACACGTGCAGCAATCGAGGAGGGAATCGTTCCCGGTGGTGGCGTTGCTTATATCCGTTCAATCGACTCTCTCGAGGGTATCGGGACTGTGAACGAGGACGAGAAGACCGGTGTCGCTATCGTTAAGCGTGCTATCGAGGAGCCACTTCGCCAGATTGTTGCCAATGCCGGCAAGGAGGGCGCTGTTGTTGTGCAGAAGGTGCGCGAGGGCAAGGGTGACTATGGTTACAATGCCCGTGCCGATGTCTATGAGAACCTCTTTGCTGCAGGTGTCGTTGACCCGGCCAAGGTTACACGCGTTGCTCTTGAGAATGCGGCTTCAATTGCAGGTATGTTCCTTACAACGGAGTGCGTAATTGTAGAGAAGAAAGAGGACAAGCCCGAGATGCCAATGGGTGCTCCCGGTATGGGCGGCATGGGTGGCATGATGTAATTTGTGATGTTATATGATATAGCAGTGGGCATTGCGGTCGCAATGCCCACTGCTATATTGTTGCTGCCCACCTTCAATTCTCGTAGGCTCTCCTGAAAAAAAGAGAGAAACGGGCAGAGATTACCGTTCCCCTCTGGGGCAGGGCGGTGAATTAACAGCTCACCCCACCTTTTTTGTAAGTCGAGTGGAGTGTTATTTGTCGCTGATGTTTATATCCTCACTGTAATACTTGAAAAAATCGTGGTTCAGTATTATGGATATTTTCTCCAATAAAGTCGTGTCAATGCTCTCGCGTTTGAAAATGCTGTATATGTTGGTCCTGTCGCAACATAGTTGTTTTGCAAACCATGACACTGAGCCTCCTTGTGCATCGAACTGCTTTTTGATGATGTTGCCGATATGAATCATAAATAGTACAGTGTTAGTATAGTGTTGTGCTTGTTGTAGTTATGTCATAGAATTTCTGCAAAAGTAATTTGTTGAATCTTTGTATCAAACTTTTTCGCGTGATTAATATTCCACAAGTGGCTGTAGTATAAAGAAATACCCCCCCCGTGTTAATTTTTGTTAATATTTAAGAATGTCTTTTTAAAACCAATGCTTTACCTCTCGCGCTCTGCGGTTGCCGGCAGTGTTGCTTTGTCCTTAATATAACAATTGGGATGTTCTTTTGTTTTGCAGATTGCATATTTAGTTGGCATTATTAATCCTGTTCTTGGCCAAGATGAGGTGTCGCGCAGTGACGGAGAGAATAGGGGGGTGCCTTGAAAACAAATAAAAGAAGGCAAGCTTGTGCTTGCCTTCTTTATGTATTCCGTAGTGTAGCCCGGCGCTATCAGCAACTCATCGCTCCGCAGCAGTTTATTACCTGTCCGCTCACGTATGCCGACATCTCGCTGGCAAGGAATAGTGCCACACCCGCAACATCGTCGGGTGTTCCGGCGCGGCGCAATGGGATTGTCTTTGCCCACTCGGCGCGCATCTCCTCGGGGATGGCTGCTGTCATGTCCGTTGCAATGAAACCCGGTGCAATACAGTTTACCCTTATTCCACGTGGCCCCATCTCCTTGGCTATGGACTTTGAAAAACCTATAAGTCCCGCCTTCGATGCCGCATAGTTGCACTGTCCCGCATTGCCGTTCTCGCCCACAACCGACGACATGTTTATTATGCTGCCCGTGCGTTGCTTTGCCATCACCGGCACCACGGCGCGCGTGAAGTTGAATGCCGATTTAAGGTTGGTTGTTATCACGGCATCCCACTGCTCCTCGGTCATTCGCAAAATGAGGCCATCCTTTGTAATTCCGGCATTGTTCACAAGGATGTCTATCCGTCCAAAGTCGCCGGCAACCTCCTTTACCACCTTGTCTGTGGCTGCAAAGTCGGCGGCATCGGCGGCATATCCCTTACACTTCACACCAAGAGCCTCAATCTCTTTTATCAGTTCCTGGGCATTGTTGTTTGTCTGGCGGTATGTGAATGCTATGTTTGCACCCTCCTGTGCATACTTCACTGCAATGGCACGGCCAATGCCTCGCGTGGCACCTGTAATCAGAGCCGTCTTTCCTTCAAGTAGTTTCATATTATAATAATATATCTTGTTTATCCCACCGCTAAAATAAGAAAAGATGGTGAATAATGCAAATGTATCATAATGCAGTGATGAGCCATAGTTCTGTTCTCTCTGTTTTTAATGGATTTTTTTTCTTGATTTACAAAAAAATAAGTATTTTTGCCATCGTTGCCGCATTGTGCGGTCATTGTATTCAAAAAAACATAACGCATTAGCTTTACTATCTTACTGATGGGGGTGTTTTGCCCCGGCAAGGTCTTTGGCTTTGTCAAACTTGGCGGTTAAATCAATAGGAAGATTAGTTTAAAAGCTGATGCCCGCGCAGTATGCGGCGTGGGCAACTTGCTTGTCTTTCTTTTGGGGTAACGCCAAGACCTCATAAGTGGATAATGCAATGTTGCCCTCGTTTTTTTTGTGTACAGGTAGTTACGTTATTATAACGGGTCAGCCGGACGTTTGTTCGGGAATGGAAGTTTGATATTTTAAACCAATTATAATTTATGAAATTGTACAGAACCCTTTTGGCGGCATTGCTGTCATTTGTGATTTTGTGTCCGTCTGCAGTGTCGGCACAAAAAGTTATATTCCCGCAGGAGAAGCAACCCGGAACAGCGGTTGTGAGTGTGGATGAAAATGTATATTCGTTGTCGAATGAGTTGTTCACGTTTGATTTTGTCAAGAATGACGGTAGACTGTCGTTCGGTGGGTGTGAGCAGTTGGGCTTGCTTGCAGGTGCCGAGCTTTTTACCGTACAATTGGCCGACGGAACGGTCATTCCGGCTTCGGAGTTCGTTCTCGGTGAAGTGGAGACTGAATCGCTTGCTGCCGAAGAGAATGCAGTCAAGGGGTCAAGACGTTTTGCAGGTGTGCAGGTAAAGGCGCAGTTCGCCCATATGAACGGCTTGGGCATTGAATGGCGTGCAGTGTTGCGTGACGGCAGTCACTATCTGCGTACGGAGGTGGATATTACTTCGTCGGCTGATATTGAGATGTACAACATTGTGCCAATGATTTACACTGTCGATAACGTAGATGGTGCAAAGGCTCCATCTGTTGTGGGCAACACACGTGGTGCTGTTATTATGAGTGACAGAATGTTTGCCGGTCTCGAGACCCCTACCGCATACAACACAGCCGGTGAGGCGACCGACCTCGACAACTTCGTGTTCAAGGCTTGGGATGGTGCTTCGTCATGGGGGTGGGAACCCGTTCCAAGTGAAATACCGGATGGCATCAAGGGGCTTTCACAATATGCCGAGGGAACTGTTCTCGCTTCACGCGGTTATCTTGTGTTCCGCGAAAAAGGTGAGTGCACAGTTACATTCAATTATACAGATGGCAACAACAAATTGCAGATACTTGGTGTTGATATCATTGACCTTGATGGCAATATTGTTGATAGCGACTATCACTTTGGTTATACGGGAGGTGCGCACAGCAACCGCGACTATGTAGTTGAAATTCCGTCGGCAAATGCTTATCAGGTACGTTTCTTTGTTACAAATGCCGGCAATGGCGAGGGCTTCTCAAGTAAGGGTACAATCTCTTACAGCAAAAAGGTTTCACGTCCCGAACTTGTCCGCGACCTTGCTTCTGACGAGACACCCGAACTGACACCGGAAATAGTTACTGAAACTGTCTCAGAGATAACAATCACACCCGAGGAGGGCGACCTGACTTTGGACAGCTCAAAGAGAACAACCTGGACTTCAGGCCTTCCCGAGTTCAAAGATTGGGGTGGTGCGCTCCCCGAAGGTATGAGCACACCAACAGCCAATGCTATATATCTTGACAAGCACTACAATATCAAGGCCGGTAACCTGACCGTGCTTTTTGATTATACCGGCGGCAGCCACGGACTTAATATCCTTGGTGTGCAGCTTATCAATAGCAAGGGTGTCGTTTCATATGACTATCACGTGGGCTTTACCGGTGGCAGTGACCGCAACAACACTTATGCTGTGGCAGTGCCCAAGGATGATGCGTATATCGTACGCCTGTTTATCGACAGGAGAGACGATGGCGTCCAAGGTAATGGTAACATAGACTTCACTCTTGCTGCTGTTGAAGCAATCAGTGGCAACGCGCACACCGATGCCTGGACATCTGCCTGGAGCGGCTTTGCCAACTGGACCGGCACCTTGCCTGAAGGCACAACTGCTGCAGGAACAGCGAAATACAAGGATACCTCTTTGTATTTGATTGCAAAGGGCGAACTTGCTCTCCTGTTTGATTATTCAAGAGGAAGCCACGGGCTTTATATGCTTGGCGTGCAGCTTGTTGACCACAACGGCGCGGTTGTTGCCGAGGAGTTCAAGAACGGCTTCACAGGTTCTTCTTCCACAGTAACCTATAATGTAGCAGTTCCCGAGGATGGAATGTACAAGGTTCGTTATATTGCCGACTACTGCAATGGCGGTACCGATACCAACGGTGACATTACATACACACACACAGCATATGTTGCGCCCGAGTTGTTTGCAACCATCAACGAGGACGAGGAGGTTGCCGATGCGTGGACACCGTCGGATTGGAAATCTCTTCCCGAGGCCGAGATACCTAACCGTGTGAACGAGGTTGGCTGTACCGATGCCAATGCGCGTGTCATTGAACATCTTGTTGAAATCACATCTGCCGGTCAACTCAGTGTTGAATTCTTATACAGCAGCGGAAACCATAGATTGAATATCGTGGGTGTCGACTTGCTCGATGAGACAGGCAATGTGACTGTTGATGACTACCACGCAGGATATTCCGGTGGTGAGCACAGTAATAATGTATATAAGCTCAATGTGTTCTCACCCGGTGTATATACAATCCGTTATTTTGCCGACAATGCAGAGGTAATAAATTCCAACGGTAACATAAAGCTGATGTTGAAGGTGGATTACACCGTGCACCTTGTTTCTCCCGAGACTACACCAATCAAGGGTGAGTGGCGCCGCCAGACAACACTTGCTGCCGGTGATGAGTGGAATGTGTCGGCTGTTGTGGGTGTCGTAGCTCCCGGTCAGGCTCGCCGTTCGTTCCTCGCTTATAGTGAGCGTGAGCGTGCAGTACCCTGGCGTGCAGCGCCTGCATACATCAGCTGGTACGAGGTCAACATTGACCGCAACAATGCAGCACCAGGTAAAGAACATGAGAATTTTACAGAAGAAGATTGTTTGCCTATCCTCAACGCTTGGAAAGAGCAACTCTATGACAAGTACGGCGTTGCTCCTTACGCCTTTGTGTGGGATGATGGTTGGGATACATACGGTGAGTGGCAGTTCCACAGCGGTTTCCCACAAGGATTTACGAATATGGACAACATTGGTCGCCAGATGGGTGCAGGCCAGGGTGCCTGGTTAGGTCCTGTAGGTGGTTACGGTACAAGTGGCGGCTACCGTCGTGGATATTGGACTTCAACAAAAACCGGCGGTATGCAGCTTTCTAATCCTCTTTATTACGAGGTGTTTGTGAATGCCGTTACCGGTTTGCTCCGCGACAAAGGCTATGATTTCCGTTTCTTTAAGTTTGACGGTATTTCGGCTCAGTTCTCTTCTGTAGGTCCCGATGCCGATGCAACAGGTAACGAGAATGCCGAGGCTATCATCATGGCCGAGAAGGTGTTGCGTGGCATTAAGGAAGATGTCTTCCTTAACACTACTGTAGGTACTTGGGCTTCACCATTCTGGTTCCAGTTTACCGATGCAGTGTGGCGTCAGGAGAAGGACTATGGCGAGATTGGCAATAACAGCAACGACCGCGAGAACTGGATTACATACCGCGACCGTCTGGTATATCAGAACTTTGTGCAGAACTCGCCAATCTGCCCAATAAACACATTGATGACCCACGGATTTATCTTTACTGACTACAGCGAACCTGCAAGCACCAGCCGCGACTGGTATGCAGTTGTACGTGAGTTGCGTTGTGCATTCGTGTGTGGTTCGGGTATGGTTGAGCTTTACAACGACTATAAGTTGACTAATGAATTGGAAGATCCTGAAGGTAACGCAGGTGCTCTTTGGGGCGAGATTGCAGAGTGCATACAGTGGCAGAGAAAGAACGCCGATGTATTGCCCGATGCTCACTGGGTTGGTGGCAATCCGTGGACAGGTACCAAGGCCGAGGTCTATGGCTGGGCTGCTTGGAACGGCGAGAAAGCAACACTTGCTTTGCGCAACGGTGCCAACGATGCACAGACCTATACATTCACTTTGCGCGAGGCTCTTGATATCCCTGAGTATATAAAGACTACTATTACTCTCACAAAGTCATTTGAAAAATACCAGAATGACCTTGACGGACTTACAGTAGGCGAACCTATCGATATTGACATACCTATCACTGTAACTCTTGATGGTTCTTCGCTCTATGTATTTGATGGTGTTGACGGTAGTGTGGTAGCTGTTGAGACCGGTAAGTACTACCGTTTCAAGGATGCGGACGGCAGATATCTTGCAGCAGGCGAGGCTTTGGCTGTAAGAGACAACGCTGATGCTACTACAATCTTCTATCTCACCGCTGATGGCAAGTTGCTCTCATACTCAAACGGTCTGTTCCTTAACAAGACCGGCGGCTTTGAGGCTGTTGGCCATTCGGGCAATGTCGCACACTTCAAGAGTGGTACAGCTGACAATACAGTGATGATTGGCGTTGCCGGCGGTGTCTATTTGAGTAGCAATGGCGGTGGCGTTTCTACGGCCGGCGGCAATTGGACTGTTGAGGAGGTGACAGCGCTGCCGGTGACTGTTACTGCGGCAAAGTTCGCTACGTTCTATGCACCGGTTTCGGTGGCAATGCCCTCTACGCTAGAGGTGACTGCCCACACAGTCGTGGCAGAGACTGAGCGCCCGGTTGCTACATTGAGCGAACCATTGTCGGCTGTCCCGGCAAATACAGGTGTCGTTCTTTATGCCGATGTTGATGAACCTACAACATTCAATCTTGAAATAGCTCCGGTTGCGGCTAAGGTGGTGAGCCTTGAAATGAAAGGTACTGTTGCAAGAACTCTTGTGACAAAACCGGAAAACAAGGAGTGTTATGTCCTTTCCAAAGGAGATAATGGCGTAGGATTGTACATAGCAAAGAATGACGACGATGCTACAACATTCTACAATGCGGGTCACAAAGCATATCTTGAGGTTGAGGAAAAAGCGGATGGTGCGAATTTCGCTTCCTACAGTTTCCGCTTCGGCGACGGCTCAACGGTTGTTGAAGGTGTTGAAACGGAATGCGGAGAGGCGAATGCTATTTACGATTTACAGGGACGCAAGCTTGAGGGCATTACAGAGCGTGGCGTGTATATCATGAATGGTAAAAAGATAGTGAAGTGATTTGCTGATTACCGGTTAGTTTCGGGCAATACATATTTTTGGGCGGTGTCTACACAGACACCGCCCAAAAATGTAGTATGCCCAGCATGGAGTACCATCGAATGCAGGGAATGCCGTATGCGGGCTCGAACGTACGGTGGTGCGAGAGGTCGGGAAACAAAATCTTAAAGTTGTAAAATGTTGCCTATGAACAAAATAGAGCACAATTTGTATTAAACAATTAAGCGGGTTTGTTTTTTTTACTCGCTTGCACTATCTTTGCACCATAAGTAATAGTTGTGAATTTGGTATGAACCTATCTATACTCATAAAACAGTATTTCTCACCGGTGAACGATGATATTACGATAGATGTCTTTGATGAAAAGAATATCTACGATGTATATCAACGTGTCATTGGTGTGCTGACCCAGCATGTTGATATTGAAACGACTGTGTTGCAGGCAATGAGTTATTGTTTTTATGAGATTCTGGACAATGTACTTACTCATTCCGGAAAAGATCTGGGCACAGTTCTCACTCACTACGATTCTGCGAATCATATTCTAAGTTTTCTGGTAGCAGATGATGGCATTGGCGTGCAGGCATCACTTTCAGAAAATACGGAATATGCCGGCATCTCAGAACCGGATGCGTTGAGAATATGCATCAAGGATGCCATAACGGATGGTAAAGGGATGGGCTTTGGATTATACTCGACATCGCTGCTTGCAAGGGATGCGGGATTGGTTTTTGAGGTTCGTTCAGGTAAACATACTATGCAAGTGCAGGATGGTGCCGAAGAAACAGAAGAAAGTGACTTTTGGCAAGGTACGATAGTTTATCTTCAGCTTCATACCAACAAGGAGATTAATCCGGCAGATGTTGTTGCCAACCGTGCGAACGCGGCTGCACAATATAACGAAACATTTTTGAACGACAACGAATTGACGGAGCTATGGTGATATTTAATTTTAGAGAATATGGCGAGAATTTAGGTACACGTCCTTTGGGTAAGCGTGTCCGTGAATCGTTGCAGCCATTGATTGAGCAGAATGACCGTGTCGTGCTTGACTTTACAGGTGTGAATGTTGTGAGCAATTCATTCGCCGATGAATGTATCGCAAAATTGTTGCTGGTAATGTCGCTGACAGAACTGAAGAACCGTACAACTTTCCGTGGACTGAATCCGATAGCTTCGGAAAGTGTTTTGACTGCGCTTCGCCGTAGACACCTTGCGATGGTGTGAACTTTAATCATTTAACTATACGAAAACAGTGGGTCTGATTGGTGACTCGCTGTTTTTTTGCTGTACGCCCGGCATTGGCATGTTCAAACGGGTGAAAGTCACCAATGCGCCACAATGGCTGTGGCTGCTTGCTTTATGGAAGTTGCAGCGAGCAATAGAAACCTTGCGTGAGCAGGCTACCCGTCATTGTTAGGATACTACAAGGAATTTCTTTTGTTTTCCTCCTGCTCGTTCTATTGTGTTATCACGTTTGTTTGTAACGGCTTTAACCAAATTTATATATTATTATAATAATTAATTCAAGAAAAAAGAGTACCTTTGCAAAGCAATCCTCAAGTAGGGTTGTGACATATTTGAAAGTGCATTAGCTTTACTATCCTATCTGATGGGAGCGTTTTGCTCCGGCAGGGCTTCGGCCTTGTCAAACTTGGCGGTTAAATCAAATGGAAGAATAGTGGCAAAGTTGATGTCCGCGCTGTATGCAGCGTGGGCAACTTGCTTATCTATCTTCCGGGTAACGCCAAGACCTCATCAGTGGATAATGTAAGATTGTCCACGTTTTTTTATGCCCTTTTTTGAAGGTAACGCCTCGGCGGTAACTTGGCCGGCGGCGTGTTTGTCCGGATTGTTTTTTGAAAAAGATATTTATTAACCTAAACAAATTATTTTATGAGAAAATTTACTTTGTTTGTTGCATCGTTGTTCCTCGCAGTAGGTGCAATGGCGCAGATTACAGATGCTAGTCAGTTGAGTAGCGACAAATGTTACCACATTACATCAAAGGATGGCAACCGTGGTGCTTTCTATGCACCTGAAGGCGCAGAGTATCTTACAACTTGTGCTGGTACATACAGTAATTATCCTAACGGAAGTATTGGAAAGGATGCCACTTCTACTGCTCAGCAGTTCGCATTCGTGGAGTATGATGGCAAGCTCTATCTTTGGAGCGTAAGCGAGAAGAAATTCGCGCAGAAGGATGGCAATTATGTTAAATTGGTGAACTCAACATCGGACTTCGTGACAGTTGTTGCTAATGGTTCTTATTTCAACATCAAAATCAACGATACTAACAAGTTGAACTTCTCTGGTGGTTATGACTACGGCGTGTATGCTAACTATAATACTGATGATGATGGTAACAACCTTGTAATTACCGAGGCAGGTAGCTTTGACCCAACAGAGGCAATCAGACAGCTGCTTGGTTTGGAAGATGATATCATCTTTGGTTGGAATACTACAACACCTTGGGAGGATGTCGCTGTAGAGGATTATTCATCTGTTGTATTCAATAACAATGCACTCGGCTATGGTATCAAGTGCATTGAAGGCGAGGTTACTGTAGGCGGTGCAAGAACTGCAACTGTAACATTTGCATACACCAATGGCAATTGTGCATTGAACGTGTGCGGTGTCGAGGTTGTTGACGAAGCCGGCTATGTTGTTGCAGGTGATTACCATGTCGGTAAGGCCGGTAAGCCTTCGACAAATAATGTTTATACAGTAAAGGTTGCCGAGGCTGGTACATACAAAGTTCGTTGCTATGCTACATTCGGTTCCAATGATAGAGCCGATGCCACAAACGGAACAATTACAATCTCATTTGATAGTGCTGCAGCTGCTGATTTTTCACATAATGTAACTTTCACTGCCGAGTATGCTACACTCCATCTCGGTTATGATGCTGCAATCCCTACAGGTGTTGAGGCATACGTTGTAAGCGGCGTTGAAAATGGTTGGGCTATTATGACACAGGTTGAGGGTGTTATCCCTGCTGCAACTCCTGTTATCTTGAAGAAGGTAGGTGCAGAGGCTGCATACACATTTGCTTACACAGATGCAGCTGCCGCTACTGTCGAGAACAACCTTCTTGAGGGTTCAATCGCTGGCCGTTATGTAGTTGCTGAAGCTTATGTACTTTCAAGCGGTGCAAACGGCGTAGGTTTCTATGCCGCTGATTTGAATCAGTTGAATGAAACTGCGTTCCTTAACAACGCAAACAAGGCATATTTGCCTGCAACAGCCGCTGCAAACCTCACTGCTGCGTTCTATGGCTTCAATTGGGATGGCACAACAGGAATAGAGAACGTAGAGGTAGAGAACGCTTCTAATGTAATCTACGACCTCACAGGCCGTCAGGTTAACGCAGTTGAGCGTGGTATCTACATCATCAACGGCAAGAAAGTGCTGGTTAAGTAAAAAATAGTTTCCTTAGTGTCTTTAGAGACCTTAAAGACACTAAAGACTTTAATGACCTTAAAATAAAAAACACAGATATATGAAAAAGAATTATGTATCACCTCTTGCAGTAGAGGTTAGCGTTGTAGCAGAGTCAATGCTCGCTGCATCACTTGCAATCAACAACAATACAACAGTTGATACTTCAGTTGACGGTGCTCAGCTTGGTGGCAATAGCCGCGGCGAGTGGGGTAACTTGTGGTAATATGGGAATTCCTGTATTGCATTGAATGATAACAGATAGGCTGTGCCGGTGACGGCACGGCCTTATGTGCCTATAAATAACCAATATTATAATAGACTTATACTAACCTAAATTGTTTTACCTATGAAGAAATTTTTCTCCTTTCTGTTAGCTGCGTTGTGTCTGTCGACACAGGCGTATGCCGACAAGGTGACTGCTTCGACAACACTGCCTACAGCGGGCAAGCCGGAGCATGTCTACACTATGGTGAGCGGTAACGGTGCTTATGTAAGCCCCACTACCACTCCTGTTGAGGGTGATGCTGCTAACGGCCTCTTCGCATTCTATGCAGTGGATGGTGTTGACGGCGCGTACTACATCTACAGCCACAATGCAAAGCAGTGGCTGAGCTATGACAAGAAGGAAAACTATCCTACCGGTGCCAGCTTTATTAAGATGAGCGACAGCAAGGTAGAGGGTACTTACTTCAGAGTTGAGAATTATGCCGACGATTTCTATCAGATTTCGCCTTACACCACAGCAGGTAATGCACAGGCTATCTACCTGAATTACTTTGGTGGCGTGCCTGCTTGCTCGGGCAAGACACTTGGTCTTTGGACCGACAATGGTTCAAAGGACGGTGGTAGCCGCTACACCTTTGCTGAATATGTGATTGCAGAGCGCACTTACACAATCTCTGTTCCCGAGGGTGTTACATTGGAGATTGGCGGCAAGGTGTATGCCGATGGTTCTACAATCACCGTTGAGGGTACTGTTGACAAATCAACAATTGCAGTTACTGCTCCCGAGGGTAAGTTCGCGGTCGTGTCGGTGAATGATGTTGAGAACATAATCACTGTCAACGTGGCAACATTGCCTGTTCTTCCTGCAGTTGAGAAGTATGAGAATGCTTGGGTTTATCCAAAACAGCAGGACAACGTAGGCGCAGCGAATATTTCAGAGGACAATGGCGTTTATGTGCTCAGCAACAAGGTGCTTGCTGCCGGTTTCATGAAGGTGGGTGAGGCACTTTACTTTGCAGGTAGCGACGCCATGAACCTGGTTGCCGGTACAGAGCCTTTCACAGTTGCTTTCGGTAACGGCGATAATGTTCCTGCTTCGGCAATGACACTCGTTGATGTAAAGACTGAGACACTCACAGGCGATGCAACAGCCATTGGTGGTGCTGAGCACTTTAACGGTGTTCAGCTTGTTGCCAACTATGAGTATACATACAAGGGTACAAAGATTGCCATTGTTTGGCGTGCAGTATTGCGTGACGGTAGCCACTACTTGCGCACCGAGATGGAGCTCACAGGCGTTGATGCTGTCGACATGTACAACGTAATTCCTATGATTTACAATGTTGATACTAAGGCTGCCGGCTCAACTCCAAAGGTTGTGGGTAACACACGTGGTGCCACAATCGTAAGCAACAGGATTTTCGCCGGTCTTGAGACACCTACAGCATATAACACTGTTGGTGAGGCTACAGGTGAAGAGGACGTATGGACTTTGAAGGATACAAAGACAGCTTCTTTGACAGCAACTTCTTGGACACAGGTTGCTGCTGCCGATGTTCCAAAGCGTGTTGAGGAGGCTACAGGTGCCAACTATCCTAACGTGCTTGCATACAAGATGGAAAATGTTGCCCTCAAGAAGAACCAGAAGATTGAGATTGAGGTGAAGTACACAAGCGGTAACCACCGTTTGAACTTCGGCGGTGCCGATTTGCTTGCTTCTAACGGTGACATTACAGCAGTTGACTATCACAGCGGCTATTCCGGCGGCCAGCACAGCAATAATACATTCAGCTATGTTGCTCCATACGACGGTACATTTGATATTCGAGTGTTTGTTGAGAACAAGACCGAGAGCATCGATGCTTCAAGCACAATGACCGTGAAGGTGTACGAGGCAAAAGAGGGTGTTGTTGTGAACACTGCAGTTGTTGGTATCCAGGGTCGCTGGAGCCGCAATACAACACTTGCAGCAGGCGAGACCTGGAAGGTTGGTGCTGTTGTAGGTCTCATTGCACAAGATGGTACCGAGGCGAAGGAGAACATCCGCGAGACACAGAAGCGCCGTTCGTTCCTTGCATACAGCGAACGCGAACGTGCAGTGCCCTGGAGAACATTCCCACACTATAACAGCTGGTACGAGCTGAACATCAACCGCAACAATGCGGCTCCTGGTCAGGAGCACACTAACTTTACAGCCGAGGATATCCTTGGTGTAATGAGACAGTGGAAGGAGAAGTTCTATGACAAGTATGGCGAGGGCATTGCAGCCTTTGTAATCGATGACGGTTGGGATTCCTATGGTCCTTGGACATTCCATAAGGGATTCCCTAACGAAATGCGTGATATGTCTGCATTGGCTAAAGAAATGGGTGCCGGTGTAGGTGCTTGGCTGGGCCCTGTGGGTGGTTACGGTCAGAGCGGTAACTATCGTCGTGCTTACTGGAACGGCAAGGGTGGCATGCAGCTCTCTAACCCTGCTTATTATCAGACATATCTTGCTGCTGCAAATAACCTTGTATGCCAGCAGGATGGCGTTCCCGGTTACCAGCTTGGCAGTGACAACTATGTATTCTTTAAGTTCGACGGTATCTCGGGACAGTTCTCGGCTGTAGGCCCCGATGCCGGTGATACAGGTAACGAGAATGCCGAGGGTATCATCCGTCTCGAGCAGTACGTGCGTGAGAACATGCGTGAGGATATCTTCTTCAACACAACTGTAGGTACATGGGCTTCACCGTTCTGGTATCAGATTTCAGATGCTACATGGCGCCAAGAGAATGACCACGATCGCATTGGTAACAACAGCATCAACCGCGAGAACTGGATTACATACCGTGACCGTCTGGTTTATCAGAACTATGTGCAGAACTCACCATTGTGTCCAATCAATACTTTGATGACTCACGGATTCATTCTTTCAGAGGATGGTCCTCCGGCAGGTGATTCAAGAGATTACAATGCTGTTCTTCGCGAACTCCGTTGCGCATTCGTCTGCGGTTCGGGTATTGTAGAGCTTTACACCAATTGCAATTTGATGAATAGCATCAACGATGGTAAACTTTGGGAGGATGTTGCCGAGTGCGTAGCTTGGCAGAAGAAGAACGCCGATGTATTGCCCGATGCCCACTGGGTGGGTGGCAATCCTTGGACAGGTTCGGCACAGGAGGTTTACGGTTGGGCTTCTTGGAACGGCGCAAAGGCTACTCTTGCATTGCGCAACGGTTCTAACAGCCAGCAGACCTACACTTTCACACTCCGTCAGGCTCTTGAGATTCCTGCAAACATCACAGGTGCAATCATCCTCAACAAGTCGTTCAAGGTGCAGAATGCTCTCAGCGGTTTGACCGAGGGTGTTGCCATTGACATTGACCAGCAGTTGACAGTTACATTGCCAGGTAGCACAGTTTATGCATTCGACGGCGTGAACAGCGACCCTTCACAGGTTCCTTTCGAGGTGGTTGACTACTCTCCAAAGAAGGCCGAGGCTATCGAGACAATCAAGATTAATTTCAACAGCGAGGCTGCAGGTGAGTTCAACCCATACGAGATGAGCAAGTTCATGAAGTTCAAGCAGGGCAACAATGTTGCAAGCGGCATTTCAAACTATGTTGTCGAGGGTGCACTGCTCACTGTTACTTTGAGTACAAAGGTTACTGCTCCGGGTGAGTACAAACTGGTTATCCCAGAGGGCCTCATCACACGTGCAAGCGACGGTCGTGCATTTGCCGGTGAACTCGCTTTCACAATCACAGCTCCCGAGGCAATCGTTGTGAAGTCTGTTTCTCCAAGCGAGGATGTATACTCACTCAAGACCATTGAACTTACATTCAACAAAGAGCTTGTTGCTGCCGAGGCTGCCGCTGCAGTTGTTCTCAAGAACGCTGCCGGTGAGGTTGTTGCAAGCGCTTCATACACTGTCGAGGGCAAGGTGTTGACTTTGACACTCGACAATGAGGTTACAACTCCAGGCGAGTACACACTCGTTATCCCCGAGGGTGCCATCGTTGGTGCAGCTGTTGGCGATGCTTTCAGCGGCGAGGTGGTTGTAACTGTTGAGGAGTTCGACGTTTATGAGCCACGCAACATTGGCAACAAGACACGCACTGACCGTAACATCAACGGCATCAGCATCACAAAAGAGGATGGCGAAGTGTTGAGCTATGCACTCGATGCAACACAGAAGTCACTCGACTATGTGAACCTCGCAACCGGTGAGGTGTCGGTAAGCATTGATGTGGCTCCCGGTGAGACACTGACACCTTCTGTTGATGCAGCCGGTATTTGGGTGCACTTCTATGTGTTCGTAGACAAGGAGGGTGACGGCTTTACTGCAGGTGTCGCAGCCGATGGCTACACTCCGACAGGTGACCTTGTGTCATACTCTTTCTACAACAACGATGCTGCAAGCGACGAGAGCGGCTGGAACAGTGTTGGTACTGTAATTACCGGTGGTGACCGCAACAAACCTTCTTTGCCCGCATTCACAGCGCCCGAGCAGGCCGGTACATACCGTCTCCGTCTCAAGCAGGACTGGTGTAACATTGACCCACAGGGTGATGCCGATGGCAAGTTCGGTGATTTCAAGCAGAACGGTGGCCAAATCATCGACCTCTACCTCAATGTTACCGAGGCTACAGGCGTTGAGGTTGTGAAAGGTGAAAACGGAAATGTGAAAGTTGTCTATGACCTTGCAGGCCGCAAGCTCGAGAACATCACAGCACCGGGCTTCTACATTGTAAATGGCAAAAAGGTGCTTGTGAAGTAATGCCCATGTTGTCATTACGAGCGTAGCGAAGGGCCTCTGGAACGAGTGGGATATCTCACGTACGGTCGATATGACAATATTTAGAATAATCAATCAGCACGCGCCGCGGCGCGTGCTGATTTCATCTTAAAAGTACTTTATGACTATGAATGACAATAAACGATTGCTTTCGCTCGATGTGCTGCGCGGCTTCGACCTCTTTTTGCTTGTGGCGTTGCAGCCCGTCCTTGTTGCCGTGCTCGGGCAGTTGGACTGCGAGGCATTGAACAATACCGTGCTCTATCAGCTCGACCATGCCGGGTGGGAGGGCGTGCGCGTGTGGGATATGGTCATGCCGCTCTTCCTCTTCATGTCGGGCGTTACAATGCCATACTCCCTGCCAAAGTACAGGACACAGAACGGCGACCTCAAAGTGTGGGGGCGTGTCCTCAAGCGTTTTGCCTTGCTCTTTCTGCTCGGTATGCTGGTTCAGGGCAACATTCTTGCCCTTGATTCCGGCAGGATATATCTCTACAGCAACACCCTGCAAGCCATCGCTGTGGGCTATCTGCTCACTATGCCCATGGTGCTCTACCTGAACCCCAAACAGCAGATTGTTGCAATTGCTGCATTGCTGGTCATCTATTCAGTGCCCATGCACCTGCACGGTGACTGGAGTGCGCAAGGGAACTTTGCGGCTATGGTTGACAAGGCTGTGTTGGGGCGTTTCCGCGACGGCAGTCAGCTTGCTGCCGACGGCACTGTGCTGTTTGCTGCCTGGTACGATTATACATGGCTGTGGAGCAGTCTCACCTTCTGCTGTACCGTGGCACTCGGTTCGCTCGCAGGTCATTTCACCAAGGCCGGGAACAGCGACCGCAAGGCAACTGCACGCAAGCTGGCGTTGGTTGGCGTGGTTTTGTTCGCTGCCGGCTTGCTGTGTGGTTTTGTACAACCCGTGGTAAAGCGTATATGGACGGCAAGTTTCACACTCTACAGCGCCGGCTGGTGCTACCTGTTGCTTGCCCTCTTCTATTGGTGGATTGATGTCAAAGGCCACACGCGCGGCTGGGACTGGCTGCTATGCTTCGGTTGCAATGCCATAACAGCCTATCTCATTGGCGAGATGGTGAACTTCCGCAGCATAGCCCGCTCGCTCTTCTATGGTACAGAACAGTACCTTGGCGACTGGTATCCTGTGCTGCTCACACTGTGCAACAGCATTGTGGTCTATCTCATTCTGCGGGTCATGTACAGGAACAGGATTTTCCTGAAAGTGTAATGAGGCCTATTGAGACTATACAGAACTCAAGATGGTGAGTTGTACTGTATGACGGTACTCCCCACCGTTTTTTTTTCTCATGGAACATTCTCCCCCGTCTGTTGTTTCTTTTATACACCAAAAGAGAATGTTATGAGCAATATGAAGATTACTGTTTTTCCCGACCCCGTGTGTACCTGGTGCTGGGGTAGTGTGCCAGTTTGGCGTGCGTTGGCCTATCATTATGGCGAGCGTCTTGAACTCGATTACGTTATGGGTGGCATGATAGAGGACATCAAAAGCTACAACAACCGCCGTCTCTCCATAGGCGGCGACATAGCCCTCTCCAACCGCAAGATGCATGAGCATTGGCTCGATGCCTCGGCCATACACGGAATGCCTGTCTGCGAGCATGGCTTCCGTCTCTTTTCGCCCGAGCGTCCCTCTACGATACCGCAGAACCTGGCCTATCTTGCCGCGCGTGTCTACGAGGCACGTTACTCGGGCGAGGTGAAGCCCGGCACGGCGCGCCACTACCTGCGCCATCTGCAGGAGGCTACTGCCGTCGATGCCGTGCTCACAAACGACATCGATACGCTTGTGGATATGTCGGCCATCGTGAGCTTCGAGCCCGAGAAGTTCCGCTCCATCTACAGTGGCAGTGTGGTAAAGACCCTTTACGACGAGGGCAAGGCCTTCTGCCGCAACTACGAAGTGAGCTCCTTCCCATCCTACCTTGTAAGCTACCGTGGCGAGGAGATGCTGTTGCGCGGCTACTCCACATACGACATTGTGCGCAACTGCATCGAGCAGCTCTCGTTCGGCAACATCAAGCCCATCAATGACGGCCGCGAAAAGTTCACGGCAGAGAACGTGCTGCGCTTCATCGACGGTTACGGCTCGGCCTATCCCGTGGAGATTGCCACAGCCTTCGGGCTTGCAAGGCGCAACGGCCACACGGCGCTGAACATTGAGTCGTACGAGCGCCTTCCCGACGTGCTCGATGAGCTCGTTACCTCGGGAGCCGTGGCCACAATGCCTCGCGGCAATGGCTTCATCTGCTATAACCTCAACGGCAAGCACCCCAAACCGCATGTCCACGGGCACGAATATGCCGGCGCTGTTTCCTGATACCGTCAAAGCGTGAGAGATATACATTGTCTTTCACGCTTTTTTTGTATCTTAGCGCGGTCAAAATATATTCTATGAAAAATATTCTTTATGTTTTTGCAGCCTTGCTGCTTCTCTCCTGTGGCTCGTCAAAGGAGGTTATGGTGCGCATGCGCACCACGGCCGGCGACATTGACCTCTGCCTCTATGACGATACCCCAAAGCACAAGGCGAACTTCCTGAAACTGGTGAAGGAGCACCGCTACGATTCTCTCCTTTTCCATCGTGTCATCAAGGACTTCATGATACAAGGTGGCGACCCCGACTCCAAGAATGCTCCGGCCGGTGTGCTGCTTGGTGAGGGTGACTTGGGCTACACCGTAGAGGCGGAGCTCATGCCCGACGTGCATTTCCATCGTCGCGGTGTCCTTGCAGCTGCGCGTGAGGGCGACGACGTGAACCCCTCTAAGGCATCCTCGTCAATGCAGTTCTACATTGTCTGGGGAAAGGTCTACACTGCCGGGCAATTGGCTGCCTACAAGGATTTCTATGAAAGGCGTACCGGTCGTGAGCTTGTTATAACCCCCGAGCGCGAGGCTGCATATACGACAATTGGCGGCACGCCGCACCTCGATGGCGAGTACACCGTCTTTGGCGAGGTTGTCAGCGGCCTTGATGTCGTGGAGAGGATTCAGAGCGTGCCCTGTGATGACAATGACCGCCCACTCCAGGATGTGAGAATACTTGATGTAGAGATTATAAAATGATAGTTATATGCTGAATATTGGTGAAAAAGCCCCTGACCTCCTTGGAATGGACGAGCAGGGCAACGAACAGAGAGTGAGCGCATACAGTGGTCGCAAACTTGTGGTCTATTTCTATCCAAAGGACAGCACCCCCGGCTGTACTGCCGAGGCCTGCTCTTTGCGCGACGGTATGGACGACCTTGTGGCGGCCGGCTATGCAGTGGTGGGCATCAGTGCCGACGGTGCATCGTCGCACCGGCGTTTCAAGGAGAAGCAGCAGCTGAACTTCCCGCTTGTTGCCGATGTGGACAAGAGCACCATAATGGCTTTTGGCGCTTATGGCGAGAAAAAGATGGCCGGCAGGGTCTATATGGGCATCCTGCGCACCACCTTTGTCATTGACGGCAGTGGTGTCATTGAGCGTGTGATAACCAAGGTCGATACCAAGAACGCCGCAAAGCAGATACTCGATACAAAATAAAGTAATAATATAGCAGTTGACCCACATACTGACAAAACGCGTAGATGTCATGTCGACCGTAGTGGAGACATCTCTTTATTCGCGGTTTGAGATCCTTTGACTGCGCTCAGACGTGCTGTTGAGAGCTTGCTCGAAAAATGACATTTTGGGTCAACATCTATATTATTACACAAAATAATCCAATAGAAAATGCTACCATTCCAATTCCTGAACACTATTGCAGCCGATACCACGGCAGTGGTGGGCTTCCACGAGATGATGTCTACGCTCTCGGGCATGTCCCCCGATGAGATAAGACAGGCCATAACAGCCTTTGTGCTCTCTTTCTCAATAAAACTCATCAAGGTGCTCCTCATCTGGTTCGTGGGGCGCTGGGTGCTCAAACATATTGTCAAACTCCTTATCCGCATAATGGAGAAACACATAGACAACGTATCTGTGCGCACTTTTGTCATCAGCCTTGTCGATGTGGTCATGATGATTCTCCTGTTGCTCATGATTATCGGTGTCCTCGGCATCGACACATCTTCGTTCATTGCCGTCTTTGCTTCGGCCGGTGTGGCCATAGGTATGGCGTTGAGCGGCACATTGCAGAACTTTGCCGGCGGTGTCATGATACTGCTTTTCCGTCCCTTCAAGGTGGGCGATTTCATTGAGGCACAGGGCGTGTCGGGCACGGTGAAGCAGATTCAGATATTCAATACCATTGTGCACACCGGCGACAACAAGGTCATTCTTCTGCCCAATGGTCCGGTCTCCACGGGTATAATCAACAACTACTCCCGCGAGCCGTTGCGCCGTCTCGACATGACCTTCTCCATCAGCTATGGCAACGATTTCAGTAAGGCCAGGGCTGTGCTCCAGCGCCTTATTGCCGAGGATGCGCGCGTGCTCACAGAACCGGCCGCACCGCTCATTGAACTGAGCGAGCTGGCAGCGAGCTCAATTGACATAGTTGTACGTGTGTGGTGCAGGCAGAGCGACTATTGGGGAATAAAGTTCGACCTCAACAGAAAAGTCTATGACACATTCCCCAAGGAGGGGCTGGAATTCCCGTTCCAGACATTTACTGTTAACGTCACAAAAGAGTGAAAAATACTGATTGCAACGTATCGGTACGCTTTGCGGCAGAGAGTGGATGCGCCACTTTCTGCCGCAAATGTTAAATATTTCGTCGTGTATGAAAAATATCAATCCGTAAAATGTGTTAAAAAATATTTTTTTGTAATTTTGCACGCCGTTTGCGAAAGCGCGTTTGGCGCGGCCTGCAAATGAGGCTTTTTTTACTGTGAAAAAACAATAGAACATCATAATGAAAGCAAAGAACATCATTGATTTTCATCCCAAGTTCATCGACACGATGAAGAACTACTCACGTGAGAAGTTTTCGGCTGACGTGATGGCCGGAATAATTGTAGGTATCGTTGCCATCCCCCTTGCAATTGCCTTTGGTATTGCCAGTGGTGTGGGCCCTGCCGAGGGTCTCATGACAGCGGTCATTGCCGGTGTGCTCATCTCCATCCTCGGAGGTTCAAAGGTGCAGATTGGCGGTCCTACGGGTGCATTCATCGTAATCATCTATGGCGTTATACAGCAGTACGGCATCGCCGGTCTTGCCATAGCAACCGTCATGGCCGGTATAATCCTTGTCATAATGGGTCTGTGCCGTCTTGGAACAATAATCAAGTTCATGCCTTATCCCATTATCATCGGCTTCACGGGCGGTATTGCAATCACCATCTTCTCAACACAGATTAATGACCTCTTCGGTCTTGGCATTGAGAGCGTACCCGCGAACTTTGTCGACAAGTGGGTGTGCTATGCGCAGAACATCACAAGGATAGACTATTGGAGTGCCGGCATGGGCATCCTCAGCGTGGCGCTCATTGCCGTCACCCCCAAGTTCTCAAAGAAAATCCCCGGCTCGCTACTTGCCATTGTGGTGATGACACTCATTGCATGGCTGTTGCGTGAGTATGCCGGTGTTACAAGCATAAAGACCATCGGCGACCTCTATGAACTGCCCGAGGGTTTCCCACCGTTCACAGTTCCTTCGATTCCCGAGGGCAAGACACTTTTTGGTGCAATGCAGGAACTTGCTCCCGTAGCGTTCACAATAGCAATGCTGGGCGCTATCGAGTCGCTCCTCTCGGCCATGGTTGCCGACGGTGTCATCGGTGACCGCCACAACTCGAATACCGAGCTCATAGGTCAGGGTGTCGCAAACATCGTTGCACCATTCTTCGGTGGCATCCCTGCTACAGGTGCAATTGCCCGCACAATGGCAAACATCAACAACGGCGGCCGCACTCCTGTTGCCGGTATCGTCCACACACTTGTTCTGTTGCTTGTGTTGCTCTTCCTTGGCAGCCTTGTAAAGCTCATCCCAATGTGCTGCCTTGCCGGCGTGCTTGTGATGGTGTCATACAACATGAGCGGCTGGAGAACCATCGTCTCAATGTGCAAGAGCTCGATGTCGGGCACAAGCGTGCTTTTCGTGACACTGCTGCTCACCGTCTTCTTTGACCTAACACTGGCTATCGAGGTGGGTCTTGTAATGGCAATCGTAATGTTCATGAAACGTGCAATGGAGAGCGCACACATCTCGGTTGTACGTGACGAGATGGGTGTGCACAACGACGGCGAGAAGGACGAGGTGCTTGCCATCCCGGCAAATGCCGAGGTGTTTGAGATTGAAGGCCCCTTCTTCTTCGGTATCGCAAACAAGTTCGACGAGCTCACCCGCAACACCGATGCACGCCCCATCCGCATCATCCGTATGCGTAAGGTGACATTCATCGATGCCACCGGCTTGCATAACCTCGAAATCTTCCTGCACGCATCGCAAAGCGAGGGCAGGACAGTCATCCTCTCGGGTGTCCACGATAATGTCGAGAAGAGCCTGCGCAAGGCCGGTCTTGTCAAGCTCGTAGGCCGCGAGAATGTCTGCAGCAACATCCACCTTGCTCTGCAGCGCGCACAGGAGCTGTCGGACAAAATCGAGGCCGGCCGTTAAGGCACAACCATGAGCAACGGAGCACAGCCCAAGCCCACCCTGTGGGTATACGTCGCCGCATTCCTTATTGTGGTGGTGTGGGGTTGTACCTTCGTACAGACAAAGGTGCTCATAAACGCCGGGCTGCGCCCCGACGAGATATTCGCCCTGCGCTTTCTCATAGCCTATCTGCTCATGTTGCCTTTCTCGTGGCAAAGGCTTTTCCTGGGAAGTGTGCGGGATGAACTCATAGCCCTGATGCTTGGCCTCACCGGCGGGTCGCTCTATTTCATAGTAGAGAACTATGCGCTCGCCTACGGCTACTGCTCCAATGTATCGCTCATCGTCTGCCTCACGCCGTTGGTCACGGCGCTCATTGTGGGGTGGCGCTATCCCGCCGAGCGGCTGGGTAAGGGTGGTGCAATGGGTTCACTCCTTGCATTGGCCGGAATGGCTTTGGTGGTGTTCAACGGTAATTTCGTGCTCAAGCTCTCGCCGCTCGGCGATGTGCTTGCCCTTGCGGCCTGTCTCTGCTGGGCGCTCTATTCACTGCTCATAAAGCCTTTGGGAGCCAGGTACGACAATATGCTCATAACGCGCAAGGTCTTTGGCTACGGTCTCCTCACTATTATTCCCCTGCTCCTTTGGCGCGGCATGGACATTGCCCTTGTCATTGAAGGCGGTGCCGCCGTCTGGGGCAACATACTCTTTTTGGGCGTTGTGGCATCAATGCTCTGTTTCCTCGGCTGGAACTGGTGTCTTGCCCGTCTTGGCACGGTGCGCGCCACAAATTTCCTCTATCTTAACCCGGTGGTAGCCATCGTCTCCTCGGCACTGGTGCTGGGCGAGCGTGTTACCTGGATTGCCCTCACAGGCGCTGTCCTCATCCTTGCCGGGCTGGTATATATCGACAAGAACAGGAGACGGTAGCTTGTTTGCTGAATTTAGCCCTTTGTGTTCGACAGGAAACGTTTGTGTATTGACCTGTATATAAGTGCAAGTGCAATGGAGGCTGATAGGTATCCAAGAATGTAGGGCGTACGAATCATTTTACTACCAATATACTCAAAACACAAGAGGCGGATAATGGGGTGTACGGCGAAAAGGAATGATGAGAGGGTTCCAAACCAAACACAACCTTTGTCTATCCATTTGTAATGGCTCAGAACCTTTGTTAATCCAATAGAGGCTATGATGGCGAAAATGGGACTTATACACCATGTGTAGTAGTTGGAATTTGATATGACGACCAACAAACCGCAAACAATTAACCATGCTGCATTTTTCCACGTCTTGTTGAATAATTTGCCAAATGATTGGTATTCGGCAAACAATATGCCCATTGAAAATGGCAATATCCACCCGATGAAATTGTGTCTGGCATAGTTCAGTATCCCAACCTTATCAGGTAGACAAAATAGCATGATTAGTGATAATATGTTGATTAATAATAGAATACCCCCCCCCCTTGTTGAGGCGCTGCGAGTGCTGCTGTATTTACGGATAAGAGCGAAAAAAATGTAGAACTGGGCTATGAGGCCGAAAAACCAATATACACCGGGGGAGATACTGTTGGGAGCAAATATGTTTGATGTCAGTGTGAGTTGCAAGAGGACCGGCCGATACTGGGAGCGTAAAATGTTTCTAATGGCAAAAAACATATATGGTATAATCATCAACAGAAAAACTCTTTTTAGATGTTTCCACACGAATGTACCGGCTTTGAATGGTTGCTGTGTTGTAAAACCATATTTTAATGTGAGTCCATAGCCGCTGAGGAACAGGAATACAGCAACGCCATACCAACCCAAGAAAGAAAAGATATCTTTCCATAGAGTAGGATTGAATTCTAAAGCGCATTTGGCAAAGGTTATAGAGCGTGCAAGGTGGAATGTGAATTCATTCTCGGTAGTTGGCAATATAAGATGCAGAAGATTGTGCAGAACAATGAATATGATGGCGATGCCGCGCATTGATGTTGTCTCGTTTTTCGATAGAATTGGTTGCATGGTGGTTTTGTATTGTGTTGTGTGTGTATTCCGTAGCGGAGCAGGTGTGCCCGTCGTTGTGTCTTTTTCGTGGTGTATGGATAGATTTTTTTACAAAGATATGCTTTAAAAATAACAAATGGTCCTTTGTTTGGAATTTTCGTTGATTTTTATTGATATTTATCCCTCGATGAGCTAAATTTGTATTTCGTTGTGGTGTGGCGGATGTGAAGGGAGTGTCTTTTTTTACGTGCCGGTGATTAATGTACTTGTTTTTTTGAACTTTAAATAATTGGATAATAAAATGGAAAGTCTTGACGGACGTCTGGTCATCGGTGTCTCTTCGCGTGCGCTGTTCGACCTTGAGACCGAGAATGAAATATTTGAGAAATATGGTGTGGCAAAGTACCGCAAGTATCAGGAGGAGCACGAGGACGAGCCTCTTGAGCGCGGCACGGCTTTCTACCTTGTGAAGAGCTTGCTGGAGCTCAACAAACAGGCCAACCGTCCCATTGTGGAGGTTGTGGTGATGTCGCGCAACAGCCCCGAGACAGGTATGCGTATGCTCAAGTCGCTCGATATGTACGGGCTCGATATCACCCGTGTGGCACTCTCGGGCGGCGAGTCACTGTCAAAATACCTCAAGGCCTTCTCTGTCGACCTGTTTCTCTCGAAGGACGAGGGCGATGTGCAGCGCGTGATGGATTCCGGTATATGTGCATCGGCACTCATCTATGCTCCGCCAACCGATTTCGACCCCGAGGAGAGCCGTGTGAAGATTGCTTTCGATGCCGATGCCGTGATATTCTCCGACGAGTCGGAGTGCCGTTTCAAGCGCGAGGGCTTTGATGCCTTCTACAAGTATGAGAAGGAGAACGCCGATGTCCCCTTGAAGGAGGGACCGTTTGCCAACCTGCTCAAGAAACTGTCACAGATACAGGAGTGCCTGCCCACCTCAATCGAACTCTCGCCCCTGCGCCTTGCCATAGTTACATCGCGCAGCCTGCCATCTCACTTCCGTGTCATAAAGACACTGCGCAAGTGGGGCGTGTATGTCGATGAAGCCTATTTCCTTGGCGGCTTGCGCAAGGACGAACTGTTGAAAGCCTTCGGTGCGCACATCTTCTTCGACGACCAGGACACGCACCTCTCCTCATCGAGCAAGTATGTTCCCTCGGGCAAGGTCCCCTATTACTCCGACTCGCAGATAAACGAGGTTGTCCGTGCACGTGAGGAGCAGAAAAGGGCTGCACAGGAGCAGGAGGCCGAGGGCAAAGAGCAGTAAAAGGCGAGTGCTTTGCCTTTGGGGCACCAAACAATTGTACCGTTATATATGTTTAATCGGTGGCAGAATCTCTCTGTCACCGATTTTTTTGGGTAATAATATAGCAGTTGACCCATATACTGAAAAATGCGTAGATGTCATGTCGACCGTAGTGGAGACATCTCGTATACCGTTGTTAGAGATCCCTCGTCGCTTTGCTCTGTCGGGATGACATTGCTGGGTCAACATCTATATTATTATATTATTGCTTTTTCATTTATTAAGAAGTTGTTTTAATATGAAAACAAGAACATTCCTCTCAATCCTCAAGTTCGTCGTGCTCTCATTGCTTGTGGGCTATGTCTCAATGCTTCTGCAACGCGAATCGCTGCTGACCTGGTACCCCCTGCTCGACAAGTCGTCGCTGACACCTCCCGGCAATGTCTTTGCGTTGGTGTGGGGTGTGCTCTACATCCTTATGGGCATCTCGGCCGGTCTTGTGTGGGGGCGGCGCACATCGGCCTCTTGGGTGCTTATGCTCATTTTCATGCTCCAGCTCTTCCTCAACCTGCTTTGGAGCTTCTGCTTCTTCTATATGCAGCTACCGCTATTGGCGCTCGTAGTATTGATAGCGCTGTTCCTCACCGTTGCGGCATACGTCATTGGGTGTTACAGTCAGAGCCGCCTTGCCGCCTATCTCAACGCCCCTTACCTGCTGTGGTTGCTCTTTGCCGCCTATCTGAATGCCTATGTGGCGCTGTTCAATTAAAGGTTAAAGGTGAAATGTGAAATGTGAAAGCGCTTTCCCCTTTAACCACACTTCGTGTGCTTGAACCTGCTCCCGCTCGGCATAGCATCAAGTGAACTTGTGCTCTGCTCTCGCTTACTCGCAGCTTTCACCTTTCCGCTTCCTTCATCTCCCTCACCAGCTCCATCTGCCGTTCATTCAGTTGCGGCAGCACAACCTTAATCTCTACAATCATGTCGCCGGCGCCCTCGCTCCTGTAGTGTGGCATCCCCTTTCCGCGCAGGCGCAGCCTGCTGTCGGGCTGTGTGCCGGGCTTAATCCTTGTCCTTGCGTTGCCGTCGAGTGTGGGCACAACAGCCTCGCCGCCCAGCAGCAGCGTGTACAAGTTGCACGTCACGGTAGTGTGCAGGTCGTCGCCCTCGCGTGTGAAACGGCTGTCCGCCACAATGCGGAACGTTATGTACAGGTCGCCGCGTTGTGCGCCGTCGGTGCTTCTTCCGCCACGTCCCTTTATCCTTATCTTCTGCCCGTCGGCAATGCCTGCCGGGATTGTTATGGCAATCTTTTCGCCATCAATCTCCACAATCCGTCTGTGCGTTGCAGCTGCTTCCCGCAATGTCAGTTGCAGCGTGGCCTGCAGGTCATTGCCGCGCTGTTGCCTGCCGGTGCGGTACGCACCGCCGAACAACTGCTCAAAGAAGTCACTGAAACCGCTGTGGTTTCCGGCACTGCGCCCAAAGTCGCCGAATCCCTCGAACCCGCCAAAGCCGAACCCCTGCGCACTGCTGTCGTGGCCGCGTGCATTGCGCTGCCACTCTCCGAACTCCTCGCTCTGCTTCCAATGCTCGCCATACTCGTCATACCGTTTGCGTTTCTCGGCATCGCCAAGCACCTCGTTCGCCTCGTTTATCTCCTGGAACCTCTCCTGCGCCTGCGGGTCCTCCTTGTTAACATCGGGGTGGTACTTCTTTGCCAGCCTGCGGTAGGCCTTTTTAATCTCCTCCTGCGATGCGTTCTTTTCCACGCCCAACACCCTGTAGTAGTCAATGAATGCCATAATCTTCTTTTTCATTAATGAACAAACGGCACCCCGTAAAGGGTTGCATTAATTCAAATTAATTCAAATTAACAGCCGCATATTTGTACGTTTGGCAAAAATGAACGATATTCGCGCCATAAATAAAAATATCAAGATGAAAAACCTGCTTACAATCTTCTCTTTGCTGTTGTGCGCGGCCTTTGTTTCGTGTAACGAGGAGTATGATGCCGACACTGCCGAATCCCTCTATGAGCCCTCACAGGCCAGGCGTGTGGCATCGGTAAAGACAACCTTCATGGAGAACGGCGGCGAGAACATCCATCATCACCGTTACACCTACGATGCCAAGGGGCGCATCAAGACCGTAAATTCCGACCTTGTCATATACACTCCGGTGGTAAAGGATTATATCGACACGGCATATTACCGCTGCAATATGACCACAAGCGCCAACTACTTCTACCGTGGCGAGGAGCTTGAGGTAGCTTTCAGTGTCTCTACCGAATACCCCGACCTCCCGGCTATGAACAGGCTCACGAGCGGTTCAAATTACGGCGTTTTCAATTCCAACGGCGTGCTGTCGCGTTTCTCGCAGGCATCGTTCGACTACTCGACGACAATGCTGCAGCAGGCATATAGCGACGGCGATATCTGCTTCGATGTCACCCGCGATGCCGACGGCAACGTCACGGGCTATAAGAAATATATTGTTACAAGCGGCAAGGTTCTTGAGGATAAGAGCAACCTCTACTACTGTCATCCCAGGAAGAACAAGACCAATTTCGACTTCTCGGCCTATTTCGGACACTGGGGAGTGGAGCAGGGCGTGCCCGTTATCTCACGCCCATACCGTGCGCCCTATCAGTTGGCTGCATTCGGCATGCTTGGTGCGACAAGCCCCTATCTCCCATACGGTGTGGTTGAAAAGGATGCCGATGGCAACACAGAACTCATACCGGGCAGATGGGAGTTCGACTCGCAGTATTATCCTGTCTCCTACACCGGCCCCGACAGCTGCAAGACAGTGATAACCTACTGTGAATAAGCAAAAAAAAGAATGACCAGCGGGTCATTCTTTTTTTTGCTTATTCACATATATAATCCAGATACCTTGTTATCGCCCTTTGGCACACCGGGCAGAAATCCGTCAGTGCCTTCATCATGCACTCGGGCCATCCGCGGAAAATCCCCTTCTCCAGGTAGCCGCCGCCCTCGTATGCACCAATCACCCAATCCTTCCCGGTAGAACCCTCGGCTGCAACTGTAGGTATCGGTGTTCCCTTGGCAATCAAGTCCTCCCATTTTCCCTCGAACTCCACAAAGCGTGTCAGGTTTGCCTCCCAAGGCTCCTTGCCGGCAGGGTAGAGCGCGCTCACCGTGTTTCCAATCTCAATGTACTCGTCGCCAAGTCCCATGAGTGAGTGGCCGAACTCATGCACGTACACCTCGCCTGTTCTGCCGGTGTCGCCCGCCGAGCCCAATCCGTAGAAGTTGTATATTCCGCCACCGCCATACTTGTCGGTGTTTGTCAGTATGAATATGCTCTCGTATGGTGCGCTGGCAGCCACGTCCCTCACCTTCTGGAACTCCTCGGTCATCTGGTAACGCTCGCTGTTGAGGGTGTAGAAACGTGTGCCCAGCAGGTTGTCCACCCACTTGCCTGTGCCGGGCTTGCTCACTCCCTTTTCGTTCGATGGTGCCCATACGGCGCGTATGTTTATGCGGTGGGCGTTATCGGTAAACGGCGCATAGCCGAAAAGCGCATCGCTCCACATGTGGCACGATGCCAGGAACTTCTCCTTCTCCCCGGCAGTGAAGCCGTCGGGCAACAGTACAATGTCAAGGCTGTGTGCAATGTCGCCGCCAATGTGTATGTCAATGCACTCGTGCTGCTCCTTCTGCGGCGCAATGTTGTAGTCGCCCACACTCACCTCCTGGGCATATCTCTTTTCCCACACCTTTGTCACCTTGTTGCGGGCATAGAACTCGATGCAGAAATCCTTTGCAGGCTCGGGGAAAATCACTCCCTCGGGGAACGAGCGGCTTGTAGTCACCGCCTCGGGCGTCGTCTGCCACTCGTTGAAGAGCGTGCAGTAGTTGTTCTTGTATATCACCTTGCCGCTTGCCTTGTCAATGATGCGGAAATGCTGTTCGCCATAGTCGAACGGGTTTATGAGCGACACCTTTGAGCCGGCCCATTCTCCCTCCCTGATTACCTTGTCAAAGTAGTAGAACTCCTGTTTGCTGTCACCTGCGTGGTGAAAGTCGAAACGCATTGTCCTGCCTGTGAAGAATTCGCCATAGTTTACACTCCTGTCACTCACCTGCGGCACGCTAGCCGTTGTCTTGCGGCCTGTGGCGCACGATAACAATGCCACTGTAGCCATAGCATAGATAAAAATCTTTTTCATATATCGTCTGTTCTGTCTGTTTTTGCCGCAAAGTTATCAAAAAACTGCAACGGCGCGCGGAATATATGCCGTTTTTTTACAGTTATATTAATTTAACAGAGCCAAAAGTTGACGTTTTGGCTGTTTATTAGTACCTTTGCACTTTAAACAGCTCTTAATACGGTAAATAATAAAAAAGATAAGAATCTATGAAAAAATTATTTGTAATTGCAATTGCCGCTTCTTTGGCATTCTCATTCACATCATGCAAGTCATCAAAGGACAGCGCATACAAGACCGCTTACGACGAAGCCCGTCAGGCCGAGCTTGCCGAGGGTAGCGGCCAGCAGAGCGAGGCCGTGGAGATAGCTCCTGTGGCTCAGTCAGAAAAGACAGAAGTCGATACATCGTACCGCACCGAGAAGGTTGTCCTTTCATCGGGTGCCGAGGGTTCGCTCAAGGCCTTCAGCGTGGTTTGTGGCAGCTATAGCCGCAAGGAGGGTGCCGAGAATATCCGTCAGTCATTGGTTGGCGAGGGCTACAAGGCCATTGTGGTACAGAACCCCGAGACTGGCCTTTACCGTGTAGTGTGCGCATCGTGCGACACCAAGGAAGAGGCAGCAGCAGAGCGTGACAGGTTCAAGGCCGCTCATGCCGGTAACAGTGATTACCAGAAGGCTTGGTTGCTTTACAATAAGTGATAAACAGCTTTTGGGATTCAGAGGGCTTCCACCGTGGAGGCCTTTTTTTCAATGCGGCACGGCCGCTCTAAAAAGATAATTTATGGCAGACAACAGCACGCAAGGATATAGCGTAAAGGTCTATGACGGCCCGGTGAAGCGCTATTGCCAGACCCTTGACCTCAAGGACAACCCCGAGCTCATTGCCGAGTACCCCCGTCGTCACGGCGACGGCGAGGCGTGGAGCGAGGTGCTCGACGGCATACGCAGTGTGGGCATCCTTGAGATGGAGATATACCTTCTGGGCACACGCCTTTTCATGATTGTGGAGACCCCGCTCGATTTCGATTGGGATACCGCAATGGCACGTCTCTCTACCTTGCCACGCCAGCAGGAGTGGGAGGATTATATGTCCGGGTTCCAGCAGGCAGCCCCCGGCAGCTCCTCAAGCGAGAAATGGCGTATGATGGAGCGCATTTTCCATCTCTATGAAAAATGACAAGGACAATTATGGAAAAAACAAATGACAAAAACAAACTCGTCGACAAACGCTATCTGTTGCCGTTTGTCCTCGTGACATCGCTGTTTGCCCTTTGGGGATTTGCCAACAACATAACCAGCCCCATGGTGGCGACGTTCCAGACATTGATGGAGCTGCCGGCATCTAAGGCCGCCCTTGTGCAGTTTGCCTTCTATGGCGGTTATGCCACAATGGCTGTTCCCGCCGCGCTGTTCATACGCCGTTACAGTTATAAAAGCGGCATCCTCATAGGTCTTGCCCTTTATGCCGTGGGTGCTTTGCTGTTCATTCCGGCTGCGGCCAGGCAGAGCTTTGCGTTCTTCTGCATCTCGCTCTACATATTGACCTTCGGTCTTGCCTTTCTTGAGACAACAGCCAACCCGCTGATTCTGTCGCTGGGTTCAAAGGAGACATCGACACGTCGCCTGAACCTTGCCCAGGCATTCAACCCCATCGGTTCGTTGCTGGGAATGTCGGTGGCCTCGCTTGTGGTGCTGCCCGGCCTGTGGTCCGACCGTCGCGATGCAGTCGGCAAGATTATATATTCGGGATTGCTCGACAGCGAAAAGATGCTGATTCGTGAGCACGACCTCGATATCGTGCGTAATTCCTACGTGATTCTTGGTATTGTGGTGCTGTTCATCCTCATTCTCTTTGCACGTGTGGTAATCCCCAATCTGCAGGGACACAAGGCCGGGCGTGTTGACAACAAGGCCACGGTCACCAATCTGTGGAACAATAGGAAATACCGTTACGGTGTCGTTGCACAGATGTTCTATGTGGCTGCACAGATAATGGTGTGGACATTCATCATCCAGTATGCCGACAATCTTGGCATCAACAAGGCGGTGGCCGAGCGCTACAACATCTGTGCCATGATACTCTTCCTGTTCGGCCGCTTTGCCTCAACCGTTTTCATGCGCTATTTCAAGCCCGGTGTGCTGTTGGCTATTTTTGGTGTGGGTGCAACGCTGGCTACTCTTGGGGCAGTTGTCGTTGATGGGATGATGGGCTTGTATAGCCTCATTGCAATCAGTTTCTTCATGTCGCTCATGTTCCCCACCATATACGGTATCGCGCTCGAGGGTGTCAATGACGAGGACACTTCACTTGGCGCGGCCTTCCTTGTCATGGCAATTGTCGGTGGCGCGTTGATGCCCCCGCTCCAAGGAATGGTAATCGATGCCGGTAGCGTGGCAGGCATGCCCGCGGTCAGGTTCTCCTATCTGCTCCCGCTGTTCTGTTTTGTGATAGTCACATTGTATGGCTTCGCATGCCGCAGAATGCAGAATCAGAAATGATGTTTGAAATTAGAAGCTGTTTTAATTTATATGGCAAGAATACTGGCAATAGATTATGGAAAAAAGCGTACCGGGCTGGCTGTGAGTGACGAGCTGCAGCTCATTGCAGGCGGGCTCACCACCGTGGCCACGGCAACGCTTGTCGATTACATCCTCGACTATGTGAAGCGCGAGCCCGTGGAGCGCATCATCGTGGGGTTGCCCAAGCAGATGGACAACACACCGTCCGAGAATATGTGCCGCATAGAACCTTTCGTGAACCGCCTGCGCAAACTGTTGCCCGATATCCCGGTAGAGTACCACGACGAGCGTTTCACCTCCGTGCTTGCCCATCAGGCAATCCTTGCCTCGGGCATAGGCAAGATGGCACGCCGCAACAAGGAACTTGTCGATGAAATAAGCGCCACCATCATACTGCAGTCATATATGGAAAGCCGAAGGTTGGCAGCTGAAAGATGACAACCTGAGGTTTCGGCAACATCGGCAGCGAAAGGTCGCAGGCAGCGCCGGCAAAGGTGGCGCCCTGCGGGTCGCGGTAAGACGATGTTGCCAAAGCCGCAAGTCCTGAGGTTTTGACAATGCAGGCAGCGCCGGCAAAGGTGGCGCCCTGCGGGTCGCGGTAAGACGATGTTGCCAAAGCCGCAAGTCCTTAGGTTTTGGCAATACAGGCAGCGCAGCCAAGGTTCAATCGCACGAGTGCGGTTAAATGTTAAAGGTAAAAAGTGAAAGGTGAAGACGCTTTCCCCTTTCCGCTTTCCGCCCTTTTGGCCCTTAAAGCCCTTTTTGCCCTTTTGATAATTTGATTAAATGTTTTTTTAATTATGATACTACCAATTTATCTCTACGGACAGCCTGTCCTCAAGAAAGTAGCCGAGGATATCACTGCCGGATATCCCAACCTCCAGGAGCTGATTGCAAACATGTTCGACACAATGCACCACGCGCAGGGCATAGGCCTTGCTGCGCCGCAGATTGGTCTTGCAATCCGCGTTGTAGTTGTCGACCTCGACGTGCTTGCCGAGGACGAGCCACAGTTCAAGGACTTCCGTCGCGTGTACATCAATGCCCACATTCTCGAGACATCGGACGATACCGATACGATGGAGGAGGGCTGCCTGAGCCTCCCCGGCATACACGAGAAGGTGACCCGCCCCTCACGCATACACGTCAAGTACCTCGACGAGAACTTCGTCGAGCACGACGAGTGGGTCGATGGCTATCTCGCGCGTGTCATGCAGCACGAGTTCGACCACCTCGAGGGTAAGGTCTTCTCGGACCGTCTCTCGCCGCTGCGCCGTCAGATGAACAAGAACAGGCTCGGCAATCTTGCCAAGGGCAAGGTGGCCTGTGACTACAAGGTAAAGCGCGTGCTCCGATGAGACTGCGCCGGGCAATCTCCGCCCTTGTGGCGCTGCTTGCTCCATTGTTCGGCTTGGCACAGCTGAACACTGCGAGAGTGATGGAAATAGGGCGCAACGCGCTCTATTTCGAGGATTATGTACTCTCCATACAATATTTCAATAAGGTAATAGATGCCAAGCCGTTCCTCTATGAACCCTACTTCTTTCGCGGGCTCGCCAAGTTCTATCTCGATGACTTCGTTGGCGCGCAGGAGGACTTGACCCTCTCCATCGCCCGCAACCCCTACGTTGCCCGCAGCTACCAGCTGCGTGGCCTGTGCCGTGCCAATCTCGACAGCCTTGAGCTTGCCGAGCGTGACATACGCACCGGCATAAAGTACGACCCGCAGAACATAAATATGTGGCAGAACCTTGCCGGTGTGCTCATGCAGGGCGGCCGCTGGGAGCAGGCTGCCGCCGTTGTCGACTCCTTGCTGCTCTTTGCGCCACGCAACAGCGGGGCATACGTAATGCGCACCCAGGTGGCAATGAATCTCAAGGATACTGTCACAGCGCTTGCAATGGCCGGCAAGGCTGTGGAGTGCGACAGATATTCGGCCACTGTCTACGAGGCCCGCTCTATGGTACACTATGCCATGAAAGCATACGCCGAGGCCGAGGCCGACATGGACCGCTCGATGGAGCTGCTCCCCGGGCGCAGTGCAAGCTACGCCAACCGTGGCCTTGTGCGTTACTTCCGCGAGGATTTGCGCGGTGCGCTCGCCGATTTCGATATGGCGGTCTACACCGACTCCACCAGCCTCACCGCCCGCTATAACCGTGGCCTGCTTCTCATGGAGCTTGGCGACAACAACCGCGCTATAAAGGATTTTGATATGGTGCTGGGCGTAGACCCCGACAATACCCTTGCACGCTACAACCGCGCCCTTTTGCGCACCGCGGTGGGCGACTACAGAGGTGCGGTGCAGGATCTCTCGCTTGTCATCACTGCCTACCCCTCTTTCGAACAGGCCTACAGCCTGCGTGCCGATGCACGCCACAAGATTGGCGATACGGCCGGTGCAAGGAGCGATGAACAGTGGCTCTTCAACCGCCGCCAGGAGATTTATCTCAACGGCCTGGCCTCGGTGCAGCAGGAGTATTCGGCCGATGCCGACTCCACCCGCCGCCGCTCCGACGAGAACGTGCGCAACTACAACAAGATGATTCTCCCTGCCGATGCCAATATAAAACAGTATGTCACCGAGGCGCGCGGCAAGGTGCAGAACCGCAACGTCTATGTGGAGCTTGAGCCGCTATATGTGCTCACCTATTATAAAGATGAGAGTGCCGATGCCTCGCACGGCTTCAATGCCCTTGTCGAGGAGCTGAATGCCTCGCGTGGCGGGCGTGCGCTGCTGCTAACCAACTGCGAGCGTGCCCTCTCCGGCAGCGAGGCCGAGTACCACTTCGCGCACATCGACGAGGTGTCGGCCGGCATCACCAATGCCAATGACGATGCCCCCGCACGCCGCGAACGTGCCATAGACTACTATCTTGTACAGGATTTGCAGTCGGCAATGGCCGATGTCGACAAGGCTGTGCAGTCGGCCCCCGATGACTGGAGCCTCTACTTCATACGCGCCTTTGTGCGTTACCGCCGGCTCGAGGCCGATGCCCTCTCTGCCACCGGCAGTGCCGATGCGCAGCCTGCCAAGGGCGATGCCATGCTCTCCACGCTCGACTATCGCCTTGTCCGTGCCGACCTCGACAGTGTCATCCAACTGCAGCCAGCCTTTGCCGAGGCCTATTTCAACCGCGCCAACGTATCTGTGAAACTCAAGGACTACAAGGCCGCAATCGTGGACTACACAACGGCAATCTCCCTGAACGACCGTTTCTCCGCGGCCTACTACAACCGCGGCCTTGCAAAAATCTACACAGGCAACACCGAGGGTGGTGTAGCCGACCTCTCCAAAGCCGGCGAGCTGGGAATGTACCAAGCCTACAGCGTAATCAAAAGATTCAGGTAAAAACTGTTTGACTCTCCCGCTTTTTAAAGAGGGAGTACCCGAAGGGGGAGGGAGATTGATAAAAGCAGCCGGGGATGGAGGCCTTTCACGCCTTTCGCGTGTTGCTTGTCTCCACTTACCGCCCTGTTTTGTATCCCTTTTATTGGGCGGTAACTCGTTTTTTTTATCACTTACCGCCCTGTTTTGTATCTCTTTTGTTGGGCGGTAACTCGTTTTTTTATATATTTGCAAGTGAATAGTAATACTGATGTGCTATAGTATAATGTTCTAGAATAAATTTGAGTTATGGCTGTGTCATTGATTGGAAGAGAGAAAGAATGTGCAATACTGGATTGCTGTTATAAATCGGAAAGGGCTGAGCTTATTGCTGTGTACGGTAGGCGCCGCGTGGGAAAAACATTCCTTGTAAAGAATTTTTTCAAGGATGGTTTCGATTTTTATTTGACTGGTATTTATGAAGGAACAAAAGAAGAGCAGTTGCGCATTTTTAATAAGCAACTATGTTACTATGCCGGGTATCCCTATCCGCTTGTTTCCGATTGGTTCGAGGCATTTGAACAACTGAAGCATTATCTTCACAATCTTAAAAAAGAGAAAGTAGTGGTTTTTATTGACGAACTGCCTTGGCTTGACACGCCACGCTCACGTTTTATCAAAGCCTTTGAACTATTCTGGAATTCCTGGGCTGCCGACCAGACTTACTTGAAATTTGTAGTTTGTGGCTCGGCAACAACGTGGATGATGTCGCATTTGTTGGGTGATAAAGGAGGACTTCATAACAGGGTGACACGCAGAATTAAACTCTCGCCTTTTAATTTATATGAGGTAGAACTGTTCCTGCAGTCTCAAGGACAGGTCTGGAACAGACACCAGATAGTCGAAGCGTATATGATATTTGGCGGAACGCCATATTACCTGCAAATGTTACAACGTGGAATGAGTCTTTCCCAAAATGTCGACCGTCTGTTTTTTGAGGAAAATGCCGAATTGAAGGATGAATATAATTTCTTGTTTCGTTCGCTTTTTAATGATTCTGCTATCTATCGTCAAACAGTAGAAGTTTTGAGCAAGAAAGCACGGGGGCTTACACGGCAAGAGATAATAAAGGCGTTGAAAGTTGCTGAAAGTGGCAAAATATCCGCAGTGCTCGACGATTTGTGTAATTGTGATTTCATAAGGCGTTATTCAGCCTTTGGCAAGAAGGAACGTGGTGTGGTGTATCAGCTGACCGACCTCTTTACTCTGTTCTATTTGCGTTTTGTGAAGAATAGTGCAGGGCGCGATGAACATTTATGGACAAACTTGATTGATTCTCCAGAGCGCAGAACGTGGAGTGGGTACTCTTTCGAACAGGTGTGTCTGCATCATATTCCCCAGGTGAAAAATAAATTAGGGATATCCGGAATTCAAAGCGATGTCTGTGCCTGGAGTGTTTCGGCTAATGAAGAACACTCTGGTGCTCAAATAGATTTGTTGATTGACCGTCGCGACCAAATAATAAATCTATGCGAAATAAAATATTCCTTGAACAAATTCGAGATTACCAAAAAGTATAACGACGAAATCCAAAATCGAAAAGAGTTGTTCCGTGAACTTTCTAAAACACGGAAAGCGCTGCATGTCACTTTGTTGACAACTTACGGAATTAAACAGAATCCCTATTCCGGTATGGTGCAGAGCGAGGTGACGATGGACGACCTTTTTCGCTTTTACCCCCTTTGATGTCAAATAAATACCCTCAGGACCGTTTAACCCCCCTTGTGAACAAAATTAACGCGGCGTTGTTTAATTTTTATGAAAAAAAAGTGTTGTGAATGAAATATTTGTACTATCTTTGCACCGCTTTAGCAAAGTGTGCACGGAAAGGCCATCCGGCACTTGCGGAAAACGAGAAATTTTTGACCAAAAAATACTAATTTTTTATTAACAAAATTTTAACAAATGAAAAGATTTACTTCTTTGATGCTGACATTGGTTTTGGCAGTGGCAGCTTGGGCCGGTCCAACAGACCTCCCACAGATTACAACGGATTTGAATAATCCGATTTATTACACAATCTCTAACACCCGTTCTGAAGGTAAGGTGATTTATTACACTGCTGAAGGTGTTAGGGATGAGAACCCACAGGTTCTTACCGATGCTCACAAGTTCTTCTTTACAGGTTCTTCTTTGGAGGATTTGAAAATCCACAATGCCGAGGCAGAGAAGAGCGGATTGCTCTTTAACGGCTCAGGTGCTTGGACAGCTGAGGGTACTTCTTGTAAGATTTCTGTTACTCCTTATGGTGATGGAACAACCGGTCTTGCAATTGAATATAAAGGTACATCTTTGAATGAGCATAATCAGGGTCGTAACACTTACTGCGAGTGGAGCGCTAACGACGAGGGTTCTATCTATGTAATGGATTTGGTTGCTGCTTGGCCCGAGGCAGGAAAGCTTTATGTGATTGAGGCTCCTCTTTTCGAGGCTTCAACAGGCGTTGCAAAGGGTCTCTATGCAAATGAGGATGGCTCACTCGGTTGGAAGGCTACTGAGCTTGACAACAAGAACTTTGTTTGGACAGTGGAGTACAACGCAGAGAACGGCTATACTATTAAGAACTACGGTACAGAGAAGTATTTGAGCTTTGTTCCAGCGAATGACCGTTTTGTTGTAACAGAAACAGTTGAGTATTATGCTTCATTGAAATTCTTGTCACAGGGTCAGTTTAACATCGTAGCAAACGGTGGTACAATGCACGCGGGACAGCACGGTGGTGGTGCTGGTGCTAGCGGTAATGTTGTTAGCTGGGGTGGCCAGATTGGTTCTGCTTCTGCTTGGGCTTTCGTTGAGTGCCAGGATCCTGATGCAGTTAAGCCAGTTACAATCACTTACAACTTCACATACAAAGGCGAGGCTACAGAGTACACACAGACTGTTGAGACTATTGTAGGCGAGGAGTATCCTGCTATCACAGTTGCATTCCCATTCGGTATCACAGCTACAAAGCCTGCAGGTACAATTGCTGCTGATGCAGAGACAACTGTTACAATCTCTCTCGAGGAGAACCTTCCTTTCGCATACTATTCAAGCTACGATGCAATCGAGAACTGGTACTATGTAAAGCTCAAGGGTGCTAACTACCTGTATCACGTAGATAATCAGGGCTACATCGCTTTGGATCAGGCGACAGTTCCTGCTGCCGGCAAGGCTGCTTACTCATGGGCTTTCGTTGGTGACCCATTCAATGGTTTCCAGCTTGTAAACATGGCTGCAGGTGAGGGTTACGTTCTCTCTTCTACTACATCTATAACTGACGATGCAAACACTCACCCAGTAATGACTTCTACTCCCGTTGCTAATGGCAACAACGAGCTTTGGGTACTCACAGCAAGTACATACCAGGAAAACGGTTTCTATATGGCTCAGAAGGGTTTCGCAAGCAACCGTATGAATAACCGTAATAACAAGTTGGCTTATTGGACAGGTGGTGCAGACAACGGTTCTACATTCACTGTTGAGTTGCGTCCATCATCAGTAGCTGAACTTACTGCACTTGTTGCACAGGCTAAGGCTCTCTTGGCTCAGATTACTATAGGTGAGGCTGTTGGCCAGTACTCTACTTCATACGAGGGCTATGAGGCTGCTTATGCTGAGATTGCTGCTTACGTTGAAGGTGGTGAGATGGAGGAGACTGTTGCTGAGGAGTATGTTATTACACTTTCTGCAATTATCAACTCATTCTCATTGAATGCTCCTGTTGCAGGCAAGTACTACACATTCAGCAACGGTGGTTACTACATCACAAGCAACGTTGCTAATGACCGTATCGCTTGTAGCGAGACAAAGGATGCAACCGCTATCTACTACTTCGATGGCTCACACCTCTTGGCTTACACAACAGGTCTCTACTTCGGTTTGAATGCAAATGATTGGACATTCGAGGCTGTAGGTTCTGATGATATCTCTGCAATCGAGTTCGTAGCTGCTGCTAACGGTGCTGCCGGTAAGTTCAACATCAAGTCTGGTGGTCGTTGGTTGCACAGAACTGATGCTTACATCAACCGTTGCTCAAACAATACTTGTGGCGAGCTTCACAACTGGACAATCGAGGAGGTAACTTCACTCCCTGTATCAATCACAGCAGCAGGCTATGCTACATTCTTTGCTCCTGTAGCTGTAGCTGTTGAGGGTGTAACAGCTCACACTGTAACAGTTGACGGTGAGTATGCACAGTTGAGCGAGGCTCTCACAGATATCCCTGCTAACACTGGTGTTGTTCTCAAGGGTGCTGAGGGTACTTACAACTTCGCAATCACATCAGCCGCTGAATTCGAGGGTGAGAACCTTATGGCTGGTACAATCGCTAAGTCTGTAGTAGCAAAGAATAACGCAGAGTGCTATGTTCTTGCAAACGGTGATAACGGTGTTGGTTTGTACGTTGCCAAGAACGGTGAGAACACAGCAGAGTTCCTCAATGCCGGTCACAAGGCATACCTCGCAGTTGAGGGTGCAAGCGGTATCAAGTCTTACAGCTTCCGTTTCGAGGGTGCTACAACTGGTATCGAGAACGTTGAGGTAGAGAACGCAGCAGTAATCTACGACCTCACAGGCCGTCAGGTTAACGCAGTTGAGCGTGGTATCTACATCATCAACGGCAAAAAGGTATTGGTTAAGTAATTGACCGCAAAATAATACATGGGCGGGTTCGCCCGCCCATGCAAAATAAATAATAAGATAAAAATACAAGATATATGAAAAAGAATTATGTATCACCTCTTGCAGTAGAGGTTAGCGTTGTAGCAGAGTCAATGCTCGCTGCATCACTTGCAATCAACAACACAACAGTTGATACTTCAGTTGAAGGTACTCAGCTTGGTGGCCAGAGCCGCGGCGAGTGGGGTAACTTGTGGTAATCACAAATTTACCTGTCGGTAATAAAAACAAAAAGAGTAGAACGCAAGCGTTCCACTCTTTTTGTTATATACGCGAACTTGCCGGCCTTTTTAGTCATTGTGCGCGCCGCGTTGCTTGCCTATTTGAATAGTTCTGAATGGCTTCCTAAACGGACTAACTTTATGATGTTTTCTTCGGGGTCAAGCCATATCAGGAGCAGGTCGCTTTCGACATGACACTCCATGAATCCTGTATAGTCACCAATTAGCTTGTGGGGCTTGAATCTCTCCGGCAGTGTGCCATCTTGCTCCAATAATTGAAGGACTTCCTTTAGATGTGCAATCTTTGTCGGGCTGTTTTGTATTCGTTTCAAGTCTTTCTTGAACTGGCTTGTTATCTTGAGTGTGTACATCCTATAAAGAGTTTATCAAGGCTTCAACGTTGTCGGCTTTCAGTGTCTCCAGTTCGCGATTTTCCCTTGCCTCCCTCATTGCTTTTATGGTGAGTTTGTTGGGGTTGTTGTATACAACGTCCATAAGCACGCTTTCTACATAGTTGTTTAGACTACGGTTCTCGCGTGTGGCTGCTTCCTTTAATTTTGTGAGCAAATCTGTGCTCAAACGGAATGCGGTCTGTTTTCTGTCGATTGCTATGTCCATAATCCTGTGTTGTTATATTAATGTATGCAAATGTATAACACTTATATAACAAAAACAAGGGTAAGTGGAAAAAGTTTTGCCATTCTTCCCACTTTTCTGCTATTGCATATTTTCAAATGAATAATTATCTTTGCAGAATAGAGTATTATGGGCTTGGTGCCTGTGGTATGTAATTGTGAGAACAAATAAAAAAGATAAAGTATATGATTAAGATTTCATTTAATGGCGAGGTACGTGAGTTTGCCGCAGAGGGCAAATCGTACATCGAACTGTTGTCGGCTGTAGACCCAAAGTTGCTCAGCAGCTATGTGGCTGTTAAGGATGGTGAGAGAGTTGTTGATTTGCGTGATATCCCTGCCGACGGTGCTTGCGTTGAGCTTGTTGGCCTTGATTCAAAGGAGGCCTTGAGTGTGCTGCGCCACACTACGACACACGTTATGGCTCAGGCTGTGAAACACCTGTTCCCCGAGGCGAAGCTCACCATCGGCCCTGCAACCGAGACTGGTTTCTTCTATGACTTCGAGTGCACTCCTTTCACCAAGGAGAACCTTGATGCCATTGAGAAGGAGATGAAGAAAATCATCAAGCAGAGCCCGCGCATCGAACGCAAGGAACTGAGCCGCGAGGAGGCTATAGAACTGATGAAGTCAAAGGGTGAGACCTACAAGCTGGAGCTCATTGATGCCATTCCCGAGGGCGAGCGCATCACTGTCTATTCACAGGACGATTTCGTTGACCTCTGCATGGGACCCCACTTGCTCAATACACGCCTCATCAAGGGTTTCAAGCTGCTCTCTTCATCGACAACATACTGGCGCGGCGACAAGAACAACCCATCGCTCTCACGTATCTACGGTACTGCGTTCTTTACAAAGGAGGAGTGCGAGGCCTATCTTGCACACCTTGAGCACATAAAGAATATCGACCACAACAAGATTGGCCGCGAGATGGAACTGTTCACAACCGTTGACGTTATTGGTCAAGGTTTGCCTTTGCTCATGCCTAAGGGTGCGAAGATTGTGCAGACTCTGCAGCGTTGGATTGAGGACCTGGAGGACAACGAGTGGGGCTACATCCGCACAAAGACTCCTTTGATGGCAAAGAGCGACCTCTACAAGATTTCGGGTCACTGGGACCACTACAAGGATGGCATGTTCGTTCTCGGTGACGAGGAGAATGACAAGGAGGTGTTTGCTCTGCGCCCAATGACATGTCCTTTCCAGTACTATGTCTACAAGGCCACACATCACTCATATCGTGACCTGCCTTTGCGCTACAGTGAGACATCTACACTGTTCCGCAACGAGGATTCGGGCGAGATGCACGGTCTTACACGTGTGCGCCAGTTCACCATCAGCGAGGGTCACCTCATTGTACGTCCCGACCAGATGGTCGAGGAGTTCAAGAAGTGTCTTGCCCTTGCAAAGCATGTGATGGAGACTCTTGGCCTGCAGAACGATGTTACATACGTGCTTGCGAAGTGGAACCCCGAGAACCGCGCGAAGTACATCGGTGATGCGCAGGTGTGGGAAGAGACACAGGAACACATACGCCAGATGCTGAAGGAACTTGAGATTCCTTTCGTTGAGGAAGTGGGCGGTGCTGCCTTCTATGGTCCAAAGGTGGATATCAATGCCAAGAACGTGTATGGCAAGGAGGATACAATGATTACCGTGCAGTGGGACCCGTTGCTTGCCGAGCAGTTCGACATGTACTACGTTGACCAGAACGGCGAGAAAGTCCGTCCATATATCATCCACCGCACAAGTATGGGTTGCTATGAGCGCACCCTTGCATGGTTGATTGAGAAGTATGAGGGCAAGTTCCCCACATGGCTCTGCCCCGAGCAGGTGCGCATTCTGCCAATCTCGGAGAAGTATGGCGACTATGCCTACGAGGTGGCTGCCGAGTTGAAGAAGAACGGTGTGCTTGTGCACGTAGACAACCGCTCGGAGAAAATCGGTTACAAGATTCGCGATGCGCGCAACAACCGTGTTCCTTATATGCTTGTCCTTGGCCAGCAGGAGGAGGCTGACCGCACTGTTGCCGTGCGCAGCCGCTTTGCAGGCGACGAGGGCGTGAAGCCAATCGCCGAGTTCGTGCAGGCTATCTGCGAGGAAATACGCACCAAGACCATCCGCAAGGTTGTGGTTGAGGAACAGGTAAAAGGTGAAAAGTGAAAGGTGAAAGCTGCGAGTAAGTGAGAGCAGAGCACAAGTTCACTTGATGCTATGCCGAGCGGGAGCAGGTTCAAGCACACGAAGTGTGGTTAAAGCTGAAAACTGAATTAAACTTGTGATATTTGCCCGGTTCGCCGTATGGCGAACCGGGCAAAACTGCCTTTTTGCCTTTTTGCCTTTTTGCCTTTCCGCCCTTTTGGCCCTTAAAGCCCTTTTTGCCCTTTAATCCCCTTTAATGCCCCCTTTTCGCCCTTTAAAAAATCACAAAAAAGGAAACTTTGTGGCAATATCGCTTGTTTGGTTGAAAAAACAGTGTTATGTTTGCATACGGTTTTGCTGTACCGATTGACTGGGAAACTCATCAATTATTATCGAAAACCGAGTGAAGCTCTTATGTATATGTCCAATGGCGGGCCGCGCCTTCGGGTAGTTCTTGGAACCGGCGGATTACAAAGGACAGGAGCCCTCAAATCTTGTATTCTCGGAGTTTCGTCGTGCTCTTCGTACAGCAAAACTTTTTTAGCATAGCAAAGCCTGCGTTCGCAGGCTTTGTTTTTTGCTGTTTTTTTACACTGCTGTGCGAAAAAAACAGCAAAACCTCTTCGTAATGTGATAAATAAATGCTAAATTTGCATCCGATTTTGAAAAGTTATGCCTTGAATGGGCGTTTAGAAGAACTTATACCTTAATTAATGAAGAACGACAACCTGAAGAACCAGTATCGTGTTAACGAGCAAATCCGTGCCAAAGAGGTGCGTATAGTGGGCGATGATGTTGAATCGGTGGTTTTGCCACTGCACAAGGCTCTTGCGCTTGCCGAAGAGAAAGAACTTGACCTTGTGGAGATTTCACCGACTGCAAACCCTCCCGTGTGCCGTTTGATTGAGTATTCAAAGTTCCTCTATCAGATGAAGAAGCGCCAGAAGGAGCAGAAAGCGAAACAGGTGAAGATTGACGTGAAGGAAATCCGTTTCGGTCCGCAGACCGACGAGCACGACTATAACTTCAAGCTCAAGCACGCAATCAGCTTCCTCAAGGATGGCGACAAGGTGAAGGCATACGTCTTCTTCAAGGGACGTTCAATCCTCTTCAAGGAGCAGGGCGAGATTCTGCTTCTGCGTTTCGCAAAGGACCTTGAGGAGTATGGCAAGGTCGATTCGATGCCGGTGCTCGAGGGCAAGCGCATGACAATCATGCTGTCGGCAAAGAAGGCGGCTCCTGCAAAGAAAGAGAAGCCTGCAAAGCCACAGCAGCCTGCTGCCGAGGCAACAAGTGAGGTTAAAGAGTAAAAAAAGAAAAAAGCGTGTAGCGCTGGATAGTGCGCTGCCGATAATTGTTAACTAATAATTTTTTAAACAAAATGCCAAAAGTTAAGACTAACTCCGGTGCCAAAAAAAGATTCGCTCTTACCGGAACAGGTAAAATCAAGAGAAAGCATGCTTATCACAGTCACATCCTGACTAAGAAGACAAAGAAGCAGAAGAGAAACCTTGTACAC
>JAZTXR010000096.1:0-40298 GCA_045636545.1 Bacteroidaceae bacterium
GAAATTCTCAACAAAACCTGATGGCAATATCAAACGGGCTAATTCCAGTAGTATTTTTTCGTCTTGCATAGTACTTTATTTTAACTATGCGAAGATAATATTTTTATATCATCCCCCCAACTTTTGCAGGTGAGCCAATAAATACAGCAATCCCGCTATGGAGGCCATGGCGGGATTGTGGTTTAAAATATACAGTTCATTATTTGAAACAGTTCTCTTTAATCATGTTTACAAGTTCCTCTTTTGCTACACCGCCTGTCTGGACTTTGTAACGTCCCTCCATTGGAATGAACAGCAATGTGGGGATAGCCTGGATGTTGAAAGCATCGGCAATCTCCGGGGCATTGTCTACATTGATTTTGTATATGTAGAGCTCGCCGGCATACTCTTTGGCAATCTCTTCAAGAACTGGTGAAATTGCCTTGCAAGGACCACACCAGTCGGCATAGAAATCAACTACAGCCGGCTTGTCGCCGAGGTATTTCCACTCTTTGCTCAAATCGGCAACCTTGCTGTTGAATCCGTAGGAGTCAAGGTGTATGCAGCCGGCTGTCTGCTGTGGGCATTCCTGTTTGTCGCACTTCTTTTCACACTCTTGTTTAACGCATTTTTTTTCTGCGCCGCATTCCTGTTTGTTACATTTTTTATTACAATCCTGCTTGTCGCATTTTTGTGTGCACTGCTGTTTGTCACAATTCACCTTGTCGCACTCCTTTCCACACTGTTGCTTTCCACACTCTTTCTTTTCGCTACATTCGGTCTTGCACTCGCCGCAATTGCTGTTCTGCGCCTTGTTGCCACCGCACGCCATCAATAGGGCTACGCACGCCATAATGACAAATATACGTTTCATACTTTTTGTAGTTTAAATAGGTTAGTAAAATATGTTTTCTGCAAATGTATTAAATATTTTCTATTTCTTTCCATGGCGGTTGTTAATATTTTGTAAATTCTTTGGCTCTCTATTTGAGGAATTGTTCAACTGTTGGCGCTTTTGACGGTTTTTGTGGCTTTTTGTATCGTTTTTTTTAAATATATTTGTTTTTTAATAGCTGTATAGATTATTTTGCTTCGTTTTGTTTGCAAATGATTGTGGTTATAAGTATTTTTGCCGCCTGTAAATTAAGGGGAGTTGCTGTTCTCTTCATAGTGTCCAATATAAATTTAGTCAGGATAATGAAAACAAAATTGTTGTTACTGCTTTCGCTTGTGTTTATGGTGTTGAACGTGCAGGCTCAGCGCGTACGTTTCGATATAACTTTCAAGTCAACGGCTCCGGCCGACCTCTCAAAGGTTTATGTGCAGCCATTGGACGGTGACAATGATACAAAGACCATACCATTGCGTTTTAAGGACGGTCGATATACAGCCAACGTACCTGTGTCGGTGTCGGGCTTCTATGAGCTGGTGATGGTTATAAACAACGGACAGTGGCTGGCAACGGTCTACACTCCAAAATCGAGGAAGGTTGAGTTTGACATCGAGTTCGATGGAACTTCGCTAATTGAGAGGTCATCGGTGGACAACAGGGCAATGTCCGGGCTTAATTCCATTGTGAATGCAAACAACCGCAAGCTGTGGATGTCGGCCGGGCTCTCCGATGCTGCTTTACGCTCTCTTATGGAGAACTATATGACAGCATGTGATTCAATAATTGCGGCCGAAAATCCCTCTGCTGCCGTGACCGCGTATATGAGAGCTACGGCATATGCCAGTGCAAAGAATTTCTATACCTCAATTCCCAGGGCACAAAAGCGTAAGCTGAAGGAACTTCCTTTTACCGATGCCGATGTGTTGCCTTCAATGCCTGCCGTTCTCGACAATGAGCATGCAGCTCTCATACCATCGGCAATGCAGTTGGTCTATGCGGCCGTGTCGGCCGACCCGAAACTCGATGTTAGGGGAATGATGGAAGTGCTGTACGCAGAGTATAGGCGTGATGCTGTCAGGAAAATGGTATCTGATATGCTAATGAACCGCTATCTGGTACGTCATAACTATGCCGGTGATTTTGACGGTGGCCTTGAATATTTGCAGGCTGTTGTCAATGATTTTGAATTGTCGGACAGTTATGTAAAAGAGTATATGAAACGTAAGTCGGCGCTTGTGGGTGCCGATTTCCCCGAGGAGGTGGTTCTTGTGAACCCTGACGGCAAGGTTGTCGATTTCTCGGAGTTCAAGGGCAAATATGTCTATGTAGACCTTTGGGCATCATGGTGCGGCCCTTGCTGCCGGGAGATTCCTCATCTGCAGACTCTTGAAAAGGAACTCGAGGGAAGTGATGTTGTTTGCGTGTCTGTCTCTACAGATACCGATGAGGATGCCTGGAAGGCAAAGCTTGTCGAGGCCGATATGCACGGCAACCAGCTGCGCGACCGCGACGGCTCATTGAGCACTGCGCTCAATGTAGGTGGAATCCCTTTCTTTGTTATATATGACAAGGAGGGCAAGCTGCACACATACGGTGCACAGCGTCCTAGCAGCGGCAATGTAATCAAGCAGTTCCTTCTGGACTTGAAGTGATTTGCGCTTTAACACATTGTTTACCATATATTAATGGTAATAGATTGTTTGCATTTGCCGATAATTTATTACATTTGTCGCCCTAGATTGGTGCGAACTTTGTCTTGTGCATATTTTTTACCAAATAATTAAAATTTCATTTTATGAAGAAAAACTACTTTTTGTCAATTTGCCTCATGCTTTTTATGACAGTGCAGGCAACGGCGCAGAGCTTTACAATCGACCAGCTGTTTGGAAAGTGGCGCTTCAAGGCTGATGTGGAGTTTACAGATGCAGCCACACAGGCTCACAAGGAGACACTTTCGGGTGATTGTGAGGCTACAATCTCGGCCGATGAGAATTACATTGCAAAAATCGTTGGTTTTGCCGGCTCTTCGGCTCAGCAGAACATCAATGCGATTGGTGCAAAGGAAGGCCAGGACATGGTTAAGGTTATCAATCTTAACAATCCACAGTTGTGGAGTGACCTTTTGCTTGCCAACGAGAACGGTGACAACCCTTACGGAGTTTTTGCCGATGGCGAGTGGAAAGTCCAGTCTTACGGTCCTGTTTACTACAATGTTTATATAGAGGATGGTATGATTACCATTCCCGATTTTACAGTGGTGAAGGTGACTGACTATCAGGCCGAGAAAGCAACAGTCATCGCAAAGTACACTAATGTGAAGATGATACTTGAGGAGGCTGAGGTTGTTGAGGTTTCTGATATCAGCGGCGAGTATCAGTTCAAGGCCGGTGCCGGCGCCTATGATACAATGGAGGGCTCTGTCATTCCTACAGATTTTGCAGTAACCCTTGCAAAGACATCTGACGACAACAGGACCTATGATGCAACTATAGCGATCGAGGGTTATGACAATGTTGTTCTTCCTGCATCTTACAATGGCGTGTCTGTAGTGCTTGAGTATGACAATACATATCTTGACGAGGCTAACGGAATCCGTTTTGCTCCAATGTATGGCGATGCGACTGCCGGTGAAATCGAGTTCATGTCTCAGAGCGAGACTGCTTTCTCACTTTACAGCGGTTTTGCTTTCGCAAGCGATGCAACAGTAAAGGCTGCCGATGGTGTGACCGATTCTTTGGTTGTGAACGGCAACTACCATCAGTGGTATATATCGGGCTCTTTGAAGATGGTGACCGATGCCCCTGCATTTGACTGGGCCGGTGTCTACACTGTAAAGACAACCGACGAGAACGGTCTTTATATAGCTGATGCTGCAGGATTTGACTGGCCGACAGAGTTCCAGATTGAGGTTGAGTACAACGAGGATTGGGGTCTCTATCTCGTTACAAAGGTCTTTGGTATGGATGTAGCAGACCTGAACTATGGCGGTCTTGACTTTATTCCTGCCGAGGATGGCAAGAGCGTGGAGATTAAGACAGGTTATCTTTATACAGTATCACCTGGTGTCGCTTATCTTGCACTCCGCGATATGAATATGAGTACAGAAGCTATCGAGATGGTTGTCAATGAGGATGGCACAATGTCAGTGGCCGGTTTGAGCGTAGTTACAACTATCGGTGGTGAAGAAACTCTCAATGTATTCTACTCTAACCTCGCTGTTACAAAGGAGGCTGCAGAGCCCGAGGCTCCTGCATTCAGCTGGGCAGGCCAGCACACAGTGAAGGTTGGCAAGGTTGACTCTTACGATGGCAATGAGTACCCGTCAGAGTTTACAATGACAGTTGCGGATTACGGTGATTATATGCTCGTGACAGAGTTCCTTGGCAATGATATTGCCGCTATCAACTATGGTGGTCTCGAATTCACAGTTGCCGAAGATGGCAAGAGTGCAGAGATGGCTACCGGTGGATTTGTAGGTGGTTCATATCCTTCGTATATGGTAATCTATGATATGAATGCTCAGGAGAGCCCAATCTTGTTTACATTGAACGCGGACGGTTCTGTAAGCGTTGACAACTTCTTTGTAAAGAGTATTGATTACAATACCAATGAAAGCACACCTGCCGCTTATTTCCAGGATGTTACAATCCCTGCAGCCGGCGGCTCTGTTGAGCCCGAGGCCCCCGAGGCGTTTGACTGGGTTGGTACTTGGGAGGTTACATCAGGTTCTCAGGTTTCATACGACGGCAAGACATACCCCGAGAAATTCTATATGACAATCGAGCATAACGAGGCTTGGGACATGACTCTCATCACTCAGTTCATGAGCACGGATGTTGTTGGTGTCAACTATGGTGGTATCCTGTTGACTATTGCCGAGGATAACAAGAGCGCAGAGATGGAGGTTGGAGTGTTTGCCGGTGGTTCATATCCCGATTACCTGAAAATCTACGATATGAACGGCACTGCAGACTATCCTGTTGTTCTCACAGCAAACGAGGATGGTACAATCACATTCGAGGACTTCTTCCTTGCAACATACAACTGGGATACAACAGTCTTGTCACCAGCAGTGTTCTACCAGCAGGTAACTGCAACAAAGTGTTCTACAGGCATTGAGGAGGTGAAAGGTGAAAGTGGAAAGGTGAAAGGTATCTTCGATATGCAGGGTCGCAAGATTGATGCAATAACAGCTCCGGGTCTCTACATTGTAGACGGCAAAAAGGTTCTTGTCAAGTAAGCATCTTCCACGGCTTCAGTTAAATATTAAGTATATATTTATATTTAACATATAATATGGCGCTCCCTCTTTGTGGGGAGCGCCGTTTTTTGTATTTTTGCACCCTGAATTCAAAAATGTGAAAAATAAGAGTTGAAAATGAATAGATTTCTGTTTAATGGAATTTGTAGGGGAACGTTGTTCGCACTGCTGCTTGCTGTTTGCGTGGCTTGGATGCCTGCGGCTGCTTTTGCAGGGGGGGAGGTGCCTGCAACGATGGACCCTGATGACCTGAATGTCGCGACAGGCGTTGTTGTGGACAAGAAGACAGGCGAGCCGCTTGTCAGTGTAAATGTGGCAGTGTGGGCGAATGGTCGTCTGCTCACCGGTACTTCAACCGATTTCGAGGGAAAATTCAAGATAATATCTCCGGTAATTGATTTTGAGTTGCGTATCTCGTACGTGGGTTACAACGAGGCGAAATTCTCTTCACAGAAGGGTGCGTTGCATAATCTGCGTGTGGAACTCTCTGAGGAGAGCAGCACGCTCTCCGAGGTGGTTGTCACAGGTTTCGTGTCAAAGAACAAGGAGACCTTTACCGGTTCGGCAACCGAGATTTCGGGTGTCGAGCTGCGCCAGGTATCGGGTACGAACCTCATAGGCGCACTCTCGGCGCTTACACCTGGTATGGCAATGGTGCAGAATACGAGCGAAGGCTCGAATCCCAACCACACTCCCGAGCTTGTGTTGCGTGGTATGAGCTCGTTCTCGAACAGCGGTCAGCAGGTGAACCAGCCTACAATCATTCTCGACGGTTCAGAAATTACAATGCAGGACCTCTATGACCTGGACATCAACGAGGTGGACAAGATTACCGTACTCAAGGATGCATCGGCCACAGCGCTCTATGGTTCAAAGGCTGCAAACGGTGTCATAGTAATCAGCCGCAAGCCAATACAGGAGAGCACCCTGCGTGTACAGTATAACTTCACCGGTAACTTCCAGCTTCCGGTACTCAGTGACTATAATGTGTTGTCGGCTGCCGAGAAACTGGAGTATGAGCGTCTTGCGGGTCTTTACGATGCAAAAGGCCAGATGAATGCGACGACAGGTCTGCCGTTGCAGTATGAGTATGACGAGCTCTACAACCAACGTTACAAACTCATTGCGGCAGGGCAGAGCAGTGACTGGCTCTCGCAGCCTGCGCGTGCGGCTCTCTCGCACGACCACTCGTTGCGTGTCTATGGTGGCGCCTCGAACTTGCGCTACGAGCTCACAGGCCGCTTTGGCGATACACGCGGAGTGATGAAGGGCGACTACCGCAAACGCACCGGCATCGGTTTCAAACTCGACTATTATGTGGGCAACCTTACAATCTCAAACCGCACCACCTATCAAGAGGTGGCGGTGAAGAACTCGCCCTACGGTTCATTCTCGCAGTATGTGCAGATGAACCCGTACGACAGGATGTACAATGCCGACGGCACACCTAACATGGAACTCTCCTGGGATTTGAACAACCCCTTGTACGAGGCTTCGCTCGGCAGTTTCTCAAAGAGCGGTGAACGCACGCTCACAAACAGCACCGACCTGCGTTGGGACATTAACAAGATGTTCCTGCTCACAGGACACTTCAATGTTACAAGCGCGGCAGGCAGCAGCGACATCTTCACTTCGCCAAATTCGTTGGCCTACAAATATGTTACCGACCTCTCAAAACGAGGCGAGTACACAAAGGGCACATCGAACACATTGGGCTACAACGGTAACATTGTGGGTACTTTCAACAAGTTCTTCAAGGACGAGTCGCTTGTTAGCCTTTCGGCAGGTTGGGAAATCAACCACTCGAAGAGTGACGGTACAACCCTGCAGGCGATAGGTTTCTTCAATGACGATATGTCATACATTGGCAATGCGGCGGGCTATCCCACTGAGAGCAAGCCTTTCGGTTCACAGGCTGAGAGTGCCGATGTAGGTTTCTTTACAACAGGTAACTTCTCGTTACGCAACCGCTATTTCGTGGATGCTACATGGCGTACCACCGGTTCGTCGCAGTTTGGCGAGAACAACCGTTACGGTCACTTCTGGTCGGGAGGTCTTGGCTGGAATGTTATGAACGAGCCGTTCATGAAGAGAATAAAGAAGAAGTTCGACGTGTTCAAGGTGCGCGGCAGTGCCGGTTACACAGGTAAGGTCACTTTCAGTCCGTTCCAGGCAATGACAATGTACCAGTACCTCAACGACTATGAGTACAAGAACGGCATTGGTGCCGTGCCAGTGACAATCGGTAATGTCGACCTTACCTGGGAACGTACCATGAACTACAACGTGGGTCTCGACCTCAGTATGTTCGACCGTCGTCTCAACTTCACAGTCGATGCCTACATACGCAACACCGAGGATTTGCTGCTCGACAAGTCAATGGCTCCATCGACAGGTGTCACAAGTGCAACATCAAACCTTGGCGAACTGCAGAACAAGGGTATCGAGTACCAACTCGACGGCTACATCTTCCGCAACAATGACTTCTATTGGCGCATTGCCACCACAGGTTATATGAACCGCAACAAGATAACCAAGATTGACAAGGCGCTCGAGGAGATTAACAAAGAGAACCAGGCAAATGCAGACCTCTATCTCACACCGCTGCCGCAGTATGCCGAGGGAGAGAGTGTCACAGCCCTCAAGCTCGTGCGTTCGGCGGGTATTGACCCGGCAACAGGTAGAGAGGTCTACATCAAACGCAACGGCGAGTACACCTTTGACTATGACCCTGCCGACAAGGTGCTCATTGGCGACACAGAGCCTGCCTTTACAGGCACATTCAGCACCAACCTCTTCTGGAAAGGCTTTAGTGTCTATGCTATGCTCAACTTCCGCACCGGAGCCTGGGTATACAATACCACCCGTGCAACAAAGGTGGAGGGTGCCGACCCCATGCGCAATGCCGACCAGCGTGTCTTTGACGACCGTTGGAAACAGCCCGGCGACCACGCGCTCTACAAGGATATTGCTGACACCTCACGTCCCGAGCAGACCGACCGTTTTGCCGAGAAGGAGCACACCCTCTCATTGGGTTCGCTCAACCTCAGCTATGAGTTCAGCGACAAACTGTGCAAGCGCATGAGACTGCGCAACCTGCGTGCCGGAGTGAACTTCACCGACATCCTGCGTCTCTCAACCGTGAAGATTGAGCGTGGTACCGACTACCTCTACAGTCAGGGATTCGAGTTCTATTTGAATGTAACACTTTAAACATTGTGCCAATTATGAAAAAGATTATATATATATTGATGTCTGTGGTACTGCTCACGACAACATCATGCGAGGGTTTCCTCAATATCACTCCCGACGGCCAGGCAAAGCGTGACGAACTGTTGAGTACCAAACAGGGTATTGAGGATGCAATGTATGGTGTCTATTCACAGCTGCGCAGCCAGTCGCTCTATGGACAGGAACTGTACTTCTCTACACTCGAGATACTGTCACAGACAATGTGGTGCAATGGCAGCACCGGTGTTGCTGCAATGAGCGAGTACGATTGGGCACACTCATCGGTAAAGAGCATCTTTGATGCTATCTGGACTGCCATGTACAAGAACATCTCCAATGTGAACAGCGTGCTCGCCGCGCCGTTGATAAAGGATGCAACCACATACCCCTACACTGTGTACCGTGGCGAGGCTTTGGGTTTGCGTGCCTTCATGCACTTCGACCTTGTGCGCCTGTTTACCGAGCAGTATACCGTAAACCCCGATGCCGACGGCATTCCATACGCTACAGACTTTTCTCTCATTACCCCTGCTTTTGAGAGCCTTGAGGCGAACTATGAGCACATACTTGCCGACTTGCACGAGGCCGAGCTGCTGCTTGCCGATGAGGACAACCATGAGAACGACGGCAACTATATGCTCGACCGCCAAATCCACTTCAACCTGCGCGCCGTGCAGGCAACACTGGCACGTGTATACCTTACGATGGGCGACAAGGAGAATGCCGCACACTATGCGCTTGCTGTCATTGATGACGGCAAATATACCCTGAAGGAGAAGACCGAGGTCATCAATGACCTTGCCGGTGTGCTCTCTAAGAAGGAGACAATCTTCGGTATCTACCATTCTGGCTTCTATGCAAATGTGAATGCCAAGCTGCAGCAGATGACATCATACTTCTCGCTCGACCTGCGCAGTGATTTCATGTCGCTCTATGAGAAGGACGCAGCGGGTAGCGATTACCGCACTATGTCCTACTTCTCCGAGTCGGGAACAGGCAGCGGCACAAAGTACCGCTTGTGCAAGTTCACCGATATATATGAGTTGAACAACAATGCGGCAGGCCGTCCGGCCGACCTCATTCTGGGAATAAACATGATACGCATCCCCGAGATGTACTACATTGCGGCCGAGGCGTTGCTCGGGAGCAATTACAACCGTGCATTTGAGCTCTATAATACAGTGCGCGTGCACCGTGGCCTCGAGGCTCTTGTTGGCAAGGAACTGACACTGGAACTCATCAATGACGAGCGTTACAAGGAGATGATAGGCGAGGGACAGACCTACTTCAACATGAAGCGACAGAACCTTCCAATTCTTTCGCACGACGGAAAGACAACATACGAGCCATCGGCCGGGATTTATGGAATACCTGTTCCCGATGCCGAGAGGGAGAACAGAAACTGATAAACTGTCTGGACTATGAAGATTAAAACCATTATAAAGCGTACAATGTTGGCGGCGGTATTGCCCCTTGCGGCACTCTTCGCCTCTTGCGAGAATGAAGACTATATGAGGTTCGACCTCGGTAATTCGGGAATCTACTTTACCAAGGATACACTCAACTACTCGTTCAGTGTAACCCCGGTAGAGGTAAAGACCCACACCTATAACATCCCGGTGCAGGTGATGGGCAGCATTAGCAGTGTAGAGCGCCCCATCGGTTATTATATCGATGCCGATTCCACATTTGCCGAGGAGGGTGTGCACTTTACCATCGGCAAGGCTTGCGTGATGCCCGATTCCATCATGGGTTATATTCCTGTCACAATCTACCGCGACAAGCTCGAGGGTACATACGCTACAGGCTACACGCAATACAAGCTCTGTATAAGGCTGGCACCGAACGACTGTTTCACCCCTACGCTCGATTCCCTACATCAGGTGCGCGTGTTCCGTTTCGACAACTCTGTGAACCAGCCCGAGTGGTATAATGCCCATGGCGAGAAGGTTTGGCAGAAGAAATACCTTGGCGAGTGGCATCCGCTCAAGTTCATCAAGATGGTGGAGTATTTCCACGCTGTCAAGGATATTCAGCCCGAGACCTACAAGGCTATGGTAAAGCTCTATGGTGAGAACCTTGAGCACATTGAGTTCGGCGACCCCTATCAGTACCGCACAGTGTTCATCAAGTACATCTACACCCCAATGTACAACTATTTTAATGACCCTGCCAACAGGGACTACATTCTGTCGGAGTTCCCCGATTTTCCATTTGATTTTCCCAACCCGAAGAATGTGTAACAATTTAATATAAAACTGGATATGAAGAATTTTAAGTGGCTTTTGCTGTTGCTTTCCGTTTCTTTGTTTACAGCCTGTTTTCAGGACAAGTCAACCCCGGCAGACAAGCCCCTGTCAAATATAACTATAGAGCAGGGTATCGATTCTGTCTATAACATATACAAGTTCGACACCCTTGTCATCAAGCCTGTCATTACGCAGGAGAATGTTGACAAACCGCTCTCATACACGTGGGAGATAAACCTTGAGCCATATTCGCATGACGAGGTCTTTGAGTATGTGGGCAATGAGCTGGGCAAGTTCAACTGTCGTCTCATTGTTGAGAACGAGGACGGCAAGGCTTTCTTCCCCTTTGTGCTCTATGTCAATTCCGACTATGAGTATGGTATAACAGTGCTCAGCCGGGGCAATGACGGCAAATCAATGCTCTCGTTCATGCAGGAGCCGATAACCGAAGATGCCGTTGCACAATTCACTGCGTATGACTGCTTCTCCCGCAACAATCCCGATGAGGCCTTTGCTGCAGGTGCCGTTGACGTGGTGCAAAGCGGTGGACGTCTCATCATTGCCTGCCAGGGTGGGGGAGAGAGTAACGACGAGCCTACCATCTATTATCTCAACGAAAAGACAATGGTGATAGAGAATATGTTTACTGTGCCCGAGTATGACGATTTCAAGCCGACAATACTTGGCGTGCCATCTGTCAGCCCCATCGGCTCAATCTATCCCATTCTGTGCGAGAACGGCAAGGTCTATGACTTCTCGGTCAACGAAGGTGTGGTCTCCGAGCCCCTCAAACACAAATATACATACGCACAGAGCTGTCTGGTGGATGTGAACGGCGGCTATTACGATATTCTTCTCTTTGATACAGAGAACAAGGGATTGAGCCTCATCTACAACGGCTATGGCCCTTATTATTGTGGCGAGCCATACAATATGATGCTTGGCGACTCGCTCTTTGCTTCAAAGAACCACTTTGCCAACAGAGAACTCATAACAATGGTAAAGATAAGGATGACCCAGGAACAGAAGAACCAGACCGGGCATCAGGAGTTCCTTGCAATGACAAAACTTGCCGGCACTCCCGGCGTGTCAACCCGCACCGAGATTCTCTATACCGATTTTTGGGGCTATGACTATGTGAACCAGACATCGCTCTTCTATGTTGCCAACCAACAGCTGACAACAATGATGAACAACCCGGTAAAGATTACCACCCCTTGCATTGCCAATAAGACATATTATACAATGTTCTTTGCCGACGGCAACAAGGTGCGCCGCTGGAGCTACACCTCCAATATTGCCGACCTGCCCAAAGCACCCACATTGCTCACCGTAGGCAGCCCGGCAGCCAAGATTACAGGCTTTGAGATGAGCGAAGACCACAAGGTGACATACGTCTCATTCTACGAACCGCAGAAAGAGGGGCTGAACGGCAGCGTGTGGCTCTTTGACACCGACACCGGTGCCGTACTCGAAAAGCACGACAACTTCTGCTATAGACCGGTGAAGATGTTCTATAAGACAAGATAATCAAGGATACCAACCGCAGGGGCTGACCGATGTGTCAGCCCCTAATTTTTTGTTGCACTCCTCAATATTGTGTGTCTTTGAATACAGGAATTACTTAAGGTACCCCCCTGTAAAACGTCCATTTAGAAATTTTAATACTCAAATATTTGTTTTTAATTGTTTAATATGTACTTTCACTGCTGTAAATGTTAAACTCTTAAACTTTACGACTATGATTATCGGTGTTCCAAAGGAAATCAAGAACAATGAGAACCGTGTGGGTATGACCCCGGCGGGTGTTCAGGAGATGGTCAAGCACGGCCATATTGTTTATGTTCAGGCTTCGGCCGGTGTGAACAGCGGCTTCAACGACGAGGCCTACACGGCTGCGGGTGCAATAATTCTCCCTACAATTGAGGATGTCTATGCCTCGGCCGGGATGATAGTCAAGGTTAAGGAGCCCATTGCAAGCGAGTATAAATTGGTGCGCAAGGGACAGTTGGTGTTTACCTATTTCCATTTTGCCTCGAGCGAGCCGCTCACAAAGGCTATGGTCGAGAGTGGAGCGGTGTGCTGTGCCTACGAGACTGTGGAGCGCAAGGACCGTTCGTTGCCGTTGCTTGTGCCGATGTCCGAGGTTGCCGGCCGCATGGCTGTGCAGGAGGGCTGCTACTTCCTTGAGCGCCCACGTGGCGGCAAGGGCAAGCTTATGGGCGGTGTCCCGGGCGTTAAGCCAGCAAAGGTGTTTGTCATTGGTGCCGGTATTGTGGGTACTGCCGCTGCACGTACAGCTGCCGGCATGGGTGCCGATGTGACAATATGCGATATCTCATTGCCTCGTCTTGCTTATCTCACTGATGTGATGCCACGCAATGTAAAGACACTGATGTCATCGGAGTACAATATCCGTGAGGAGTTGAAAACAGCCGACCTTGTTGTCGGTTCAGTGCTCATCCCGGGAGCAAAGGCTCCTAAACTTGTTACACGCGACATGCTCTTGTTGATGCAGCCGGGCAGTGTGCTGGTGGATGTTGCCATTGACCAGGGCGGTTGCTTTGAGACATCGCGCCCCACAACACATGAAGAGCCTACATATTATGTCGACGGTATTCTGCACTACTGTGTGGCGAACATCCCCGGCGCCGTGCCTTATACCTCTACATTGGCACTTACAAACGCAACACTGCCTTATGCTCTGCAGCTTGCCGACAAGGGCTGGCAAAAGGCATGCTCCGACAACGAGGAGCTGCGCAAGGGACTGAACGTTGTCGAGGGCAAGGTCGTCTACCGCGAGGTTGCCGAGGCATGGGGCTTGCCATACGAGCCATTGGCACTATAATACTGTAACTTATATTCTGAAATACTAACCAATAATATCTATTACTATGGAATTACCATTTGCCGAATCCTGGAAAATAAAGATGGTCGAGCCCAACCGCAAGAGCACACGCGAGGAGCGTGAACAGTGGATGAAGGAGGCCGATTATAATCTGTTCCAACTGAAGTCGGAACAAGTGTACATAGACTGTCTCACCGACTCGGGCACAGGCGCTATGAGTGATCGCCAATGGGCTGCAATGATGATGGGTGACGAGAGCTATGCCGGCTCTTCATCGTTCTTCCAGTTGAAGGATACAATTGAGAGACTCACAGGCTTCTCATACGTAATCCCTACCCATCAGGGACGTGCTGCCGAGAATGTGCTGTTCAGTCACCTTGTGACAGCCGGTGCCATTGTTCCGGGTAACTCGCATTTCGACACCACAAAGGGACACATCGAGAGCCGCAAGGCCTTTGCTTTGGATTGCACCATTGACGAGGCCAAGGATACACAGCTTGAGATTCCTTTCAAGGGCAACGTTGATCCGGGGAAGCTGGAGGCCGTGTTGCAGGAGCATGCCGACAAGATACCTTTCATCATTGTCACCATAACCAACAACACCGCCGGCGGACAGCCTGTCTCAATGCAGAACCTGCGAGAGGTGCGTGCCTTGGCCGACAAGTATGGCAAGCGTGTTGTCTATGACTCTGCACGCTTTGTCGAGAATGCCTATTTTATCAGGACACGCGAAGAGGGCTATGCCGACAAGAGTATAAAGGAGATTGTAAAGGAGATGTTCTCGCTTGCCGACGGTATGACAATGTCATCTAAAAAGGATGGTCTTGTGAACATGGGCGGTTTCATTGCAACCCGCCACGAGGACTGGTATGAGGGTGCAAAGAAGTATTGCATTCCTTTCGAGGGCTTCCTGACCTACGGTGGCATGAACGGCCGCGACATGGCTGCGCTTGCAGTCGGATTGGAGGAGAATACCGAACTGGACAACATTGAGACACGCATTCGTCAGGTACAGTATCTTGCTGCGCGTCTTGATGAGTTCGGCATTCCTTATCAGCGCCCTGTGGGCGGTCATGCACTCTTCATTGATGCCGACCGCGTGCTGTCAAACGTTCCAAAAGAGGAGTTCCCTGCACAGACATTGGCTATCGAACTCTATCTTGAGGCCGGCATCCGTGGCTGCGAAATAGGTTACATACTTGCCGACCGCGACCCCGTTACCCGCGAGAACCGCTTTGGCGGTCTCGACCTGTTGCGCCTATGCATCGCACGCCGTGTATACACCAACAACCACATGGATGTTATTGCCGTTGCATTGAAGAATGTGTACGACCGCCGCGACAGCATCAAGCATGGTGTGAAGATTGTATGGGAGACCGAACTCATGCGTCACTTCACCGTGAAGCTCGCGAGGGTGGAGGAGTAAATCGTATTTGATAACATAAGACGACCAACAGGAAGGATTTGCCTTTCTGCTGGTTTCTTATATATGCCTGTTTTTAAGGCTACAAGCCAACAAAAACCATTCTCTTAATGTTTGTATAATAGATAGTTCAAATTCACATTTAAAGTCTATAATCATGAAAATCTCAGATATAAAAGGACGGGAAATCATTGACTCACGCGGCAATCCCACAATAGAGGCCGAAGTTATATTGGAAATGGTGTGATGGGGCGTGCTTCTGTTCCATCGGGAGCATCCACAGGTGAAAATGAGGCTCTGGAGTTGCGTGATGGTGATAATAGCCGCTATAACGGCAGGGGTGTATTTAAAGCCGTGACAAACATCAACGAACGGATAGCACCTGCATTGCACGGATGTAACGTGTTTGACCAGCGAGGTCTTGACCACATGATGCTTGAACTTGATGGTACACCCACAAAATGCAATCTTGGAGCCAATGCCATGTTGGGCGTGTCATTGGCTATTGCACGAGCAGCGGCAAAGGCGTGCGGTATGCCGCTGTATCGTTATATCGGTGGTGTCAATGCACACGTGTTGCCTGTACCCATGATGAACTTGCTCAATGGAGGACGTCACTCCGATGCTCCTGTTGCATTTCAAGAGTTCATGATACGTCCGATAGGTGCGGACAGTATACGTCAGGCTGTGCAGATGGGTGCCGAGGTCTTCTATGCTCTGAAGAGCGTATTGAAGAAAAGAGGTTATGGCACAGGAGTTGGCGATGAAGGCGGTTTTGCTCCGGCACTCAATGGCACGGAAGAGGCTCTGGATATATTGGTTCAGGCGATTAAGGCTTCCGGATATACCCCGGGAACAGATATTACATTGGCTCTTGATTGTGCGGCATCCGAATACCATCGCGACGGAGTGTATGACTATACGCTTTTTGAGTGTCTCAACGGGAAAAAGTTTACATCCCGCGAGCAGGTCGATTATCTGGAACGTCTCATCGAAAAATATCCAATCGACTCAATTGAAGATGGCATGGGTGAGAATGATTGGGAGGGCTGGAGCATGCTCACCGAACGCATCGGCAGCCGTTGCCATCTTGTGGGTGATGACCTTTTTGTAACCAATGTCGAATACCTTGGCAAAGGTATCGAACTGAATTGCGCCAATAGCGTGCTGGTAAAGGTTAACCAGATAGGAACACTTACCGAAACTCTCGATACAATAGAAATGGCACGTCGTAATGGCTATACAACCATAATCAGCCACCGTTCCGGTGAAACTGAGGATACGACAATCGCTGATATTGCCGTGGCAGTAAATGCAGGACAGATAAAGACCGGTTCAATGAGCCGCAGCGACCGTACTGCCAAGTATAATCAACTGATACGCATCGAAGAGGAATTGGGTGGTATAGCGTGTTATGGCGTGTCGTGACCGTGATATATAGAATTAGTGCAGCCCGCGGGCTGCACTAATTCTATATTGTCAGTCATTGTTCATCTCTTTGATGTCGACTTCGCTCTCTTTTGCTTCGCCAAGCAGGTGCTTGCTGAAGAAGTCGGCCATCTTCCAGAAGAAGTACTCGTCCTTGGTCTCAAAACCATGGCGGTCGCCAGGGAGATAGAGCATCTCGAAACGTTTGTTGGCGCGGATGAGGGCGTCTACCACGCGTGTGGTGTTGGCCGGATGTACGTTGTTGTCCATGTCGCCTGTCACCAGCAGCAGGTGGCCTTTGAGGCGGCCGGCAAGCTCCTGGTTGGTGCTTATGTTGTATGAGAATGTGGTGTCACACTCAACAATGCCATCCTTGTTCTTCTTCTCCTTGATGTTCTCCTTTATGCCATGGTGCTTCTCGCTCCACCAGTTGTTGTAGATGCGGTTGTCGTGGTTGCCGGCACATGAAACGGCTACCTTGAAGAAGTCGTTGTATGTGAGTATGGCCGCCGTTGACATGAAACCACCGCCCGAGTGTCCATGGATACCTATGTTCTCGCCGTCGATGAAGCTGTGGCGTGCAATTAGCTGCTGTGCTGCAACCTTCTTGTCGGCAAGGCCATAGTCGCGCAGGTTGCCGTAACCGAAGTTGTGGTACCACTTCGAGCGGTTGGGGTGTCCGCCACGGTTACCCACAGTGATGACGATGAAGCCCATCTGTGCAAGGCGGTCTACGCGGTTCATGCCGCTCGACCAGCTCTCATTTACAGCCTCGGTCTGTGGTCCGGGATATACATATTCAATGAGCGGATAGCACTTTGTGGAGTCAAAGTCGAATGGCTTGTACATTACACCGTGCAGGTCGGTGATACCGTCGGCAGCCTTCACCGTGAAGCGCTCGGGGAACTTGTAGCCTGCGGCAAAGAGTTGTGAGAGGTCGGCTGTGCCTAGCTCTACTGTTTTCTTACCGTTCTTGCTGTAGACATAGTTCACCGGTGCGGTATCTACACGTGATGCGGTTACAGCGAATGCCTCACCGTTGGCAGCTGGGAAGAATTGGCTCAGGTTCATGTCGCCCTCGTCAATCTGCTTCAGGCTGCTGCCGTCAAAGTTCACGCTATAGAGGTGCATGTAGTATGGGTTCTCATCCTTGTTGTAGCCGCAGGCGGTGAAGTATACCTTCTTCTCCTTTTCGTTTACTGCAATTACATCCTCAACATGGAATGCACCTTCGGTAATGGCGTTCGCGAGTGTGCCGTCGGCATTGTAAAGGTAGAGCATAGCCCAGCCTGGGCGCTCGGACCATTGGATGAACTGCTTGCCGTTGTTTACAGGATATATGGGCTTGCTCTCGATGCTTGTGTTCATCTCCTCGTGTACAATCATTTTGGTGGTGTCGAGGCCAAGGTCGTAATAGCACACCTCAATCTTCTTCATGTCGCGGCTGATGCGCTCGAAGTAGAAGCCGTTGTCATCGCCAAGCCAGATGCTCTTGCGTGGATTCTCATAGCGTGTGAGGTGGTTGGCCGGTTTGCTGAATAGGCCTATGCGCTGCTGCTTGAACCGGTCTGCGTTGATTGTCTTGCTTGTCTTGTTCTCAAAGTCGAACAGCTCAACGGTTGTCTTTGGTGTCTCCTCGCCGGGCATCTGGTAGCGGTAGCTTTCCAGTGTTGGGCGTGGGCTGCTCAGTGAGTTGATGACCCACATCTTTGAGAGGATTGAGTCGGCACGGTGTGTCATTACAAAGTGGCGTGAGTCGGGGCTCCAAAGGGCATATACGCGGTGGCGCTTGGTGCTGTCGGGCTTCTCGTCCAAAGAGTGGTAGGCATAGCACCAGTTGGGGCGGCCATTAAAAGTGAGCTGATGCTCGGTAACGGTGCTGTCCTTGTCCCAAATGCGCAGCTTCTCCAAATCCTCGCGCGACATGTACCACAGGTTGTAGTTCTTCTCATAGATGGCATACTTGCCGTCGGGCGACACGTTTGCCCAGCCCGGGTATATGGGGTAAAGGTCTTCTATCTCGTCCTTTGTGCGCTCAATGAGCTCTTTGGTCTTCATGTCATACTCGAAGTAGAAGGTCTTGTTCTCCTTCTTGCCCTCGTTCTCCTTTATCTTGGCGCTGTCGTTGCGCTCGTGGCGTGGAAGCTGCTTGGGAACCTCAAGTTTTGAAGCAATGTCGAAACGCACATAGCGCCCTTCGCGTATGTTTCTGTTTATGTTTATTGGCAGATGGTCGGCATCATAGGGGTCTTGTGTGCGTTGTGTAAGCTCCTTTGCAAGCCAATCCATGTCCCAGAGCATCTTCTTTGTGCCCTTTACTGCATCCACGATGTAAAAGTTCTTGTCGTTGGTGTCGCTCCATGAGTATATGAACTGCTTGCCGTCGGCAAACCATACGGGTTGGATGCGGGTCTGCTTGACCATGCGTGAAATTTTTCTTGGTGAGAAACGCTCGGCAAGTGCGTAGTTGGGGCGCACTTTCTTGTCCTCTTGTGCTTTCAGTGTGGTTGTTGCCAGCAGAGCGGGCAGAACCAACAGTATTAGTGCTTTTTTCATTGTCTGTTATTTTGTATTGTCATCGTTCTTGTGAATGTGCAGTGTGTCGAGAATCTTTCTCAAACCACGGCGTTTGTTGATGTCAATCTTTGCAATGCCGCCGGTGGATGTCTCCTTGTAGAGGCTGGGGAGGTCGTGTCCGGTCTCTTTCATCACCTGAACAATGTGGTCAAAGTCAATCTTGTGCTTTCCGTCCGACAGCGCCGAGTATGTGCAGGCATCGAGTGCGCGCGATGCTGCAATGGCGTTTCGCTCTATGCAGGGAACTTGCACAAGGCCGCAAAGCGGGTCGCAAGTAAGTCCCAGGTGGTGCTCGAGTCCCATTTCTGCAGCATACTCAATCTGGTTTATTGTTCCGCCGAAAAGTTGACAGGCTGCGGCAGCCGCCATGGCACAGGCAACTCCAATCTCGCCCTGGCAACCTACATCGGCGCCCGAGATTGATGCGTGCTCCTTTGCAACGTTGCCAAAGAGGCCGGCTGTGGCTATGGCACGTAGGATGCGTGCATCGGAGCAGTTGTGTGCTGTCGACAAGTGGTAGAGCACTGCCGGCAAAACACCGCTTGAACCACAGGTGGGAGTGGTGACAATTGTGCTTCCACTTGCATTCTCCTCGCTTGTGGCAAGGGCATACGCATAGAGCTTTGCCTTGCTGCTCACTGCTGCGTTGTAGGACATTGACTTGTTGAGGTAGGTGAGTGCCTTGCGCTGTATGCCAAGGCCGCCGGGCAGCACGCCCTCGTTCTCAAGGCCGCGCTTGATGGTGCTCTGCATTGTTGCCCACACCTCGCCAAGGTAGTCCCAAATCTCAGTGCCTTCATATTTCTCAACATACTCCCAGAAGGTGCAACCTGTCTCGTCGCACCAGTCCATAATTTCGTGCATGGTAGTGAGTGGGTATATATCCTCCTCGTTTTTTGTCGTCTCCTCGTTGGCAAGCTCACCGCCGCCTACACTATAGATTTTCCAACTGTCTATTACCTTGCCGTCTTTGATACCCTCGAACAGCATACCGTTGGGGTGGAATGGGAGGAATACCTCGGGCTCCCAAATGAGTTCGAGTTTTGCTATCGGTTCAAGTTCTTTGATTATTGCAACGTCGGTCATGTGACCCTCGCCTGTGGCTGCAAGGCTTCCGTAAAGGGTTACACGGTAACTGTCGGGGTTGGGGCAGCGCTCGGCAAACTGCTTGGCGGCGCGGTTGGGACCCATGGTGTGGCTGCTTGAAGGGCCAAGGCCAATCCTGAAAAGTGAACGTAGTGATTTCATATAATAGTCGTTTGTTTTTTCGTTTTATACCTAATATTTCGCTAATATATGAAAAAGTGAGCAAGAAATAACAAGTTTACTTAATTTTTTTTATAGCACGTGTAGTTCTGTATCTGCAGCCCTTTTTGCTGTTTTCGTTTAAATTTTATAATCATTTTGAAAATTCGGGCAGCATTAACATAATTTATCTATATAATTTGTGAAATGTTAATGCGAATTGTTAAAATTGTAACCGAAAAACAGAAAACATTACTATATAATAAATGAAAAGACAACTGAGAAAATTGCTGCCGGCTATTCTTTGCGCCGGGGTATTTTGTGGAAATGCAGTTGCTGCCAACATGTCCGATGCAGATTCCATAGCCATAAAGCAACAGAAATATGACCCATATTTTGTCGAGGCCTTGCCGCTTGGCGCTCCCGAGTGGATGCATCGCATTGCTGCCGACCCCGCGGGCGTTAACTTCAAGGAGATGCAGAGGCTGTACAACGAGTGGCGCGCGGCCGATGACGATGTGCGAGTGCGCACCGTCGACAACAAGCAGGTAGTAAACTACTACCGCCGTTGGATGGCTGCCTATCGCGACTATGTTGCTCCCGACGGCGGCATTGCATTGCCATCGATGGAGCAGTATGCCGCGCAGGTCGATTCAATGAACCGCAAGGCAGCGGCAACAAGGAACAGCGATGCTGAACTTATATGGCGGAATATTGGCCCCAACCGCACCTATTCCAATGAGAACGGCGAGCTCAAACGCAAGGATTCGCAAGTGTGCGTCTTCCGTATTGCCGTTGCACTCAGTGACAGCGCAACACTCTATTGCGGAACAGAGTCAGGTGTGGTGTTCAAGACAACCGACCATGGCAAGACGTGGCAACCCTGTGCTCCACAGCACAATTTCGGCGGCTCAATATTCAGCATAGCTGTGCATCCAACCGACAAGAACACCGTTTACGTTGGCGGTGGTCCATGGCTTTGGAAAAGTACCGACGGCGGTGAAACATGGAACCGATGCGGTGGCATCAGTAACCGCGTGAACTCTATAAGGATAAATCCCGAAAATACCGATTATATTACAGCCGCTGTGGGCAGCAAGCAGGAGGGTGCCACAGCTGCCGGTTTCTTCATTTCGTCCGATGGCGGAGCCAACTTCTCATGCACTCTGCGCGGAGTATGCTTTGACCACGAACTGCAACCCGGCAACCCTGACAGGATATATCTTGTGCGTCGCGAGGCCGGTCCTTGGGCTGGAATATATCTCTCGGACAATGCCGGTATGAGCTGGCAGCAGCTGGAACTCCCGGTTTCAATGATGATTTGCGGCCGTTTGGCCGTGAGCGAGGCACCGGGTGGACAGGATTATGTCTATGCGCTCGTGACCTGTGATTCGTGGGGCTACGATGCCGGCCCGCAAGGCGGCAAGGGAACACCCTATATCCTGGTGTCAAAGGATGCCGGCACTACATGGGAGGACCAGACCGACAAGGGCGGCAAATACTATGATGTGACATTCTCTCCCATAATGGACTCTGCCGGCGGGCAGGGCTTCTTTGATATGATGATTGGTGCATCGGCACAGAACCCTGCACATGTGCTCTTTGGTCTCACATCGCTCTACCGCTCCACCAATGAGGGAGTGGCAAACTATCGCAACAATGCCATTGGCGGTTATCAGCGCAGCGACTGGATGCATTGCGACATTCAGGATATTGCCATTCACCCCTGTGGCGATACGTGGATTTGCAACGATGGCGGAATAAAGTATTCGCGTGACTTCTTCGAGACAAAGGGCGAGGACAGGTATGACGGAATATATGCATCGGACTACCAAGGACTGGGTGTAGGCTGGAACGAGGACGTGATGGCGGCGGGCCGTTGGCACAATGGCGACGTGGTGCATGCAGCCACTTATGGCGAGGGCAACAGCGTGCACGTGGGCGGTGTGGAGATTGCAACAGGCTATGTGATGAAGAGCAACCCGTGGAAGGTCTACTTCACCGATGCCTCCACGCGCATCATGCCACGCGAAATGGACGGCACTATAGGCGAGGATTTCCGCACTTGGTTCAGTGACAAGAAACCATACGAGGCACTGCGAATAAACGGCGAGATTGCCACCGACCCGCGCTATGCCCTGAAGGTGTTCCTGCAGGACATGACTGATACGTGGGGCGGCTACCTGTCGTATGACGAGGGAGCATCGTTCCAGAAAGTGTTCGACAGCGAGGGCGAGGATTTCTACAGTTATGAGTTCGCGCGCTCCAACCCCGACAGGGTCTATATCTCGGGCTGCTGGAATGTGTGGCGTTCCGATGACGGTGGCCTCACATTCAAGGAGTGTACGCAACCTTTCGCAATAACAGATGATTATATACACTATACAAAGGTAGTGGTTGACCCCAACGACGAGAATCACCTGCTTGTGATATGCAACGACCGTTATGGCGCAGTGAGCGAGAGTTTCGACGGTGGCATGAACTGGAGTGCGTATGACCTTGCGAACCTTGCCGACAAGCGCGTACACCAGATTATTCTTGTGGGTGACGAGTACAACAGTACCTATGTCACAAGCTACGACGGTGCTAGCGTCTATTTCCGCGACAATACAATGGGCGGGTTTATCGACTATTCGAGCGGACTTAACCCCGGAGCACGCATATCAAAGGTTGTGCCTTTCTACAAAGGCGGTGTTCTGCGCATGGCAACCGACCAGGGCTTGTGGGAGGCGCCGCTCTATCATCAGGACTTCATAGCCGTGCCACAGCCCATGGCGTTGAACCTGGGCAGTGGAAACCTCACTGCAAACCCGCAGAAGAGCGTGCAGTTCGACAGTTACAGCATAGTGCGTCAGGACGAGAATACCCGCTGGCAGTGGAGTTTCTCGCCGCAGCCACAGTATGTGAGCGATGCCACAGCGCGCAACCCGGTTGTTGTGTTCGGCAATCCTGGCAACTATGATGTCACTTTGACAGTTACAACTCCAGCCGGTACATCGTCGCGCACAATAAAGAACATGATAACCATTGAGGGCGCTACATCCATTGATGAGGCCAATATTAACGAAGTGGGCATTGAAAATAGTGTGCTCAGTGCCGGCGAACCGCTTGTGGTGCTTGCCGCCGGGCTTTCAGGGGATGCACGCTTCACCGTGCACGGAATGAAAGGCAATCTGCTGCACAGCGCGCAGATTGCCGCCGGTGAGGAGCGCGTGACTGTTGCTGTCAGTGACCTTGCCCCCGGTATATATATCTACTCGATAAGGAGTGCGACACAAAAATTCTTCGGACAATTCATTATAAGATAACAGCTATGAAAAAAACAATACTCTCACTGCTTCTCGCATCGTCAATCCTCTGTGCAGGCGCGCAGGAGCATGTGGCAAATGACCAATTCTTTACTCCTTATAAACTGAACTACCTGCCGGCAGGTTCGCCTGTCTGGATGGCACAGCTTGCCAATCCGCAGGGGCTCGACTACAATGCAATGGTCGACAGTTTCGAGGTATACCTCAATAACACCCCCGGTGCGCGCTACAAATCGCGCGACACAAAACAGGTGGTGAACCACTTCCGCCGTTTCCAAAAGGCTTATCTTCCTTTTGTACAGGCCGACGGCATAATACGTTTGCCATTGGCGGCCGATTACCATAAGGACATGCAGTGTGTGGATGAGTCGGTAAAGCATGCACGCCGGATGCGCAGCAATGCCGCGAACCGCGATGCCGCAGCACCTGTTGAATGGAAGGTAATCTCGCCCATTATAACATACGACTATCTGCACAAGAAAGTCTCCCCCGCACAGTCCAATATACAGCGCATGAGGGCATCGCGCTCCAATCCCAACGTACTCTATTGCGGTTCGGAGACCGGCCTTGTGTTCCGCTCAAACGACAAAGGCGAGTCGTGGCAACCATGCAACGACGGCGAGTGGATGGCCGGCGAGATAACGTCAATTGACATAAGCAACACTAACCCCGACCGTGTGCTTGTGGGTGCTGGCGGTGTATTCTGGATAAGCAACGACGGTGGTGCTTCGTGGGATAATATCACCCCGGCAAAGGCTACATACGCACGTACAAATGTTGCTGTGTTCCATCCGTCAGATGATAAAATCATTCTTGCCGGTGACCGCGGACAGCTCTGGCGTTCTGTCGATGGTGGTGTTACATGGCAGTGGATGCTTGGCGGTATGGTGTTTGATATAAAATACTCGGTGCAGAATCCTGATGTGTGCTATGTCGCAATAGAGCAGGAGAATACTGTAAAGATGTACAAAAGTACCGACGGTGGTGCGTCGTGGAATATTCTTGCTCTTGGCAATGAACCACTGATAAGTGCGCGTATTGGTTTGAGTGAGGCTCCTTCAGGTGCTGATTATGTCTATCTGTGGGCTTGTCGCAGAAATCACCTTTCCAATTATAATCAAATATTCCTGAGCGGACCGGCTCTGTTGTATAAGAGTACCGATGGTGGTGCTTCGTTTACAGTCATTGACCCCGTGGAGCAGATGGAGGCTGTCGATAAGAATGGTGGTCAGGGATATTATGACCTTGTGTGTACGGCTTCGGCTACCGACCCGGAGGTTCTTCTCGTGGGTATAATACAGCTCTATCGCTCAACCGATGGCGGCAAAACTCTTGAGAATGTGGGCGGCTACTATGGCCGTTTCGACCTCCATTGCGACATGCAGTCTATCCAGACCAACGGCGCAGGCGACACCTGGCTCTCCACCGACGGCGGTGTCATCTACAGCAACGATTTCTTCTTTGCCGATGCGCAGCCAAAGCTCAACGGCCTCTATGCCAGTGAGATGTGGGGCTTCGACCAAGGCTGGAACGAGGATGTGATGGTTGGCGGACGCAACCACAACGGCAATATGTCGCAGATTGACCGCTACAACGGAGTGACACTCTCAATGCGCGGTTCGGAGCGTCCAACAGGTTATGTATTTCTTTCCAACCCCCGCAAGATTGCATTCAGCGATTCCGAGAATGTGCTGATGCCCGATGACTGGCGCGACGAGTTTGTGCCGTTCCTCGACTATTGGACCTATCCAAAGGAGTCCTCTCAGCATGGTTTCTACTTCGAGTTCGACCCACGTTATGCCCAATGCTTCTACATTGTGCAGGAGAGTGACCGCGTAGATGCCAACACCCTTTGGCGCACACGCGATGATGGTGCCTCGTTCTCCTCGGTATATACATTCGATGACCCCATAAACGCAATAGCGGTGTCGCGCTCGAACCCCGACAAGATTGTGGCCTCAACATGGGGGCGCATATATTGGTCGCTCGATACCGGTGCGACATTCACAGAGTATAATATTCCTGACGAAATGACCCATAGTATCAGCTATAAACTGGCAATTCATCCAACAAATGAGAATGAGATTTGGGTTTCCGATGGCAATGCAGGCGGTTTCTGGCGCACAGTGGACAATGGCGAGACATGGGAAAAACTCAATGACGGTCTCACCATTGTCAATTGGGAGGGGAAAACCGAGGCGCATAGCGTTGGGCGTTTCTTCCTCACCGGCAACGAGAAGAATGCGGCCTATGCCATTGCTTTTACAATTGGCTATCTCAATGAGACATACAGCACAACCCGTGGCCGTGTGCTCTATCGTGACAATACCACCGACGGTTGGGTGAACATAAGCGACGGCCTGCCAAAGGTGGTTAACCTTAACCGCATGTTGCCTTTCTACAAAGAGGGTGTTATACGCCTTGCCACAAACAACGGCATTTGGGAGCGTGAACTTGTTGATGCGCAGTTCAAGCCCATTGCGCAGCCAATGATACTCAATGCCGGTTCGGGCGACAATACACAGAGCGGCTATCCGCGTACAATCCGGCTCGACAGCTACAGTATCGTCAACCAGAACGGTGCCGAGTGGCATTGGGAGGTTTATCCTGCACCGCTTTCAATGAGTGCCGACAATGTGCGTAATCCTGTGATTACAATCGAACCGGACCAGACATACGACATTACCTTGACGGTCACAACCCCGGCAGGCAGCGATACAAAGAAAATCGAGGGCATGATAAAGGGAAGCAAGCCTGTGCCCGATGCAACATCAGTTGATGCAGCGGTAGGCGGCAAGGAAATGTTGCTCACAAGCGGCAACGTGGTTGCTGTGGGCGAGAGCTTCCGTTTTGTTGCGCGCGACCTTGTAGGTGACGTGTCGCTTGTTGTCTATGATGCAAAGGGCAGTGTGCTACACAGCACTGTCGCAAACGGTGAAATTGAAGTACCTACCGCCGGCTATACCCCCGGAGTATATTTCTACATGGCAACAGATGCCGCAGGCTTCAAAAAGACAGGTAAACTGCTTGTAAAGGAGTAATGTGTTATGAAAAGGGTGTTGTTGTCGTTCTTGCTCTTGCCGTTTGCCATTTGTGGCTTGGCGCAGGATAGCTTGCTCTACAATCTCGATGAGATTGTGGTGTCGGCAAGCCGTTGGTGCCAACAGAGCCAGGCGCAGCCGGTAAAGGTTACGCGTCTGTCGTTCGATGAGGCCAACACCTTCAATCCGCAAACTGCGGCCGATGTCTTGGGGCTCACGGGTGAAGTGTTCATACAAAAGAGCCAGTATGGCGGCGGCAGCCCCATGATTCGCGGCTTTGCCACCAACAGATTGCTCTACAGCATCGACGGTGTGCGCATGAATACCGCCATATTCCGCTCGGGAAACATACAGAATGTAATCTCGCTCGACCCCTTTGCCATTGCCGATAGCGAGGTGCTCTTCGGCCCAGGCGCGGTGGGCTATGGCAGCGATGCCATTGGCGGAGCAATGGTCTTTTCAACGCTTGAGCCGCGTTTGGCAAATGGAAAATCTCCACTTGTGCATGGTGCGGCAACGGTGCGCACGGCAACGGCATCCAATGAACTCACGGCACACGTCCATGCCGGGGTGGGGTGGAAACGGTGGGCGCTGCTCACAAGCCTGTCCTACTCCTCCTATGACGACCTGCAGCAGGGAACGCATGGCTCCGATGACTATGTGATGCCCTACGTGGTCGTTCCCGGCTTTGCTGCCGACGGAACGGTGGATGACCGTGTCATTGAAAATGTGGATAAGAACAAGCAGACACCGAGCGGATATTCGCAGTTCAACTTCATGCAGAAGGTGCGCTATGCGCCGGCTAGGGGTTGGAACCTTGAATATGCTTTCCATTTGAGCGAGACATCGGAGTATGCGCGTTATGACCGCCATCAGCGCATGCGTGGCGGCTTGCCCCGTTATGCCGAGTGGAACTACGGTCCGCAATTCTGGATGATGAACCATTTGCGTGCCGAACACACAGGTGGTGGCGTCATGTACGACTCCATGAAGGTGAACCTTGCTCTGCAACGCTTCGAGGAGAGCCGCATTAGCCGCGACCTCAACAAACCGCGCCGCGAGACGCAGAGCGAGGCTGTCGATGCCTGGAGCGCGAATGTCGATTTCATAAAGTCGGTCAGCGACGGGCTTACAATCTCATACGGCGCGGAGTATGTGCAGAACAATGTGCGTTCAAAGGGTGTGGCAACCGACATTGTAACCGATGCTACGGAACCGATGGCTGCACGCTATCCCAATGCCGAGTGGTACAGCGCCGGTCTCTTTGCACAGGTCGAGTGGCACGTGACCTCTCGCCTTAACCTTGCTGCAGGCGTGCGTTATAACCATTATCTTATAGACAACGATTTCTCTACTGTTGGTTATGACATTCCGTTTGAGTCGCGCCAAGTGTCATCGGCCGGCAGTGTGAGCGGAAACGTGGGCCTTAATTGGCGCCCGGCATCGGGCTGGCTGCTGCGCGTGAACTATGCGCGCGGATTCCGTGCACCCAATGTCGATGACATGGGTAAACTCTTTGACAGCGCCGACGGTTGCGTGACAGTGCCCAACCCTGCGTTGAAGCCCGAGTATGCCGACAATGTGGAGCTGGGCGTTGCAAAGCACATAGGCTCTTTCCTTAAATTCGATGTCACTGCCTATTATACCCACCTCACCGATGCCATTGTGCGCCGCGATTTCCTTTTCAACGGCAATGCCACAATGGAGTATCAGGGCAACGAGTGCCGCGTGCAGGCATTGCAGAACGCTGCAACTGCAAATGTGTGGGGTGTTCAGACAGCTGTGGATGCCAACTTTGCGAAATGGTTCTATGGCGAAGCACGTGTAAGCTGGCAACGCGGTTTCGAGGAGATGGACAATGGCGAGGTGTCGCCGTCGCGCCATGCCGCTCCGCTATTCGGGCGCCTGGCTCTGGGCTTCAGGAACGAAAGGTTGAACATTGAGGCCTTTGCCGCTTTCCAGACGCAGTGTGCAGCAGCCGATATGCCGGTAGAGGAGAGGGAAAAAACAGAAATATATGCCCTTGATACCGATGGCAATGCCTATTCACCTGCGTGGTTCACGCTCAACCTGCGCGCATCGCTGCAGCTCGCGCGCGGCTTCTCGCTCAATGCAACACTCGAGAACATCGCCGACAAACGCTACCGCCCCTACAGCTGCGGCATCAGCGCCCCAGGCAGGAATGTTACAATGAGCCTTAGTTATAAGTTTTGAGGGACAAGCGGAAAAGTGAAAACGGAAAGGTGAAAACTTGTGCAAATGCAGTTCTGTTGCATTGTAGGATAATAAAAGTACCCAAGAAATTTGCGAAGTACCCAAGAAATGAAATCTAAATGAATTCATATATCCATTTACAGACAGGTGTTACTTCTTTTGCTCGAAAATTGGCCGGTTTTGCCGGTTGAATTTAAAGTATTTTAATGGATTCTTCTTTTTGTCGTTGTATCTTATTACCTTTGCTTATATATGTGTAAGCAATATTATGGGTATACGTGAAATGTATGTATGCTGAATAAGATTGTTTTATGCATGGTTGAATTTTAATTACACTGTTTGAAAAGAAATCCATTCCTATAAATTTATGTCTTTTTGGGATAAAATTAAAGAATCTATAAACATTGGTGACAGACATTCTTTTTTGCAAAGGGGGGAACTTCGTAATTCCTCCCTATACGCTTTTGTGGATGTGGAAATAGGATTTAAAGATAGAAAGATTCATGATATAGGAGCATTGAGGTGGGATAAAGCCGTTTTCCATTCAAATAATAGGCAAAGACTATTTGATTTTTTGAATGGTGTGGATTTTATTTGTGGACACAATATAATTCATCACGATGCAAAGTATCTTTTTGGGCAAGCTCCTTGTAAATGGGGATTAGTAGATACGCTGTATGTTTCTCCATTGTTATTTCCTGAAAAACCTTATCATCGTTTAGTAAAGGATGACAAACTTGTAAGTGAACAGATAAACAATCCTGTAAACGATTGTGAAAAGGCTTTTGATCTATTAATGGATGAAGTGGCACGATGGGATGCTTTAGCCGAAGAAAAGAAGAGAATTTATGCGACACTTTTATACGGATTTCCAGAATTTGAAGGTTTCCTTGATTTTGTAAAGGCGAAAGCAGAAAAGAAAAGTGTTCTCGCCGATTTGGTACGTACTGTATATAGTGACCGAATTTGTGCACATGCTGATATTGAACGTATAATAAATGAGCATCCTTGCGAATTGGCATATGCTCTATCATTGATAGACACTACAGACCATCGCTCCATTACGCCTGCATGGGTACTGCATAACTATCCAAACGTGGAATATGTTATTAGGCTTTTAAGGCAAACAATATGTAAAGGTGGTTGTGGATATTGTCACAAAGCATTTGATGCCAATTATAACTTGAAACAGTTTTTTGGATATGACCAATTCCGTACATACGATGGGGAGTCACTGCAAGAAAATGCTGTATATGCAGCAGTAGAGGGAAAATCCTTGCTCGCAATTTTCCCGACAGGTGGTGGTAAGTCTCTGACTTTTCAGTTGCCGGCGTTGATGGAAGGACGTTCTGTACATGGATTGACTGTTGTGATATCTCCATTGCAATCATTGATGAAGGATCAGGTTGACAACCTTGCCGAGAAAGGTATTACAGATGCTGTGACCATTAATGGATTGCTTGATCCAATCAGTCGTTCTCTTGCTATTCAACGTGTAATGGATGGTAATGCCTCGTTGTTGTATATAGCCCCAGAGATGCTACGCTCAAAGACCATTGAGAAAATACTGTTGGCACGTCATGTTGTACGTTTTGTGATTGATGAAGCTCATTGCTTCTCATCGTGGGGGCAGGATTTTCGTGTAGATTATCTCTATATCGGCAAGTTTATCAGAGAATATCAAAAAAAGAAGGGATACAATTCTTCAATACCTGTTTCGTGTTTTACTGCAACTGCAAAACAAAAAGTAGTACAGGATATTTGTGATTTTTTTAAGCAGACGCTTGGTCTTGACCTTCATTTATTTGCTTCAACAGCTTCTCGAACAAATCTTCGTTATTCTGTCATACACGCAGATACAGATGAGGATAAGTATATGAAGTTGCGTTCGTTGATAGCAGAATCATCATGTCCGACAATTGTATATGTGTCCAGAACAAAGCGAACCAGAGAATTGGCGGAGAAACTCACCCGTGACGGATATAAAGCCTTGCCGTTCAATGGACAGATGGATGCTGATGATAAAATAGCCAATCAGGATGCTTTCATGACAGATCAAGTACGTATCATTGTTGCCACTTCTGCTTTTGGAATGGGAGTCGATAAGAGTGATGTAGGTTTGGTCATACATTATGATATATCAGATTCATTGGAGAACTATGTGCAAGAGGCCGGACGCGCAGGTCGTAATCCGCATCTTGATGCACGTTGTTATGTGCTTTATAGCGATTCGGATCTTGACAAGCATTTCATATTGCTTAATCAGACCAAACTGAGTATCAGTGAAATTCAACAGGTTTGGAAGGCGGTAAAAGAGATGACAAAATATCGGATGCGTACTTGCTGTTCTGCATTGGAGATTGCAAGAAAAGCAGGTTGGGACGATTCAGTGTCGGACATTGAGACACGTGTGCGAACAGCTCTTGCAGCTCTTGAACAAGCCGGCTATCTGGAACGTGGTAATAATGTCCCCCATGTTTATGCAACTGGTATTACTGTAAAGAACGTAGATGAAGCGCGTAAGCGCATTACAGAATCCATGTTGTTTGAAAATGATGATATAGAGAAAGCTGTACGTATTATAAAATCCTTGATTTCGCAAAAGCATATAGCAAAAGCACAGGATGATATGGCTGAGTCACGTGTAGACTACTTGGCTGATATCCTTGGTATGAGCAAGAGTGAAGTGGTTTCTGCTGTTGAACGTATGAGGCAAGAAGGTATTTTGTCAGATTCTAAAGATATTTCGGCATATCTGAATGATGTCGGGGAATCTGAAAACAGGTCGCGCCGCCTGTTGGAAAGGTTTGCCAAACTGGAACGGTATATAATTGGCCGGATCCCAGAAAATGTCTTGAAGATTTCGTGTAAACAGTTGAATGATAATGCACAGAACGAAGGCGTTGCAACTGCAACAGAAAAGGATATACGTACGCTGCTATATTTTCTTGCAGTTAAGGGATATGCCAGGAAGAGGGAAGATGCAGCTCATAACTTGGAAGTTGCCCTTATGGCAGACATGGAAACTACCATAAAACGCTTTGAAAGGCGCCAGGAGATATGCTATTTTGCTTTAGATTGGCTATTCAAACAATCTACTCCTGCAACAGGAGAGGTAAATAAGAATGGAATTCAGTTTTCCGTTGTCGAACTGCTTAACGAGATGAATTCCTTCAGGGATAATCTGTTCGGGACATTGAAGGATGTGCGGTTGGACGAGGTTGAAGAGGCATTGCTGTATCTTTCTAAAATAGGTGCTCTGAAACTTGAGGGTGGTTTCCTGGTGCTTTATAATGCGATGGACATACGTCGTGTCAAGGATAATAAATTGCGTTATAAGCAGGAAGATTATCGTATGCTTAACGAGTTTTACAGGCAGAAGATTCAACAGGTGCACATAGTAGGTGAATATGCCAATTTGATGGTGCGGGATTATAATGCAGCCTTACAGTATGTTCAGGACTATTTTCAAATGGATTACAAACGTTTCGTGGCTAAATATTTCAAAGGCGAGCGTTTGCGGGATATTGAACGCAATATAACACCTGAAAAGTACGAACAACTTTTTGGAGCACTCTCTGATAGACAAATGGAAATCATTTCCGACAAGGAATCACGTTGTATTGTGGTTGCAGCTGGTCCAGGTAGTGGAAAAACCAGAGTGCTTGTTCATAAACTGGCTTCTTTGCTTTTGCTTGAAGATGTTAAACATGAACAGTTGTTGATGCTTACTTTTTCGCGTGTCGCTGCTACTGAATTCAAGCAACGCCTGATAGGGCTTATTGGGAATGCCGCACACTTTGTTGAGATAAAGACATTTCATTCCTATTGTTTTGACTTACTTGGTAAAATTGGAAATCTTGATGATGCAAAAGATGTTGTGTCGCGTGCGGCGCAAATGATAAATGAAGGTGAGGTTGAACCTAATAGAATTGCAAAAACTGTTCTTGTGATTGATGAAGCGCAGGATATGAGTTCAAAAGAATATGCATTGGTGCATGCTATTATGAAAGCGAATGAAGAAATGCGTGTGATAGCTGTCGGTGACGACGATCAGAATATATATGAGTTCAGAGGTTCTGATTCTGCTTATATGGCTCAACTGCTAAAGAATTTTGATGGCCGATTTATAGAAATGACAGATAACTATCGTAGCTCGCAGAATATAGTGGCATTTGCCAATACCTTTGTGGACAGGGTAAAGGGCAGGATGAAGAGTACTCCAATAAAATCTGTAAATAAAAGCGAGGGCTTAGTTAGCGTGACATTCCATACGTCCGATTTTATGTATCAACCGTTGGTGAATGAACTTATCGGTCATTGTGGAACGGGTACTAAATGTGTGTTGACTCACACTAATGAGGAGGCTGCAATTATGGTGGCGCTTTTGAGAAAGCATGGCTTGAACAGCAAATTGGTTCAAAGCATGGATGGTTTCCGTTTTTGGAACATGGCAGAAGTCCGTATGTTCTTGAAATATGTTGAGGCCGGTACACATACGCCACTTATCACAAATGAAGTGTGGGAAGAATCTAAACGAAAAACATACGCCGTATATGCAAACTCATCAAGTTTATGCTATTTACAACGATGTCTCCAATTGTTCGAAGAAACGAACAAGGCAAAATACATGACTGATTTTAAAGAATATATTTTTGAGTCATCTGTAGAGGATTTCTGTGATTTGCAAAATGCGGACGTGGTTGTTTCAACAATTCATAAATCAAAAGGAATGGAGTATGATGATGTATATATGCTCATCTCTGGACCTCAATATGTTACAGGCGATGTTCTACGTCGTTATTATGTCGGTATTACTCGTGCGAAACAGCGACTTTTTATACATACCAAGAGTGTTGTTTTTGATTTGTCTAAAACAGATCGAAAGGTTGTTGACCAAAATCAATACGGGATGCCGGATGAGATTGTACTGCAACTATCTCATAAAGATGTGAATCTTGGTTATTTCAAATCACTCAAGAAAGAAATTCTCTCATTAAGGCCTGGACAGGAATTGTATTTTAAAGATAACTTTTTATATGATATTGTAACGAATAGGCCGGTCTGTCAACTTTCTCACAAAATACAAGGAGAGCTGACCCAATGGGAAGAGAAAGGGTATGCTGTCTCTTCTGCATCTATACGTTTTATTGTTGCATGGAAACCTAAAGATGCACCCAAAGAAGAAAAGGAACATGCTGTTTTGTTGGTAGATTTGACATTGAATAAACAATATTAATTTAAGAAAAGTACTATAATTATGTACTATTAGAATTACACTATGAAAAAACTCCTTATTACTGGTGCAAACGCTTTTGTGGGATTACAGTCGCTAATTATAAACAAAATAAGACCGGGTGTAATAACTATATAACCAAGATAATTATTTAAGAAATTATTCGCCGAATAAAAAAATAAAATTATGATAGATGTTTCTAAATTAAGAACTGCTCAAGAATGGATTGAGAAACTTGCTAATGGTATTAATCCATTAACATCAGAGCCCCTAAAAGAGGATGATATTGTTAACAATGTCCATATTTCAAGATGTCTGTTTTTCGTTAGCGAAATTTTGGGGAAATTCGAGTTGCCTAAGTCTGCATCTAAAAAAATGAGACCTTTCTGGATGTCTGCAAGAGAAGCAGAAAGGCTTGTTGCAGTCGCTCCATGTGGAATCGCGCAATTTACAAAGATTGTTAACGAGCATATTCCTGCAGATATGAAACCATTGTCTGCCGCTATGGTAATCAAATGGTTGCGTAATAATGGATATTTATATGAAGTTAATATAGATGATAAACATAAAACCAATCTTCCTACCGAGAAAGGTGTTCAGTTGGGTATTACCATAAAGGTTCAGCAGAATTCAGAAGGTCAAGATTATCAAAGAGTGTTATATGATCTCTCTGCTCAAAGAGTTATGTTAAGTAATATCGAATCTATAGCATTGCCTAAATAAATGATATTCGATTGACTATGAAAAAACTTCTTATTACTGGTGCAAGTGGTTTTGTGGGCTGCCGTGTTGTTGCGCGGTGGCGCAATGAGTATAGAATTCTTGCTCCCACTCATGGCGAGCTTGATATTACAGACCGCGAGTCGGTCGACAGTTATTTTCTGCAGCACACGCCCGATGTGGTGGTGCATCTTGCGGCGTTGTCCAATACTGGCTATTGTGAGCAGAACCCCGATGAGAGCTACCGTGTGAACGTTGAGGGTGCTGCAAACATTGCGCGTGGCGCGGCTCTGTGCGGCGCAAGGTTGGTGTTCTTCTCGAGCGACCAGGTGTATAACGGTAACCTCGAGAGCGGTCTGCTTGGTGAGGATGTGCCTGTTGCGCCCGAGAATGTATATGGCCGCCACAAGCTTGAGGCCGAGGAGCGTGTGCTCTATTTCTGCCCCAACAGCGTGGTGTTGCGTGCAACGTGGATGTATGACCGTGAGCGCGAGGGGATGCCGTCGCATGCGAACTTTGTGCTGAACATTGCAAAGGCAATAAAGGAGCGCATGCCAATTGTCTTCCCGGTACGCGAATATCGTGGAATTACCTGGGTACGTGAGGTTGTCGAGTTCTTGCCGCAGACGTTTGGGCTGCCATCGGGTGTCTACAATTATGGTGCCGAGAATGACGTGAATACTTACGAAGTGGCTTGCTGCTATTGCGAGATGCTTGCGGGCTTGCAGTCGGGTGCATTGTTGCGCCCCGATTATGACCGCTATCCGGCACATGAGCGTAATCTCTCAATCTCAACCGACAAGATTTTCCGTGCCTCGGGCGGTGCAATCTGTTTCAGTAATACTATATCGGGGTTGAGGCTGTTTGTGGAGATTGCTAATGAGTGTTGAATATAAATAACGTGAGTTCGATATAAGCTAAATCAAATCGCGAACCTGTCATCCCGACAGGGCGTAGCGACGAGGGATCTCTGAATCCGCGAATAATGAGATTCCTCACACAAGGTTCGGAATGACAAAATACACTAAATTTTAGTATAAATTCTTATATCGAACTCACGTTAAATAAATACGGCGACCTTTTCACGGGTCGCCGTATTTATTTATTACCAGAACTTATTGTGTTCTGCGCTGTATTCAAACCCCACGGCACGGAGTTTCTCTTCAAGTTCTGTGCGGTCTATGTCAAGGTCGGCACAGAGTTCGTCGAGCGATGCATAGCGGTCGCGCAAGTACATGTTCACTGTGCTGAAAAGCATCATTGGGTCACCAGGCAGTTCCATAGGCTGTGTGTTGTTTTATTATAGTTAATCTTCCTCTATTATTGTCTCAAAGGCCTCCAGGAATCCCTCAATGCCACCCTCGAGCTCATTCGCGAAGTTGTCCATCTTCTTGCCCCATTTCTTCAAGGTCTTCTTTGTCATATATCCCTTGATGCGGCCCTTTTGGCGTGCAAACTCCTTGAGCTCCTCTTTTGTGTATTTGTCTTTCTCGAACTCGTCTTTCAGTATGGCATATTCCAGGGCAACTTCCGCCCAATCCTCGTCGGTATATGACTTGTGGTTCTTCTCAACCTTGTCGGCCAACTTCTTCAGCTTCTCTATAGGATTCTTTGGTGTGCAGGCAAAAAGAGCAGTCGATACAAAAATGGTTACAAATAGCAATAGCAGTCTTTTCATGTTTTTCGCTTTTGTGGTGTTCAGTTGCCTGCAAATGTAGGCAAAAGTAAGTGAAAAGCAAAATCTGTGATAGATATTATAAAAGCCGCCTACAAAAATGCAGGCGGCTTTATCTATAATGGTTAAGAATGTTTTACTTCACCTCCTCGAATTCAGCGTCCTGAACGTCGTCGCCGTGCTGCTGGCTGCTGCTCTGCTGCTGGCCGCCTTGTGCACCCTGTGCACCCTGAGCACCGCTCTGTGCGTACATCTCGGCGCTTGCTGCCTGCCATGCGCTGTTGAGCTCTGCTGTTGCAGCATCGATGCCTGCAAGGTCCTGTGCCTTGTGAGCCTCCTCGAGCTTCTGCACTGCAGCCTCGATTGGAGCCTTCTTGTCGGCTGGAATCTTGTCGCCGAGCTCGCTCAGCTGGTTCTTTGTCTGGAACACCATTGAGTCGGCCTGGTTGAGCTTGTCAATCTTCTCGCGCTCCTTCTTGTCGGCATCGGCATTTGCCTCGGCCTCCTGCTTCATACGCTCGATCTCCTCCTTGCTCAGTCCCGATGATGCCTCGATGCGGATTGCCTGCTCCTTGCCGGTAGCCTTGTCCTTTGCCGATACCTTGAGGATACCGTTTGCATCGATGTCGAATGTCACCTCAATCTGTGGAACACCACGGCGTGCGGGGGCAATGCCAGTGAGGTTGAACTGGCCGATAGACTTGTTCTGGTTTGCCATTGGGCGCTCACCCTGGAGCACGTGGATGGTAACCTCGGTCTGGTTGTCGGCTGCAGTTGAGAATGTCTCACTCTTCTTGCAGGGGATTGTTGTGTTTGCATCTATGAGCTTTGTCATCACGCCGCCGAGTGTCTCGATTCCCATTGAGAGTGGAGTAACGTCGAGCAATACGATGTCGCTTACGCCGCCCTCCTTGTTGAGGATAGCGCCCTGGATAGCTGCACCCACTGCAACAACCTCGTCGGGGTTAACGCCCTTTGAAGGAGCCTTTCCGAAGAAATCCTCTACCACCTTCTGAACGGCTGGGATACGTGTCGAACCACCTACAAGGATAACCTCGTCGATGTCTGCATTGCTGAGACCTGCATCGCTCATTGCCTTCTTGCAAGGCTCAAGACAAGCCTGGATGAGGTTGTGTGCCAATGACTCGAACTTCGCACGTGTCAAGGTCTTTACAAGGTGCTTTGGCATGCCGTTAACGGCTGTGATGTAAGGGAGGTTAATCTCGGTTGATGTTGTTGACGACAACTCAATCTTTGCCTTCTCGGCAGCCTCCTTCAAACGCTGGAGTGCCATTGGGTCGGCCTTGAGGTCTGCACCCTCCTCGGCCTTGAACTCGTTTGCAAGCCAGTCGATGATAACCTGGTCAAAGTCGTCACCACCAAGGTGTGTGTCACCGTTTGTTGAGAGAACCTCGAACACGCCGCCACCGAACTCAAGGATTGAGATATCGAATGTACCGCCACCAAGGTCGAACACTGCAATCTTCATGTCCTTGTTTGCCTTGTCAACGCCGTAGGCAAGGGCTGCGGCTGTTGGCTCGTTCACGATACGCTTTACTTCAAGGCCTGCAATCTGGCCTGCCTCCTTTGTTGCCTGGCGCTGGCTGTCGCTGAAGTAAGCAGGTACTGTGATTACAGCCTCTGTTACCTCCTGGCCAAGATACTCCTCGGCGGTCTTCTTCATCTTCTGGAGAATCATTGCCGAAATCTCCTGTGGAGTGTAGAGGCGGCCGTCGATGTCAACGCGTGGCATGTTGTTCTCATCAACTACCTTATAAGGAACGCGTGAGATTTCCTTGCTCACCTGTGACCAGTTCTCACCCATGAAACGCTTGATAGAGAAGATTGTGCGCTGTGGGTTTGTCACAGCCTGGCGCTTTGCGGGGTCACCTATCTTGCGCTCGCCATTGTTGTCGAATGCGACAATTGATGGAGTGGTGCGCTTGCCCTCGCTGTTTGTGATTACTACAGGCTCGTTGCCCTCAAAAACTGCAACACAAGAGTTTGTTGTACCCAAGTCGATACCAATAATTTTTCCCATAATTCTATTTTTTATTTATTATTAATCGTGTTTTATTGCAACCGTCAGACGGCCGCTTCTGCTAAATATTAAACAAAGTGTATGCCAAAGGGTTTTTGCTGCACTCTACTTTGTCACACTCGGCTTTTATGGCACGCTTTTCTGCCAAATGAAGCAAGATGTGTGACATTGTGTCATGTTTTGTGGGCTTTGGTGCGTGTGCGGCAGTCATTGGATTTGCTACAATCCAGAGCCTGTAGCCCTGTTTTTCAAAAAAAAGTAATAACGCTTGCGCCTGCACCGTTGCATTTGTGTTTTTTTTATATTACTTTTGTGAAAATGTACATTGCGCAGTCTATGCCGTGCGGTGTACTTGGAAATGAAACAGTAATAATAAAGATATTTATCAACTTTTAATCGTTTTAAGAGAATGGGAAAAGTTCTGATCATAGGAGCCGGAGGCGTGGCTACTGTTGCGGCACATAAGGTGTGCCAGAATGCGGACGTGTTTACCGAGATAATGATTGCCAGCCGTACAAAAAAGAAGTGCGATGCACTGGCTGATGTGCTTAATAGGAAGTACGGCACAAACGTGCAGACTGCACAGGTGGATGCAGACAGTGTGGAACAGCTTGTGGAACTGCTTGGCTCATACAAGCCCGATATCGTTATGAACCTGGCCTTGCCCTATCAGGACCTCACTATCATGGAGGCTTGTCTGCAGACCGGTTGCAACTATATGGATACCGCCAACTATGAACCCAAGGATGAGGCCCACTTTGAGTACAGCTGGCAGTGGGCTTATCGCGAACGTTTCGAGAAAGCCGGTCTTTGCGCCATTCTGGGTTGCGGATTCGACCCTGGCGTGACCAGTGTGTTCACCGCTTATGCGGCAAAGCACTACTTCGACGAGATTCACTATCTTGATATCGTTGACTGCAATGCGGGTAACCACCACAAGGCATTCGCTACCAATTTCAATCCCGAAATCAATATCCGTGAAATCACTCAGAAGGGACTTTACTACGAGAATGGAAAGTATATTGAGACTGAACCCATGGAGATTCATCAGCCAATCACATATCCAAATGTGGGTCCACGCGAAAGCTATCTTTTGCATCACGAGGAGATTGAGAGTCTTGTAATCAACTTCCCGACCATAAAACGTGCCCGTTTCTGGATGACCTTCGGCCAGCAGTATCTGACCTATCTGGATGTGATTCAGAACATAGGTATGAGCCGCATTGATGAGGTGGAGTACAAGGCTCCCAAGGCCGACGGCACCGGCGAAGAGGTTGTGAAGATTGTTCCTTTGCAGTTCCTCAAGGCTGTGCTTCCCAACCCGCAGGATTTGGGCGAGAACTACGAGGGTGAGACATCTATCGGTTGCCGCATCCGTGGTATCAAGGATGGTCAGGAGCATACATACTATGTATATAACAACTGCAGCCATCAGGAGGCTTACAAGGAGACCGGAATGCAGGGTGTAAGCTACACCACAGGTGTTCCTGCAATGATTGGTGCAATGATGTTCCTGAAGGGTATCTGGAGCAAGCCCGGTGTGTGGAACGTAGAGCAGTTTGACCCGGATCCATTCATGGAGCAGCTCAACAAGCAGGGTTTGCCTTGGCACGAGGAGTTTGATAAGGATTTGGAGCTCTAAATAAAACAATTGGACAAATGGCAAAGAAAGAAGAACTTGACAACATTGTCGGCAGTGAGAAACTGCGTGCCTTGCAGGCGGCGATGGATAAGATAGAGAAGAACTTCGGCAAGGGTTCTATCATGAAACTTGGCGATGACAATTTTGAAGATGTTGATGTCATTCCAACCGGTTCGGTAGGTTTGAATGCGGCACTTGGCGTTGGCGGTTATCCACGTGGTCGTATAATCGAGATCTATGGTCCCGAGTCATCAGGTAAGACAACACTTGCAATCCACGCGATTGCCG
>JAZTXR010000097.1:0-4729 GCA_045636545.1 Bacteroidaceae bacterium
CTACCGCTCATCGAAAGCTACGATTAGGCGAGAGCAAAGAAAGTTTACTTGCTTTGCCGAGCGGTAGTAGCTTCGTAAAACAAAACATCTTATGATTTTTTCATTAAGGTATGGTCGATATGACACCAACGCGGTTTTTCAGCATGTGAGTCAACAGCAATTTTATCCGGCAAAACATATTTCCATTTCCCCACCCGTCCATACAATGATAAAAAAACATCGTAACCCACAAGGTGCTATACATTTTTTTTTGTATCTTCGCGCGTTCTTTTTTAAAAAGCACTCCAACAGCTTGAAACATAGCAAAAACGACAAGAGAACAAATAGACATATTATCCATTAATCCAATTATTCTATGAAGAAATTTTTACTTTTATTCTTCAGTCTGTTCAGCTTAATGAGCCTTGCAACAGCAGAAGAGGCGACTTTGTCTTTTGCAGACAAGGCAAACCGCACAACCTTTACCACAAGCCAACAGGTTTGGGAGCAAAATGGGATTACCCTTATAAACAACAAGAACGAAGCGACAAACAATGTAGGTGACTATGCAAAGCCGGCACGCTTCTACAAGAACTCCCAGTTGATACTTGAAACAGCAAAGGGCATGAGCAAGATTGTATTCAACTGCAACACAGCAACATACGCAACCGACCTCAAGGAATCAATAGGCGATGGCGCAACAGTATCATCAAAAGATGTCACAGTAGAGCTCAATGGCGAGACAAGCTACACAGTTGAAAAGCTTGTAGCCCAAGTACGCATGAACTCACTTACAGTGACATTTGCCGAGGCTGAGGAAGATGCAGTAGCAGCCCCGACCTTCTCCATTGAGGCCGGCACACACTACAACCCATTCAGCGTAGAGATTGCAGCAGGAAAAGATGCAGCCATCTATTATACGCTTGATGGCACGGAGCCTACGACAGAGAGCACAGCCTACAGCGAGGCCATTGCATTCAATGTATTCGGCACATCGGCCACAATCAAGGCCATAGCAGTCATTGACGGCGAATGCAGCAATATTGCAACAGCGGGATATTCACTTGAGGTCGCAGCACCGGTATTCTCGGTTAAGGGAGGCGTATATGAAAAGCTTACAAACACGACTGCATTGAAGTTCACAACCGAGACCGAAGGCGCGACAATCCTCTACAACAACCTGGGCGGCGACCCCAAGACCAATGGCTCAAAGAGCTACGGCAGTCTCTCCGTGCTCACCACTGCCACCATCAACGCCGTGGCATTTGTGAAGGGCTCCAAGGGCGACTCCATCTTCAGCGATGTTGTCAGCGAGAAGTACTACATCTCGCCAATCAAGCCATTCGAAAAGGCTACTACATTTGCAGCCGGCGAATACATCATCTATGCCGAGGGGGGGATTGCAACAGCTTTGGACGAGGCAAAGAGCTACGACTATCTGCCACAGGCTGCTGCTACCGCAAAAGGCAAGTTCATTGAGACAAACGAGTTCCACGCTTTCACATTCAGCGAGGTTGAAGGTGGTTACACCATACAGGATGAATTCGGCCGCTATCTTTACCAGACAGGCACATACAACAGTTTCAATGTAGCAAAGGAGATGCCCGAAAGCGGCGCTGTATGGACTGTTACAATAGACGAGGCCACCGGCGAGGCTACCATCACAAACGTGGAGGTGAACAAGTACATCCAGTACTCATCACAGTACAAGACATACGGTTCATACGCTACTGCACAGAGCAACGGTTTCATGCCTTCACTCTACAAACTCAGCGAATACCCCACAATGACCATCACTCCCGCCAACAATGCGGTATTGCCCGCATTAGACAAGGTGACAATCACATGTGAGAGCGGCATCGAATACAACGGGACAAAAAACAACTACCCCTATTACAACATTGGTTGGAACTACACTCCATTCGCATTCGACAATGTGACAATAATTGACGAGAACACCATAGAGCTCTCGTTCGAGACAGCGATTGACGAGAACGGAGAGTACCGCGTGATTTTCCCGGCCGGCCTGTTCATCCTCAATCCGGACGGCCTTGCAATCAAGAACGCAAAGACACAGCTCACATACACTGTAGTAAACCTCAACGCCCTTGAGCTCACTTACGCGAACCCAGACAATGGCGCATCAATAAAAGAATTGGAGTATCTCTACTTTGAGTTCAGCCAGAACATTGTAGAGAATGCAAATGGTGCAGTAATCACAAACGAGAACGGCGACGAGTTTCCACTGACAGTCACAGACATCGACGGTTGGGGTGAGCAGACTGCCGACAATGCACTTTGCCTGAAGACCGCAGCACCCATCACTGCGGCCGGGAACTACACATTCATTCTCAAGAAGGAGTATGTCTGCGCCGAGGCCAATGCCGAAGTGATAATGGAAAACGACATCAAGTTCACATTCACCGTAACCGAGAGTCTGAAGATTACAAGTATCTCGCCAATCGATGGAACAGAGATTGAAGCCATTGACGAGCTCATAATCGAGTGCAACCAGGAAATTACCTGCTGGGCCGAGGCATTCCTTGTTCTTGACGAGAAGGGCACAGAATACTACTTCACCCCATCGTCCAATGACAAGAACGGAAACGAGTTGCCACCCAACAAAATACGCCTTGTCGCCCAGACCCCAATCACCACTGCCGGCACATACACCCTCTACATCGAGGAGTACAACATCGCAAATACCGATTGGGAGAACCAGGATGTACTGAAGGCACAGACATTCACATTCACATTCAGCGGAAACAAAATCACAAGCGACATTGAAGATGTGAAAGGAGAGAACAGTGGAACTGCAATTATATATGACCTTCAAGGCCGAAAGGTAGAAACAGCGACAAAGGGCATCTACATTCTCAACGGCAAAAAAATATTTGTGAAATAAGAAGTTGTTCGAGAAGCAGACAGAAGAAAAATGGGCAAGGAACATTCACCTTGCCCATTTTGCATATACGGCACTTGCACTCCAAGTCTCTGTCAAAAAAAGAGAACAGGAAGCAGAATACACATATCAGCTTACAGAATCTGCCAACACACTGAAAAACACTGAAAAACAGTACAATAAAGCTGTAAATAAAATTTATTATTATTTGCAAATAAAATCTATTTTTTCTACTTTTGCAAGTTGTTGTTCATCCGTGCAAAGATTTACGGTTCCACAACCTTTCAATAGACACTATTATTTATTTTATTAACCTATTTATTAACCAAATTTTTAAACCTATGAGAAAATTTACACTTTTCTTGGCGTTGATGGTTACAATGGTAACCACAGCGTTTGCGCAGGATTATAGTGCAGTAAAGGTTTACCACGTGACAGCAAAGGACACTAATCGTGGTGCTTTATATGCCACTGCGGAAAGCACCCACTTGACACATTGTGGTGCTACTTACGGCAACTATCACAACACAGATGTTGCAATGGATGCCAACGATGTGAATCAGCAGTTTGCATTCCTGGCTTACGAAGGTAAAACTTACATGTATTCACTCGGTGCACAGAAGTTCGCTTCTAAGGATGGACAGTATGTAGTACTTTCTACCATGCCTAAGGGCTTTGTGACTGTAGAAGACTCAGATGCAGAGGGCTACAGCATGATTCTGTTCAACGGCGAGAACCGCTTGAACTTCTCCGGAGGCTACACCCACGGAGTTGTTGCAAACTATGAGACACCGGATGACGGCAACCGTTTGACCTTTACAGAGGTTGGCACATTCGATGCAACACCTGTTGTTAACGCAATCAATGCAGAGATTGAGGCTCTTGCAGCAGCACGCGCAGCATTCGACAATGCTTTCGCAAATGCTCAATCAGTTCTTAGCGAGGCTGGTTTAGTTATTGCAAAGGAAGAACTTCCTTTGCAGGTTACAGATGCCAATGCAGCATATTATTTGTGGAGCAACAACCCCGAAACAACAGAAGGTCCTATCTCAAGCTTGATTGACGGATCCACAACTGCTGAGAGCTTCTTCCATACAAACTGGCATGGCGGTGGCGAGGAGCCTCACCACATTGAGGTTGACCTTGGTGAGGGCAACGGGCTTTCAAGCTTCGAGTTCGCTTACATCACACGTAACAACAACGGTATCGACTTCCCCGATGCAATTAAGGTAATGGGTAGCAATGACAAAGCTGGCGAATACACTGAGATTTACAACGTAACAAGTGGTTTGCCACAGAGCGCAGTAGCAACTTGGAATTCACCAAGCATCGTAACAGAAACAGCTTATCGTTACATCCGCTTCATTGTTGAAGCAGAGCGCACATACTGGCACATGTCTGAGTTCGACATCTTCACAAGCAACATCACTGTTGCCGAGGATTATGAAGCAGCGAAGGATGCTGTTATTGCATTGAATGCTGCATGCAAAGCTGCCGAGAACAACGCCGATTTCACAGTTGAGCAGTTCACAGCAGCAACAGAGGCCATCAATGCAGCTATCGAGGCAGTAAACGCAGGTATCGCAACTCCAGAACCTACCCCATTGGCTGTTGTTTCTCAGACTCCAGCCGCTGACGAGGTAGTTGAGAGCCTCAGCTCTATCACCATCGAGTTCAACAAGGCTATCGAGTTCATCCAGGCTGCAGGCGGCACTGGCACAGGCACTGGTACTGGCACAGGCACTGGTACAGGCACTGGTACAGGCACTGGTACTGGTACAGGCACTGGTACAGGCACTGGTACAGGCACTGGTACAGGCACTGGTACAGGCACTGGTACAGGCACTG
>JAZTXR010000098.1:0-1597 GCA_045636545.1 Bacteroidaceae bacterium
GAATTATGGTGGCTGTAATAATAGTTTTACGTTTCATTTTGTAATTTTATTTGCGATTATTATTCTGATTCGAGTGCACTTTCACTACCGCATACACCGATCATTGGTAATCGTTCATTATTATGACAAAAAATATACCAAGTATAGTCAATTATCTCACAAATCTTAATAACAGCACTTTTAGTTTGTTGACTAAGTTGTGGGATACTTATATATCATCTAACACTGTCAAATCCCTTTACACTCAATTGTAAAGTTTCTTTACATATGAGCGAAGTGCTAAAAATAGCATTTAGCTAACTATCAGTGACTTACGTATTTTGGCACGCAGTTTGCCAATAAGAATATAAGAACGCGCTGCGCGATGAAAGGCATAGTCTAACATCCAACAGCATAACGGTCTAATAGTAAAACGGTCTAACATCTAAATAAACATCATGGATAAAATCATCGAAAAGAAAAAGGGCTTTGCCCGTGCCTTTACCCTCAAAGCATTGCCCTATTGGTTGGGCTCAGCAGTGGCTATACTGCTCATTGTTCTCCTTGCGCGTAGCAGCAATGGTGCTATGCGTATCGACCCCGAAACTCTGACCATTGCCACTGTCACAGAAGGCGAGTTCAACGACTACATCCGTCTCAATGGACAAGTGCAACCTATGACCACTATCCAACTCTCGCCACTCGAAGGCGGTGTCGTGCAAGAGATTATCGTGGAAGAGGGTGCGCATGTCAAAGCAGGCGACCGCATACTGGTGCTCAGCAACGATAACCTCGACCTGCAAATCCTCAACTCCGAAGCCGAACTCGCTGAGAAAGAGAACCTTCTGCGCAACACCCTCATCTCTATGGAGCAACAGAAACTCACTCTGGAGCAAGAGCGCCTGCAACTGGCAATGGAGGTGGAACGCACACGCCGCACCGCAGAGGCGCAGCGTGCCCTGTATGCCGACCAACTCATTGCTCGTGAGGAATACCTCCGTGCGGAGGAAGATCACCGTTTGGCACAACAACGCCTGCAACTGGTCAATCATCGCGCCGAGCAGGATAGTCTTTACCGCAGCGTGCAGGTCAGCCAGATGCAAGAGAGCCTTGCCAACATGCGTCTCAATATGCAGATGATTCGCCGCCGCAAAGACAACCTCACTATCAAAGCGCCTATTGATGGCGAACTCGGATTGCTGGAAGCCACACTTGGACAATCCATTGCCCAAGGCACCAAGATTGGACAAATCAACGACCTCGGCAACTACAAGATCGAGGCGCAACTCGACGAGCATTATATCGACCGTGTGGCAGCAGGATTAGAGGCGACATTCGAACGCCGCGATGAGCAGTTCCGTGCGGTAGTGCGCAAGGTGTATCCAGAGGTGCGCAATGGTAAGTTCCGTGCCGACTTGAAGTTCGTGGGTGCACAGCCCGACAATATCCGCAGTGGTCAGACATATTACCTCAATCTGCAATTGGGCGAGTCGGAACAAGCCTTGCTTATCCCTCGTGGCGCATTCTTCCAGACCACAGGCGGACGATGGATCTATGTGATGGATGCGGATGGCAAGGGTGCTACTCGCCGTGATATTCGCCTCAGTCGCCAAAATCC
>JAZTXR010000099.1:0-78263 GCA_045636545.1 Bacteroidaceae bacterium
ATAGAAGACCTTGCCGGCCGCAGCCGTGGCAATTGGGGTAACCTGTGGTAATCAAAGACACAAGAGAAACCTTTTGAAGTAGATTTTTTCATTCCATTCCCGATGAGGCAGTCTTGCTTTATCGGGAATGTCTTTTTGCCCCAAACCGCGAGCAGATAGCACCAATCGTAGGGACACGGCACACCGTGTCCGCCCGTTCATTTCACGATTGAATTTGTGTTCCGTCCTGTACGCGATGAAACCCTTTCTTTTTGCAGCAGCCCCTAATGTATTACGGCTATAAAAAAACAGCATTGGATAACTCGCGCTATCCAATGCTGTAAATGTAATGTGTGGGGGGTTACTCCTCATCGTCAATAATGCCGTTGTAGGCTAGCTCGCCTTCCACTATGAAATAAAGCTCCTCGGGGTCGAACTCGCCAATGCCGCACTTCTTTGCCTCCTTGGCAATGAATTCGGCAATTGCGTTGATGTCGATGTCGACATATTCGCTGTCGTTGTCGAGGATTCCGCTCTTGTCATAGTAGTCGTAGATGGTGTCGAGGAAGAAATAGAACTCGTCGTCGCTGTGCTTCTCCTTGAGGTCCTGTGGCAGGCGTTCGCGTATGAATGCTATGGTCTTCTCGTCATCGAGGTCTTCCATATCAAAACCGTCGTTGTTCATGGTACTTCGTTTTGGGGATTAGAGAAGTGCCTCGAACTTTGCCTGTACGTCGCCCTTTGACTTTGAGCCGACGAAACGGTCTACAACCTTGCCGTCCTTGATGAAGATTACGGTAGGTACGTTGCGGATACCATACTCCATTGTGAGGTCATCGGCCTCCTCGATGTCGCACTTGCCCACTGCGATGCGGCCTGCATACTCCTCGGAGAGCTCATCGATGATTGGTGCAAGCTGCTTGCAGGGGCCGCACCATGCTGCGCTGAAGTCGAGTACTATTGGCAATTCGGTTGCCATGAATTCCTTTGCGTTGTCGTTTGTTACGTTTGTTGCCATAATTTTTGTCTTTTTATGGGTTATTAATTAGTGTTCTGTTTGGAATTGGAGATACTTCGCTTTGCTCAGTATGACAATGTGACGGATGAAAATAGATTGGTGTCATCCTGAACGGATGTGAAGGATCTCGAAATTCGCTGTTTTATCTCTATTGTATGTTAATTCAATTTATATTCTATGTTTTCAATCTCCTTTATGTAGTCGAGCAGTTCGGGCAACACTTCGATTTCGCGGTTCTTTGAAGCGAGCTCAAGGGTGAACTCCTGCTCATAGTCCTTTATCTTGAAGATGAGCTTGCTGTTGCCGGGGTGCTTCTCGGTATAGTCGATGATGGTACTGTAGACCTCTTCGGTGAGCGACATGATGTCGAACGTTATTGTTATGCTCTTTACCATTCCATCCTTTATCTCGGGCATAAGCTCTATGCTGTCAACGACAAAGTCGAACTTTGTCTCGTCCCAACGGCGTGGCTGGCAGCTGCCCTTTATATAAAGGAAGTTGCCGGGGATGAAGTAGTTCTGCTTCTTCATCCACTCGTCGCCGAAGAAGAACATTTCGGCTGCACCGCTGAAGTCCTCAATCTTCGCTACTCCGTAGGGGCTGCCTTTCTTTGTGAAGCCTGTGCGTGGCGGGTCGCTGACAACGCCGCCAAGGGTTACCTTGCGGCCACGGAGTGCCTCAAGGTTGTCCATCTCTGATGCCTTGGTGTTGCAGAACTCGTTGAGGATGATGGCATAGTCGTCGAGCGGGTGTGCCGACAGGTAGATGCCCACAAGCTCGCGTTCGCGGTTGAGGCGCTCGAGCGTGCTCCAATTGCCGCCTGCCGGTATCTCGGGGTGCGGAATTTCGGCCATCTCGGTGTCGCCGAAGAGCGATGCCGTGGCGTTGGCCTTGTCGTTCTGATAGGTGTTGCCGTAGCGTATGAGTGCCTCAAGGAACTGTTCGCCCTTGCTGTTGGTGTTGGCATATTGTTCGCGCGAGATGTCGCCGGGCAACTCGTCGAATGCACCGGCAAAGGCAAGGCACTCGAGGTTCTTTCGGTTGCAGGCGGTGAGGTTCACACGCTCCACAAAGTCGAAGATGCTCTTGAATGGGCCGTTGGCCTCGCGCTCGTCAATGATGCTCTGCACGGCATTCTCGCCCACGCCCTTCACGGCGCAGAGGCCGAATCGTATGTCGCCCTTCTTGTTCACGCTGAATTTGCGGCGCGACTCGTTCACGTCGGGGCCAAGGACGTTGATGCCCATGCTTTTGCACTCCTGCATCAGCTTGGTGATTTCGGTAATCTTGTCGAGGTTGCGGCTCATTGCACCCGCCATGTACTGCGACGGGTAGTTGGCCTTGAGGTAGGCTGTCTGGTAGGCAACCCACGAGTAGCAGGTGGCGTGCGACTTGTTGAAGGCGTATGATGCGAACTTCTCCCAGTCGGCCCAGATTTTTTCCAGTACCTTGGCATCGTGGCCGTTGGCCTTGCCGCCGTTGATGAACTTTGGCTTCAACTCGTCCAGCTTCGCTTTCAGTTTTTTACCCATGGCCTTGCGCAGGGTGTCGCTCTCGCCGCGGGTGAAGTCGGCAAGCAGGCGCGAGAGGAGCATCACCTGCTCCTGGTACACGGTGATTCCGTAGGTGTCCTTGAGGTATTTCTCCATGCAAGGAATGTCGTACTGCACCAGTGACGGGTCGTGCTTGCGCTTGATGAAGTCGGGGATGTAGTCCATAGGACCCGGGCGGTAGAGGGCGTTCATGGCAATGAGGTCCTCGAAGGTGGTGGGCTGCAGCTCGCGCAGGTATTTCTGCATACCAGGCGACTCGAACTGGAACGTGCCTATGGTGTTGCCGGCACTGTATAGCTCGTAGGTCTTGGGGTCGTCAATGGGTATTGTGTCAATGTCGACATCTATCTTCAGGCTCTGGCGTATGTTCTCAATGGCCTCCTTTATGACCGAGAGGGTCTTGAGGCCCAGGAAGTCCATCTTTATGAGTCCAGTCTCCTCGATTACGCTTCCCTCGTATTGTGTAACGAGCATCTTCTCGCCAGTCTCCTTGTCCTCGGCAATGCTGATGGGCACGTGGTCGGTGATGTCGTCGCGGCAGATGATTGTTCCGCAGGCATGCACGCCGGTGTTGCGCACGTTGCCCTCGAGCATCTTGGCATATTTGATGGTGTCGCGCAGCACGGGGTCGGGCGATGCCTCGGCCTCGCGCAGTTCGGGCACGGCCTGTATTGCGTTGGGCAGGTTCATCTTCATACCGTCTGGCAGACGGTCGGGGATGGCCTTGCACAGCTTGTTCGACACGTCGAGCGGCAGTTTCTGCACGCGTGCGACGTCCTTGATGGCAAGCTTGGTTGCCATTGTGCCGTATGTGATGATGTGTGCCACCTTCTCCTGTCCGTATTTTTCGGTTACCCAGTTGAGCACGCGGCCACGGCCGTCATCGTCGAAGTCCACGTCGATATCGGGGAGTGAGATACGGTCGGGGTTCAGGAAACGCTCGAACAGAAGGTCGTATTTTATGGGGTCGACACGTGTGATTCCAAGGGTGTAGGCCACAACGCTGCCAGCGGCAGAGCCACGGCCTGGGCCCACTGAGACACCCAGTTCCTCGCGGGCGGCCTTGATGAAGTCCTGCACAATGAGGAAGTAGCCGGGGAAACCCATGGTCTTCATGATGTGCAGCTCAAAGTCTATGCGGTCGGTAAGTTCCTGTGTGAACGGCTCGGGGTAGCACTTCTTTGCGCCGTCGTAGGCGAGCTTGCGAAGGTAGTCTCCCTCGAGCTTTATGCGGTAGAGCTTGTCATAGCCGCCAAGCTTCTTTATCTTCTTCTCGCCCTCTTCGCGGGACATTACAACGTTGCCTTTCTCGTCCTGTGTGAACTCGTCAAAGAGCTGCTCGTGGGTGATGGTGCGGCGGTAGCCCTCCTCGGTGCCGAACTCCTCGGGAATGGCGAAGTTGGGCATGATGGGGGCGCTGTCTATGGTGTAGTATTCCACCTTGTCGCATATCTCCACGGTGTTTGCCATTGCCTCGGGGATGTCGCCGAACATCTCGGCCATCTCGGCCTTGGTCTTCATCCACTCCTGCTTTGAATAGAGCATACGGGTGGGGTCGTCGAGGTCGCGGCCTGTGCTCAGGCAGATGAGGCGGTCGTGTGCCTCGGCGTTCTCCTCGTCCACAAAGTGTACATCGTTCGAGCAGATGAGCTTGACACCGCACTTCTTGCTCAATTCTATGATATGCCTGTTCACCTCTACCTGCAGGGGGTAGACCTCGTGGTTGGCGCGCTCGACGGTTGCCTTGTGAAGCTGGAGCTCAAGGTAGTAGTCGTCGCCAAAGAGGTTCTTGAACCACATCACAGTCTCCTCGGCCTTTGCAAGGTCGCCGTTCTTTATGAGCTGCGGAACCTCGCCTCCAAGGCAGGCCGAACAGCAGATGAGCCCCTCGTGGTATTTCTCAATCTCGGCCTTGTCGGTACGCGGGTTGTAGTAGTAGCCCTCGCTCCATGCCTTTGACACAATCTTCACAAGGTTGTGGTAGCCTGTCTGGTTCTTGGCAAGGAGAATGAGGTGGTGACCACGCATGTCCTCCTTGAGTTCCTTGTTGAAGAGACGGCGCTCGGCAACGTACACCTCGCAGCCGATGATGGGCTTGAACTTCTCATCATCGCTCTTCTTGGAGTTTATTTTGCCGACATAGTTGAAGAACTCCTTTATACCCATCATGTTGCCGTGGTCGGTGATGGCTATGCCCTTCATGTTGTCGGCAATGGCTTTGTCGACAAGCTTCTTTATGGCAGCCTGTCCGTCAAGGATGGAGTATTGCGAATGGACGTGTAGGTGTACGAAATCTTGCATCTTTCTCTTTTTATTATCTTCTTATCGATTGATAAAGGTAATATCTTTTGTTTATATATAGCAGGTTTTTTACCAAAAAAGTTATCAACATTAACTTTTGTTTCATGATTGGCCTTTGCGGAAACATTGATTATGTTCCTTTCCTTTTATGTAATATGTATGTGTGCCCGTCGGTGCCGGCTTGCCGGTGCCTTTTTGCGTTTTTTTGCTTTTTTACACAACTTTTGATTTGTTTTTAATTTTTTGTATGTATATTTGCAATAATCAAGGATAATAGAAACTGCGCCTGTTATGAAAAAAAATAAGAAACCGAATACAAAGAAAAGGTTCAAGAGAATAAGGAAATTGAAGGATTACAGAATACACAGGGAGGGTACTTCAATTCTGTTGACAAGCCTGGCTGTTATTGCCTTGGTGCTTTCCCTGTTGTGGTATCTGCTGCCGCAGTGCGTGGTGCTCAATTCAATCATTTCTTTCGGCTTCTTTGCTCTCTATATGCTGATGGTCAACTTCTTCCGCAGCCCAAAGCGTATATTCCCGGGTGATGTGGAGAATGTGATTGTGGCTCCTGCCGACGGCAAGGTGGTTGTGATTGAGAAGGTCTTTGAACCTGACCATTTCAAGGATGAGAGGTTGCAGGTCTCTATCTTCATGAGCCCGATGAATGTGCATGCCAACTGGTATCCCGTGGATGGAGTGGTGAAGCGTGCCGAGCATCAGGACGGCAAGCACCTGAAGGCGTGGTTGCCAAAGGCCAGCACCGACAATGAGCGTTCGCTGGTTGTCATTGAGACACCTGATGGCCAGGAGATTCTTGTGCGCCAGATTGCAGGTGCCATGGCGCGCCGCATCGTGACATACGCAAAGGCTGGTGAGGAGTGCTTCATTGACCAGCACATGGGTTTCATAAAGTTCGGTTCACGTGTCGACCTCTACTTGCCGCTCGATGTGGATTTGAAGATTGCGCTTGACCAGAAGACGGTGGGGAACGAGACTGTCATTGCTACTTTCAAATAAAGAAAAAGATGTCTGTAAAGAAACATATTCCAAACACCATTACCTGTTGCAACCTTTTCTCGGGCTGCGTGGCATGCGTAATGGCCTTTTCGGGTAAATTCGAGCTGGCGATGCTCTTTATTGTGCTGGGCGCAGTGTTTGACTTCTTTGACGGTATGGTTGCCCGCCTGTTGGGTGTCTCTTCGCCGCTGGGTGTGCAGATGGACTCGCTTGCCGATGACATTACCTTTGGACTTGCACCGGCAACGGTGATATTCTCGTTCATGAAGAATGTGTTGCAGTATCCTGCTTTTCTTGGTGATTTTGCGGGTGTGTTGCCTTACCTCGCATTCCTCATTGCTGTGTTCTCGGCCTGCCGTTTGGCAAAGTTCAACATAGATACACGCCAGACAACATCGTTCATTGGCTTGCCCACACCGGCAAATGCGCTCTTCTGGTCGTCGCTCATTGTGGGCGGCAAGGAGTGGCTACTTGGTTTTGAACACGCCTGGGCATTGCTCATTGCGCTGATATGCCTGTTCTCATATTTCCTTGTGTCGGAAATTCCAATGTTCTCAATGAAGTTCAAGAACCTGAGCTGGAAGAGCAACAAGAGAAGGTATACTTTCCTGGTGGTCTCTTTGCCTATGCTTGCACTGGGCTATCTTGCACCCGTTGCAATCATCACGTGGTATCTTGTCATGTCCATAACCTTGTGCAAGAAGAGGGCTTGAATGCCGTTCCAAACTGCATAATCGCTGAACAGCAGTGTCGCCCATTGTGTTTCTAATGTGTGGCTGCTGTTTGTGGTGTATTATCTTCAGTAACTAAAAGAAAACAACTATGCTATTGACCATATTCATACTTATACTGTTTCTGGTAATATTTATACCGTCGTTGCTTCTTTCAATAGTTGCAAGGATTTTGGATATCTTCAGCTTCAGCCGGAAAAGGCGTGTTGAGCGTGAAGATGGTGCGCAGCGCAATTGGCAACAGGCGCGTGATGCGCACAGCGCGCACGACACGTATGACCATTCGGGTAAAAATAGAAACCAGAACCACAACCACAAGAAAATCTTCGACAAGGACGAGGGTGAGTATGTAGATTTTGAGGAGATAAAGTAAAGGTACCGACTAATAAAGATGGTGGCCCCAAATGTTTTGGAGCCACCATCTTTATTGCATTTGCTTACGGATGAACGAAAGTACCGATCTCCTCGCCGTCCATAACCTTCTTGAGGTTGCCTACTACATCCATGTTGAAGACGTAGATTGGGAGGTTGTTCTCGCGGCACATTGCTGTGGCTGTGATGTCCATAACCTTGAGACCGCGTGATATTACCTCGTCGTACGAGATGTCGTGGAACTTGGTGGCTGTCGGGTCCTTCTCGGGGTCGGCTGTGTAGATGCCGTCAACGCGTGTGCCCTTGAGCATTACGTCGGCTTCAATCTCAATGCCGCGCAGTGAAGAACCGGTGTCGGTGGTGAAGTAGGGGCTTCCTGTGCCGGCTGCCATAATCACTACCATTCCCTGCTCCATTGCCTCAATGGCTTTCCACTTGGTGTAGAACTCGCCCACAGGCTCCATGCGTATGGCTGTGAGCACCTTGTTGGGCACGCCTGCTGCACCAAGAGCCGAGCTCAAGGCAAGGCTGTTGATGACGGTTGCCATCATACCCATCTGGTCGCCTTTCACGCGGTCGAAGCCTTTGCCTGCACCGGTGAGGCCGCGGAATATGTTGCCGCCGCCAATTACTATACCAATCTGCACGCCCATCTCTGCAACCTCCTTAATCTGTGCCGCATATTCGTTAAGGCGTTTCACGTCTATTCCATAACCCTGCTCGCCCATGAGGCTCTCGCCGCTGAGCTTCAAAAGTATGCGCTTGAACTTTGCCATATTGTTGATTGTTTTTTAGTTTTTGTAAAAGTAAGACATTTTATTAATATATGCTATATTTTGCGGTAAAAGGTTAATCCTATTTATAATAATCTCTTTTTTCACTAATTTTGCAGCAAGAAAAATGAGTATATATGAGATTCCTTAAAAATCCGAACCTGACAATAGCGGTGCTTGCCGTTTACACTGCCGCCGTTTATATCTATTTCTTTCCGCGTAACACCGAGATGAGTACTACCGAGAAGTGGCTCACCGTGTGTGCATCGGTTGTCATGCTTGCCCTCCTTTGGCTGTTGTTGCGCCGACGTGCCAGGCTGCGCCGCGAGAGGGAGGGGGATAGTGGCAAGAGGGGTTAAAGCACCATCTCTACCTCTTTGAAGGCGTATCGGCCGGTACTGCCGTCCTTGCGGTGTATAATCAAATGCCCATCGTCCTCAACACCTCTTGTTACACCTTCAAAACACCCGTTCTTGTCAATGAACGTGTGCTGAGTGTTTATTCCCAGTAGCCGTTCCTTGTATTCTGCGGCAATGGCTTCACGGTTACCATACCTCAATTCTGCGTAGTAGTGCTCAAAGAAGTCAAGTACAGTTGCAAGTACATCGTCAAGGATAAAGTCTTCCCTTTGCTTTTCCCTTTCCGCTTCCCATAGCATCTTCATTGAGACCGGTACTTTGTCCATTGGGGGGAAGTGCGTTTGGTTTACATTCAGTCCTATTCCAATTATTGCCTGCTCCACAAACGCACCTGCATAGTCGAGCTCCAAAAGGATGCCGGCCAGTTTGCGGTTGCCTACGTATATGTCGTTAGGCCATTTGAGTTGCGTGTCAATCCCGTAGCACTTCATGGCATCGTGTAAAGCTATGGCTACAGCCTGCGATAGCAGAAATTGTTTTTTAACTTCCAATGACCCGCCCGGGCGCACAAGAATGGAAAACAGCAGGTTCTCGCCTGCGTTGGAGTTCCATGTGTTGCCTCTCTGCCCACGCCCTGCTGTCTGGTGCCCGGCAGTGACAACTACAAATCCGCGATAATTGCCACATTTATCCCACAAAACCGATGCTTCATCCCGTATGTAGCGGTTGGTGGAGTCGACCGTCGAAAGGCGAACAATAGAGTCTTTATATTTATTCAATGCCATATTTGGTGCGTGTCTTTTTGGGGAGTTTTTTGAGCACTTCGTTGTATGAGTGGTCGACGAGGTGGCAGAAAAGCTCATCGTCGAGCTGTGCTATGTCCAGTTGGTTCCAGTACTTCTTGTTCATGTGCCACGCGGGTTCAATCTGTGGGTAGTTCTCGCGCAGCTCCATGGCATAGTCGGCATCGCACTTCACGCAGAACCATTTTGTATTCTCAAGGTCGGTTATTGCGAAAATCTTGTTCTCTACCCTGAATGCCAGTGTGGTCTCGTCAAAGGGGAAATCCTCGGTGGCGTTGGGCTTACCAAGGCAATATATGCGTGCATCTTCAATGTTCATGTCAGTGCAGTGGTTACCATTCGGGGATGAAGGCATCTTCAATATGTTCAATCTTGTATGGCTCGCAGTTTCCAATAACGGTGATTATGTCGAAACGGAACTTGAGGTCTATGCTGAATTTGCGTATATAAGCCTGTGCGGCCGATATGAGCAAGCGGATTTTCTTGTCATCCACGGCATCGTATGCGTTGCCATACTCCTCGCTTGTGCGGCTCTTGACCTCTACAAAGACAAGCACATCGCGCTGTTGTGCAATGATGTCAATCTCCTTGTGCCCGCTGCGCCAGTTATGGTGGTGCACGGCATATCCTTTGTCGAGCAGGAACCGCGATGCAAGCATCTCACCCTTGTTGCCAAGCAGGTTGTGTTGTGCCATATGATGTCTTTTTACCTGTTTTCAAGGCGAAGATACTATATGAAAGGCTCAAAAGCAAATGAAAAACTTGCATTTGCTCCAAAGTTGGCTTATTTTTGCACTTTACAACAGATTATGTACTCAGATGAGCGCAAAGAAAGCAAAGACCCCAAAAGCAACTACAGTGCGCACGCAGCCGGTGCGCCACTCGCGCATTGTGTGCCTGGTGAGCGACGAGGAGATGAAAATCATTGATGATTACCTCAAGAAATACCGCATTGGCAACAAGAGCAACTGGATGCGGGAGACTTTGTTGTCGTTCATTTACAAGAATCTTGACGAGGATTATCCCACACTTTTCGGGGAGCACGATATGCGCCGATAGACAATGATGACAGATACCGATTATATGAAGATGGCGCTTGTCGAGGCGCAGAAGGCTTTCGATGAGGACGAGGTGCCCATTGGCGCTGTCATAGTGTGCAAAGGGCGTGTGATTGCGCGTGCGCACAACCTTACCGAGATGCTCAACGATGTCACCGCACATGCCGAAATGCAGGCCATCACTGCAGCGGCATCCAACATCGGTGGCAAATACCTCAACGATTGTACACTCTATGTTACTGTGGAACCGTGCCCTATGTGTGCCGGCGCTATAGCCTGGGCGCAGATGGGAAAGGTCGTCTATGGGGCAGGGGACGAGAAACGCGGCTATCGCCGCTATGCCCCCGATGTCATGCATCCCAAGACCGAGGTCATCAGCGGTGTCTGCGCCGACGAGGCCATGGCGATGATGAAGAAATTCTTCGCAAGCAAGAGATAAATCTTCCTTTTTTCTTCGATTTTTAGAAGCTGTTTAAGAAACTGTTTAAATTTCTAAAAAAATATTTTCTTATAGAAACTGATAGTTTCGCCTTTTTTTATGTTCAAGAATGCCTGTTTCTTTCTTTTTTGCGGTTGCATAGCCCGCTGTGACTACGTCCAACTGCCTTGCGCCCGGCAAAGTAAATGAATTTCCTTTGCACTCGCTTAACCGGCACTTTGCGCCGTTAAAAAAATAAACAAACATCCTATTCTTGCTCTATAAAAAACTTGGCGATATAATTTCAAACAGCTTCTTAAAGATTACGTTTCATTGGATTTGCAAATCTGGAGGAAATGCGTAGTTGTGCAACTAATACAAAAAACCGAAAGCCCACAATGGAATGACATTCAAGTATCCATATTCAATATCGTCTTTCACCACATAAGCATCCTCCACGCTCTGTATCTGCTTTTGCTTCTTGTTCTTACCTCCCACTTCGAATGTGTATTTCCCAACTTTAAAGTCAGCCGCAGACGATGCCATGATGTCGTGCACCGGTTTGACAGAGGTAAGGAATACAGTTTCGCGCAGATTGCCAACGTCTGGCACAGTATCGCTCAGAGCGTACGCCAGATGTGTGTTGCCTAAATAGACCTTGTCCACCTTGCCTAATGAACTCACGCCGAAACTGTCATCTCGCAATATTTGTACCAGGTGCGACTTATCAAGCAGCAGCACCAGGTCGCTTACAGATGTACGATGACACTCTAAGTCACGCCCCAATTTAGAGTAATTTGGCTTGAAGGGTACACTCTGCGCCACCACATACATCAGTCGCTTCAGTTTTTCTATGGTTGTCAGTGACAGTTCGGCATATTTGGGAATATCAACTTCCAGCACCTGGTTCACGACCTGTTGCAATCGAGTATGGCTGTCGCGCTGCTGGAAGAAAGGATAATACCCTCCTTTCATATATTCCTTGAACAAGGCGATGGGACGATGTTCACCAATTGGGAACTCTACCCGCTGTGACACTACATCTTCCAAAGTATAAACAGGCATTTCTATGCCATGTGCCAGCAACAAATATTCGCGGAATGAGAGTCCGTACATGGTATATTCCAATTGGCGGCGGCTCAAGTCGCCTCCTCCCTGACGGATGTCTAACATAGACGAACCGGTATAGACCACTTTCAGGTGGCTGTAGGTGTCGTATATGTTCTTTAACTCTACGGACCAATTTGGATAACGATGTACCTCGTCAATGTATAGTGTACGTCCACCATGCTTATAGAAAACGTCCGCCAACTCCACAATGGTATGCGAAGTGAACCACAAGTCGTCGGCTGTGACATAGAGTGCCGTCGGCTTATTGTCGTACAACTTGATGTGTTGCAACATCAGTGTGGTTTTTCCCACACCTCGTGCACCCATAATAGCCACTAAACGGTCGTCCCAAGCAATGTCATCGTGAATACGTCGTACATAGCAGGTTGATACTTCTGCTATCTTTGCACGCGACTTTTCAAATAGTTTTTCCATGCCTTTGTTGTTTGTAAACGACACAAATATAGTAAAATTGTCGATTGCAACAAACAGTTTTTCTAAAATTTGTCGATTGCATGTTGAAAATAGGTAGCTGTAAGTCGTCTGTGCACTTATGAAGAAGTTTATTTGCAAGCAAGAGATAAAAACAATAGCAGATATATTCACTAAAAACGCAAAACAGACAGAGTTGTGGCTCTGTCTGTTTTAATTCATCGGGTCCCATTGACTCGTTTTGCTTTTTGCTACTTTGAATAGTTTTAATTCACTCTCGGCCGATGTTGCTCCGGCTGCATATCCTTCAACAATATTCTGTTTGCCGCTGCGTGCAGCCTGTATCATTTGGTCAACTGTGCGGTCACCTACAGTTAGGTAATGCTTCGCGAAATGATAGGTGATGTCGTATATGGCTTCGGCCTTGCGATAACAAAGAAGTTCGCGATAGTTTCCTTAATTGGGAATAAGGTTGGGCATAATTGTTGAATCTAATGAAACAGTTTCACTCTTACTCCTTCGTCAACAGCCAGCCGCCGGTTTGGGTGGCTTCGGTGTCAAGTGCTGTGGTGCTTGTGCTGTATGCGTTTACAGTGCCGCCATTGATTGTTATAGCGTTGCTTGATGCAATTGCGTGGTCGTGTGCCTTGGCTATGACTGTGCCGTTGTTCACGGTTATGCTGCCGGCTGTTATGGCACGTGATTTCTTGTCGTCTTCAATGTCGGTGTAATTCTCGCCTGTTGCCAGCAGTGTTACATTGCCGCCGTTGATGGTGACGTCGCTGTCGCCGTTGATGGCTTTTGAACCCTTGCCCTTGCAGTCGATGGCAATGTCGCCGGCGTTTATCACCAGTGCGCCTCTGCTCTTTATACCGCCGGCCGATGTGGCGTCTGTTGCTACAGCTCCGTTGGCTATACCTGTGAGCTTGCCGCCGCCGAAGGCTACTGCGCCGTCGCAGTTGATTATTTTTGAGCCGTTGCCGTTTACAGTGGCATCAATGATGCCGCCGCTTTGGGTGTAGTTGCGGGTTGTCTGTATTGCCGAGCTCTTCTCGCCTGTGGTGGTGATGTTTATGTATCCGCCTGTTATATAGGCATCGGGGATTACGGTAGGGTCGGGTATCTCCTCTTCATATACAACCTTTATGCCTTCGCCGCCCGATGTTATGTCCAGCTTGCCGGCCTCGATGGTGAGTGTACCCTCGGTGCACTCGATGCCGTTGCTTGTGGCGTTGACGGTGATTGTTGGCGAGTATGATGCGGCGCGGCCGATGATGAACTTGTCCTTTGTGCGGAATCCGTCCTTGGCTGCCGAGAGGATGTTGATGTTACCGCCTCGTACAATAATGTAGTCGTCACTGCAGATTGCATGGCCGCCCAGGCTCGTCACATTGAGCGTTCCTGTGCCGTTGGTGTAGCCGTCGATGATGAGCTGTCCCTCGCTGAAGATTGTTCCCTTCTGGTCCTCCTCCTCGCCATTGCTGCCCATGACCGGTGCGCTGTATGTGACACCGTCGCACAAGGTGTTGGTTGTGCCGTTCACGAGAGAAAGGTAAACAGTCTTGCCGCTCTGTACATTGATGGCCGGGCCGGTGGGGTTGGTGAGCGTGAGGTTGTTCAACAGCAGGCGGAACTTCTTTTCGCTGTAGATTTTGAGCGAGCCGTTGCTGCAGCTGCCCTTTATCTGATAGCCTATTTTGCTGACAGTGGAGTTGATGACAATGTGACTGCCTTTGACGGAGGCTGTAATGCCTGCGGGCAGTGAACTTGTCTTTACTCCTGTTTCGCTGAATGTGATTGTGATGATGCGCGATGTGGTGAAGTTCTCGACGAAATCGCCGTATTCCTCGTCAAGTTCATCGGTGGGGATGGCACGGGTTATCTCGTTGAAGTTCTCTTTGTCGGCCGCACTGAAGGCAACGGTGGGGTTGAGGTTGTATGTCAACTCGGTTCCGTTGTTCGATACGGGTGCAATGTTTGTTACCTTTTCTGTTGCGAAGCTGGTTGTGATGCCGTTGCCCAGCTCAATGTGTACGAGCTGCTGCTCCTCGTCAAAGGTCATATCGCCGGTTTCTTTCGTGTCAATTGACTGGTATGTGCCGTTGCTGTTGTTTACATACAGCACCTGTGCCTGCGTGAAAGATGCTGCAAGCACCCCGATGAATAATAGTGCTTTTTTCATCTTCTTATGATTTTAGCGGTTCTTTCATTTGCTTTTATAATATACACTCCTTGCGGCAGGTTGGCGATGCTCATTGTGCCGCCTTGTGCATTGAGGCGCGTTGTGAGCAGCTGTGCACCGGTGAGGCTGTATATGCTTACGGTTGAGCCGGCGCTTGCATTGATGGCAACCTCGTCGGCCGACAGGTACTCTACCAGCCTGTCGCTCTGTTGCAGTGTGCCGTGGATTGACGAGAAGTCGCTGAAATAGATGCGGCTGATGTCGCCCATGGTCGCGTTGCTCAGTGTGCCGTCGTTCTGTTCGATGTTCACGGTGGTGCCGTCAAAGGTTATCTGCTTGAGGTTGTCGAGCGCGATGATTCCGTTCTCAAACCCCGCTTTCTCCACTACCAGATGCTGCGCTGTGACAGTTGCTGCAATGGCAGTGAGTGATATGATTAGCAGTAGTCTTTTCATAATGTCGTTTTTTATAGGTCTATTGAATATTCAAAGCCAATTGCGTGTCCGTTTGGCTCGCCGTTGATGTCCTCAAAGAGATAGTACAATGATATTGAGTTGTCCTTGTTGATTTTGTAGCTTGCGCCAAGGCGGTAGCGGAGTTTGTCATAACCTTTCCACTCGTCGAGGCGGGTGTAGAGCTCCACCGATGCGAATGGGTTTACCTTGCAGTTGGGGATGTCATACTTCACGCTCAGGCGCGAACGCAGTGTAAGGTTGTGCTTTGCATCCTTTAACTCGGGTTCCGTTTCATTTGTCCAATGATTGTCGTCGGTAGAAAGTACATCATCGCCAAGGCTGTATCTGTACTTGGTCTCGTTGGCAGTGGCTGAACCGGTGTGTGTGTATTGGAGACGTTCACGCAGACCGAACTCGAAGCGGCCAACCTTGTACTCGCCGCTTATGGTTGCATAGAAACGGTTGCGTATTACCCAATAGTCGTGGTCTATGTTGTAATTGACGAATTCTTCACCATCCATGTCTACGACAATGTCGTCATACTTCATTTTTATCTCCTTTGGGTTGTGCTTGTAGTGGAACTGATATCCGACGTTTGATTTCAACCATTTGAGAATCTTGTACTCAAGCTTTACACCAATGGCGGCGCGTTCAATGTTGTTCACAAAGTCGTATGTGCGGAACTCCACATCGCCGACAACCTTGAACTTCTTGTTTATCTTCTTCGAAGCCTCGAATGTTGCCCAAATACCATAGCTGTCATTCACACTCTGTGCGCTTGCACCGCAAACAGGGGCAAGCATGAACAGTGCCGAAAGCAGCATTGCCATGGCACACGCTGTTCTTCTATTATTTGAGTTTGTATTCATCTGTAGGGGTTTTAAGGGTTGTGTCTACTGAATTGTTCGCTTCGTTGCTCTTGTAGTACATCTTTACGATGGCCGCATCCTTGAGGAAGTCGATTGCGCCGACTTCTACCTTGATTACCTTGAGGCCTGTGCGTTTCTCAAGGTCTGCAATCAGCTCCTCGCGCTTGTCGGGGGTGATTAGGTTTATGTTGTCATACTTTATCACCTTGTATGAGTAGTGGCTGATGAGCAGCTTGCTCTCGCAGATGATGATGGCAAGAATGAAGAGGATGTTTATGATTATTACCTCGCCAATGCTCAACTCGCTGATGGTGAGGCCGTTGATGGCGCTCAGGGCTATGATGATGAACAGATAGGTCATCTCGCGTATGGCAATCTGCTCAGTGCGGTAGCGTATGATGCTGAACATTGCGAAGAGACCCAGTGCAATGCCGGCCTTGAGCTTCACGTCGCCGAGTACGTAGATGAGCATGAAAGTGCTTATGGCAATGAGTATGTAGGTGAAGAAGAACTCACCGCGCTTGCACTTGGGGTAATAGAGCCAGCGCACAATTATCATGATGGCTACAAGGTTGATGATGAATGCCAGCAGCAGTTTGTTGACGTGCTCCGTGTCGATGAACTTGTCGCTCTGTCGCTTCTGCTTGACCGACACGGACATCTTTTCCTGTCCGTCGGGCTCGTCGTCATAGTCTATGTAGACGTTTACAGCCTCGGCCTTCTCAATCTCCGATGCTACTGCGCTTGCGGCAACCACGGCGTTTGTGCCTGTTGTGTTTGTGCTCTCAATGTCCTGTGCCTGCACGAACATTGTCGAGCATATCAGGAGTAGGGTGGTTAAAAGTCTCATTGTTATAGTTTTATCGTTTGTTCTCCATTTTCCGTATCATTGTCAGGCGCTCCTTGAAGTTGTTGATTTTCAATTTGTCGTTGGTGAGCGCACTGCCAATGCAGTATTTGCTGAATCCCGATTGCTTTATGCGTGTGTCGCGCAGAATGTCGAGTGCCGGCGAGGGAACATTCCCGTCGCGCTTCAGTTCAATGACAGCTACGCGCTGCAACCTGTGGCGCCCGTCACTTTTCAGGTGGTGGAACTGCAGGTTGAAGTCTATCGTCAGGCGCTCCGTCTTTCCATAGTTCACCAATGTTATGCGGTTGAACCAGTTCTCTATGACGGGTGAAATGCTGTCGATGGTGTACCAGGCGTGCTTTGCCATAAAAGGGACGATGTTCTCGTGTTCCTGTGCCACGGAATCGTGTCCGCTGATTGATATGCGTTTCTTCTTTGTGCGGCCGTGGTTGTTCTTGTTCTTTATTTCAAAGAATGTGTCATCGCTGTCGAGATAGGTGCGTACGCGTATTTTCTCTCTCACCTTGCGTCCGGCATGGTGTATGCCGTACATGTGGTAGTCGGCAGTGTCATAGTATGTGGTGTGGTAGCTTGCAATGCGCTTGCCGTTGATTTCCTGTATGTAGTATTTGCCCCGGACGGCTTGCAGGAACATGTGCAACTGTTCAAGAGTGGCCACAAACTTTGTGTCAGTCCTGTTCATGAGCTTTATTCCCGACATCTCTTCGAGTGTTATCGGTGGAAGCAAAAGGGTCTTTTCGGCAATTTTGTCCATCGTCTTTTCTTGAGCATAGAACTCTATGCTCGCAAATATAGTCAAATTAATCAAATTTATATAATATTTTCTTGCCTTTTTGTTTGACTTTTGAATAGTTTTGAATAGAAATGCCTTCTTTTCTGTCAAAAGCCGTTTTTCCTTTTGCAAGGTTTTGCAAATGTCTTATCTTTGATGCCTGATTATAGCACAGGTTGTTTATGGGAACAATAGATGTAAAGGGGATTATAGATATGTACTACCCCGAGGATAATGAACTGAAAAATATTTACAATGTGCACGCAGAGCGGGTAACTTCGCTCGCTTTGGAGATGGCGCACAGGCATCCCGAACTTGATATTGACATACAATTTGTAGAGGAGGCTGCGATGTTGCACGATTTGGGTATTTTCCTGACCGATGCGCCGCGCATACATTGCTTTGGCACAGAGGATTATCTTTGTCATGGGTATCTTGGTGGCAAGCTGTTGAGGGCGTTGGGTCATGAGCGCCATGCGAGGGTGTGCGAACGCCACACCGGTACCGGGCTTACAAAGGACATTATTGTTGCCAATGGCTGGAATCTGCCGGTAAAGGATTTTGTTCCCGAGACCGTAGAGGAGCAACTGATATGTTTCGCCGACAAATTCTATTCAAAGACAAAATACCTGGAGACCGCGCGTACGTTCGGGCAGGTAGAGGAGAGTATGGCAAAAATTTCACCCGAATCTGTGGAGAAGGTGCGACGATGGGCTGCGATGTTCATGTGACGGTGTCGTCTCTTCTGCTCGGAACTGTTTGCTGGAAAGGGTATACGTGCGCGCGAGTGCGCGCTTTTTGATTTTTATAGTATTTTTTATCTTAAAAATAGAGAATCCTCCTTTTTATTTCGTATTTTTGCCAACTGTTTTGATAGTGGAGTAAATGAGATATAGGGTAATTCTGTTTTTATTGGCGTTTCTGTTGCAGGCGGCCGCTTTAGTGGGGGCTTCTGCTGCAGTTCCGTCATTTGTCGCATACCCCGTCCCTCTCTCTCTGCAAGACTCGTTGGCGGTAGATTCCGCAACCGTTACAGCCGATACCCTGAAGAATGCCATGACAAAGAAAGATGCCTTTGATGCGCCGGTGTACTATGAGAGTACTGATTCTATGGTGTGGTCAATGAATGGCAATGCCTTTCTCTATGGTAGCGGCAAGGTCGTGTATGACAAGATTGAGCTTACAGCTGATATAATCTCCATGAATATGGATAGCAGCGTGGTTCACGCCTACGGGCGCATAGACTCTACAGGCGTTGTGAACGGTCAGCCAATCTTTGTTGACGGCGGGACACCGTACGAATCGGATAAGATGAGCTACAATTTCAAGAGCCGCAGGGGATTCATCAGCAATGTCTACACCCAGCAGGGCGATGGCTTTCTTATGGGTGGAAAGGCAAAGAAGGACTCTACCGATGTCATATACTCACAGGATGGTATGTACACCACGTGCGATGCCGAACATCCGCATTTCTACATAAGGTTGACACGCGCCAAGGTGCGTCCCAAAAAGGATGTCGTTTCCGGCCCGCTCTATCTGGTTGTCGATGACGTGCCGCTGCCGCTGGCTCTGCCGTTCGGATATTTCCCGTTTACAAGCAAATACTCTTCGGGTATAATTATGCCCACATACGGCGATGAGATGGAACGGGGTTTCTATCTGCGCGACGGTGGATACTATTTTGCCATAAGTGACAAGCTCGACCTTAAACTGACCGGTGAAATATATACAAAGGGCTCCTGGGGTTTGGGGGCTGCATCCACCTATGCCAAAAGATATAAATACTCGGGCAGTGTAAACCTGAGCTATCTTGTTACAAAGAATGGCGAGAAGGGCTTGCCGGACTACACGGTGAGCAAGAACTTCAGGATAGCCTGGAATCACAGACAGGATGCTAAGGCGCACCCCAACAGTAACTTCTCGGCAAGCGTGAACTTCTCTACCGCAAACTATGAGCGCTCAAACCTCACAAGCCTTTATAATCCGGTGCTCAGCTCGCAGAGTGTCAGGACATCAAGTGTCAGCTATTCGCGTACATTCCCCTCGATAGGCCTGACATTGTCATCTTCAATGTCCTTGTCACAGAATGTCAAGGATTCAATCATTTCACTAAACTTTCCGAGCCTTAATGTATCTCTTTCAAAGAAATATCCTTTCAAACGGAAAAAAAGGAAGGGCGATGAACGTTGGTATGAGAAGATTTCGTTGTCATACAGCGGCCAGTTCAACAACAGCATATCGACAAAGGAGTATCTGATTCTGAAGTCGAACATCTTCAGGGACTGGAGCAATGGTGTAAAACATAGCATTCCGGTGAGTGCCACATTCCAGCTGTTTGACAATATAAACATCACGCCAAGCTTCAACTACACCGAGCGTTGGTACTTCAAGAAGATAAACCAGTCGTGGGACGAGGCTGTCGGCGGTGTGGTGCGCGATACTGTGGGCGGTTTCCACCGTGTCTACAACTACAATCTTGCAGTGTCGGCCAATACGACACTCTATGGCTTTTACAAGCCTGCGCCATTTATCAGAAACAGTCGTGTGCACACGGTGCGTCACGTGTTCAAACCGTCGCTCTCGTTCAGTTTTGCGCCGGATTTCGGTAATGAGAGGTATGGCTATTACGAGACATACGTGTATACCGATGAGGACGGTGAGGCCCGCACGGTAGAGTACTCCCCCTATCAGGGTTCAATGTTCGGCGTTCCATCGAAGGGTAGGACGGGTAGCATTTCAATAAGTGTGAGCAATAACGTTGAAATGAAGTGGCGTACAAAAAACGACTCCTTGAAAAAAATCAGCCTGATTGATGATATCGGTGGTTCGCTTTCATATAACCTGGCTGCAAAGACAAAGCCCTGGAGCAATCTCTCCACACGATTGAGGCTGAAACTTACAAAGAACTATACTTTCAATTTCAACGCAACCTGGGCAACGTATGCATACGAGTTCAACGACAAAGGGCAGGTGGTTGTGGGCGACAGGACCGAGTGGTCATACGGCCGCTTCGGCCGCTTCCAGGGAATGAGCCACAATTTGTCATACACATTGAACAACAATACCTACAAAAAGGTTATTGACTGGTTCAGGAACAGGTTTGGAAATACCGGGGAAGATGAGCCTGGTGATGAGGTGCCTGCAGATGGACAGCTTGACTTGCCGGCAAAGGAGCCTGTGGGCAAGCGTGCGCAGAAAGAGAAACCCAAGAAGGCCGATGTCGATGATGACGGATATATGCCGTTCAAGTTCCAGTGGAGCGTGAGCCTTTCCTATGGTATAAATATGGCCGAGGACAGGAGTGCCGAGATAAATTTGAGGAATATGCGTTATCCTTACAAGTTCACGCAGAACCTGAATATTTCGGGTAACATTGGAATTTCGGACAACTGGCGCATAAACTTCACGTCGGGATATAATTTCGAGAACAGGAAACTGACAACCACAACAATGAATATATCGCGTGACTTGCACTGTTTCGAGATGTCATGCGGTATTGTGCTTGCGCCATACACTTCGTTCAATTTCAGTTTCCGCGCCACATCGCAGATGCTTGCCGATGCACTCAAGATTGACAAGCGTAGCAGTCGCAGTTCCAATGTTCAGTGGTATAACGATTAATCCCGCTCGCACAGCTTTGCTGTGGAACGGGATTCCATTTTTGTCGTTTACTTGTTCAGTCTACCAGTTGATTCCGCCTTTTCCTTGCTCCTGCAGGTATCTGTTTGCTGTGCTGAAGTGGTGGTTCCCGAAGAAACCTTGATATGCCGACAGGGGAGATGGGTGTGGTGATGTGAGCACAAGGTGTTTGCTGCGGTCAATGAATGCGCCTTTTTTCTGTGCATAGCTTCCCCATAGAATGAATACTATGCCGCTGCGGCGCGATGCCAATTCGCGTATCGCAGCATCGGTGAACTCCTCCCATCCGTGTCTTTGATGCGAACCGGCTTGCGAGGCGCGCACCGTCAGCGTGGCGTTTAGCAACAGTACCCCCTGGTCGCTCCAGCGTGTGAGGTCGCCATCCTGCGGAATGGGTGTTCCCAGGTCACTTTGAACCTCCTTGAAGATGTTCAGTAGTGATGGCGGGAATGGGATACCTTTGTTTACCGAGAAGCAGAGACCGTTTGCCTGCCCTGCACCGTGGTAGGGGTCCTGTCCAAGGATTACTACTTTTACCTTGTCAAAGGGGCAGTGGTCAAAGGCGTTGAATATGAGTTTTGCGGGCGGGTATATCGGCGTGTCGCCATTGTATTCCTCCTTTACGAATTGCGTGAGCCTTGCAAAGTACTCCTTGACAAATTCGTTCTCAAGAACCTCTTTCCAACTTTGCTCTATCTTTACGTTCATATATTATATAATAGGTATGTTCATCTCCTTGCATCGGTTGCGCATCTCATCGGGCCAGATGCTTGACTGTATTTCACCAATGTGCGCCTTTTTCAGCAACAGCATACAGAGGCGCGACTGGCCAATACCGCCACCAATGCTCAATGGCAGCTCGCCGTTGAGCATGCGGCGGTGGAAGTAGAGCTCCTTGCGCTCCTCCTTGCCCGATTTCTTCAGTTGGTGCAAGAGTGCCTTGCGGTCTACGCGTATGCCCATGGACGAGAGCTCCATCGCCTTGCCCAGGACGTCGCTCCAAATCATCAGGTCGCCGTTGAGGCCGTAGTAGCCATCTTCGTTTGCTGTGCTGTAGTCGTCATAGTCGGGGGCACGGTTGTCGTGAGGGATGCCATCGCCAAGCTCGTTGCCGATGCCTATGATGAATACCGCACCGTGTTCCTTTGTTATTGCCTCCTCACGTTCTTTTGGCGTGAGGGTGGGGTATTTGAGGCGCAGCTCTTCGCTGTGTATGAATGTTATCTTCTCGGGGAGCGATGGCTTGAGCTGTGGGTAGCTCTCGCTGAGCGCAAACTCGGTGTGGAGGATTGCCGAGTATATTTCGCACACTATCCTGCGCAGGAATTCCACGGTGCGTTCCTTGTCGCTTATGACACGTTCCCAGTCCCATTGGTCGACATAAAGGGAGTGCAGGTTGTCGAGTTCTTCGTGTGCACGTATGGCGTTCATATCGGTGTAAATGCCGTAGCCTTGCGCAATGTTGTACTCGGCCAGTGTCACTCGTTTCCACTTTGCAAGCGAATGCACCACTTCGGCCACAGCGCCATTCATATCCTGGATAGGGAAACTCACGGCGTGTTCATAGCCATTGAGGTCGTCGTTCAAACCGGTTCCCTGCAGGACAAACAAGGGTGCGGTCACGCGGCGCAGGCGGAGTGACGATGAGAGGTTGAGCTGGAATGTCTCCTTAATCTGTTTGATAGCCAGTTCGGTCTGCTTCAGGTCGAGCAGTGGTGTGTACTCCTGTGGTAGGTTATATAATTTCATCTTGTTTTGACAATTTGCTTTTGTTTTGTCTGTTTTTGTTGTGTTTTTTTAGTGTTGACAAAGTGTTCGCTTTCTCAATATTGGCAAAGATAGGTCATTTGTTTTTAAAATGCCAATAAATGGGAGCTAAAACAACTGAAATTTGTGCTATTTTAGGGCCCATCTCGCTTTTTTTGGTAAAAGAGCAGTTGTTTCTTTGTGATTTATTGTTATCTTCGCAGTCGCAATCGGATAAAATTGTATTCAGGCTCCGTAGCTTAGCTGAATAGAGCGTCAGATTCCGGTTCTGAAGGTCGTGGGTTTGAATCCCACCGGGGTCACCGGGTTTTAAAAACAGTAATGACAGTCCGCGGACTGTCATTACTGTTTTTGGGTTGTATGTGCAGGATTTCCTTAGTATGCTCTTGCAAAGAGTACACGGCGTGCCGATGGCTTGCCGGTTACCATACAGGTGCCCGGTGTCTCGTCCCAGCCTAAAGGAATGCAACGGATGGTTGCTTTTGTCTCGTTCTTGATGAGTTCCTCGGTCTCGGGTGTGCCGTCCCAGTGTGCAAGGATGAAGCCGCCCTTCTCAATCTCGCTCTTGAACTCCTCGTATGTGTCAACGGTGCGTGTGCACGCCTCGCGCATAGCAAGAGCCTTACGGTGCAGGTTGGTCTGTATTTCGTCAAGCAGTTCCTTTACATGGCCTGTGATACCCTCGATTGAGCGTGTCTCCTTCTCGAGTGTGTCACGGCGCATTACTTCAATGGTACCGTTCTCAATGTCGCGTGCGCCAAGTACAAGGCGTACGGGTACTCCCTTGAGTTCATATTCGGCGAACTTGAAGCCCGGGCGCTTGTTGTCGGCATCGTCGAACTTAACGGTGATTCCAAGTTTCTTCAGCTCTGCAATCATTGGGTCTACAGTCTCCTTGATTTTTGCAAGCTGCTCCTCGTTCTTGTAGATAGGTACTATAACAACCTGTATCGGTGCAAGTGCCGGTGGCAATACAAGGCCGTTGTCGTCGGAGTGGGTCATGATGAGTGCTCCCATCAAGCGTGTCGATACACCCCATGATGTTGCCCATACATACTCGAGATTGTTGTTCTTGTCAACGAACTGTACATTGAAGGCCTTTGCAAAGTTCTGGCCCAGGAAGTGTGATGTTCCGCACTGCAGTGCCTTGCCATCCTGCATCATACCCTCGATGGTGTATGTGTCAAGGGCGCCGGCAAAACGTTCGTTGGCCGATTTGACACCCATTACAACCGGCAGAGCCATATAGTTGTTTGCGAAATCGTTGTATACGTGAAGCATTGTCTGTGCCTCTTTCTCGGCCTCCTCACGTGTGGCGTGGGCGGTGTGTCCCTCTTGCCACAGGAACTCGGCGGTGCGCAGGAACAGACGTGTGCGCATCTCCCAGCGCATTACGTTTGCCCACTGGTTTACCATGATGGGAAGGTCGCGGTATGACTGTATCCAGTTCTTGTATGTGCTCCAGATGATGGTTTCTGATGTGGGGCGGATTATCATCTCCTCCTCGAGCCTTGCGGCTGGGTCTACTACCACGCCGCTGCCATCCTCGGCATTCTTCAGACGGTAGTGTGTCACGACGGCGCACTCTTTGGCAAAGCCCTCGACGTGTTCGGCTTCGCGGCTGAGATATGACTTTGGAATGAGCATAGGGAAGTATGCATTCACGTGTCCGGTCTCCTTGAACATGTCGTCAAGTGTACGCTGTATCTTTTCCCAGATTGCATAGCCATAGGGCTTTATTACCATACATCCTCTCACCGGTGACTGCTCGGCCAGGTCAGCCTTTATCACCAGGTCGTTATACCACTGCGAATAGCTCTCGCTACGCTTTGTAAGATCTTTAAGTTCGGCCATATAATTTTGTTTTTATCCGTTTTTCTTATATTGTCTGCAAAAATACTAAATATATTGATATATCCCTCTATTTGGTCTTGATGTTTTTGTATCCGTATTAATTTATGCTCAAATTGGCCGATATGGGTTGTTATAAACAATTTTTTAGTTAACTTTGCAGTAAGTTTGGAACAGTTAAATATTAAAGATATGAAATTTGTAAAGACTATTTGTGTTGTGCTGTGTTCGGCACTTATTTTTTCAAGTTGTAGTAGCTGGAGCAATCTGGCAAAGGGCAGTCTGATTGGTGCTGCAAGTGGTGCAGCCGGCGGTGCTGCTATCGGTGCCTTGATTGGCAAGTTTACCGGAAACACCGGCATGGGTGCTGTAGTGGGTGCTGCTGTGGGAACAGCAGTAGGAACCGGTACAGGTGCATTGATTGGCAAGAGAATGGATAATGCGGCCGAGGCTGCTGCACTGGTGGAGAATGCAACTGTCGAGACTGTTACCGATGCAAACAATCTTACTGCAGTCAAGGTTACATTCGATTCAGGTGTGCTCTTTGCCACAAACAAACATTCGTTGAACAAGAAGGCGCAGGAAAATCTTGAGGAGTTCGCCAAGGTGCTCATCGAGTACAGCGATGCCGATGTCGTTGTCTATGGCCACACCGATTCTACCGGAACCGATGCAATAAATAATCCGCTGTCAGTGAAACGTGCCGAGGCTGTTGCCAATTATCTCCTGACAAAGGGTGTTTCGGAGAACCAGATCAAGAGTGTCGAGGGATTTGGCTCAACACAGCCTGTTGCTGACAATGCGACAGCAGAGGGACGTGCCGAGAACCGTCGTGTAGAGATTTATATGTATGCAAGCAACGAGATGATTGAGGCTGCAAATAACGGCACATTGGAATAAACTGTTGATGATTATATGGCAAGCACCTGTGGCGTTTACCGCGGGTGCTTGTCGTTTTTTATGCGATGGCTGTAGGGGAATTGACGGTGCCAAGGCTGATGATTTTCTCATTTGAAAAAAAATATATACATTTGCAACAGTGATGGTTTGCCGTGTAGTGGATGCGGCTTTAATGAACTTTTTTATGAAGGCACTTGTGTACTATATATCGTTGGCGTTCTTGTTTTTGCTGAATAAACTGCCGTTCTGTGTAATTTATATTCTATCGGACATATTATATTTCATCGTCTACTATGTAGTGCGTTATCGTCGTAGGATAGTACGTGACAATCTGGTAAAATCATTCCCGGAGAAAAGCGAGGAAGAGGTTGTACGGATTGAAAAGAAATTCTACTCGGCGTTCTGTGACTGGTTCGTGGAGACTGTGAAGTATTATGGCATGAGCGAGAAAGAGATTCGTCGCCGTATGGTCATAACAGGGCTTGATGATGCGCGCCGTGTGTTGGCCGAGGGGCGTTCGTGTGTGTGTTATATGGGTCATTTCTTCAATTGGGAGTATGTGACATCGCTCGGCCTTTATTTCAATGATGAGAATCTGGTTGTCGGTGACATATATCATCCGCTTGAGAACAAAAGGTTTGACCGGCTGATGAAGAAACAGCGCGACCAGTTCGGGGCAGAGTCGATAACTATGGCAAATACGCTCCGCCGTATTGTGCAGATAACAAAAGAACAAAAGAGGTTCCTCATTGGATTCATTGCGGACCAGGTGCCTACTTGGGATGCAATCAACCATTGGGTCGACTTCCTGCATCGCGATACTCCTGTATTTACCGGAACGGAGAAGATAGCCCGGCGTACGGGGGCTGCATTGTTCTTTGTGAGAATGAAACGCGTAAAGCGTGGCTATTACACTGCGCATTTTGAACTGTTTGCCGAGGATGCCTCAAAGCTGGCAGAGTTTGAGCCTACAAACCGTTACTATAGATTGCTTGAGAAGGAGATAAAGGAAAATCCCGAACTGTGGCTGTGGACACACAACCGCTGGAAACGTACTCGTGCCGCCTATGAGAAGCGTGAAAGGATGCGTGAGGAGAGGTTGAGGAATAAGCTTGGTGGCAAGTGATTGTGTATTCAGAAGCAGACTCTGAATACTCTTATGCCGGTGTGGTGTTTGTTGTTGGCGAGGTAGTCGCTCAAAGGTGTGGTGTCTTTGATGACCTTGCCTTTGTTGCTTGATGCGTGGAGCAGGCAGAGTGTGCCATTGTTGTAATACGCGAAACCGATATGTGCAACGTCAAGCCCCGGGATTGATGTCGTTATGGCTATGATATCCCCGACCTTGATTTCCTTACAGCCGTAAAGACCAATCTTTTCTTTTGGTATGTAACTGACCTCAATGCCACGACAAGGGATTTCCAACAGTTCAATCTCCTTTACCATTTCAGGGCTTTCTGCAAGCAACGGGTAGTTGTCGGGGTGGGTACTCATGAAGTCGATGCTCAACGGCTGTCTTTCTTTGCTGATTGTTGGGGTGACTTCTTCAATTATTCCTGTTTTTGCACTGTCCGTTATCCACCAGCTTATATAGTGCAGGCGGCTTGCGTATCCGCAGTTCTTGCCGTTGCGGTAGCGTATGGTTTCCAGATTGCGGCATACATCGGCAAATCTGTGGCTGCCATCGTTGGCGGTTTTCGCAATAGCAAGCACTATCTCTACGAATGTGGTACAGTCAAGTTCTGTGCAGCTGATGAATAGAGGCTCTTCAGCGCCCTGTTCCAAAGTGCCGCCTACATACTTCTCGCCAATAAACCCGTCTGCAATGGCCTGTAATAGCTCGCCGCCGGTATGGCTGTTGTCGGAATTGAGCAGCATTGTCTCAATTCTTGCACTGTCGCTTTTCTCAAATATTGCCTTTTGCGCCATTACGGCAAGTGGTGAAAGTATAATGAATAAGGCTGCCAGTATGTTTTTCATAAGTGTATTTGCTTCTATTATTATAAATAATGTAAATATACTGATTAATTGTCATTAAATGCTTATCTTCGCTTCGCTAAATTTGATTTGTGCATGAATTTTATGCTGAAACGTGTTGTAGCTTTTCTTGCTTTGTTTGTGGCGATTGTTGCCAATGCGCAGTATTCGCGTTCCTTTTCGCCCTCAGTCCGCACTCCTCGGGTACTTCTTGACGGTCAGTGGGGTGCGTTGCCAGTCGTGCAGCTGGGTGGCGATGATGTGCTGCACTTTTCTTTTGATGAGATGTCGCATGTATACCATCGTTATACCTATCGTGTGGTGCATTGTAATGCCGACTGGGAACAGTCGGGTGCAATGGAGGTTGATTATCTCGACGGTTTCAATGATGTAGTGATTGACGAGTGGGAGAACTCTGTCAATACTAACCAGTTGTATACACACTATGAATTTACGGTACCTAACGATGAGCTCTCCTTGAAGTTGTCGGGGAATTATCGTGTCGAGGTCTTTGATGATGAAAGTGAGGGGGAACTCCCTGTTGCTTCATTCGATTTTTCGGTTGTAGAACCGTTGGCGTCAATTGATACAAGTGTAAGCGGTGATACGGATATCTCTTTCAATGATGGGCATCAGCAATTGTCATTTTCGGTGGGTTATCCATCATTTGTTGCTTCCCCGGCAAGTGAACTGAAGGCAGTCGTCTATCAGAACGGTCGCATGGATAATGTTGTGGACAATATTATGCCAACATATATCACGGGCAACAAGGTTGAATATGTGCATAATGACAAGTTGATTTTTGATGCAGGGAACGAATATCGCCGTTTTGAAATTACCGACCCCAATTCACCCGGTGAGGGTGTTGAGGAGGTTGTCTTTGACGGTTCGTTGTATAATGCGGTGCTGTATATGGACAAACCACGTATGTCGCATTCCAATTATCGTGATGAGAACGGGCGTTTCTACATCAATACTTTTGAGGGACGTGGTACGGAAATTGAGGCCGACTATGTGAACGTGCATTTTGCGCTCGATATACCACGCCGTACGGGTGGTTGCTATTACCTTCTTGGTGATTTCTGTGGCAATTTTTTGTCGCATGTGTACAGGATGGAGTATGACAGTGAAGGGGAGTATTACTTCGTTTCGTTGCCGTTGAAGATGGGACTGTACAATTATTGCTATGTGTGGGTGCCGGACGAAACCGGAAAGGCTGAACTTGCACCGGCCGAAGGTAACTTCTACAATACTGGGAATGAATATACCATATATATATATTATAGGGCTTTCGGTGAGAGATATGACAGGCTTTTGGGAGTCCACAGTGTAAATTCTTCCATCTGATGAGCTGTCTTAATCAAACAACGCTGGCAGGCTCAAGCCTGCCAGCGTTGTTTGATTTTTTACAATTTGTCTATTATGCGTTGTATGTTGCACCAAATACCTTTCTTTTCCATTTGCAGTGCTTTTGCAATTTTCTGGAATGTTTTCAAACTGTTTGAGTTCTGTTCCAACTGACGTTTTGCATATCCGTAGAGACCGAATGTGAACAATAAACTTAGTCCTACTACTATATATAATTGTAAGTCAATGGAGGCTCCCAGTTTGTATGATGCAAACCATGTTGCAACAATCAGGAAGTTCAATGACAGTATGGAAATGGTTGTTCCAATGTGTGAGAAACCGAGGTCAATGAACATGTGGTGCAGGTGTGTCTTGTCGGGGTGGAATGGTGATTTTTTGTTAAGGATACGTGTCGACATTACTCTTACGGTGTCAAAGACCGGCATTGAAAGAACTGCCAGTGTAAATGGAATCAGTCCGGCGCCTGATGCGGCAATCCTTATGCAGCCAGGGTTCTGGCCAAGAATGCTTATGACGAACATTGCCATCATTGTTCCAATGACAAGTGTTCCACCGTCACCGATGAACATTTTCGTGCTTTTACCGAACACGTTGTGTAGGAAGAATGGCACAATGGCACCAGCCGCTGACATTGCAAGGGTTGTCATTGTCTGGCTGCCGGTAGTGTAGAAGAAAATTGCAAAGAACACGGATGACATGAAACAGAAACCCGATGACAGACCGTTGACACCATCTATGAGGTTGATGGCGTTGATTATTCCCACTGCAGCGAATACTGTGAGCGGATAAGAAATCCATTGAGGGATAGTTGATACGCCCCATAACCCCCAAAAACAGTTTATTGATGAATTGCTGGCATACATGAGCCATACAATTACAAGAATCTCAATGATGAATCGTATGGTTGGGGACAAATCAATGATGTCGTCCATTGTGCCGGTGTACAGCATCACCAGCATAGCAGATATGAGCATAAAAGTGCTGGCACTGTTGAATATGGCTTGTGAACAGCAAAGTCCGATGGCGATACCAAAGAATACGGCAATTCCTCCCAGAACCGGTACGGGATTGCGTTGGAGTTTTCTTGCATCTGGATTGTCGACAATGTTCTTCAGAAGTGCAATCTTAAGCACTTTGGGGTGAATCCATAACGTGCCTAAGAAGGCAAACAATGCCGGAATCAGGAAATGATAGAATTCAAACATAAATTGTCATTTTAAATTTTAAACAATTTCTAAAATCCAATGCTACAAATATATGGATTAACTTTTAATAAAGCAAACTTCCGCTGTATTTTTTTATATAAATTGCATTAAGTGATTGTTTTGGTAGATTGTTCTTGATTGGGATTGGTAATGAATGATTTATTGGAAGCTGCTTGAATTTTTAAAATAGATGTTTTCTTATAGAAACTGATGTTTCGTGGTTTTTTATGTTCAAAAATGTCTGTTTTTTCTTTTTTGCGGTTACATAGCCCGCTGTGACTACGTCCAACTGCCTTGAGCTCGGCAAAGTAAATGAATTTTAAAACAGCTTCTCATTCGTGTTGTCCGTATTGTTTTTTTTGTGTACATTTGCGTTGGTTTATTCGTGAATGAAAACGAATGGTTTTGTCCAATGATTTTGAATAGGAGATAGGATATGACAAGTCTCAACCATGTAGTGATTATGGCAGGCGGAGTGGGCAGTCGCTTCTGGCCTATGAGTACGCCCGATTGTCCCAAACAGTTCATTGATGTGTTGGGGTGTGGCAAATCGTTGTTACAGCTGACTGTTGACCGCTTTGCAGGAATCTGTCCTGTGGAGAATATTTGGGTGCTCACCTCTGAGAAGTATGCTCCGTTGGTCAAGGAACAATTGCCGATGGTGCAGGAAGAGAATATTTTGAAGGAGCCTTGCCGCCGTAACACCGCTCCTTGCATAGCGTATGCGGCATGGAAGATAAAGAAGCGTTTCCCAAATGCCAATATGGTGGTTACGCCGAGTGACCATTTTGTTGCCGATGTACAGGAGTTCCGCCGCGTGATAAAGTCGTCGCTGGATTTTGTTGCTGATTCTGATGCAATCCTTACTTTGGGTATCAAGCCTACACGTCCCGAGACCGGTTACGGGTATATAGAGGCTGTGCTGGGTTCTTCTTCACTTGTTAACAAAGAGGTGTTCCGTGTAGACTCTTTCAAGGAAAAACCGGCGCTGGAAATTGCTCAGGCTTATATTGCCAAGAATAATTTCTATTGGAATTCAGGTATCTTCATCTGGAATGTTTCAACCATCGTGAATGCGTTCAGGATATACCAGTCACCGATAGCTTCTGTTTTTGAGTCTTTGATGCCTTACTATTATACGGCAGAGGAGCAGGAACAGGTAGATAGCCGTTTCCCTGATTGCCGTAGCATCTCGGTCGATTATGCGATTATGGAACGTGCCGACGAGATTTTTGTCTTTCCTGCGAACTTCGGTTGGAGCGACCTGGGTACTTGGCTGTCGCTCTATTGCAATGTGCCCAAGGATATGAATGGCAATGCAGTCCTGGGTGTTGAGGCCGAACTTGCCGATTCGCACAACTGCATTGTGAATACCCGTGGTCTGAAGAGGGTTGTTGCGGTTGGAATGGATGATTGCATTATTGCAGAAAACGATGGTAACCTGCTGGTGTGCCGGATGTCCGAGGAAAAACGTGCCAAGGAGTTCTCGGGAGAAAAATAGTGTTCAACCATGGGGCTTACCCGGTATGATAAAGAGGACAGGCTGTGTGTCATGCATTGCCTGTCCTCTCTTTTATGCTTTTGATGAATGACCTGGAACTTATATTTGCATCGTATGGAATGTCGAACAGCTCGAACAGGACGTTTGAGCGACCGTCCAATGCCTCCTCGACAAACTGCATTGCTTGTTCCTCTTTGCCGGTGTTCCATGATATGTAGGCAAGGTAGGCGTCTATGTCGGCCTTGTCATAGCTCAAGTCGCGGCAGTAGCCAAGAACTCTTCTTCCCAGTATGAGGTGGTTGTGATGTACAAGGTGTGCGCCAAGCCTGTAGAGGCACTCTTCTGTGCTCCACTCCTTTGTTTCAATGATGTTCATGTCATCAAAGGAGAGGTTCTCCTTGTCGCGTAGCTCGTACAGGTGCTTGTCAGTAAGTACCAGCTGTTTCATGTTGTCCGGGTGCATTAGCAGTGCCATTGACATTGCATCGTCGGCAACCGATGTCTCGCCTGCGGTGTCCAGCAGTATGGCCTTGTTTATTCTTGCCAGCATTATTGCTATCGTTCCTTCCTGTGCTTTGCTTATGGCTGTGTCAAAAGCGTTTATTGCATCTTCTATGCGCCCTTCGTGGTAGTGGCATAGGCCTATGTAGAATGTCGGTGTGACAGTGTTGCTGTATTTTGCTGCAAGTGTCGCGAAGATTTTTCTTGCTGCGTTGTAGTCGCGCAGGTGGTAGTAACAGTATGCCTGCATCATATAGGCATACTCGATCTCTTCATTGATGGTGCTCTCATACTCGAAGCATTCAAGGCTCTTGCCGTACTTCTTGACCATATAGTATATGTGACCCAATTGCTCCCAGTAGAATGTGGAATAGGAGTTGCTGTCGAGTAGCTCGTTGTATATCTTTACCGCTTCGTTTATGCGCTGCAGCTCAATGAGGCACTCGGCTTTTACCTCGTGCAGGCTTATCTGCTGCGGGGCAGCCTGCAGGGCTGTCTCGCATATCTCCAATGCATCGTGTGCGAAACCGCAATCGAGCAGAATCTCAAGCCCCTCGTAAATGCTCTCCTGTCCGGGTGTGGATTTCTGCAGCAGCTCTATTGCTATATCGTGGGCTTGTCTGAATTCTCTCAATGCCACCATAATCTCTGCTTTTATGGTGAGCATCTCTACTTCATCAATACATTTAAGTTCGCCGAACTGCTCTAACGCTTTTTCCGGTTCGCCGTTGTAAAGCAACAGTCTTATGCCCATCTTTATGTTTTCGGGGGCTGTGGGGTGCAGTCGTCTTGCTTCGTCAAGGACTGCTGCGGCATTCTCGTTCTTGTCTACAGACAGGTAATAGGACAACAAGTCCACGAACTCGTCTATGCCAAAATAGGAGCTTATTCCAAGCTTTGTGGATTTCTCGTATTTGGCAAGGAGTTCGCGGAAATCGGGAGATTCAAAGTATCCTTTGTCGTAGTTCATCCGGTGCTTTATTTCATATAATGTCCATAATGGAGCATTGTGCGGTTCTTACTTGCCTTTAAGGGATACCGTGCGGTTGAATACGGGCTTGTCGGGTGTGCTGTCCGGGTCTACATTGAAGTAGCCGATACGCTGGAATTGAAGGTGGCTCAAATGTGGTAGGCCGGCTGCCCATTCCTCAATGTAGGCGTTGCTGTTTATGCGTAGAGAATCGGGGTTCAGGAATGGACGCATAGCCTCAATTCCCCGCACACCGTTCTCGTTCTCGTATTGTTTGATGGCATCGCGTGGATTTTCGCAAGTCCACAGGCAGCTGTAATCGCGTACTTCACAAGGTACGCTGTGGTCGCAACTTACCCAATGCAGTGTCTTGCCTTTGATACGGCGGTCTGCTCCCGGCATGCCGCTACGGCTTTCGGGGTCATATGTCGCATGGATGCAAGTGATGTTGCCATTCTCGTCCTTTTCAATGCATTTGGTGGGGTCTTCGTCGCATTTTATGATGTATGCGTTCTTGAGGCGTACTTCTTTTCCCGGGCCCAAACGCAGGAATTTCTTTCCTCCATCTTCCATGAAATCTTCGCGCTCGATGTAGAGCTCGCGAGAGAAACGTATGGTGTGTGAGCCGGAATTCTCGTCCTCGGGGTTGTTGATGGCTTGCATGTCTTCAACTTCTCCCTCGGGGTAGTTGTCTATAATCAGACGTACCGGGTCGACAACTGCGCTTACTCGCAGGGCGCGTGTGTTCAGATCCTCGCGGCATGCGGCTTCCATTAGCTTGATGTCATTAAGTGCATCGAATGTCGTATAGCCTATCTTGTCGATGAAATTGAGTATTGCCTGAGGGCTGTATCCGCGACGGCGGATACCGCAGATTGTTGGCATGCGAGGGTCGTCCCAGCCGTTCACCACCCCCTCTTTGGTGAGGATGAGCAGGTTGCGCTTGCTCATAAGGGTGTAGTTGAGGTTCAGTTTGTTGAATTCGTATTGGTGTGGGCGGTTGTCATTGATGTCGCCATCATCACCTTTCCACTCCTTCATCCATGTGACGAACAGGTCGTACAGGTCGCGATGAGGCACGAACTCGAGTGTGCAGAGTGAGTGTGTTACACCTTCAAGGTAGTCACTTTGTCCATGTGTGAAATCGTACATCGGATATGCATTCCATTTGTCGCCGGTGCGCCAGTGTGGCATATTGAGGACACGGTACATGATAGGGTCGCGGAAGTGCATGTTTGGACTGGTCATGTCAATCTTGGCACGAAGAATCATCTTTCCGGGCTCTACGTTGCCGCTGTTCATTTCGCGGAAAAGTCTCAGGCTTTCTTCTGCCGGACGGTCACGGTAAGGGCTGTCCTGTCCGGGCTCGGTGGTTGTACCTTTCTGTCGGGCAATCTCCTCCGATGTCTGTTCGTCAATGTATGCGCGGCCGGTTTTTATACACCACTCTGCAAAGTCCCACAGTTCCTGAAAATAGTCGCTGGCATAACAAACCTTGCCCCATTCGAAACCGAGCCATTTGATGTCCTGCTCGATGGCGCGTACAAATTCCATGTCCTCTTTCTGGGGGTTCGTGTCATCAAAACGAAGATTGCAGACGCCACCATATTTTTGTGCCATTCCAAAATCAATGGCGATAGCCTTGGCGTGGCCAATGTGCAGATAACCGTTGGGCTCGGGTGGAAAACGTGTCTGCACTTTGCTTCCGTTCTTGCCCTTTTCAAGGTCACTCACAATAATCTGCTCGATAAAACTGATGCTCTTTTTCTCGCTCTTTTCAGTTTCGTTGATTTCTGCCATTTTTATATTGTTTTTGATTGTTATTGCTGTGCTTCAATGAAATCTATGATTTTAATCTACAAAAATAACTCTTTTTTCTTTAAAACAAACTGTAGGGCTTGTTTAAAATGTCATACTCCTGGAAAAAACAGGCTTTGCCCTGCATCTATTGCCGGTTGAGGGAAATGTAGAATCCCAGTTTGTAGATGTTGAATTTGAGAAGTGACGGGGAATTGCCGAGCAGATTTCTCTTCAAACGCCTCCGGCTGCATCTCCAATATGCCATGAATAGCCAGGTGAGGTTGTAACGTTCCAGTCTTTTTACCGTGTCGAGTAAAGGAGTACTGCCTATTCTTTGCTTTATTCCGGCAAGTGTTTCCAGGGCCTGTTCTGTCTTGGCTATGAATGTTGCATTGTCCTCAAGTCCACTGTGCAGCAATCTGTTCTCGATGTGAAGTATCCCAATGTTGCGTTTTTCCAGTTCTTTGCCGAAAAGTACATCCTCGTAACCGTATCTTGTAATGGATGTGTCAAATAAAATGGAATTGAACAATTCCTTGTCTATTGCAAAGTTGAATGAGGTGAACTTGTCGTATGGAGCTTTGTTGCGTGTATGTGCATCGCGGCTTTTGTCGGCTTCCTTTTCGTATCTGTACCGTAGGATGCACGAACTGTCGTTGAGGCTTTCTGAATGGTATAATCCGCCGCAGACAACCTTGTGCTCCTGTAGCGCCTCTTTGTATTCCGCAAGAAAATCATCCTTTTCAATAACCGCATCGCAGTCTATGAATATGAGGCTTGGATATAGTGCTTCTGCGGCCAGCGTGTTGCGTATCGCTGCGCGGCCGATGTTCGTTTTTTTTACAATCCTTCTGCAGTTTGTAAGGGTGTCGGCGGTGGCATTGAGGTGCAGCATATTTTCGTCTGTGCCGTCTTCGGCAACCAGAATCTCGAAAGGACATCCAAGTTCTTCGCCTTGTTTGTGGAGCTCTTCTACCAGCGCGCGGCATTCGAAATTTTTTACTGGGATTAAGATTGATAACATAATTGCCTTGCAGTTTCTTCCGTTGCAAAGATATAAAACTTGTCCGAATATTTAGAGACTGTTTGAAATTATCAACTTCTATATTTTTTAGAAATTTAAACAGCTTCTTGTAATGTGTGCGTGTGTGATTGCTGTAATATGAATATATTTTATTATCTTCGCAAAGCAAAACGAATCTATAATCAAAAGACATATTATTTATGAAGAGTGACATCCAGATTGCTCATGAAACAAAACTTGAGCGCATTGAGAACGTGGCAGCCCAGATTGGCATTGAAGCCAATGATTTGGAGCATTATGGCAAGTACATTGCAAAGTTACCCTTGAATCTTATCACAGAGCAGAAAGGCAAACTTATTCTTGTGACTGCAATTACTGCAACAAAGGCGGGTATTGGAAAGACAACAGTTTCCATTGGTCTTGCCTTGGGGCTTAACAAGATTGGCAAGAAGGCTGTCGTTGCTCTTCGTGAGCCTTCTCTCGGCCCCTGTTTCGGTATGAAAGGCGGTGCTGCCGGCGGCGGTTATGCACAGGTGTTGCCAATGGAGAAGATTAACCTTCATTTTACAGGTGACTTCCACGCAATAACATCGGCTCACAATATGATTTCGGCATTGCTCGACAACTATCTATATCAGCACGCAAAGGATGGTTTCGGGCTCAAGGAAATCCTGTGGCGCCGTGTGCTTGATGTGAATGACCGTTCACTCCGCTCGATTATCACCGGTATAGGTCCCGCTACAAACGGTATTGTGGAGCAGGCCGGTTTCGATATAACTCCGGCTTCGGAACTCATGGCGATTCTTTGCCTTGCAAGCGATGAGGAGGATTTGCGCCGTCGCATAGAGAATATCATGCTCGGTTACACCTACGCAGGCGAGCCTTTCACTGTGAAGGACCTTGGCGTGGCGGGTGCTATCATGGTGTTGTTGAAGGATGCTATCCAGCCCAACCTTGTGCAGACGACAGAGAACACCCCTGCGATTATCCACGGTGGTCCTTTTGCAAACATTGCACATGGCTGTAACTCGCAGCTTGCGACAAAGATGGCCTTGGCACACAGCGAATATACCATTACCGAGGCTGGTTTCGGAGCAGATTTGGGTGCCGAGAAGTTCTACAATATCCTTTGCCGCAAGAGTGGCCTGCAGCCCGATGCGACAGTCATTGTTGCAACAGCCCAGGGCTTGAAGATGCACGGTGGTGTAGAGCTTGACAAAATCAAGGAACCCGATATGGATGGCTTGCGCAATGGCTTGGCCAACCTTGACCGTCATGTCGAGAACCTCCGCTCATTCGGTCAGTCAGTAATTGTAGTGTTCAACCGGTTTGCTACCGATACCGACGAGGAGATGGCGCTGCTGCGCAATCACTGCGAGCAGGAACTTGGCTTGCCGTTTGTAATCAACAATGCATTTGCCCAGGGTGGTGAGGGTGCTGTCGAGATGGCACAGATTGTTGTCGATACAATAGAGAACAATCCTTCAAAGCCTCTGCAGTTCACTTATAATGACGAGGATAGCATACAGACAAAGATTGAGAAAGTGGCCAAGAGTATTTATGGCGCGGCTTCGGTTACCTTTGCAAAGCCTGCGCTCGACCGCATCAAACTCGCCGAGAAGTATGGTCTTGCCAACTGCCCGGTATGTATTGCAAAGACACAGTTCTCTTTCAGTGCCGATGCAAAGCAGTATGGTGCCGTAAAGGGTTTCAACCTGCAGATTCGTGACGTTGTCCTCAATGCCGGTGCCGAGATGATTGTTGCCATTGCTGGCGATATCATCCGTATGCCAGGCTTGCCAAAGGTTCCACAGGCAAACTGCATTGATTTCGTGGATGGTGAGATTGTAGGCTTGAGCTAATAAGGATATATCTGATAATAATTTCAAAGGCGCGCACCGGTGCGCGCCTTTTTTTTGATATAAGAATTATGGCACAACCATTAGCGGAGCGTTTACGCCCCACATCTTTTGATAATTATGTCGGTCAGCAGCATCTTGTCGGTGGAGGTGCTGTGTTACGTCGTATGATTGATTCGGGCAGAATCCTCTCGTTCATAATGTGGGGGCCGCCGGGTACGGGAAAGACGACGATTGCGCGCATAATTGCCAATACCCTGAATCGCCCGTTCTATACTTTGAATGCTGTGTCGGCTGGGGTGAAGGAGGTGCGTGAGGTCATTGACAAGGCGAAGAGTTCACCGCTCTTTTCGCGTGGCAGTGCAATACTTTTCATTGATGAGATTCACCGTTTCAGCAAGTCGCAGCAGGACTCCCTGTTGAGTGCGGTGGAGACGGGAGTGGTTACTCTGATAGGTGCTACTACCGAGAATCCTTCGTTCGAGGTAATACGTCCGCTACTTTCACGTTGTCAACTCTATGTTCTCAAATCGCTTGAACAAGGTGATTTGATGCAGCTGCTCAACTATGCTATAGGCAATGACAATATCCTGAAGGAACGCGGTGTCGAACTTCGCGAGACTGCGGCCATCATGCGCTACAGCGGTGGCGATGCGCGTAAATTGCTCAATATCCTTGAACTTGTGGTTGAGAGTGACCCCGAATCTCCTGTGGTAATTACAGATGAGAAGGTGAAGAAGTGTCTCCAGCAGAATCCGGCTGCTTATGACAAGGATGGCGAGATGCACTACGATATAATCTCGGCTTTCATAAAATCTATCCGTGGCAGTGACCCCGATGCGGCCCTCTATTGGATGGCGCGTATGATTGAGGGTGGCGAAGACCCGGCCTTTATTGCACGTCGCATAGTTATATCGGCATCGGAGGATATCGGTCTTGCCAATCCTAATGCGCTTTTGCTGGCCAACGCAGCTTTTGATGCTGTGACGAAGATTGGGTGGCCCGAGGGACGCATTCCCCTTGCGCAGGCGGTGGTTTACCTTGCTACTTCGCCCAAAAGCAATTCGGCATACATGGGCATAAACAAGGCATTGCAAACGGTGCGCGAAACAGGAAACCTGCCCGTACCTCTACATTTGCGCAATGCTCCCACAAAACTAATGGCAGAGCTGGGGTATGCCGACGGTTATAAATATTCTCATGACTATCCCGGACATTTTGCCAAGCAGCAGTTCTTGCCCGATGGTGGTGAGGCATTCTCTTTCTGGCTACCACAGGACAATCCTGTCGAGGCTAAGGCAAGGGCTTGGATGCAGCAGTGCTGGGGTGATGAGAAACCTTTCTGCAAATAATCCGGTTTCTTATAATATGGTTATCCCGAGTGCATTCTGCTTTGAACAACATTTCGGGTATGGATATAAAATCATAGAGGATATGAATTCATATCCTCTATGATTTTATTGATTTCAAGTGTATCAATTATTCCTCTACAGGGAACACCGGAGCATCGGCGCTGTTGCCGGTTGCATCAGAGTATGAAATCTCTGTTTCCTGCTGGCTTGCTTTCTCTGATGAGAGAGCGTGTGCCGAGAAGATGCTGAACAAAACCATTGATGCTGCGATTGTCCAGGTTGCTTTCTCCAGGAAATCTGTAGTCTTTCTAACGCCCATAATCTGGTTCGATGATGCGAAACCTGAAGCCAAGCCACCACCTTTAGAATTCTGGATAAGTACGATAAGGCACATCAAGATAGATGCCAAAACAATGAGTAGTACAAAGAATGTGAACATGTTATTCTTTTTTTGTATGTTTTATTATTATTTCTAAAAATCTTATTTGGTCTGCAAAGTAACGATTTTTATTCGGAAATTCCAAATATAATCGTTTAATAATTTCAAGCGCCTTCTCATATTTGCCTTGTTTTATGTAAATGTTGGCCAAAGTTTCTGTGAAGAACGAGGTTTCTGTGCTTTCCGTTCCAGGATTCTCCTCTTTCTCGTTTTCGGCAGGCGCGCTGAGGTTCAGGCTTATCCTTTCATTGTCGCCGGCAAGGAAATCGTCAATGAGCTGCTGTCCGCTCAATTCCGGGATATTGTCACAACTTTCTGCTTTATCCTTCAGATAAGCCGATGCGTAATCTACGGCGGCGGCACCTTCGGCCTCGAGCGAAAGATGGTCGGACGGTATGGTCTCAAGGAATGCATCGATGAGTGCCATTGTCCTGTCTACCGGTATGTCTGCTGGGGCTTCTTCAATGGTGGATGCAGTGCCGTAACCTGCCATAAGTTCAAAAATAGGCCAACGGCTCTTTAAATGAATGGCGGCTTTGCGCATCTCTTTGCCGAAGTCAATGTCGTGCAACAGGTAGAGGTTCTTGAGCATCAACAGGCGTGCAACATCAAAGTATGGGTACTTGCCGACAATAAGGCGCAGTTCGTAAAGTGTGTCGCGGTTGAGCTTCTCGGGGTGTGATATGTATGTGTGAATATTTTCCATTTTACCAGTTTGCGACAGCTGCGTTGAATATTGCGTCTACTATTTCATCAATCATCTGGCCTACAAGTTCCTCCTGTACCGAGTCAAGCGACTGTGTGGCATCGAAGTCACGTGTGGCGCTGAACTGCCGTTCAAAATCGTCTTCGTGGTTGGTGTTGTTTGTGAAGCGTACGTTTACGGTCATCTTCAGCTGCACCATCGATGAGTAACCATCCGAGGATATCGACTTGTTGTACTGGTCGTATGCCGTGATTTCCCCGGCAAACTGCATGTCGCCGCCACGTGATACCTGTTGCAGCTTTGTCTGTTGCACGAAAATGTCGTTGAGCTTTTCGTTGAACATTGTGGCCATGGGGCCCCATTGGTATGCGGCGCGATTCTGGAATGTCTCAAGTGATATCGTCTTTACTTTTGTGTAGTCAATTGAGGCACCTGTAAACTTGTAGCTTACCGTACAACCTTGGAGAACCATAGCTGCCAACAGGAGCGCTATGTATGTGGGCTTGTGTATAATCCTATTCAATGCCATATTCCTTTATTTTCCTGTAAAGCGTGCGTTCCGAAATGTTCAGTTCCTTTGCAGCGTTGCGGCGCTTGCCCTTGTTCCTTTCAAGTGCCTGGAGTATTGTCTTTTTCTCTACGTCATCGAGCGACAGGGTCTCCTCAATATATTCATCGACAACGTTTTCTACAGGCTCGTAGTGGAGTGGTGTGCTCTCAATGTGGTATGCGGACTCGATGCGGTGGGCTGCAACCGGCATTTCGTTTGTCTCTGTGTAATATGTGGCTTCGCGTTTGGTGTTCTCTTGCGTGTTGCGCAAAGTCTCTATCTGTTTCTTGAGTTCGGTTATGTCGCGGCGCATATCGAACAATACGCTATAGAGAATCTCGCGCTCACTCTCAAATGTCTTGCCCTCGTTTTTGCGCCCTGCAATTGTGGGCAGGTTGTTTGTCTGTTCCTTGGGCAGGTAGTGTGCGACGGTGTCTCCATTTATGTCGCGGTTCAGTTCCAGAATTGATATCTGTTCTGCAATGTTCTTCAACTGGCGTATGTTTCCCGGCCACGAATATCCAGTGATGGCTCTTTTTGCACTCTCATCGAGCTGAATCCTGGGTACGTTGTATTTTGCGGCAAAATCCATAGAGAATTTCTTGAACAGCAGTATCGTGTCATCGCCACGTCTGCGCAGTGGCGGCACGTTGATGGGCACGGTGCTTAGGCGGTAATAGAGGTCTTCCCTGAAACGTCCGTCAGCTATTGCCTCGGGCAGGTTCACGTTGGTTGCGCATACTATGCGCACATTTGTCTTCTCTACATCCGATGAGCCGACCCTGATATATTCTCCGTTTTCCAGTACGCGCAACAGACGAGCCTGTGTTGCCATTGGCAACTCGGCTACCTCGTCAAGGAATATTGTGCCGCCGTCGGCTTCGCTGAAGTATCCTTTACGTTCATTCACGGCACCGGTGAATGCTCCCTTTACGTGTCCGAAGAGTTCGGAGTCAATGGTGCCTTCGGGGATGGCGCCGCAGTTCACTGCAATGTATTTGCCATGTTTGCGCACACTGTTGGTGTGTATTATCTTGGGGAAGAATTCCTTTCCCACACCGCTCTCGCCGGTGATGAGCACCGACAGGTCGGTCTGCGCCACCTGGATGGCGGTGTCTATTGCTCTGTGCAGTTCCGGGTCATTTCCAATGATTCCGAACTGTTGTTTTACTTTCTGTATATCGTTCAGGTTCATATAATATCTTTTGTTGGCATATTTGCCCGTCTGGCAACTTGGCCGTTGTTTAGAATGGGAAAAGCAAAGGCAGTACAAGTATCATTACGATACCCAGTATTACCTGTAGCGGCAAGCCCACCTTCACGTAGTCTGAGAATGTGTATTGTCCGGCCGGCTTGACCAAAGCATTGGGTGGTGTGGAGAACGGCGATGCAAAACATAGGCTTGCTCCCAATGTCACCGCAAAAAGCATTGGGACGGGGTTTACGTCTATGCTCAGGGCGCATTTCATTGCAATGGGGGCCATAAGCACGGCTGTCGCAGTGTTGCTGATGAACATTGTCAGCAATGATGTCGCAAAGTATATTGCGGCAAGCATTACGCTCGGGTGGAATCCGCCGAGTGACTTTTCCAACGATGATGAAACCCAGGTCGATATTCCTGTCTTCTCCAAAGCTATCGAAATCGGTATCATTGCAGCAATGAGCATGATGCTTTCCCAGTTTATGGTCTTGTATGCGGCCTCCACGTTTCGGAAACAGCCGGTGAGCACAGTCAGCAATCCAGCAATCACGACTGCCGTTACAGGGGCTACAATGTTGAATGCCATCGTTACAATCATTGCAATCATAATCACCGCAGCGATGGGGGCCTTGTAGTCCAAAGTCACTTTGGCTGCCTCCTCGAGCGGACGTCCCATGACAATCCATTCGTTGGTCTCTTTCTCAAGGTTGGCGATATTGCTCCAGGTGCCCTGTACAAGGAGTACGTCGCCGGTGTGTATTGTCTCGTTGGCGAGTCCTTGGAGAATATATTCGCCCTTGCGGCATATTCCCAGAATGCTTACATTGTATCTGGTACGGAACTGTACCTCCTTGATGCTCTTGTTTATGACGGTCGATGACGGCATAAGTACAATTTCGGCAACGCCAATATCATAGAAGTCGAGTCTGTTCGCTTCGTTGTCGGTTATATACTCAAGATTGTAGTCGGCCATGAGCTTCTTTACCTGCTCCTCGGCGCCCGAAATGTAAAGCATGTCACCGGCGCGCAACATGGTGTCGGAATCGGCCGCCTGCTGAATTACGGATTTAGTGAGGAAATTGCGCTGGCCTTTCTCAATGTGGCGCACCTCGATGATGTTGAGGCTGTAGACCTTTCTGATGTTCAGCTCGCCAATCATCTTGCCTGCAGCAAGCGAATCATGGTTCACCTGTACCTTGTGCAGACTGTTTGATATGCCGTACTCCTTTACCAGTGTCTTGAGCGATTTTGCACTGCTGGCACTCTTACCGCTCAATGAACCCGGCTTGGAGAGGTATCTCTTGCTCAACGGGAGGAGAATTATAGTGCCTACCAGTGCGCAGATGAGACCCACGGGCAAGAATGTGAAGAAGCCAAGTCCCTCATGTCCGCTCTTTATCAGTTCTTCATTTATCACAAGGTTCGGTGGGGTACCGATGAGTGTCATCATACCGCTCATGCTGCTTGCGAATGCCAATGGCATGAGCAGGCGGCTGGGGTTCATCTTGGCGCTCATTGCCATACTGACGACAATGGGAATCATTATGGCGACAGTACCGGTGTTGCTGACAAATGCTCCCATGAATGATGTCACGGCCATAACCAGGATGAAAAGGCGTGTCTCGCTGTTCCCTGCAAGGCGCATGAGCTTGGAACTTATCATCTTGGCAAGTCCTGTCTGGAATATGGCGCCACCTACGACAAAAAGTCCCACCATCATTATTACGGCCGTGCTCGAAAATCCGGAGAACGCCTCTTGGGATGTCGGCTCCAGGATGCCCATGATGACAAGCATTGCAAGTGCGCACAGCGCAACGATATCGGAGCGTATCTTTCCCGATATGAAGAAAACCATTGTGAATATCAAGGTCGCAAGTGTCCCGATTGCATCGAGATTCTCAGAAATGAATGTATACATTTTGGATAATTCTTGATTGTGATGCTTGCAAAGTTAGCAAAATTATGGGATAAAAATGTGCTTTTATTGTGTAAAATGAGTATATTCGCATCAACTTTCGCGCGGTCGATTCGTATCTTACTGCGTGTTGGGGGATAAACAAGGTTCATATAAAACTGTTTAAGTACATATTCGGTACGGTTGCGGTTATTGCTGCTATGCTTTTCCTGCTACTGATGTCAATGAGGCTCGGCTATGTCAAGTCTCACTTGGCTTCTTTTGCTTCGGCCGAAATAGCCGGCAGATACGGTGTGCCGCTTGATGTCAAGGAGATAGAGGTGCGCAGTCTCAACGATGTGCGTTTGAAAGGAGTGGTACTGTATGATGCCGGTGGCGACACTCTGCTGTGTGCCGATGAGGCGCGGGCCTATCTGCAGACAAAAAGGCTGCTGAAGGGTGAGGTGAGGGTCAATACACTGCTGTTCGCAGCTCCGGATATCAGGTTGAACCGTGCCGCGCCCGGTGAGGATTTGAATGCCGGATTCCTGATTGGAGTGTTTTCACGTGACAGCAAAGAGGAAAAGTCAAAGATAGATTTGCGTATAAACCAATTGCTTGTATATGACGGAAAACTCTCTTACGATGTTTTGAGTGAGGTGCGGGACAGTGCCGGGTTTGACCCTGGACATATATCCGTGACAGACCTCTCCTGTAATCTCTCGCTCAAGGAGTTGCGTGATGACAGACTTGACCTCTACGTGCGTTCCATAAGCGGTATGGAACGTTGTGGCTTTACGCTGGACAGGTTGCGCGTAAATATCCAAAAGGAGGGTGATAGCATATTTCTCGGTAATCTTGAACTCAGGACACCGCGCAGCAACCTTGTCTCGGATAGGCTTGAAGTGCGTACGGACAGCATATTGGAAGATATTGCTTTTTCCGGAATGCTTGGAAGCGACTGTCTTGACCTGAACGATGTCGCGCCGTTCATGAAGCTTCCGCTTGAGGAGCTGCCACCGTTGGCGTTCAGCCTTAATGGTTCTTATGACAAGGACAGTGTGGGCGTATCGCTCTCTTTGTTGGCAACCGACAATAGTTTCGGTGCCGATGCTGATGCCATTGTCATCTCTCCTTTGGTGGAGCAGATGAATGGTCGTGTGATTGTCAAAGAACTTTCTCTCTCTGAAACGATGCTGACGGATATTCTACCTCTTTTCGCTGGCATTCCTATCGGTTATGATGTCGCTGACAAGTTGGGGGGTGTGCGTTTGGATGGAGATATCCGGTTCGACAAGAGCCGTGTGGCAGGTGAACTTGCTTTAAACTGCAAGAGTGGCAAGATAATCGCTGACGGTTCTTTGGATTCTACATGGAATTATGAACTGGAATTGGATGGCAGGGGAGTGAACCTGGAGAAACTTACAGGTGTGGACAGGCTCAAGACTTGCGATGTATGTCTTGATTTGTCGGGTAATGTCAAGGATAGCGGCAACTATGCTACAGTTGAAGGCAACGTCACCGACCTTATATATAATGATTATAGTTATGCTCCCATCTGTTTCAGTGCCCGTTGTGCAGACGATGTCATAACGGCAAATGTGGCGACCGATGACTCTAATGCGAAGATACAGCTTGTGGCAAGGTACGGTGTCGCGGACGAAAGAAAACTGAAACTTTCTTTGAAGAGTGAATGTTTTTCGCCAGTAGGTCTCAATCTCTATGATAGTGACAAGGATGCTGAATTCTCTTTTGAGTTGAATGGCGAGTATATCGATTATGGCGCTGGAAAGACCATAGTCAATGCAAAAATAGACAATCTCTCGTTCAAAAGTGACGGCGATACAACCCTGGTGCGCAATTTTTATGTCAGCGACAACAGGGCCGGTGATGACAGATTCATTGTTGTGACATCGGATTTTGTAAATGCAAGCATATATGGCGATTTTGATTTCAGAAGTATAAAGAGCAGCCTTGCCGGTATGTTGGAAACCTATTTCCCGGTTCTGGATATAGACCCGGCTGAGAATGTCGCTTCATCTTTTGCGAATGATTTTTATTACGATGTCACAATAAAGAACACTGTGCCATTGACAAAGATGTTCAATCTTCCGGCAACAGTGCTTGAGCCATCGGTCATCAAGGGTGTATTCAATGAACGGGAAAACATCTTCAATGTAGATGCTGAAATATACAAGCTCGATTTGAATGGCGGGCTGATACGTTCTTTCAGTGTTGACGGCAAGGCGGGAGGTGCCGGTCTTGCCATGAATGTGCAGCTTGTCAAGCCCTTGTCGCGCAAGATAAAGAATTTTGACTACAATAACAGGGCAGAGGATGTTGTAGTGAGGGTCAATGCCAATGCTGTGTCCGACAAGGCACACTTTTATGTCAATTGGAACAACTTCAAACCCGATGATGTCATGATGGGTACGGTGCGTATGGATGCCGAACTCAGTCGCGATGACAAACGTGAACTGGAACTCAAAGCAAGAATTCACAATGACAGTATCACGCACAGGAACAAGGTGTGGCATATAAACGAGGGTACAGTCTCGGGAAAAATGGACAGGCTGCTGGTTGAGAATATCGGCCTCTACAGTGGTGGACAGAGTGTTAGGGTTGAAGGTGTAGTGGGTAAGGAGGAGAGTGATACCCTGAATGCTTATCTGGAGGATTTTGAGGTAGCGACGGTCTTTGACCTGATAAAATTCCGCATATTGGATTTTGGCGGCCGTGCAACCGGAACGGCTATGGGCACAGGTCTGTTGTCGGCACCCAATGCCGGCGGTCGCATCGCTGTAGAGAATTTCAGTATCGATGATGCCGAGATTGGAAAAGGCGACGTCTATGTGGGGTGGGAAAATGAGAGCAAGAGCATTGTGCTTGATGCCGACATATACAATAAAGAGAATGAACTCTCCACAGTCAAGGGATTCTTGTCCCAGCCGAACGACACCATAACATTGAAGATTGATGCAAATAGTCTCAATGCTGCATTCATGAACAAGAAGCTGGGGACATTCCTCTCCGATATTGATGGTGCCGGCAGTGGTAAGGTGCATATACATGGCGGATGGCGTGCTGTCGATTTTGAGGGGGCTGTGGCTTTGTTCTGTTCAGCGAAACTGAATGCAAACAATGTAAGGTATTATTTTTCGGGCGATTCCATCAGGTTTTCCGACGGTGTCATGGCCTTTGATAATGCAAGAATCTATGACAGGTATGGAAACAAGGGGCTCCTTGACGGTCCTTTGAAACACACTAATCTGAGCCGGTGGACCTGTAATTTCAACGTGAAAGCCGATGATATGCTGGTGTATGACACGGAGGATTTTGGTTCTTTGCCATTCTATGCCACGGTGTTCGCTACCGGCGATGCGAAGATAAGCAGTGACGGTGCGGGATTGTTTCTGAAGGTGAATGCCAAGAGTATGCCCGGTTCGCGCTTTGTGTACAATTCAAATATGACAAGCGGAGCCCGTGACAACAGTTTCGTGACCTTTACCGATAACAGCAAACGTAAAAAGAGTGAACAGGCCTTGGTGCGTAATGTCGGGACAAAGGATGCATACAGCAAGACCGCTAGTAAGATGACTCTTGATTTTATGCTTGATATCAACGAGTCACTCGAGGTGAAGGTCTACACCAATCTGCAGGCCGATGATTATATCAGCCTATATGGTAACGGTCCCATGAATGCCATTTATGATGACAGGAACGGTTTCAGCATGAAAGGACATCTCAACCTTGACCGTGGTGCATGTAAATTCACTGTGCAGGATATATTCACCAAAGTCTTTGACATAACCAAGGGTAGTACGTTGACTTTTAACGGTGACCCTTACAAGGCCGAACTCAATCTTAAGGCAAAATACCTTGTACCTTCGGCATCGCTCGGTGACCTCACTACAGAGATTGCAAGGCGCAAGACGGTGAAGGTGAACTGTATTATGGACATTACAGGCAGTCTTGCATCGCCAAATCTTGCCTTTGACCTTGAACTCCCCGAGGGTAGTGAGGAGGAACGCGAGCTGCTTGCCAGCGTGGCCAGTACGCCCGACCAGAAGAATATGCAGTTCATCTACCTGCTGGGTGTGGGTAAATTCTACACTTTTGACACCAACAGTGCGCAGACCGGAATGACAAACTCAACATCGGCAGTGGAGTCGTTCATCTCCAATACAATATCGGGCCAGATAAACAATATGCTCGGTAAAATCATCAATAGCGGCAATTGGGATATCTCGGGCAACATATCTACCAGCGAACGCGGGTGGAACAGTATGGAGGTCGAGGGTATGCTGCGTGGCCGTCTGCTCAACAACCGTCTGCAGATAAATGGAAACCTCGGTTATCGTGAGAACCCCATTGCAAACAGGAACTTTATTGGCGATTTTGAGCTCTTGTGGCTTTTGAGTCCCAAATACAATTGGAATATCAAGGCATACAGCAAGACCAATGACCGTTACTTCTCAAAGACCGACCTCACCACTCAGGGTGTAGGAACATCAATACTACTGGAATTTGACCGCTGGAAATGGTGGGGCAGAAAAAAGGACAGGAAAGTGAACGGTGGTGAAACCCTGCAGACAGATGGAGCCGGAAGTGAAATCCGGGAGAGTGATGATGAAGAATGAGTTATATATAATACATAGTGCAATATGAGAAACTTTACATCCGTAAACGATATATGCGACCTGAAGAAGGCGCTTGATGAGGCTTTTGAGATAAAGGCCGACCGATACAAGTATTGTGACCTGGGCAAGAACAAGACCCTGATGATGGTCTTCTTCAATTCAAGCCTGCGTACAAGGCTGAGCACGCAAAAGGCTGCCTTGAATCTTGGAATGAACGTCATTGTACTCGACATAAACCAGGGTGCCTGGAAACTTGAGACCGAGCGCGGTGTGATAATGGACGGCGACAAGCCCGAGCATCTTCTCGAGGCGATACCCGTTATGGGAAGTTACTGCGATGTGATAGGCGTACGCTCGTTCGCACGTTTTGAGAACAAGGCAGATGACTACAATGAGGTTATCCTCAATCAGTTCATAAAATATTCCGGCCGTCCGGTATTCTCAATGGAGGCTGCTACGCGCCATCCGTTGCAAAGCTTTGCCGACCTCATAACCATTGAGGAGTACAAGACCAAGCCACGTCCTAAGGTTGTGCTCACCTGGGCGCCGCATCCCAAGGCACTGCCGCAGGCTGTGCCCAATTCGTTTGCCGAGTGGATGAATGCTGCGGGTTATGATTTTGTAATCACCCATCCCAAGGGGTATGAACTTGACCCGGCCTTTGTCGGCAATGCCCGTGTGGAGTATGACCAGATGAAGGCCTTTGAGGGTGCCGACTTCATATATGCGAAGAACTGGTCGGCATACAGCGGTGACAATTATGGCAAGGTGCTTTCTACCGACCGCGAATGGACCGTGAGCGAGCGCCAGATGGCCGTTACCGACAATGCCTATTTCATGCACTGTCTGCCGGTGAGACGTAATATGATAGTCACGGACGATGTCATTGAGAGTGAACGCTCTCTGGTTATCCCCGAGGCTGCCAACCGTGAGATTTCGGCAACCGTGGTGCTGAAGAATATTCTCGAAGGTCTAAAGTAACAATCTATTTCCTGTTCAGCAGTATCCTTTTTAGAATACCGTCTACCGAGAATTTTCCGGGACCGGTGATGTATAGCAATGCAAAGATGGCAAGGTACATCAGCGACAGCTCCTTTACATCGAGCGGGTCGCCAGCGTGTATCACAAAAAGTGCTATGCACATTGTGAATATCATTGGAATGAGGCACAGACGGAAAAGTGCGCCAAGGATGAAGCCTATCGAGCAAAGAATCTCGGCAAAGAGCACCAGCCACAGTGAGAGCGCACTGCCAAGGCCAATGGGGTCGGGGAATGTGTCGGGGATATCGCCGTAGAGGTGCAGTTTGGCTATTCCATGTGAGAGGAACAGGAACCCGAAGATGATTCGTGCCATAACAAGCACCAATGACTTTGTCGATGAAGAGTCGGGCTCGTGCAGGAGTAGCTTGATGAATCTGTTGTTGTACATAGAAACTGTTTAAATTTCTTTCAAAAATAATTTTACATTACACGCGAAGAAAACTTGTCTTTTTATGCCCTTTTTTGTCCGTTTTTCCTTTTTTCGCAGTTACATAGCCCGCTATGCGCCTTTGCTGCACGAACCCACTCTCGCTCGGCAAAGCAAGTGAACTTTCTTTGCACTCGCTTATTCGTGGCTTTGAAAAAAGAAAAAACAGCCTAAAAAAGTCCTATAAAAATTTCAAGGACATAAATTAAAACAGTTTCTAATTTGCGGTGTCTTTTCTATAAAAAACACCGCATATTCAATTTTGTTCTTGCTTGATTGCAAATACTATTTGAGCTCAAAGCGGACATTGACCGTGAAACGGTAAGTGTTCTTGCCAATGCTTATAATCGGTTCGCTCACAGGATGCTCAACGGCGGCATCCTCCATATTGGCTTGGGCACGTGCCTTATAGAGCCTCGGCTGTGTCTGTCCGCTGTTCATCCAATAGCTTATTGTGAGTGCTTTGCCGGCTTCCTGGCCTATTGCGCCTGCTAGCATCTGTGCCTCCTCTTTCGCAAGCTGCATAGCCTCAATGCCCATATCGGCCTTCAGCTCCTTCTCGCCGGTGTATCTTGTACGCACCAGTTCGATGTCCGAAATACCTCTCTCCTCCAATGATGCGATTACGCTCTGCATTATGGCAACATCATAGAGCTTCAGCATGTATGTGGCTTCGCTCTGTGATTTTATGCTTTTTGAAAAGGCCTTATAGCCCACTTCGCTGCCCATATAATTGAGCGTGAGGCACTCGGGAATGTCAATGCGGTTTATCTTGAGTGCGCCAATCATGGCCTCCTGCATCTCCTCGAGACTCTTTTTGCCTTTGTAGTCCTTCTCCCTGATTGTAATTTGCAGATATAGCTCATTGGGTGTAACTTCGCGTTCCACAGTGGTGTTTATATCTATGTATGCATCTGCCGTGGATTGTGCAGCGCTGTCTGATGGAGCCGCAAACAATAATAGTGCGGCAATGATGCCCGCTGTGATGATGTTTCTTCTCATTTTCTTCTCTTTTTAAAGTTATACTGTATGCTCCTGCATAGCGTTCCTGTTTGAAACGCACTGCAAGTTGGCAAATATTGTTGTGGAAAACAAATTGGCTATGCTATAATTAGCAACAGTTAATGTGAATTAATCTTTTTTAATGCCTTGCTTGCGGAATTCAAGTGGCGAGCTGCCGCTTTTCTTCTTGAAGAACGTCGAGAACTGCCCGATACATTCAAAATGAAGCCTTGAGGAAATTTCGGCAACGCTCAGGTTGGTGGTAAGCAGCATCTCTTTTGCTTTTGCAAGCCTCAGCTCCAGCCTGTACTGGCCGGGCGAGATACCGCACCTTTTCCTGAACTCGCGACGGAAGAGCGAGTAGCTCACTCCCAGCGTGTTGGCTATATCCTCCAACGGCTCGTTGTTTGTCATGTCCTCCTTCATTACGGTTTTTGCCTGATTTATGATGCGGTCAATGTATGTCTCGCCGTATGTGTGGTTTATGTCCTCGTAGTGTATGCGCCCTATCAGCGATATCGCAAGGCTTGCGATGGCCTGCTGGTATCCCTTCTTCTCATCGGTAGCAATCTCAAGTATCTCGTGGAATGTTGCTGTAATCCTCTCGTCCACGCCGACCCTGAACACGCAGTTCTTGAAAGTGAAGAAACCGCTCTTTATCTTGTCGTCCATAAACGTGCCGTTGAATCCTATCCAGTGGTCATCCCATCCACTGTCCGGGTTGGGGGCAAACGAATGCCATTCACCGGGGAAAAGCATGAATATCATTCCGGGCTCAATCCTTGTCCTTGAGCATGATGCGCTTTCAAAGTATCCGCTGCCGCGTGTTATGTAGTAAAGCTGGTACTCATTCAATACTCTGCGCCCATTTTCCCGGAATCTGTAGTTGTCGGGATGCTCCGACAGCAGATACTCCTCACCCGGGCGCGCGTGCCTTAGGCCGACAGTTGTCACGGCAAGCCCCCACGACTTGTCGCGTGGTGTCACTTGCAGGTATCTGAATCTCTCTACCTTCTCCTTGCCGCTGGCGCTCTCTGTCATATAATGATATTATCCTTCTGTTATGCAAAGAAAACAATAAGTTTTGAAATGTTGTATTTCTTGTCAAATAAAATTCAGGTGATATGGCTTTTTGTAGTTGTCGCGCCGCTCTTCTTAAACAAAATGGATGGTCGGGTGTTTGAAATTCTGTATTCATATTAAAAGTGACAAGTTATGAAAAGATTTTCAAAATTCATTTCGCTGACAGCTTTGGGGCTGTTGGCCGTTGTGTCTGTCAATGCACAGAACTGGGTGGAGCTTGCAGAGGATGCCACCCCGGTTATCTGTATCAGCGAGACCATCAATGAGGCACCCGATGTGGTGGAGATTTTCCAGAACACGCAGAGTCCATATCACAATGACCCGCGTGCTCCGCGTTTTGTCCTTGTTGACCAGAAGGGCAAGTGGGGACTTGGTATCGGCGGTTATCTGCAGACAAAGCTCGAGTATGACTTTGACAAGGCTGTCGACAATGTAGACTTCCTTCCGTCGGCCATACAACGTGGCGGAGCGCCGTCAAGCCAGTTCAGAATGGACATGACAAACTCGGTGCTCTTTCTTAAACTTGTTGGCACCAGCCGTCTGCTTGGCGATTTCGAGGTGTTCACATCGGCCAACTGGCGTGGCAGTGGGCTTGGCCTGCAGTTGCAGAATGCGTACATGAGCACCAAGTATCTGAAAATCGGTTACTCGGTGGGCTCGTTCATGGATTTGGCGGCAATTCCTGTAACCATTGACTATGGTGGCCCTTGCGGTATGACCTTCTACCGTGCTACCCAGGTGATGTTGCACTATGGCTTTGATTTCGGTCTGTCGATGGGTATCAGTCTCGAGGCTCCCGACGTGAATGCTACAGAGAACGAGACCTTTACCATCGATGCCCAGCGCGTTCCCAACATTCCAATCTTCGTGCAATACAATCTCTTCAATGACCCGCAAAACCACATACGCCTCGGTGCCGTGATGCGCGATATCTCTTATGTCGACAAAATTACCGGCAAGGACAACGACAAGGTTGGTTGGGGCGCACAGGCCAGCCTTCTTACCACTATGGGTGGCCTGCAGTTGAGTGGACAGTTCACCATTGGCGAGGGTATCGGTACTCTTGTGAACAATATCTCCAACGTGGGCGTGGATGTGGTGCCCGACCCCACGACACCGGGCAAGGCTATGATGCTCACGAGCCAGAGCTGGTATGCCGGCATACAGTATACCTTCGGCAAGCGTTTCCTGGCTTCGGCTACATATAGCCAGACGGTGCTCCTCTCACGCAAGGGCTTTGGCGAGGCCAACCCCGGCAGTTACCAGAAAGGACAGTATGTGGCAGCGGACTTCTTCTACAATGTGACGGACAATATGCAGATTGGTATAGAGTATCTGCACGGCTGGCGCTTCGACTTCAGCGGCAAGACCTACAATGCGAACCGAATAAACCTCTCGGCAAGGTACGATTTCTAAAGCCGTACGCAGTGGTAAAACCTGGATTACCCCCGGAACAACAATGCTTCCGGGGCTTTTTTGTAGCCTATGTTTTATGATTTTTACCATCTTTTATTTTGTTTTATAGAAATAATGAATATTTTTGTAACGTGAAAGGTATCGCCTGTTGCAGGCCTATGGTGGGTTTGTATATGTCGCGACTACCTTTACACCGGTAAGAAACCGTAATATTGTGAAAAACATAATTTAATGATATATGGATTTCTTTAACAACATTGTCTCTTACGTATCGGGGCTCAGTTCTTTGGAACTCTCCTATATGTTTGTGATTGCCTTTATGTTTGTTCTTGCCATCATTGACCTTACCGTAGGTGTGAGCAATGATGCTGTGAACTTCTTGAGTTCGGCAGTGGGTTCAAGGGCTGCAAAAATCAAACACGTGCTTATTGTGGCTGCTGTGGGTGTCTTTGTGGGTGCCGCGTTCAGCAGCGGAATGATGGATGTGGCGCGCCACGGAATTTTCGACCCCTCATTCTTCACTTTCCAGAACGTGATGTGCATCTATCTTGCGGTGGTCATCAGTGATGTATTCCTGCTCGACCTCTTCAACTCGCTTGGTCTGCCGACATCAACAACCGTGTCAATGGTATTCGAGTTGCTTGGTGCATCGTTCATCACGGCACTGATCTCGTCATCGGGCGAGGGATTGGGTATGCTCAATACCGACAGGGCCATGACTATCATCATCTCAATCTTCCTTTCTGTGGCAATAGCCTTTGTATTCGGTCTTGTGGTGCAGTGGATTTCACGTGTAGTCTTTACATTCCACTATCGCAAGAATCTGGGACGCAAAATTGGACTCTATGGCGGTTTCGCATCTACGGCAATCATATACTTCATGATTGTAAAGGGTCTTAAAGGCAGTTCTCTCAAGGCTATGCTCCCTGCAAACGTTCAGGAGTTTGTGTTCGAGGAGACCGGCATGTTCATTCTGTGCTCTTTTGTAGTGCTCACAGTGCTGATGCAGCTGTTGCATTTCTGCAAGGTCAATGTCCTTAAGATTGTAGTGCTCATGGGTACATTCTCACTTGCCATGGCATTTGCAGGCAATGACCTCGTGAACTTCATCGGTGTTACACTTGCCGGTCTTGAGTCTTTCCAGACTCTTGTAGCCAATGGCGGTAACGTGGATATGACAATGGAATCGCTTGGTTTGCCGGCAACAACAAATATCATGTTCCTTGTGGGTGCAGGTGCAGTGATGGTATATGCTCTTTTCACAAGCAAGAAGGCCCGTAAAGTGTTGCAGACATCAATCGACCTGTCGAGCCAGCAGAACGAGGAGAACGAGATGTTCGGAACATCGTCGGTCGCACGCAACATTGTACGTGCCGTGTCAAAACTTGTTGATGCTGTGATACGCAACACCCCCGAAAGTGTAAAACGATGGATTGGCAAGCGTTTTGCTCCGCTTGAGGAGCGCGAGGATGTTGCCTTTGACCTTGTGCGCGCATCGGTTAACCTTGTGCTTGCCGGCTTGCTCATTGCAGTGGGTACATCGTTGAAGTTGCCGCTCTCAACAACATACGTGACATTTATGGTTGGTATGGGTTCTTCACTTGCCGACCGTGCATGGGGCAGGGAGAGTGCCGTTTATCGTGTTACCGGTGTTGTTTCGGTAGTAGGTGGATGGTTCATCACTGCAGGTGCGGCATTCATTATTGCTGCTATTGTGTCCGGCATAATGAATTACGGAGGTGTCATTGCAATGTATGTAATGATTGCAATAGTAATCTATCTGCTCATCCGTAGCCATGTAAACTATAACAAGAAGAAGGCGGCAGAGACTGTCGATGCAAAGATGGATGTCATACTGAAGTCCGATGACCAGGACGAGGTATGGGAGAACCTAAAGTCCCACACAGCCGATACTCTCTCACATACCCTTACATTCTCGGCCGAGGCTTACAAGAAGATGTTCGACTCATTCTCGGTAGATGCCTTGCGCCCATTGAAGAGCACTCTCATAAAGATTGTAGAGGAGAAGGCATTGATGAAGAAACAGCGCCGTGCCGAGACACGCGGTCTGCAGCGCATCGACCAGCAGATGGCATTCGAGCGCAGCACATGGTATCACTTGTGTACAAACAGCTGCCAGCAGATGCTCAACACGCTTACCCGCATTGGTGAGCCTATGAAGGAACATGCCGACAACAGCTTCAACCCGCTCTCAAAGAATTACGTCAACGAGTTTGCACCATATTGCAGCGATGTCTACAAGGTGTTGATGGATATCAACGAGATAATTGCTACAGGCAACTATGCAAATGCCGAGGAGGTCTCTACACGTGCAAAGAACCTCAAGCACCAGCTTGCTACTCTGCGCAAGACACAGACAATGCGCCTGCACCAGAGCAACGGCAGTCTGCGAATGGATTTTGTATACCTGAACCTCATACAGGAGAGCCATGAGCTTCTCAGTGAGGTGCGTAACCTGTTGCGTGGTGGTAACAAGTTCTTTGCCCTGCAGGTGACAACCGAGGAAGCAGAACCCAGGCTCTGAAAATATTCTGATACCTGATATTGCCGGCAAGGGTTAATTTTTGATAAAAAAGCCTTTGCCGGCATATATTTTATTATTTTCGCAAAAAAACAACGACAATGAAATTCATAGGACCTCACGTATCGGCAAGCGGCGGTGTAGAGAATGCTCCGCTCAATGCCACTGCAGTAGGCGCAAATGCCTTTGCACTCTTTACAAAGAACCAACGGCAATGGGTGGCTGCTCCACTCACAGCCAAAAGTATAGAACTGTTCAAGGAGAACTGCAAGAAAGGTGGTTTCGACCCGCGCTATATATTGCCCCACGACAGCTACCTTATAAATCTGGGTAACCCTGATGAAGAGGCGATACAGAAATCGCGCGCGGCATTCCTTGACGAAATGCAGCGCTGCGAGCAACTTGGGCTCACTATGCTCAATTTCCACCCCGGCAGCCATTTGAACAAGGTTTCCGTGGAACAGTGTCTCGATGAGATTGCAGCCAACATAAATCTTGCGCTCTCAAAGACAAACGGTGTTACTGCGGTCATTGAGAATACGGCAGGACAGGGTAGTAACGTTGGTAACAGGTTGGAGGAAATCCGCTACATCATTGACCGTGTGGATGACAAGAGCCGTGTGGGTGTTTGTATCGACACTTGCCACTTCTATTCGGCCGGCTATGATATTGTAGGCGATTATGACGGGGCTTTCGGTGAACTGGAGCGTGTGGTTGGCCTGGAATACCTGAAGGCCATTCACCTCAACGATACAAAGAAACCGTTGGGTTCACGTGTCGACAGGCACGACAGTGTTGGCATTGGTCTGCTTGGTATCGACTTCTTCAAGCGCTTTATGAAAGACCCGCGTTTCGATAATATGCCAATAATCCTTGAGACACCCGATGAGGCCCGTTGGGCCGAGGAGATTGCTCTCTTGCGTTCGTTCGAATAAGAAGCTGTTATACAATTATCCCCGCAGACATCGCAATGTCTGCGGGGATAATTGTATAAAGAGAGTCTTCTTTCCAATTAATCAGGGTCTTCAACTGTGACAATCTCACATTCCAGGCCTTTCTTGCAGATGCTGCAACGGAACGGCAGGCAGAAAGCATATGTCCACGTGTCCAGTGTCTTGGCAAAATCAACAGGTACATACACCATTGAGTAGCCTCCGGGCTCTTCCTCGTAGTAGAGGCCTATGTTGCCGTCGGGTAGTATGCACATCGATGAGTAGGCCGATTCACGGTCTGTTATCTGAATCTTCTTCCAACCCTTTGACAGCTCGGTAGGTGTATACGTTGCAGGGTCATCAGAAAGCTCCTTATAGAAGATTGACACACCGCTGCGGTTGTTGCCTGTAGGTACAGATTGGAACAGTACATTGCCTACACGCAATGGCTCGCCGTTGGTGTCGTTGCTGCCGAACTTCAGGTTGCCCACCTGGTCGGTTGCCACTGCACCATCCCAATAGCCCTCGGCTCTCTCAAAGTTGGTGTAGTGGAACACGTTGAAGTAACGGCCATATCCCTTGCGGCTGCTCAGCAGCACGCTGCCGTCAGGCAGTTCCTCGCATTTGGGTTCGTTGCCGTAGGGTGCCGGGCTGTCGTTGAAACCGTTGCCAAGCTCACCAAGCAGGTTCCATGTCTTGCCGAAGTCATCGGAGTATAGCGCATAGTTGTGGTGGCGGTGACTGCCTGTCTCAACTGCCCACACAGCGCAATATATGCGGTAGTAGTCACCAACCTTTATCATGCTGCTCTGTGCCATGCGGCCTGCGCCTATGAACATTGAACCGACATGTGCCTTGCCGTCCTTGTCCTTGAAAAGAGGGTAGATGTCGTATGTCACCTCTTCGGGCTGTGTCGTCTCCCATTCGCCGGTCTCCTCATTATATATAATGCGCATGCGTGCCATGCGGTTGGGGTTCTCGGGGTTCTCGGCAGTGCCTGCACCGTAGTTGCCGTGCCAGCACAGACGGTTACCGCACACGCTCATGACAAGAATCTCGTTCCTTTCGCGGTCGGCAACGATGGCGGGGTCACCAAAGCCTGTAAGCCATGTTTCTGCCGCCTCTTTGCCAAGGCCGTCTGCGATTTTTACAGGTGCAGTCCATGATACACCGTCCCACTCCTCACCGGCTTTTGTGCTGTGGCGCATTACAAGGTCAACTTCGCCGAAACCGATGTCATTGCCGCATGGACGGTAGTCGTTGATTGCGAATACATAGCCGTTGGCTGTTGTTGTGATGGCCGGAATACGGTATGGGACACCTCTCTCATCGGGTGAGTAGTAGAGATACTGATAACGGTTCTCCTTGTCGACGTTGATGTCTATTGCCACCTGCAGGCCTCTCTCGGGCAGTGGTTGCTCGGCAAGTGCCTCGCTACCATTCACGTTCATCTTCCAGCCATGGTATGTCTTCTTGCACGAGATTCCAACCTTTGCATCCTTTGGCAGGTAGCAAAGTGTGCTCCTGGGGATGTCGTTGCTGTCAATTATAATCGCTCCGGCCTGTCCGTTGATTGATATGGCAACCTCACCAATCTTGTAATTGGTCTCGAGCGCACCTTCGCTGTTCACGTTGTATGCTATTTCGAGTGTGCGGCTCATGTCAATGGCCTTGAAGTTCCAATGTCCGCCTTTGTCGCTGCTTGAATAGAGCTTGATGTCCTTGCCGGCACCGCCGAACATGTTGAAACTCTGCTCCTGCGCATCCTTGGGCGCGATTGCATAGCTGCCATCCTCCTGCGTTGTGATTGTGAGCAGTGTGGCATCCTTTTCACTTGCCATTATGGCTGCAGCACCGCTTTCATTGCCTTCCAGTTTCAGCGCGTACTTCTTGCCCAATGCGTGGTTGTAGAGCCTGAAACCGTCTCTGCTGCCTACAAGGTACCATATTTCGTCTGCAGTGTAGGCTGCAGGGCCGCTTTTCACAGCCTTGCCCGCTTCGCCTGCCTTTATTGAAAATGCCTTGTCGCGGTTGTTCGATATATGCACCGGAGTGCCTTTCTTGAACGCCTGTGAGAAGAACTCCTGTGCATTTGTTGTCGATATGCCTACAAAAAAGAGCAGTGCATAAAACATAATCTTCTTGTTCATATTTTGGGTGATTTGTTTGTTTCTATCTGCAAATTAAATAAATTTCCGGCACAAAATCAACAGCCAATGCCTGGCGAAGACTTTTTTGCCCCTCTTTGCTTTGCATTTCCACTCCCTTTGTACTATCTTCGCGTTATTAAATCAATAAAATATGGCACAGATAGTATCACCATCGCTGTTGTCGGCGAATTTCGGCAACCTGCAAGAGGATTTGAAGATGATTAACAGCAGTGCTTGCGAGTGGCTGCACATCGATATTATGGACGGCGTGTTCGTTCCCAACCTCTCTTTCGGTCCTCCGGTACTCAAGTATGTTGCCGAACTATGCGAGAAACCGCTCGACGTGCATCTGATGGTGGTTGAGCCGATGAACTATCTGCCTGCGGTAAAGGAGTTGGGGGCAAAGATAATGAATGTCCACTATGAGGCCTGCAATCATCTGCACCGCGCCGTTACACAGATAAAGGATGCCGGTATGATGGCGGGTGTAACCCTCAATCCATCTACTCCCGTGTGCCTGCTCAAGGATATAATCCATGAACTCGACCTTGTGCTGCTAATGAGTGTGAACCCCGGTTTCGGTGGCCAGAAGTTTATTCCTCACACAGTGGACAAGGTGCGCGAACTGCGCCAGCTCATTGACTCTACAGGCTCAAAGGCTCTTATTGAGGTTGATGGTGGTGTGAACGTTGAGACTGGTAAACTGCTGGCTGCAGCAGGTTCCGATGCTCTCGTCGCCGGCAATGCTGTGTTCAAGGATGCCGACCCGCACGCTGTGATTTCGGCATTGCGAGCGCTTTAAATCCATAACATACAGTGGCCGGTAGTCGTCTGTTCGGTGGTAATCCTTTACTGAAATTGGCAATACCAATGATGGTTGGTATTGCTGTCTCATGGTCTTTCCTCGTAGGCGATGTCATGATTCTCTCTTTGGCGGCATTGTCACTGTTCGTCTTGCTATGCGGTTTGTCAGGCAAGGCTCCCCAATGGCTGTTCGGCGTGGGAGTCTTCCTTTTTATGTTTGCAACCGGTGCATTCGTCGAGCAAAGGCAACGCGAGGTGATGGCGCCACAGTGGGCGGATGGCACACGCCATTACGAGGCGCAGCTGCTCGAAGTTCCCCTGCATAAGGGTTCCTCTACAAAAGTACTTGCGCGTGTTGTCGATGTGGACAGCGCTGTGATGGCAGGTGCACGCACACAAGGCGATGTCTATCTCTATTTCCCACGCTCGGTTGAGGCCGATGCCCTTGAGGTCGGTGACCTGTTGCGTTTTGAGTCGGAGGTGCAGCCGCCTGAAAATGCTGGCAACCCTGCCGAATTTGATATCTGCAACTATTTTTATATTAAAGGTATCACCGGTACGGCCTATCTTTGGGACGGCAAGTGGAAACATCTTGGCAAGGGCGATATGAGCCTTGCAATGCGTGCCTTGTCGGTGCGTGAAGGGCTGGTGGAGAGATACCGCTCCTTGGGATTCGATGGTGATGCACTCTCCTTGCTGTCGGCCTTGACACTTGGTGAAAAGCGCGACTTCCCGCGCGAACTGAAAGAGAACTATGCTGCAGCCGGTGCAAGCCATGTGCTTGCCTTGTCGGGTCTGCATCTTGGTCTCTTTTATCTGATATTGTCGGTGTTGTTGCCCTTGCGTGGCCGCAACCGTTGGGTGGTGGCATTGCGTGAGGCGCTTATCGTCATTGCACTTTGGACGTTCGCTTATGTGGCGGGGCTGTCGGCATCGGTGTTGCGTGCTGCCGTTCTCTTCACGTTGATGTCGCTTGGGCGATGTCTGCGCCAGGAGACATCATCGGTCAGCTCTTTGGCGTTTGCCGCTGTGGCAATGCTGCTCTTTTCACCGCATCTGCTCTTTGATGTGAGTTTCCAGCTCTCCTTTTCGGCCGTCCTTGCAATATTGCTCCTTGCTCAGCCGTTGCAACGGCTTCTGAAGGTCGATAAGCGCGGCACGGTGTACCGTTATGTGGTGAATATGCTTATCCTTTCGTTCGTGGCGCAGATAGGTACATTGCCGTTCGTTTGGTACCATTTCGGTGTCCTGCCTCTCTATTCACTCCTGACAAATATCTTTGTCGTTCCCTTGGCTTTTATCATTATATTGCTGGCGGTTGTGTTGCTTGCCGTGTCGTTCTTTGCGCCTTTGGCGCAGCCTGTAGCGGTTCTTCTGCAATATATCACGGAATTCATGAATGCCGGCATCTCCTTTATCTCCTCGTTGCCCGGGGCTTCACAGGCCTTACCGCCTATTGGTGTGGCGGGCGCGGTATGTGTGGCGCTGCTGATTGCCGGCTTTTCGTCGGCTCTCATGAACCGCCGTTGGTGGCAGGCTCTTTTTATTGTGGGCTGCTCTGTGGTACTGTGTGTGGTGGGAGTGGCTGTAGGTGGCAGCGAGGAAATCCCCGATGGGGTTATTGTGTACAATAACAACCGTAACCCTTTGCTGCACATAATAGATGGTGGTGGTGAAAACTGCCTTTTGTCGACTGTGCCGCAGCCTGATGCCGAGTATGAGTACTCCTCGTCGCCATATATAAAGCGTGAAAAATTGCCCGAGCCGTTGTGGGTGGATTGTGATTATGAGTGCGGCACGTTCGTATACCGCAGTGGAATGTTGATGTATGGCGGGTTAAAGATAAAGCTGCTTGCCGATGACCTTTGGCGCAACAATCTGTTCACGGAGCCTGTCGATGTGCTTCTGCTTGGCAGGGGATTCCTCGGCACGGTAAAGGAGCTTGTCGAGGTCTATCCGTCGGCCTGCATTCTGCTCGATGGCTCGCTCTACAGGCGAAGCCGCGACAGGATTCTGCGCGAGTGCGTTGCATTGGGAGTAGAGGCTGTTGATATATCAAGGAGTGGTGCCTTGAAAATTGTTCCGCGTGGCGAAAATTTTGAAATTATACCCTTGCGTGGAAAATAAACACTGTGAAAGGTGTGCTTTTTGCTTTGGATTTTATTATCTTCGTGACAGAAAAGAATATATATATGCTTGAGAACCTGATACCGAAACAGAATATTGATGCCGTAAGGCAAGTGGTTGAGAACGGCAAACGCTTTGTTGTGCTTGCCCACAAGAATCCCGACGGTGATGCCGTGGGTTCCACATTGGCCGTATGCCGTTTTCTTCGCAGCATTGGAAAAGAGGCGGCTGTGGTGCTGCCCAATGCTTTTCCCGCGTTCCTGGCATGGGTGCCGGGTGCCGATGGTGTGATATTCTATGATACCGACAGGGAGCGTTGCGACAGTGTGATAGCCACGGCCGATGTCCTTGTCTGCCTCGATTTCAATCTCTTTTCACGTACGGGCGATATGGCTCCGGTTGCCGTTGCTTCAAAAGCGACAAAAGTGCTCATAGACCATCATTTGCAACCATCAGAGGAGTTTGATGTCATTATCTCGCATCCCGAGGCCTGTTCTACCTGCGAACTTGTGTTCAGGGTAATTGCCGCATTGGGTGGTGTAGGGGCGCTGGACTTTGAAATGGCACAGTGCATCTACACGGGAATGATGACCGACACGGGAGCGTTTGCATACGCCTCTACCCGCAAGGATGTCTATCTGATTATTGCCGAGCTGCTCGACAAGGGCATTGACAAGGATTGGATATACCGCAAGGTGTTCTACACCTCTTCGGTTACACGAATGCGCCTATGGGGCTATGCCATGTATGATAAACTGAAAGTATATAACAAGTATAATGCGGCTCTCATAACCCTTTCGCACAGCGAACTCATGCGTTTCTATGCCTCAAAGGGTGATACCGAGGGGCTTGTGAACCAGCCGTTGCAGGTGAAAGGGGTCCGCTTTTCATGCTTTTTGCGCGAGGAGTCGCCCGGCAAGATAAACGTATCGTTGCGCAGTGTCGACGATTTTCCCTGTAACAGCGTGGCGGCCGAGTTTTTCAACGGTGGTGGGCACAAGAATGCTTCGGGCGGCGAGGTCTACGGCACAATGGAGATTGCGGTGGAGCGTTTCAGGCAGGCGCTGCAGAAGTACAGGAAGGAATTGACAGAGTAACCAATAAAAAACAAAGTGTTATGAAAAAGATATTGTTGGCGGTGATGAGTGCGTTTTTGCTCTCCTGCAGTGGCGACAGTGTGTGTGACAAGGTGGTGTCGGTGTATGAGAATGCAGCCGAAAAGGTGCTCACGGCAAACAGTAGGGAAGAACTGCGTTCACTTGAACGTGGACAGAATGCCGAGTGCTCCAAGGTCTTGAGGGATTGCGCTGCAGAGCTGGCCGAAATTGAAGAGAAGGCGGCCGATGGCAACAAGAGGGCTGTTGAACAACTCCGTAAACTCAATGATGCAAAGAAGCTCTACAGGGATAGCAAGGCCGAGAAGCGCAAGGCGCTAAAATCATTATAAGCATTCCTGTTGTCTGTGATAATTTTTATAATTATTTCATAGTTCTGTTCCGCTTTTTTTGCCATAGTTTTTGTATCTTCGCAAAAAGTTGTATTTTTGAAAATCCAAATATTTTGTGAGGTCTTGAATATAAGTATGTTGAAAGAAAAATTGAACTGTTTTTTGCTTCTTCTTCTCTTCGCGGTCTCTTTTGCATCGTGTGATGATACCGTTACATATTCCGAGATGAAGGAGAAGGAGCGTGATGCTGTCAACGCATTCATCAAGGAGAAGGGCATAAAAATCATCTCGTATGATGATTTCGTTGCCAATGACTCTGCCACCGATGTCAGCAATAACGAGTATGTGCTGGTGGACGATGTGTATATGCAGATAGTAAACAATCCGGTAAAAAAGGATCCGGCTGCTTACACCATTGAGGATGGCGACAATATCGACCTTCTTGTGCGTTACTATGAGTACAATATACAGGAAGATGATACAATCACAGCCAATCTCTATGCGGCCGATGCCGATGAGATGCGTGTTACAAATAACAGTGGCTCGTACACGGCTACATTCACCTCGGGTATAATGTCAACGGTCTATGGCAGTTCGGTGCCTACAGGATGGCTCGTGCCCCTGCGCTTCCTCACCTTTACACGCAAGCAGAGCAATCTTGCCAAGGTGAACATAATTGTGCCGCACACAAAAGGCACATCAAATGCCACTACATACGTGTATCCATGTCTTTACCAGATATCTTACCAGCCAAGTGTCTCGGTAATGATTCCTGAATAAAACTTTTAAATAACAATAATAGAAATGACACTTATTAAATCTATTTCGGGTATCAGAGGTACCATCGGCGGCAGAGCCGATGAGGGTTTGACTCCTCTTGATGTTGTGAAGTTGACATCGGCGTATGCAGCGCTGATACGTAAGACAACCACAAAGACAAGCAACAAGATTGTTGTTGGTCGCGATGCGCGTCTATCGGGTGAGATGGTCAACAAGATTGTTTGCGGTACTCTCATGGGTATGGGCTTTGATGTTGTTGATATTGGCTTGGCTTCTACCCCCACAACTGAGGTTGCCGTTACAATGGAGGATGCATGTGGTGGTATCATCCTTACTGCAAGCCACAACCCACGCCAGTGGAATGCACTCAAGCTCCTCAACGAGAAGGGCGAGTTCCTGAATGCTGCAGAGGGGCAGGAGGTGCTGCGCATTGCAGCTGCCGAGGAGTTCGACTATGCCGATGTAGAGACATTGGGCAAGTACCGTCTCGACGAATCGTATGACGACAAGCACATAGAGGCTGTACTCGCATTGCCACTTGTTGATGTCGAGGCTATCAAGGCTGCAGGTTTCAAGGTTGCTATCGACTGCGTTAACTCGGTGGGTGGTGTAATCCTTCCAAAGCTCTTCGACAAGTTGGGCATTACAAAGGTCGATAAGCTCTATTGCGAGCCTACTGGTGACTTCCAGCACAATCCGGAGCCTTTAGCAAAGAACCTTGGTGACATCATGGGCTTGATGGAAAAGGGCGGCAATGATGTTGCTTTTGTTGTTGACCCCGATGTTGACCGCTTGGCCATCATCTGCGAGAATGGTGAGATGTACGGCGAGGAGTACACGCTCGTTACCGTTGCAGATTATGTTCTGAAGCACACTCCTGGCAATACCGTTTCAAACCTCAGTTCAACACGTGCTCTGCGCGACGTTACAAACGCTCACGGTTGCACATATACCGCTTCGGCAGTTGGTGAGGTAAACGTTGTTACCAAGATGCGCGAGACAAACGCCATCATCGGTGGCGAGGGCAACGGTGGTGTAATCTATCCTGCTTGCCACGCCGGCCGCGATGCTTTGGTAGGTATCTGCTTGTTCTTGAGCCACCTTGCTCACGAGAAGAAGACTGTAAGCAAGTTGCGTGCAACATATCCCGCATACTTCATGGGCAAGAACCGTATCGATTTGAAGCCAGGTTGCGATGTTGATGCCATCCTTGAGAAGATTAAGGCTACATACGCAGGCAAGGCGGAAATCAACACAGTGGACGGTGTAAAACTCGACTTCCCCGAGACATGGGTTCACTTGCGCAAGAGCAACACCGAGCCAATCATCCGCATCTATTCCGAGGGTCCTACTCAGGAGGCTGCCGATGCCATCGGTGAGGAGATTCTTGCACTTGCAAACAGCTTGATGTAATTAGAAATTTAAATTATATTGTCGGAGTGTTCCAATGGGGCGCTCCGACTTTTTTGTATAATGTTTTTCTATCTTCCAAAAAATATTTGAAAAATATTTGGTTTATAAAATAAACTACTTTATATTTGTTGCGGATATCCATTTATACTTGATGTGTTACAAATAAAATTATTATTATGGAAGAAAGAAAAATGAATGAGGCCGAGAGTCTTGAACTTATTACCTCAATGATAAATGACTCACGTGCGCGAATGGGACGGAATTTTGGAACGCCTTTTCTTATCTGGGGGTACACGACTGTGCTTGTTTCTATTATACAGGCTTTGATAGTAACTTTTGTTGATGACTTTATGCCATACCTGTGGTTATGGTGTGCGATACCTTTGATTGGATGGCCGCTTATGCTTTGCCTGAACAGGCAGGAGAGAGGTGCGGTAAACTACATAGACCGTTGTGTGGGTGCTGTGTGGACAGGTATTGGTATTGCATCTGTGTTTATCCCTTTCTATTGCGGGTTCGGTATAAGTGTCTTTTCCACAGTCGTTGTGCTCATGGGAGTGGGTACATACGTGACAGCTGTTGTCATTAAGGATAAGGTTGTAAAAAGGATTGGAGTGGTTGCGATAATCTCGCCGGTGGCATTCGCCATTGCTAAGTTTGCTTATGTACGTTCCCATACAGTCCAAGATGTCGCTTATTATGGTGGGCTTTATTTGACAGAATGTATTATCTTTGCAGTGATAATATTCATGTTGCTTGTTGTTCCGGGTCATATCCTTAACCGTAAGAAAAATGTTTAAAGAACTTAATCCGTTGTTACATTCCGAACTTCGTCTTGCAGTTGTCTCTTTGTTGATGACTGTAGAGAGTGCCGATTTTGTGTACATCAAGGAGCGGACAAATGCAACGGCAGGCAACCTGAGCGTACAACTGGATAAATTGCAAAAAGCCGGGTATATAACGGTGGAAAAGGGATTTAAAGGAAAAATGCCCCGTACGACTTGTTCAATAACCCCCGAAGGAATATCGGCCTTTGAGGAGTATGTGATGGCCTTGAAGAGCTATTTGGGAGATAGAATCTGATAACAAAAACCGCAACAGGCGCGCCTGCTGCGGTTTTTGTTATAGTTGTTTTGTTATATTATATAAAAATCAACTCCCGTATCACCGCATCGCTAATGAAAATTCCTTTTTCGGTGAGCGACAGGTGCCTGTTTTCTTCCTTTAGGTTGCCCAGAGCAATCTCTTTCTGGGCTGCGCGCTGTATATGGCGGTTCAGCCTGTCACTGAATTTCTCCTTCATCCATCCCAATGGAATGCCTTTGGCTGTGCGCAGGCGCGTAAGTATGGTGTCGTTGTAGCGTTCTTCCTCGCTCAGGTGCTCAATCTCAAAATTTGGGGCACAGCATTCTATCCCTTTTATATATTCTTGAATGTCGGCAATGTTCCATTGGCGCGATGTGCCGTTGTAGGAGTGGGCTGCAGCACCGCAGCCAATGTAAGGGATGTCGTTCCAGTAGCTGCTGTTGTGTCGGCTCTCGCGCCCGGGCAGTGCAAAATTAGATATTTCGTAGTGGTGGTAGCCTGCCTCTTTGAGTTTTGCAATGAGCATTTGGAATTGCTCCACGTTCTCTTCTTCGCTCAGTTCGGCAAAGTCGCCGCGCTCAAGGGCGCGGTGTAGTGGGGTTCCCTCTTCGTATGTGAGGTTGTAGGCCGACAGGTGGTCGGGGCGCAGTGCGATGGCGCTCTCAAGGTCGTGCTCCCACTGGGCGATGGTTGAGCCGGGAAGGGCAAAAATCAGGTCTATGCTTATGTTGTCGTAGCCGGCTTCGCGGGCATTCTTTACGGCCTGACGTGCCTTGTCGGCATTGTGGCGGCGGCCAAGGCACTTGAGCTGCGTGTCGTTGAAACTCTGCACTCCCATGCTTATGCGGTTGAACGGCAGCGCTTTTAGCTGTGTGAGGAAATCGGGTGTCAGGTCATCGGGGTTGCACTCTATGGTCACCTCGGCCGTGGGCGAAACGCTGTGCACGTCATATATCGTGTTGCATATTTTATGTAGCTGTTCCAATGTCAGTGTCGACGGAGTTCCACCACCGAAATAGATGGTTTCAATGGGCGCGCTGGCGGCATACTCCTTGCGCATGGCAATCTCTTTGCATAGCGCATCGACATACTTCTCCTTTATATTATATAAGGTAGTGGAGTAGAATGCGCAGTAGTTGCAGCGCTGCTTGCAGAATGGGATATGTATATAAATGCCGGCCATTTGTCACTTTATGTTAAAAACATGCCGCGAAGTTACTTTTTTTCTCTCTTTTTTGAAAAACATTCCCATTCTATTTGCTTTTGTCTCGAAAAATTCCTACATTGCCAACACTTTCAAAAACTAACTAACTAACCTTTTGGGATGGAGTTAAGGGTGCAAGGTGAATAAAAACTATTCGGTATGATGAAGATTATTTGTTTTAACCCCATTCTCATTCCAGTAACTAAAAAAACAAAATAATATGAAAACTTATCAGACTAACGAAATCAAGAACATTGCAATCGTAGGATGTTCCGGCTCTGGAAAAACCACTCTCACAGAGGCTATGCTCTATGAGGGTGGAATCATTAAACGTAGAGGTACAATTGAGGCAAAGAACACCGTTAGTGACTACTTCCCTGTTGAGCAGGAGTATGGCTACTCGGTGTTTTCAACTGTATTCCAGATTGAGCAGGCTGGCAAGAAACTGAACCTTATTGATTGCCCGGGTTCCGATGACTTCGCCGGTAGTATGGTGAGCGCAATGACAGTTGCCGACCTGGCAATGATGGTCATCAACGGCCAGTATGGCGTTGAGGTGGGCACACAGAACTGCTACCGTTATGTGAAGAAGATGAAGAAGCCAATGATGTTCGTGGTCAATCAGGTAGACAATGAGAAGTGTGACTATGATACCATCATCGAACAGTTGCAGTCAATCTACGGCTCAAAGGTCGTTCCCGTGCAGTATCCATTGAATGCGGGTCCCGGTTTCAGCACCATCATCGACGTTCTGCTGATGAAGAAGCTTACCTACACTGGTGAGGGTCAGCCACCACTTGTTGAGGATATCCCAGCCGGCGAGTTCGAGAAGGCAAAGGCTCTTCACATGGAGCTTGTGGAGAAGGCTGCCGAGAACGAGGAGGGTTTGATGGACAAGTTCTTCGAGAGTGAGGAGTTGACAACCGACGAAATCCGTATGGGTGCACGTATGGGTCTTGAGACCGACAGCGTATATCCGGTGCTCTGTTGCTCGGCATCTACCGATGTTGCAGTGAGCCGTCTCCTCGAGTTCCTTGCAAACGTGGCTCCCGAAATCAATGATATGCCACAGCCTGTGGATGCCGATGGCGAGACTGTTCCTTACAACAGCGAGGCTCCAACATCTGTCTTCTTCTACAAGACATCGGTGGAGCCGCACATCGGTGAGGTGAACTACTTCAAGGTGATGAGCGGTACGTTAAAGGCCGGTGACGACCTTGTGAATGCCGACCGCGGCTCAAAGGAGCGCATTGCACAGTTGTTCTGCAGTGCAGGTGCAAACCGTGTGGCTGTCGAGGAACTGAAGGCCGGTGATTTGGGTTGTACAGTGAAACTGAAGGATATCAAGATTGGCAATACATTGAATGCCAAGGATTGCGCTCACAAGTTCGCTCTTGTCAAGTATCCGGCATCGAAATATTCACGTGCCATCAAGCCTGTGAACGAGTCTGAAATCGAGAAGATGATGCAGATTCTCAACCGTATGCACGAGGAGGATCCTACATGGCGCATCGAGCAGTCAAAGGAACTTCGCCAGACAATCGTTCATGGTCAGGGTGAGTTCCACTTGCGTACTTTGAAATGGCGCCTTGAGCACGTTGAGAAGGTGATGGTGAAGTATGAGGAGCCGAAGATTCCTTATCGCGAGACAATTACCAAGGCTGCGCGTGCCGACTATCGTCACAAGAAACAGTCGGGTGGTGCCGGCCAGTTCGGTGAGGTTCACATGATTGTTGAGCCTTACGAGGATGGCAAGCCACTGCAGGAGGTTTATCGTTTTGGTGGTCAGGAGTTCAAGATCAATGCCAAGGCAACAGAGGAGGTTACACTCGAGTGGGGCGGCAAGCTGGTGTTTGTGAACAGTATTGTGGGTGGTAGCATTGATGCACGCTTCATGCCTGCAATCCTCAAGGGTGTCATGGAGCGTATGGAACGTGGTCCGCTTACCGGCTCTTATGCACGCGACGTGCGCGTTATCGTATATGATGGCAAGATGCACCCGGTTGATTCCAACGAGCTTTCATTCATGCTTGCAGGCCGCAATGCCTTCAGCGCGGCTTTCCGCGAGGCCGGTCCAAAGGTCCTTGAGCCTGTATATGATGTTGAGGTATTCGTTCCATCGGACAAGATGGGTGACGTCATGAGTGACATCCAGGGACGTCGTGGTATGATTATGGGTATGGAGAGCGAGAACGGTTATGAGAAACTCGCGGCCAAGGTTCCTTTGAAGGAGATGGCTTCCTACTCAACCACACTCAGTTCACTCACCGGTGGCCGTGCTTCGTTCATTATGTCGCCATCGTCATACGAACTTGTTCCAGGCGATGTACAGAACAAGCTTGTCGAGGAACTTGCTGTAAAGGACGAGGAATAATTGTAATGTACCTTATAACAAGAGAAAAGGACAGGCAACAGCTTGTCCTTTTCTCTTGTTATGTTAAATTGTGCCTGTTTTTAGTGAATTGTGCTGTATCTGTCTTATTTTAGTTGTTGAAATCGTAATTAACAATTGTTGTTCTGTTAATTAATGAAAATTGTTTCAATTTCGTTGCCGTTTGGTTTGTATCTTTAAAAATGTAGTCTTTATATTTGCGTTATGAAGAAGATGACTATCAGTGCAGTGGCCACCGTTATGGGTGTCTGTTTTGTAGCTTTGCTCTATTTGCAGGTTACATATATGAATATGCTTGTCGATATGCGCTTGGGACAGTTCTATGATGGGGCTCACCGAAGCCTGAGCAGGGTTGCGCATAAATTGGAGATGGACGAGGTGCGCAAGTATCTCAGCGAGGACAACAGCGGCTATATAAAGAAAGGTAGCTTTGTGGGCGGCAATTCAATGGTTGTGCGCAGCTATACCACCTCGACCAATAACGGTGGTGTGGTCTCTACAATAACGGTGAACACGGCCGTGCCGGCGAACCATCATCATCTCGATGAGGATTTCTTCATCAAGGATTTGAGCAAGGCACTCACGGTCAAGGAGGCGCAGCGCCTGCAGCAGGATGTGCTTAAGATGAGGGCAAAGTACCAGCGCGATGTGCTCGATGAGGTTATTTTCCACATGCTCGAGAGTTCCGGGACAAAGCCGTTGAAGAGCAGGATTGAGGATTTTGAGAACCTTGAGGATTATATTGCATCCGAACTCAAGAGCAACGGGTGCGATTTGCCGTTCGGTATCAGGCTGCTCGACCATAATGGCCGCGACACAGTATACTGCAGCGTGACCGAGGAGTGTGGCAAGGTGATAAGGCAACCGCTCTTTGAGAATGACAATGCCGAGCGTGGCGCGATGCTCGAGGTCTGTTTCCCGAAGTCGGCGTTGAACAAATTTATATATGCTTCGGTTAAATTTATGTTACCGTCGCTCTTCTTTACGTTTGTCCTTTTGATAACCTTTATGTTTACCCTCTACATGGCGGTAAGGCACAAGAGGATGACAAAGATGAAGAATGACTTTATAAACAATATGACCCACGAGTTCAAGACACCCATCTCGGCAATCTCCCTTGCCGCGCAGATGCTGCAGGACGAGAGCGTGTCAAAGTCGCCCGAAATGTTCCAGCGACTCTCGGGAGTCATATCGAGTGAGACAAAGCGCCTGCGCTTCCAGGTGGACAAGGTGCTGCAGATGTCGATGTTCGATGACAAGAACACTGCGGCCTTGAACATGAAGGAACTTGATGCAAATGAACTCATTGCCGGTATTGTGAACACCTTTGCAATGAAGGTGGGGCAGAGCGGTGGCTCCATAACGACATCGCTTGATGCTACCGACCCTTACATAAAGGTCGATGAGATGCATTTCACCAACGTGGTCTTCAATCTGCTCGACAACGCCGTCAAGTACAAGAAGCACGATGTGTCCATTGAACTTGAAATCCACACCTCTAATGCCGGCGGCAAGTTCGTGCTGACGGTCAAGGATAACGGCATTGGAATGAAAAAGGAGCATCTGAAGAAAATTTTCGACCGCTTCTACCGTGTGCACACTGGCAATGTCCACAATGTGAAGGGTTTCGGTCTTGGTCTGGCATACGTGAAGCAGATTGTAAGGGCGCACCGTGGAACGATACACGCCGAGAGTGAGAGTGGCGTGGGAACGACATTTGTAATTGTATTACCTTTAAAATAATTTTATTATGGAAGAGAAACAGAGAATTTTGCTATGCGAGGACGATGAGAACCTGGGTATGCTTTTGCGTGAATACCTTCAGGCGAAGGGTTATTATGCCGAGCTTTGTCCCGATGGCGATGCAGGATATAATGCTTTCCTTAAAGGCAAGTTCGATTTGTGCGTGCTTGACGTGATGATGCCAATCAAGGATGGTTTCACCCTTGCTCAGGAGATACGTGCCGTGAACCCGGAGATACCCATCATATTCCTCACTGCAAAGTCATTGAACGAGGATATTCTTGAGGGATTCAAGATTGGTGCCGACGATTACATTACAAAGCCTTTCAGCATGGAGGTGCTTGTGGTGCGCATCGAGACTGTGCTGCGCCGCGTGTGTGGCAAGAAGAACAAGGAGAACGTGCTCTACAAGATCGGGCGTTTCCAGTTCGATACCCAGAAGCAGGTCCTTTCAATCGATGACCAGCAGACAAAGCTCACAACCAAGGAGTCGGAACTGTTGAGCCTGCTTTGTGCTCACCGCAACGAGATTCTGCAGCGTGACTATGCACTCAAGACTGTGTGGACCGATGACAACTACTTCAATGCCCGCAGTATGGACGTGTATATCACCAAGCTGCGCAAGCACCTGAAGGCCGATGACAACATTGAAATCATCAATATCCACGGCAAGGGTTACAAACTTATCGCGCCCGAGGTTGAGGAGTGATGTGGCCGATAGCACAAGAGAGAAAAAAGATTAGCGCCCTAATGAGCGCTAATCTTTTTTCTCTCTTGTGCAGGATGCATCCCGTGCCAGGGACGGTTCATCTTACTTCTTTGTAATCTCGTCGTTGATTGCCTTCTTGCCTGCAAAGACGTATGTTATAATTCCAGCGATAACCAATCCCGCAGAACCGAAACTGATTGCGTTGCTGTTGTTCCACGCCATTGTCATACTCAATGAAATGAGTACTGCGCCAACGATGATGAGAATGAAACCGATGAGCTGAATCTTTTTTGCCATAGTGCTATATGTTTTTTATTATATTCTTTCTGCAAAGAAACGCATAATTCTCAAGAGAACGAAATTTTTTTATGAAAAATAGTTGTTTTTTGGCGCAAATAGTGTCCGCATCCTGCTTTTTTGTCTCAAAAACGGTCTTTCCCATTGTCCGGCAGTGCCTGTAAGGCGCTATTTGGTGCTGCTTTGGCAAAAAGATTGCAAATGGCTTTTGTGTTTAAGAAAAATTGTCTATCTTTGCACCCGCGTTTAGTAAAAACGATTGTTTAACCAATTTATTAATTAAAAATGAATCAATACGAGACCGTTTTCATTTTGACTCCCGTTTTGTCTGATGCTCAGATGAAGGAAGCGGTAGAGAAGTTCAAGGGCATTCTCACTGCTGAAGGTGCTGAGATTGTCAATGAGGAGAACTGGGGTTTGAAGAAGCTTGCTTACCCCATCGAGAAGAAGACCACTGGCTTCTATGTAATGTTCGAGTTCAATGCAGAGCCTAAGGTTATTTCAAAGTTGGAGTTGCAGTACCGTCGTGACGAGCGCGTTATTCGCTCTTTGGTTGTTAAGTTGGACAAGTATGCTGCTGAGTATGCTGCCAAGAGAAGAAATTTAAAAGGTAATAAGGAGAACTAATTATGGCACAGACACCTTCAGAAATCAGATATTTGACTCCTCCTACAGTGGATGTCAAGAAGAAGAAATATTGCCGTTTCAAGAAGAACGGTATTAAGTATATCGACTACAAGGATCCCGAGTTCTTGAAGAAGTTCCTGAACGAGCAGGGTAAACTTCTCCCACGTCGCATCACAGGTACTTCTTTGAAGTTCCAGCGCCGTATTGCACAGGCTGTTAAGCGTGCACGTCACTTGGCTTTGCTGCCTTTTGTTACTGATATGATGAAATAATAGGAGGAATAATTATGGAGCTTATATTGAAAGAGGATGTAATCAACTTGGGTTACAAAGACGATATCGTTAAGGTAAAGGACGGTTATGGCCGTAATTATTTGATTCCTACAGGCAAGGCAGTTATCGCTAGCGAGTCTGCAAAGAAGGTACTTGCCGAGAACTTGCGCCAGCGCGCTCACAAGTTGGCTAAGATTAAGGCCGATGCTGAGGCTCTTGCAGCTAAGTTCGAGGGTGTTTCTTTGACAATCGCTACAAAGGTGAGCGCTACAGGTGCCGTTTACGGTTCAGTAGGTGCTATCCAGATTGCCGAGGAGCTTGCAAAGCTCGGTCTCGAGATCGACCGCAAGACTATCTTCGTTTCTGCAGTTAAGGAAATCGGTTCTTATGAGGCGACAGTTAAGTTGCACAAGGAGGTTGCCGTTAAGGTTCCTTTCACTGTAGTTGCTGAGGCAGAATAATTGCAGCTTTATAATACAACAGATGGCGATGCTTTTACGGGTGTCGCCATTTTTTGTGTCTGAAATTTTGCCTTTATACAATATATTGCTATCTTCGCAAGCGATTATGGTGTAACCGTTGCTCCGCAGCGGCGGTTAGTAAAAGGGAATCCGGTGCAAGTCCGAAACTATACCCGTAGCTGTAAGTTCGTTGAGTCCTTGGCGTTCAATAGCCACTGCTCCTTTGTGGGTGGGAAGGTGTCAAGGGGAACAAGTCAGAAAACCTGCCATTTTCATTATGTTTTATAAAAACCCCGGGTAAGGGTTTTATAAATGCTTTATATGCTAAGGGTTTTTTATCTCTTTTTTGTTTGTTGCACGCTGTTTTGTGCTACAGCTTTGTCGGCTCAACAGCAGGATACGTTGCATTGCCTCCTTCCCGAGGTGGATGCGGTAGATGCGCTGTTGCCCGATGCCGTGACATCGGCTGTGCCTCTGCGCCGTGTGTCGCGTGATGACATGCATCGTTTGGGCTTTGCGGGTCTGCCCGATGTACTCAAGTATATGTCGGGTGCCAGTGTGCGCGATTATGGCGGTGTCGGTGGTCTCAAAACAGTGTCGGTGCGCGGCATGGGGGCAAAACACACGGCTGTCAGCTATGACGGTGTTGTGGTTACCGATGCCCAGAGTGGCGTGGTCGATGTTGGGCGCTTCCCTTTGAATAACCTCTCGGCCATGACGTTGGCTATGGGGCAGGGGGCTGCTGCTTTGCGCAGTGCGCGCGAGTGTTCGGCATCGGCGCTTCTGGCATTGCAAAGTATGTTGCCGGCAAGGACGGTTACTGATGTCGGTGTTAAAGGCGGCTCTTTCGGCTATGCTTCAGCATCCATCTATCATCGTTATAAGCCTGCTGGCCGTTGGGGCTTGGCTTTTAATGGTGATTATCTGCGCAGCGACGGTATGTATCCCTTTACTCTTGTCAATGCGGGGCTTTCGACCCGCGAGAGGCGGCGCGACAGCGACATCGATGCTTTCACGCTTGAGGCCAATGCCGATGCCTGGCTGGGTGCCGGGCGGCTCGATGCCAAAGTCTACTGCTATCTTTCGGAGCGTGGTCTGCCGGGTGCTGTGAATCTCTATAATAAGGAAAACCGTGAGCGGCTGTGGAACAGGAGTGTTTTTGCACAGGCGAAATACGCCGCATCTTTGGGTAGTGTATGGGATGTGCAGGCACTCTTCAAATACGATTACAGCTATTCCCGTTACCGTGAGGTGAGTGCCAACTATGCATCGGGCGAGCAGGTCGATGTCAACATTCAGAACGAGTGTTATGCATCGTTCGCCGCCTTGTATTCTCCGCTGTCGGCTCTCAAGGTGTCAATGGCTGCCGATGCTGCATATACAATGCTCAAGAATAACTTTGTCGACAGCAAGGCGCCGCGCCGTATGTCGTCATGGGCTGTGGCTTCTGCCGAGTATGGGTTGCGCCGTTTCAGGTTTACAGCATCGCTGCTGGCAACGTATATTGCCGATGAGGTTGAGCGGGGCGAGGGCATGTCGCCTTTCTTCCGTCTGTCGCCCTCGTTGGCAGTTGTGGTATCACCCTTTGAGAGTGATATGCTGCATTTGCGCGCCTCGTTCAAGGATGCCTGTCGTGTGCCTACTTTTGCCGACCTCTACTATCTGCGCCTTGGAAATGTGGGACTCAAACCCGAGAAGGCAACGCAATACAATGTGGGTGCCACGTTCTATTTTGCCGGTAGCGGACTGCTGAGGAGTCTTGCCCTTTCGGCCGATGGTTATTATAATAATGTCCGCGACAAGATTGTTGCCCTGCCCACGATGTATGTTTGGCGAATGATGAATTTTGGCGAGGCCGACATCTGGGGTGCTGACGTCTCTGCATCACTTTGTGTCGGGCTGGCAAAGAAAGTCTCTATTCTACTCGATGCGAATTACTCGTTCCAGTATGCCGTGGATGTTACCGATGCTTCGGCAAAGAACTATCGCCACCAGCTGCCTTATACTCCGCGCCACTCAGGTTCTTTAACCCTCTCGATTGAGAATCCGATAGTCAATGTCTCCTATCTGCTCTCTGCTGTGGGCGAGCGTTATATGTTGCCGCAAAACACGGCGCGTAACCTTATGGAGGGGTATTTTGAGCATGGCGTGTCGCTGAATCGCAGTTTTAAATTCAGTGGGGTGGGGCTGCGCCTGCAGGCCGATTTGCTCAACATTTCAAACGAACAATACGAGGTGATAAAGAATTATCCGATGCCCGGCTTTCAGTGGAGGCTTTCTGCGCGTGTGGACTTTTAACTAACTTCTAAATATATAAGTCTATGAAAAAAACTTTGAAGAAACTTCTCCTTTTGGCGACAGTGGCTGTTTTTGCAGCTTGTGAGAATGAGAATAGTGTGCCTGATGTCCCACCGCAGGACGAGGCGGGCGGCGCAGTGTGTTATGTGCTCAATTCGGGCGACTGGAAAAGTAGCAACTCCTCGTTGACAAGGTATGACCTTACTACTGGAGTCGCTGTGCAGAACTATTTTGAGCTGCAGAACGGCCGTGCTCTTGGAAACACTGCAAACGACATCGTTGTCTATGGCTCAAAAATGTATATTGCTGTAGCTGGTGAGTCAACAATCGAAGTTGTTTCGCTCGATGCAAAATCCCTCAAGCAGATAAAGTGTGCGGCTCAGCCGCGTTATCTTGCAGCTGCCGGCGACAAGGTCTATGTGACATATTACGATGGTAATGTGGCTCGCATCGATACCGCAGCTCTTGAGGTTAATGCCACGGTGAAGGTCGGCCGTAACCCCGAGCAGCTTGCTGTTTATGACGGTGCTCTTTATGTTGCCAACTCGGGCGGAATGGACTATAATACGCCTCTCGGGTATGACAAGACTGTCTCAGTGGTTGACCTTGCTGCATTTGAGGAGGTTGAAAAACTTGAAGTTGCCTGCAATCCTGCAATTGTGGTGGCTTATGACAAGGGTGTTTTTGTCGGTTCGTACGGAAACTATGCAGATGTCCCTGGTACCCTGCAGCATATTTCGCGCGATGGCGGAGTCTCCGTTGTTGACGGCTGTTCAAATATGACAGAATTCTGTCACTCTTCGGGTACACTCTATGGTTTCTTCTCAAGCTATGATGCCAATTGGAATGCTACAATAACCTATCTTTCATACAATGTGGAAAGCGGCGCGGTCGACTCTCCTTGGATAAAAGAGATGACTTTGCCTGTTCCTTATAAGGTTTGCGCTGCCGGGGAATACGTTTGTGTCACATCATCCGATTATATCAACGATGGCGATACTTATCTGTATGACACAGACGGCATGCTCGTGCACACAATCCCGTCTGGGCTGAATCCCGTTAAGGCGGTGCTGGTAGAGTGATGCTCGCGGTGTATATTTTTTATAATATATAAAGTCCCGTTTTGCTTTGCAGAGCGGGGCTTTGCTTTTTGCTTTTGGTTCAGAGTGTCATTTCGAGCGAATGCGAGAAATCTCTTTTTGCATAGTTCTGTTTTGGGTTCTATATTGTTTCAAACATACGTGGGCACGTGCTGTCTTTGTCGGTCTTTCATTTATGAAAAAAACTTTTTCTCCCTTGTCTGTGTGCTTAACTTTAAAAACTGCTCAAATTTTGTTTAAAATGAAGAATTTTGCAGTTTTTCGAAAAAAAAGACGGGAAAGTTTTGTTTGTAATGAAAAAGTGCATACCTTAGTCGGGCAACAGTAAAGCAAACGTCTGCAACTTCAATGTTCGGCGGCTGAACTTTTGTAAATAGAATGACCCTGATGTTTAGGGTGGTTTTTAATGTTTTTGGCAAGAAATTATCAAAATTGCGCAGTTTTTTGATGCGTAATTAATTTTTTCTCGCTTTTTAAACAAAAAACTTCTTGATTTGTTTGCAGGTTCAGAAAAAAGCTCTACCTTTGCACTCGCTTTCGGGAAGCAACGCGGCGACGCGCTGATGACCGGGGGTAAAGATAGATCCTTGACAACATTCCATTACAGACAAGCAGTACAACCTTGCTTAGTTTTTTTGATTAGGCAAGAAGCGTAAGGAACGAAAAACGAACCGTCAATAATTTGAAGATATTTTA
>JAZTXR010000100.1:0-7348 GCA_045636545.1 Bacteroidaceae bacterium
TAATTGTCACATGCCAACTTTTTAAATGAACGTCAATACCTATGTAGATATTTTGTCCTTTGAAATTAATTTTGTTACTTTGTTTCATAGGTGTATATATAATTGGGGTTTGGATTTTTATATATCTTTATTCAAAGATAAGAAACCAATTATTATACGCCTATTTTTTTATCTCATCGGTCGGGGAGCGCCCTGCGGCAAGGGGCGGGACCACCCGTCCCGACGAGCAACGGTATTGAACGAATGCAAACATAGTAACTACCTTTCATCTTTAACCGCACTTTCGTGCGCTTGAAACTTGGCTGCGCTCGCTGTAAAACATCAAAGCAAGCTTTATGTTTTGCTCGCTGGCACAAGTTTTCACCTTTCACCTTATTAAGTTCCCCAATTTCCTCTGTCGAGGTTGCGGTAGCCTATGGCCTCGGCAATGTGTTGGAACTGGATGTTCTCGCTGCCGTCAAGGTCGGCTATGGTGCGTGCGACCTTCAGTATGCGGTCGTATGCGCGTGCCGATAGGTCGAACCTTGTCATTGCGGTCTTCAGCATGGCAAGGCTTGTCTCGTCGAGTACTGCATATTTTGCAATGAGTTTGGGTGTCATCTGTGCGTTGCAGTAGATGCCCTTCTCGTTCTTGTATCGCTCTTCCTGTATCTTGCGGGCGGCTACTACGCGCTCACGTATTGCTGCGCTTGGCTCTCCGGGTGCGGTTTTCGAGATTTCTTCAAACGGTACGGGGGTAATCTCTATCTGCAGGTCGATGCGGTCGAGCAAAGGGCCGCTTATCTTGTTAAGGTAGCGCTGAACCTGTCCAGGGCTGCATGTGCAGGCCTTGGTAGGGTGGTTGTAATAACCACAAGGGCAGGGGTTCATAGATGCTATGAACATCACTCCGGCGGGGTACTCCACCTTGTAGTTGGCGCGTGCCACGCAAATCTTGCGGTCTTCAAGTGGCTGGCGCATCACTTCGAGCACATCGCGGCTGAACTCGGGCAGCTCGTCGAGGAACAGCACACCGTTGTGTGCCAGTGAAATTTCGCCCGGCTTGGGGTTTGCTCCACCACCGCATAGTGCTACCGACGAGATGGTGTGGTGCGGGCTGCGGAATGGGCGCTGGGTTATGAGTGATATGCCGTCGGGTATCATTCCGCTCACCGAGTGTATCTTTGTGGTTTCAAGGCTCTCTTCGAGCGTGAGCGGTGGCAGGATGGATGGTAAGCGTTTAGCCATCATGGATTTGCCGCTTCCCGGAGGGCCTACCATAATCAAGTTGTGGCCGCCTGCAGCTGCTACCTCAAAGGCGCGCTTCACGCTCTCCTGTCCGCGAACCTCGCTGAAATCGAATGGGAAAGAACTCTGTCTTGAGTAGAAATCGTTCTCAATGTCAACCCTATATGGTGGAATCCCCTCCTTGTCGTCAAGAAACTGCAGCACCTGGGCAAGGTTGTCGGCTCCATAGACGGTTATGCCGTTCACGACAGCGGCCTCGGCTGCGTTGCCGGCGGGCAGGATTATACCTTCGTAGCCCAATTCCTTTGCCTTTATTGTTATCGGCAATGCACCTTTGATGGGCAGGATTTTGCCGTCGAGACCCAGTTCTCCCATTATCAGGTAGCGGTCCAGTTTTGCCGTTGAGACGGCTTCGTCGGCGGCAAGGATGCCGATGGCGATGGGGAGGTCGTATGCCGAACCCTCTTTCCTGATGTCGGCGGGTGCCATGTTCACAATAATCTGTTTGCTTGGAAAGCGCAAGCCATTGTGGTGGAATGCCGAGTTTATTCGCTGCTGGCTCTCCTTGACTGCATTGTCGGGCAGTCCTACCAGGTAGAACTTTATTCCTCGCAACGCATTGACCTCAATGGTGACAAGTGTTGCATTAATGCCTTGTATGGCTGCTGCAAGAACCTTTACGAGCATGGTGTGGGTCTATTTCTTGTTTTTCTTCTTGTTGTTGCCTTTCTTCTCGTTCCTGGTATCGTGCCTGTGTGTCAGGGAGTCAATCTTCATTGCCGTGAGGCTGTCGAGCTTGACATTGTATTCGGCAATGCGCTTGTAGGGGGTGACGATTACCGAATAGGGCAACGATGTTATGTTGAACGATTCCAGCACGTCGCTTGCCATTCCTTTGCGGTCAATGACATTGTCGCCTATGATGCTGTCATTGCGTATTGTGTTGTTCCACGCTGCTGTGTCGCTGTCGAACGAGATGTTGAGAATGCTGAAGTTCTCGCTCCGTACCTTCTCCTTCAGTTCGCGCAATCTCTTTATCTGCTCGTGGCTGTCGCTGTGCCATGTTGCCCACACGTTGACCAGGAGGTACTTGTCGGAGTATGTTCCGAGGTTCACATTCCTGTCGTCGATTGTTGTGTAGTTGAAGATGGGGAACATACGGTGCTTGACGTTGCCGTTCTTGTTTTCAAGCTGTTTGCTTATTGCTGCAAAGTAGTGGTGGTCCTGCATCGCGCCGCTGAGGTTTGAGATGGCCTTGCGTATGTAGTCGTTGTCGCAGTCGGGAATCTCTATGATATAGCGGCGGAACAATTCCACGCTCACTTCGCTCAAGGGGTGTTTTCTTGCAAAATCCTCTATTGCCTTTTTTCTTTTACCCATACTTACGGTTGCATCAATCAAGCGTGATATGCTGTCGTGCAACGCCTGTATGCTGCCGCCGCCGTCTACGCTCCATCCGCTTTCCAGGATGGTGTCTGGGCGCAGGGTGGCTGTCGTGCCGGGAATGGCGAAAAGGGGAATGGTCTTCCCGTCGGGCAGTGCCAGCATTAGGGCTGTGGTGTCCTCAAGCGATACTGATATGCTGAAGCAGCTGTCACATTCTGCCTGCAGCAGTTCCTTGTGCTCCCTATCATTGCTCCATAGATAGACTGTGCCGGCCTTTACCCCGCTGCCTTGTATGGTGTAGCAGGGTACCTCTTTCTCTTTGCAGGAAAAAAGGAGCAAAAGCAGTGCTATGAGTGTCGGCAGCCTTTTCATCTGTTTCCGGTTTGCCTTACTGTTTGTTTGCGCGCTTGCGCTCAAGTTCGTCGAGAATAATCTTGCGCATGCGCATTGACTTTGGTGTCACCTCAAGGTACTCGTCCTCCTTGATGTACTCCAATGCCTCCTCCAATGAGAATATGATTGGTGGGACAATGCGCGCCTTGTCGTCACTGCCGCTTGCACGCATGTTTGTGAGCTTCTTGCTCTTTGTGACGTTGATGACAAGGTCATTCTCGTGAATGTGCTCACCCACAACCTGACCGGCGTATACATCCTCCTGAGGGTTGATGAAGAACTTGCCACGCTCCTGCAGCTTGTCTATGGCGTATGCGAAGGCTGTTCCGCTCTCCATTACAACCAGTGAGCCGTTTGTGCGGCGCTCAATCTCGCCCTTGAATGGCTGGTACTCCTTGAAGCGGTGTGCCATGATGGCCTCGCCCGCCGATGCTGTGAGCACATTGGTGCGCAGGCCTATGATACCGCGTGAGGGTATGTTGAACTCGATGTTCACACGGTCGGCCTGTGCCTCCATGGAGAGCATCTCGCCCTTGCGGCGTGTGACCATATCGATTATTTTGCTTGAATAGTCGGTTGGTACGTTGACGGTCAGCTCCTCTATTGGTTCGTGCTTCACGCCGTCAATCTCCTTGTAGATGACCTGTGGCTGGCCCACCTGCAGCTCATAGCCCTCGCGGCGCATGGTCTCGATGAGTACAGAAAGGTGCAGTACGCCGCGGCCGAACACTGTCCATGCATCCTCCTCGGGGTCTTTCTTCACGCGCAGTGCAAGGTTCTTGTCCAGCTCCTTGTCAAGGCGCTCCTGTATGTGGCGCGATGTCACTAACTTGCCCTCCTTGCCAAAGAATGGCGAGTCGTTTATGGTGAAGAGCATACTCATCGTAGGCTCGTCGATTGCGATTGGTGGCAATGCCTCGGGGTTCTCAAAATCGCAGATGGTGTCGCCAATCTCGAACTTTTCCAATCCCACGATTGCGCAGATGTCACCCGACGAAACGCTCTCGGTCTTGTGGCGGCCAAGTCCCTCAAAGGTGTGCAGCTCCTTAATCTTCATCTTGCTCTGCTCGCCGTTGCGGTTCACGAGTGTCACGTTTGCGCCCTCGGTGAGTGTTCCGCGGTGCACACGTCCCACGGCAATACGTCCTGTGTAGGGTGAGTAGTCGAGCGAGGTGATGAGCATCTGTGGTGTACCCTCCAGCTTCTTGGGTGCGGGTATGTGCTCAAGGATTGCATCGAGCAGGGCGGTGAGGTCGCTTGTCTCGTTGCGCCAGTCGGTGCTCATCCAGTTGTTCTTTGCGCTGCCATAGAGTACGGGAAAGTCGAGCTGCTCCTCGGTTGCCTCAAGTGAGAACATAAGGTCGAAGACCATTTCATAAACCTCCTCGGGGCGGCAGTTGGGCTTGTCTACCTTGTTCACTACAACAATGGGCTTGAGACCAATCTGCAATGCCTTCTGCAGCACGAAACGTGTCTGTGGCATAGGGCCTTCAAAGGCATCCACAAGCAGAATACATCCGTCGGCCATGTTGAGCACGCGCTCAACCTCGCCACCAAAGTCGCTGTGTCCCGGAGTGTCAATGATGTTTATTTTGGTATCCTTGTACTGGATTGATACGTTCTTTGAAAGGATTGTTATACCTCTCTCGCGCTCAAGCTCGTTGTTGTCGAGTGTGAGTTTGTCATTGTCCTGCTCCTTTAGCAGGTTGCCTGCCAACATCATCTTGTCAACGAGGGTTGTCTTGCCGTGGTCTACGTGCGCGATGATTGCAATGTTACGAATGTTCTGCATATATGTTTCTGTTTCCTTTTGTTTGTTTCAGGTGCTGCATGCTCTGTGGTTGAGCAGTCGCTGAGCGACTGCAAAGTTACATAAAAATAGCAAGAAAATGGCCATTTCCCTGCTCTTTATATATAATTAATTGATGGAGAGGCTGTTCTTGACTATATAATGTGTGTATGCTGTAAAAAAATGCCGAAAAGCGATTGCTGTTACGGAAAATAGTTGTATCTTTGCACCCGCGTTGGCAACATAGTGCGCCCGGGGCGCATTCATTTGTCGGCCAAAAGATATTTTTTAACCTTTTAAAACTTCAAATTATGTATTTGGATTCAGAGAAAAAGAAAGAGATCTTTGGCACATACGGAACGTCTAACACCGATACTGGTTCAGCTGAGAGCCAGATTGCATTGTTCTCATACCGTATTGCACATTTGACGGAGCACCTCAAGGCTAACCGTAAGGATTATAGCACACAGAGAGCTTTGACAATGTTGGTAGGTAAGCGTCGTTCACTCCTTAACTATCTCAAGGAGCGTGACATCAACCGCTACCGTGCTATCGTAGCTAAGCTCGGCTTGCGTAGATAATCTGCGACAAGAAAGATTGAATCGCGGGATTTTCTGTAAAGAAAGTCCCGCGATTCTTCTTGTTTTATTACCGATGTCAAGATTTTTCGCTTTGCTCAGAATGACATAGACGGTTAGGAAATGATGGTTTGGGTATTTGATGTCGTTCCTTTTACTTGGCGATTCTTCTCTTATACCGCCTTTCTCTTTACAAGGATAGAAACCACAATCATCACCCCAATGCATACGGGGTAGTAGAGGCTTGGAATTATCTCCAACGGCGATACCTTTGCCAGGCCCGATGCAATGAGCAGCTGTGCACCGTAGGGTATCACTCCCTGCACAAAACACGATGTTGTGTCCATGAGGCTCGCGGCGCGGCGCGGCTGTATACCGAACTTCTTTGATATGTCGCGCGAAATGTCGCCCACGGTCAATATGGCAATGGTGTTGTTGGCCGTGCATATATTGGCAAGTGCAGTCAATGCGCTTATTGCAAACTCGGCTGCACGCCTTGTGCGCATGCGCAGGGTTACAATGCGTATAAGGTAGTCAATGCCGCCGTTTATGCGCACTATCTCCAGCAGTCCCCCGGCAAGCATTGTCACAATAATAAGCTCGGTCATTCCCATAATGCCGCTGCCCATCTCCGTGAATATGCTTATGCCGTCAATGGTGCCGAACACAAGTCCCATCCCTCCCGCGATGACAATACCTGTTATGAGCACCAACAGCACATTCATGCCGCAAAGGGCGCAAATGATGACAGTGAGGTAGGGGATGCACTTCAAGGCATCGCTTATTGTGATGGCTGTTGTTTCAATCTCTTCGATTCCGTTGCCGCTGAATGCATAAAGCAATAGTGTGGCAATTGCTGCCGGCATCACAAGTCTTATGTTGGTGCGGAACTTGCTGCGCATTGAACAGCCTTGTGTCTGTGTGGCGGCAATGGTGGTGTCCGATATGAACGAGAGGTTGTCGCCAAAGAATGAACCACCCACCACAATGGCCACAAGCCAAGCCGTGTCGCAGTCCAACTGTGCAGCAAGGGCTGTGACAACGGGTGTCAGTGCAACAATGGTGCCCACGGATGTTCCAATGGATAGTGAAATGAAACAGGCCGCAATGAATATTCCTGCCGGCAGGTAGTTGCTCGGGATGAGGTTGAGCGTGAGCTGCACCGTGGCATCAACAGCACCCATTGCCTTTGCTATTGCTGCAAATGCCCCGGCAAGTACGAATATCCATATCATATACATTATGCGCGGGTTGGCTGCACCTTTTGAGAAGTTCTCTATGCGCTCGTCGAGCGATGAGCCGCGTGTGATGGCAACGGCATAGATTGATGCCACAATGAATGCCATGGTTATTGGTATCTTGTAGAAATCCCCCGCAATTATTGAACCGGCAAGGTATATTGTGAGCAGTACAATTATTGGTGAAAGGGCAAGCAACCCGTGTCGTGTATTTATCTTTTGCATATTCAGCTAATTTGTTGCGAAGTTAGTGATTTGTACATAAAAAACAAAGGTCGTGGACATCAAAGTCCACGACCTTCTTATTATTTGCTTCCCTTTGATTAAGGGAGTCGGTTCTTATTACTTGTTGAGCAACTTCACGCAGCGTACAACCTTACCGTCCTTCTCAACAACGAGAACGTATGTACCCTTTGCTCCGAGAGCAACCTGTACATTCTGGCCGGCCTCAATTGTTGCATTCTTACCGGCAACCATCTGACCAGCTGTTGTGTAGACGCTTACGTTGTAGTTGCCAGCCTCTGTGAAGCTGACAATAGCAGCACCGTCAACAACGTATGTAGCGACCTCTGCAACATCTACATTCTCAATACCTCTAGGATCGCCTACTGTGATTACCTGGAATGTACGGCTGTCGCTACCGTGAGAGTTAGAAAGTGTAAGAGTAATTGAATACTCGCCATCGTAAGCGTACTTGATAGTTGCGCTACCCTCAGTGTCGCTACCTGTTACATTCT
>JAZTXR010000101.1:0-8012 GCA_045636545.1 Bacteroidaceae bacterium
GGGCAAGGCAGCATACGTGCTTTCAATGGTAGACGGCGAGGTAGGCATGTACCGTGCCGAGCTTACAGGCCACAGCTTCCTCAACAACGCAAACAAGGCATATCTGTTGTTGGATAGCAACAATTTGGGTGTTTATGACGAGGAGTGGGATACCTCTGCCGGTGGCCAGTTGAGCAACGGTTACCGTTTCGACTTCGGTGGCATCACAGGCATTGAAAATGTGAAAGGTGAAAGCGGAGAGGTAAAAGCTATCTATGACCTCAGCGGCCGTGCAGTTGAGAACCCAAGCAAGGGCTTGTATATAATCAACGGTAAAAAGGTTTTGGTTAAGTGAGAGCAATGATTGATAAGCTTGCTTAATCAAGCATTGCCGAGCGCGAAGCAGTTGCGCGAAGCGAAAGGTTTTGGTTAAGTGATTAACCTGTAACAACAACGCGAATTGACTTCGCGTACATAGAAAGGGCGAACCGGTGTGTTCGCCCTTTTTTACATATAATACCCTAAAGCGCAGCAAGGGCTTTTAGGTCTAAAAGGCGTGTATGTAGGATTCTACGCTTCGGCAAAATTAAACCGAGGGCAACCCTTAAAGAAGTGGGTCACCCTCGGCAGTGATGATATTTCACACTATTTTGCTCCGAATGGAATAACGCGCAACCAGATTTCGCTTACCCAATCGTCATAGTCTGTCCCGTACAGGTTATACTCAACGTAAAGGATATTCTTGTTCTCCTCGCTGAACCTGTAGCGAAGGTTCGAGATGGTGTTGTTCAGGCTGTTGTCGAGGTGGTGTTTGTTGATGTATTCGAGGTAGGTGTTGTCCTCTTTCATCTCAATCTCCCCCTCTTGGGTAATGAATGCAAGCGTGCTTGTCTTGCTCTCTTCCCAATTGGCCTCCTTGATTGGTATGTTCACTCCAAGGATTACGAAATATTTGTTCTCGTCAGTAATTGTCTTGAAAATCTGCTTGCCAACGTAGGCCTTTCCGCCTTCTGCTGTCGTAACCTCCTCGACATATTGCCACATTCCTACAAGTGGCCCGGCATCGGGTCCTGTCTTTCTCACTTGTGCGTAGCTTGTATTGACTCCTAAAAATAAGATGACGGCGATTAGAAACATGAACTTTTTCATAGTAGTGGAGTTTAAGGTTTGACAATGTTTCTTTTATCGACTGCAATGTACGAATAAAAAACAAATAAAAAACATTTTTATCAAGAAAAAATATCTACAGCCGTATTCATTGGTTTTATGCTGTTGGATATTTTTTGTACCTTAGCGCCACAATTACAGAACAATGAGATTTCTATTGGCAATCCTGGGAAGCGTGTCGCTTGTGTTGGGCATAATGGGTATTTTCCTACCTGTTCTGCCAACCACGCCGTTCCTGCTGCTGTCGGCGGCATTGTATATGCGCAGTTCGCAGCGGTTGTATGAGTGGCTCATGTCGCACAAGCACCTGGGGGCATACATAAGGAACTTCAGGGAGCACAAGGCCTTGCCGCTGCGCGTGAAGATTGTTTCGGTGACAATGGTGTGGGTGACATTGCTCTATTGTGCATTCTTTGTTGCCAGGGAGTGGTGGATGAGTGCGGTGTTCATTGCCATTGCAACAGGCGTGACAATACATATTCTGTCCTATAAGACGTTGAAGAAAAAGTGAGTGAAGAAGGTTTCACTCACTTTTTCTTATAAAATCTCCACAATCCTTTCAAGCCACAGCCTGTCGGTATTGTCGAAGGTGGCAAGGTGTTCGCTGTCGATGTCGAGCACGGCGGTGACATTGCCATCGGTGCCGAACAGCGGCACTACAATCTCGCTCTTCGATGCACTGCTGCAGGCGATGTGTCCGGGGAACTGCTCCACGTCGGGTACCAGCTGTGTGCGCTGCTCCTTCCACGCAGTGCCGCACACTCCGCGGCCGTATGCTATGCGGCTGCAGGCAAGCGGTCCCTGGAAAGGCCCCAGCACAAGCTCTTGACCGACCACGCGGTAGAACCCTGTCCACCAGAACCCGAATGTGGCGTGTATCATTGCCGCTACGTTTGCCATGTTGGCAATGGTGTCGCTCTCGTTTTCCGTGACGGCTGCAATCTGTTTGTACAACAAGGCATATCTCTCCTCCTTGCTACCCTGTGCTATGTGAAGTTCTTCGGCCATAAAGGTTATGTTCAATTAAAGTCTGAAATATCTACCAGCTTGTTCATTATCGCATAGACGGTGAGGCCGGGGATGGAGTTTATGCCCAGTTTCTGCGAAATGTTACGGCGGTGCGAAATTACTGTGTAAACCGATATGTTGAACTCGTCGGCAATCTCCTTGTTGGTCTTTCCCAATGCAACGGCTGCAAGGATGTCCTTTTCGCGCGACGACAGTTCGTTGAGTTCGCTCTTTGGGTTCTTGCTCTTCTCTTCGATGGCGTTCTTCAGCTTCTGTATTATGCGTGCGGTGTTGTCATATATGCCTATGCACTCGTCATACTGGCGCAGAACGCTCTCCTCGTAGTTGCTGTGTGTGAGTGCCACAAGTGCCGTGTTGCCTGCTCCCAGCCAAGAGCGTATGTCGAGCCTGTCGTTGTAGTCCACAACCGTGGGGTTTATTATGACAATGTCAATGTCGCTGTTGCCCGGGTTGTAGTACGACGGGTCGCTGAATGTCTGTGCGACATTGAACTGCGGGTTGCCGTTTATTATGGCCGCAATGCCGGTGGCTATAATCTCCGACGGTTCGATGAGCACGACGTTGTATTTACCTTCCCTCTTCATAGTGCTTCTCTATTTTTTCAACCAGCGGAACAAGCAGCTTGTTTTCAATGTCGGAGTGTTTCAGCAGGTCGTTGCCAATGCTGTTTATCTCGGCAAGAATCTCGAATCTCAATTGCGATGCATACTCCCCGTTGAGGTACTTTATTATAATGTTGCTCAGGTCGTTGAGCTTCTCGTTGACGTTGCCGTGGCTGTGCCCGAACAGTGAAATCCTGTACTCGCCGTTGCCGTTGCCGCTGTTGTTGAGCAGTCTCTCGATGTAGGGGAACACAACCTCCTCCTCGTACTGGAAATGGTTGCTTACCTCGCTGTCATAATCGTCATAGAACTTGTCAATCAGCCTGCGGCTTATCTCGTCAAGCTCCTTTACCATGCGGTGTATGTTGTCGTGCAGTGCGGGGAAGCATATCGTGCGGTAGTATCTGTGCGATGCGCGCAGGTACATTGTTATGCTCCTTATGTCCTCGCCCGTGAGTGTCTCAATCTGCGGCTCATATTCGCGGAAAGAGTAGATGTTGCATATCATCAGGAACAGTTCGGCCGAGATGCTGTGCCGTGCGCACACCTCGGCAACCGTGGCTTCGCCGAACCCTAACCTTATCTCCAGGCGTTGCAGTATCGACAGCAGGCTTATGTCGCTTGCGACAAGGTCGGCCATCTTCATGCGGCTGTTGTATGTTGTTGTGTTCATATTATTCTGTCGTTGTTTTATGATTGAATTATAATAACCCACCAATGGTGTATACCACAAACGCAATTGCCCATGCGACGGTGGTGTTGTATATTATTGAAAAGATTGCCCACTTCTTGTTGCCGGTCTCGTTGGCTATGGCTGCAACGGTGTCAATGCAGGGGAAGAACAGCAGGATGAACACAAGGAACGATGCTGCCGAGCGTGGCGTGAAGTCGCCCGAATTCTTCAAATCCTGTGTTATGCTCTCTTCCGAGTCGCTGCTGTAGAGCACTCCCAGTGTGCTCACAACAAGCTCCTTGGCCGGTATGCTGGTTATTATGGCAATACCGGAACGCCAGTTCAAGCCTATTGGTGCAAGCACCGGCTCAACTGCATGTCCCAACATTGCGATGAAAGAGTTCCCGTTGATGCCGCTTATTGTTTCCTCTGCTGCAACCTGCTCAAAGTTTTCCGCTTCGCTCATTTGCACGAGCTTTCCGCTTTCCGCTTTCACCTTTAATCCCACTTCGTGTGATTGAACCTCGGCTGCATTCGCTGTAAAACTGGAAAGCGAGCTTTCCGTTTCGCTCATTTGCGCGAGCTTTCCGCTTTCACCTTCATCGGGTCTCGGGTAGTAGCTCAGGAACCAGATGACAACGGTAGAGAGCAGAATCACAGTACCAATCTTCTTAATGTACTGTGCGCATTTCTCCCACATGTGGCGCAGTGTGGCACGCAGCGTGGGCCAGCGGTAGGGGGGCAGCTCCATCACGAACGGTGTCTCGTCCTTGTGGAATTTGGCAATCCTGAGCAGGCGGGCTGTCACTATGGCAACGGCAACACCAAGCATATATAGCCCCATGAGTACCAATGCCGCGTGGTCGGGGAAGAATGCTCCGGCAAAAAGAATGAGTACCGGCAGGCGGGCGCTGCACGACATGAATGGCGTGATGAGCACCGTTATTATGCGGCTGCTGCGGCTCTCTATGGTGCGCGTTGCCATTATCGCCGGCACGTTGCAGCCAAAGCCCATCAGCATGGGGATGAATGACTTGCCGTGCAGTCCCATCTTGTGCATCAGCTTGTCCATGATGAATGCCGCGCGTGCCATGTATCCCGAATCCTCCATCAGCGAGATGAAGAGATAGAGTATCAGAATCTGCGGTATGAACACGGCCACACTGCCAATGCCGCTTATTATTCCGTTGACAAGCAAATCCTGTATGGCGCCTTGCGGTATTATTGCCGTCACACACTCGCCGAACCAGGTGAAGAGCCTCTCAATCCACTCCTGTGGGTAGGCGCCCAACAGGAACACCGAGCTGAACATGGCCCACATGACAAGCAGGAAGATGGGAAATCCCAGCCAGCGGTTGGCAACAAGGCGGTCAATGCGGTTGGTGTGCTTGTTGGTATCCTTGGCCCCGGGCTTGTATGTCTCCTGCAGCGCGCCGTTGATGAAACCATACTTTGCTCCGTTTATCGCCGTTTCGGCATCCACGCCCATCTGCGACTGTATCTTCCTTGCACCCTCTTCGGCCAGTGCCTTCCATCTCTCCACCTCGAGACAGTTGTCGAGGTCGCGCAGTGCCTCCTTGTCATTCTCGAGCAGCTTCAGTGCCCAGTAGCGCACCGGGAACTGCTGCGGCAGGTCATCGGCCTTGTGCATGGCTGCCGAGATTGGCGCAATCTGCTCCTCGATGATGCTGCCATAGTTTATGTGTATGTGGCGTATGGTGTTGTTCTTTCCCTCAAAAAGCTCAATCACCGTGTCGAGCAGCTTGTCGAGTCCCTTGTTGTTGCGCGCCACGGTGGGTATCATTGGAATGCCCATCATTGCGCCCAGATGGTGATAGTCTACCTCGGCACCCTTTGCCAGCAGCTCGTCATACATGTTCAGCGCCACAACCGAGCGTATGTTCATGTCAATGAGTTCGGTGGTGAGATAGAGGTTGCGCTCAAGGTTCGATGCCACAACCGAGTTTATGATAATGTCGGGCATCTGCTCATAGAGGTGGCGGCGCACATAAATCTCCTCGGGCGAGTATGCCGCAATGGAGTATGTTCCCGGCAGGTCGGTGAGGTTTATGCGGTAGCCCTTGTAGTTGAAACTGCCGGTCTTGGCATCCACCGTCACGCCGCTGTAGTTGCCCACGTGCTCGTTCTTGTTGGCAAGCGCGTTGAATATCGATGTCTTGCCGCTGTTGGGGTTGCCTACCAGCGCGACGTTTATGACGTTGCGCCTCTCGGTCGAGTTGCGGTAGCTTGTGCTGCACTGTCCGCTGCATCCCGCGCAGCTCTCGCACATCGGTATGCAGTTGTAGGTGGGTGCGGGTGCCATCTCACGCTTGGCATCCTCCTCGGGCAGCACCTCAATCATTGCAGCCTCGTTACGGCGCAACAGCACCTCGTAGCCCATGACGTTGTATTTGATGGGGTCGTGCATGGGCGAGTCGAGTACCGAGGTCACCTTCTCGCCACGAATGAATCCCATCTCCATTATGCGTTTGCGGAAACCACCGTGCCCCGACAGGCGCACGATGACCGCAGTCTCTCCATTTTTCAGCTCCGACAGTTTCATCTTTCTTCTCTCTTCGTCTGCAGGCAGGTTCGCTCATTGTAAAAGAGCATCCCGCCCTGCGGTTATTTTTGCATTTTAATGCAAAAATAACTCTCTTTTGCAACATTGACAATAGCTATATTTGCCCAAAATACTCTTTTTTTAGTTATTTATAACTAATGGCCTGCATAATGGACAAATGTTGTTACACGCGCCACTCACTTTCATAACAATTTGTTATTGTGTTGCGGCTTGTTAGTGGCTACCTTTGCACTGTCCATAAATCTTTGAGTTGGATAGACCATATTGAATTGTATTATCTTTATTGCTCTGTGCATGCAGTGCAAAACAGGGGAGAACGTTTTAAGCTGTCGTTCTCCCCTGCAGTTTTCCTAATCAGTTGTAAGTATGTAAGTGCTATTTGCTTTGTTTTTCAATTTCATTATTATTGCTTATTAGTCGGCTATTGCTGATACCAGTGCTGCAAGGCCAATGATTGTTGCTGCGGTCTCCACTACACTGTTTCCGCAACAGTGGTTGTGGTATGCAGGGGGTGGTGGGGGCACAGGTCTTTGGCGTGGCATTGGTCTGGGCATAGGCTTGCGCGGTCTCATTGCCACCGGCGGCATTGGCTTCCTGCCTTTGTTCCTGTTGTCGAACTTCCTGTCGGGCTTGCCCGGACGTGCATTGTCAAATTTTATCTTCGGTGCTCTCTTTTCGTTTTTCTTTACCCTGTTCTCTACTCTCGGCCTGGCATTCCTGTTCTCCTTTGCCATCATCTGCGCAGGCATGAGCATTGCGCTCATCATCACTGCAATAATCATCATCTTTTTCATGGTTGTAAGTTTTTTGTGTCAACTTTTTTCTTATTCTCATTGTCTCTAATAGTCGTTGCTTAGTTTGCAGCCAGTGCTACCAATGCTGCCAGGCCAACAACTGCTGCTATTGCGTTAACGGGGTTCACTTCATTTATTACCTTTACCTGAACATTTGCCTGTGGCTTTGGACGGGGATTTGGGCGCTTTACAATTTGAGCCTGTGGCTTCTTTGGCTTCTTTTTGAAATCGTTCTTCCTGTTATCCTTGAACTTCTTGTCATCTTTCTTGTTGTCGAACTTCTTGTCATCATTCCTCTTCTCCTTGAAATTGTCCTCTTTCTTCTCCTTCTCTTTTCTGTTCTCCACTCTGTTTTCTACTTTAGGCTTCGCGTTCTTGTCGTTCTTTGCCATCATCTGTGCAGGCATAAGCATCATGCTCATCATCACTGCAAAAATCATCATCTTTTTCATAGCTTCTTGAATTTTAATGTTAAACCTGTTGTTTTGAAACTTTTGTCGTTTGTTTCTGTAGCAAAGGTAGTGGCACAAAAATCCCCCTGCAATTGATTATTCCTAATCGTTGCAGGGGGTTGTCCTATTGTGGGTAGGGGTTTCCCTTTCTTGTATTTTTTTAATCCATAAAAACGGGCGCAGTGTCGCTTCTTGAGCGGCTTCTAAATCTTTTATTATATAATAAGGTATACGGGTGCCCCATTTTGCGGCGAGCGCAAGTAACTTATTTAACGGGCAGCGCTGGGAGGCACAGAGAGCAGTCGAGCAATGCTTGGAAAAGGTGGCATGATGTTTGAGCATCGCGAGTTCTTGCCGCCCCAAGCATTGCGACAAGCAGCGAACGACGAGATGCGCACCGACTGAAAGATGTCGCATAGCGACTCTTGAACAAAGGAAGCATCGAATGCTGTACACGACTGCCCACGTTTTTGGTACTTTTTCAAAAAAGTACAGAAAGAAAGACTTGAAGAAAATGTAGAAGGATATTAAAGGTTGAGGACTTCATACAAAAATTCTTAAACTCCCCCAACTTTTGCAGGTGAGCCTGAAAGGCTCACCTGCAAAGTCTAGGGGGCTATGCAAAAAGTTTGGTTAGTCTGTATAAGAAAAATTTCAAATCAGTAACACCTCTGAGTTGCGCTCTGAACGCTTTGATTTTAGCATTGAAGCTTTCAGCAAAAGCATTTGTGG
>JAZTXR010000102.1:0-3159 GCA_045636545.1 Bacteroidaceae bacterium
TTAGTGAAGTTGCTCACGCTCGGCATAATTCAAGTAAACTTGATTCTGCACTCACTTACTCGCAACATTGTCTCTGTCGGACGTGCTGTTGAGGGCTTGCCCGAAAAATGACATTGCTGGGTCAACATCTATATTATTGCTATATTTATTGTATCATCTTCAGCAAACTCTCAAACGCATCAAAGTCTCTTGGATCGGCATTGACATCGAGCAGGTTGCCGTTGCGGTCTATTAGCCTGTAGGTCGGGTATTGGTTTACTTTAAGGAAACTCTCGACTGCACTTTGCTGCTCATCGGGCAGGTTATAATGCACAACATTCTCGCCTGTGACATTGTACTCCTTGATGACATTCTTCCAACTCTCGTCATCACTGCGGTTGGCAAGGTAAAGGAACACTATATCATACTGTGCCATTCTATTGTAAAGCTCTTTGCTGTGTGAAAGAGCCTGACGGCAAGGGCTGCACCAAGTGCCCCAAACATCAATGAGTATAATCTTGCCTTTGTATGGCTCAACGAGCTTGCGAAGGATTTTCTCGCCGTCACTCATATCGGCAACATCTTTCGATGACATAAGGTTGGCATCCGATGACATCTCCCTGTTCATTATTGCAAGGTACTTTTCGTGTAGTTCGAGAACAAATGCCTTTGCTGCGTGCATTTTTACATTTTCCTCCATCCACTCTACTGCGGCAGTAGTAAGAGGCTTACGTCTATTGTCCATATATTCGTACAAACGCTTTGCCTTGTAAATATCACAAACAGCAGAATCGAGAGTTGTTTCACCGAGCATCTGCAATGTCTCATTACAAATCGTTTCAAGCATCAATTCATCGTTTACACGGGCAAGGAGTCCGTTCATAACAGTCATAAACTCTCCGCTATTGAATTCGGCTGCTAATCTTTGCCTTTCTCCATCAGACGTTGCAGATTCAATTTCAGTGCGCATCCATTCGGTCTCCCTATCATATATCTCCAGGACAGATTTCTCTTTTTCCGAAAGGGTTATCGAACCTGTCGCAACCAACTTTTGCAGTATAGTAGCAAAGCTGCGTTTGTCGTCGAATTCATCGGCACAAACATCAAGATAATCAGTCATCAATCTTGGAAAATCCCTGTAAATTGTATAGCTATGCAAATTACTATGATTCCAAAAACTATCGACATAATCCATAAACTCCCTTGGTGGTATAAAAGACTTGAAGGCAAACCTCGCCTGCATAAGTTCACTACAGGCACCTGTCCGGTAGTAACCATTGACAAAATCCACACAACGGCTTGATAGGTTCGGGTGCTCCTTTGTGTACTCAACCACCCCGTTGCAAAAACTTCCAAGTTCCGATTTTATTCCCTCGAGATACACAATTGTCTCTACGTGGCTTGCCTCTTTCTTGAATTTCGGTGTTGAGAACCACTCGAAAGGATATCCAAGCATTTCATTCTGCAAGCGGACATCACTGCCCATAAAAAGTTGCTGGCCTGTAGTGAAATCATTAAGGAACAGATATGTCTCACCCGGTTCAAGGACAACAATAGCCTTGCTTCTTCGCCAATCGAGATAAGCCTCGGTGGAGTTCATCACCGGTACTTTTATTACAAAACGGCCTATTGAATCCAATTGGGCATAGAAATTTTCTTCATCGCAGGAAATGATATTCTCAATAGAAACCTCAAACTCCTTGCCACCTCTTTGCCAAGCCTCGGCAGGCATATCCTTTAGCCAGCCGATTATTGTAACGCTGTCGCCCATTCGGTAGCCGTTGTCCTTGATGCCCACGCGAGTGTCCTTCACAGGGTAATCGGGCAATGTGGCGGTGGTTATGGGGCTGCACTTAACAGCCTTTGAACTGCCGACTTTGATTGTGCGTGTACCTTTCTTCATCTTGCCCACCTTTATGCCAAGCACATCGTCTCCATTGACAACGGTGAGAGTATAACCACCACGTTTCTCTGTCATTGACTTTATATCCCAAAAGCGTGAATCGTAGATAACATGCTCGCGGGCAAAACCAATGAGCCAATCGCCTGTGGCATTGTTACGCCAATAGGTGTCGGTTATTCCACTCGGCAAGGTAGCTGCACTGCGTATATTCTGCACAACCCAACCATCGTAACCGTTGAGTGTAAAGAGTTCTGTGCCTGTAGGCAATGGCTCAAACGAAAGCAAGACATCAAACTCTCCACTTTCAGGAACCACAAAAGGAGCATCATACTCCACACACATCGCACCGTCGTACGCTCCCGAACTATTGCCTTTCAAGGCATAACTGTTTACACCGTCATTGAGTGTAGTGCTCTGTGCTATCCTCGCCTGACGACCTGCGGGAAATTCAACGTGCAAGAGTACATCTGTCCTGTCGGGATAAAACCACACTTTGTTTACATCAAAGACAGTGCTTGTTCTGTAGCCTGTCACAACATTGTCCCAAATTTTCTCCTGTGCAAAGCCACAAACGGTGGCGAATGCAAGAGTAAGAGTAAATATCAGTTTTTTCATCTGTATTTTCGCATAATTGTCCATTACTCCAGACATTTATTTATTTCATTAATCAATGCATCAATATGTTGTGGGAACGGAGCATCGGAACTGACCAACTTACCGTTCTTGTCAAAGAGCATGAATGTAGGGAACTTTGTAACCCCCAACAGTCGCTCAATAGACTCTTGCTGCTCATAAGGGAGATTATAATGGAATATATTATCACCGTAAAGCCCCAGTTTCTTTACTATCACCTGGCGGACATCCTCGGGGGTATTGTTCGCAAAATAGAGATAGACGACATCCTTGCCTTTAAGTTCATCCTTGACCGCTTGCATATGTTTCAGCTGTTCCCTGCAAGGACCGCACCACGAACCCCAAAAATCGACATATACTACCTTCCCGCGATGTGGCTCAAGAATTGTTGCAAGCAATGAATCGGCAACAAGTGTCTCAGGAGTAAGGTCGGCATGATTACGCAAATACCTGACTTCGAGTTCTCCGGCTTCCAAGCGACGGAGATAATTGTTCTGTTCAACAATCACCTGTGCAGGAGCGAAATCTTCAAGCCCCTCCATTGCTGCCGATATTATGGTATCATTTACAGACTTCTCTTCCGTTGCAAGCTGATTATACGTAAGCAAAGAAATTGCATATTTGCAATCCTCGGCAGGCAGGTG
>JAZTXR010000103.1:0-30132 GCA_045636545.1 Bacteroidaceae bacterium
GAAATTCATTTACTTTGCCGAGCGCAAGGCAGTTGGACGTAGTCACAGCGGGCTATGTAACCGCAAAAAAGAAAGAAACAGACATTCTTGAACATAAAAAACGGCGAAACATTCAGCTCCTATAAGATTTATTTTTTTAGAAATTCAAACAACTTCTAAATATGGGTGGAGATTTCAACATACGCGGCAAGAACAGCGACAAGGAGTTCGAGAATTCCCTGAGGCCGCTCTCTTTCCCCGACTTCAACGGACAGGAGAAGATTGTAAGCAACCTGAGGATTTTTGTACAGGCTGCAAAGATGCGTGGCGAGTCACTCGACCACGTTCTGCTTCACGGTCCTCCGGGATTGGGAAAGACCACATTGAGCAACATCATAGCCAACGAATTGGGCGTAGGTTTCAAAGTGACATCGGGTCCGGTGCTCGACAAGCCGGGCGACCTTGCCGGCATCCTCACATCGCTTGAACCCAATGACGTCCTGTTCATTGACGAGATACACCGCCTGTCGCCCATTGTGGAGGAGTACCTCTACTCGGCAATGGAGGACTACCGCATTGACATACTCATTGACAAAGGCCCGTCGGCAAGGTCGATACAGATAGACCTCAACCCCTTCACGCTCATTGGCGCCACCACACGCAGCGGACTGCTCACAGCACCGTTGCGCGCACGTTTCGGCATCAACATGCACCTCGAATACTATGACAGCAAGACACTGGCCGGCATCATCAGCCGTTCGGCACAGATTCTTGGCGTTTCTTTCGACGAGGATGCAACATACGAGATTGCCCGCCGCAGTCGTGGAACGCCACGTATTGCCAACGCCCTGCTGCGCCGCGTACGCGACTTTGCACAGGTGATGGGCAACGGGCACATAACAAACGACATTGCAAAGATGGCACTCGAGGCCTTGAACATAGACAAGTATGGCCTTGATGAGATTGACAACAAGATACTCTGTACCATCATAGACAAGTTCAAAGGCGGCCCTGTGGGTATCGGTACCATCGCCACCGCGTTGAGTGAAGACACCGGCACCATCGAGGAGGTGTATGAGCCCTATCTCATAAAGGAGGGATTCATCAAGCGCACCCCGCGTGGCCGCGAAGTGACCGACCTTGCCTACAGGCACCTTGGCAAGAGCCGCTTCAGCAACAACGAAGAGGGGACACTGTTCTAAAAAATAAAAAGATAAAATGGGCAAACTGCAATCATTACTGAAAGAGACCGCCATATATGGCCTCAGCAGCATATTCGGCCGTTTCCTCAACTACCTGCTTGTACCGCTGTACACAGCCAAGATGAGTGTCGAGAGCGGGAACTACGGAGTGGTGACAAACATATATGCCTGGACCGCAGTGCTGCTGGTACTACTCACTTTCGGGTTCGAGACCACTTTCTTCAGGTTCGCAAGCAAAGAGAACGCCAACGTGCCAAAGGTCTTTTCAATGTCAATGCAGGTCATCGGCGCCCTGTGCGGCGTGTTCCTGCTTGCAATATTCTGTTTCCTGCCATCCATTGCCGGGGCATTGGGTTATGAGGCACACCCCGAGTTCATTGGTATGATGGCCGGGGTGGTGGCACTCGATGCACTGCAGGCAATCCCGTTCGGGCTGCTCAGGTTCCAGAAACGCCCCATCAAGTTCGCGGCACTCAAGCTGCTGAACATATTCACGAACATACTACTCAACCTCTTTGTGTTTGTGGCACTACCCTATCTTTACACACGGAACCCCGACCTGTTCGGTGATATTTACATTCCCGACAACCAGGCCTTCTATGTTTTCTTCATCAACCTTGTATGCACGGCAAGCATAACGCTGTTCCTCATACCCGAACTGAAGATGTTCCGCCCCACGCTCGATTGGACACTGCTCAAGGATATGCTCAAATACTCATGGCCGCTGTTGTTGCTTGGCATTGCAGGAATATTGAACCTGAACGCCGACAAGGTGATATACACCTGGCTTGTACCGGGCGAAAAAGGAATGCAGGAGCTCAGTGTATATGGCGCTGCGGTGAAGGTTGCCGCAATAATGGCAATGCTCATGCAGGCATTCCGTTATGCCTACGAGCCTTTCGTCTTCAGCAACAGCAAACAGAAAGACAGCAAGGAGCTATATGCCAAGACAATGAAGTATTTCATCATGATTGCAATGCTTGCATTCCTTGTAGTGGTTTTCTATATGGATATCATAAAGTATATCATAAACAGCAACTATTGGGAGGGTCTGAAGGTTGTGCCCATTGTAATGGCAGCCGAAATCTTTATGGGAATATACTTCAACCTCTCGTTCTGGTACAAGCTGAACGACGAGACATACTGGGGAGCCATATTCTCTTTCATAGGTTGCGCGCTGCTCTTTGCCGTGAACATCATCTTTGTACCCAAGTATGGCTACATCGCCTGTGCGTGGGCATCGTTAACGGGGTATCTTGCCGCAATGCTGCTGTCATACTTCATAGGGCAGAAGAGGAATGCCATCAATTACGATTTAAGCGCCATCCTCAAGTGCACACTACTCTTTGGCGTGCTGTATGGCGCCTCGCTGATGATACCCGCCGGCAACAGCATAGTGAAGATGCTGTGCAACACCGGCTTGCTTGCTGTGTTCGTGCTCTTTATCTTCGGTACAATAGTAAAGGACGTGAAGCCGCAGCGCAAAAAGAAGGAGTGAAAAGGATAAAAGCCGTTAGCCGCCATGGCAACGGCCATTATCCTTTTTGAGCGTATTTTTACAGCAAAAAAGAAGTGCTTTTAATAATATTTAGTATATTTGCGGTAAACAGCGAACACACACCCGCAATAAAACATACAGTAAACAGAGCCAAAGACTATGAGCAACATAATCAGAATAGACGTAGAGAACATCCTCAAGGCAAAAGCCGGAAAAAAGGCACGCTATATACCCAAGTTCCTGATATCGTACCTTAAAAAGATTATCCATCAGGACGAAGTGAACGAGGCTTTGCGTTCTTTCGGCCACAAGGAGGGTCTTGAATTCATCAATGCCTTTATGGAGTATTTCAACAACTCGTTCGAGGTACATGGCCTTGAGAACCTGCCGCACGATGATCGCCACTACACATTCGTCAGCAACCACCCGCTGGGTGCACAGGACGGCCTTGGCCTCATCTACATTCTTGGCCCCATATACGAAGGCAAGATAAAATTCCTTGTCAATGACCTGTTGATGAACATTCCACAGATTGCACCTTTCTGGGTTCCGATAAACAAGACCGGCAAACAGGCACGCAACTTCCCACAGCAGGTGAATGCAGCTTTCCAGAGCGAGAACCACATTGTAATGTTCCCCGCCGGCCTGTGCTCACGCAAGAAGAAAGGAGTAATCAAGGACCTGCCCTGGAAAAAGACATTCATAACAAAGAGCATACAGTCGCAACGCGACATCATACCCATCCATTTCGAGGGCGAGAACTCAAAGTTCTTTTACCGCCTTGCCAACATAAACCAGATGCTGGGACTCAAGTTCAACATCGCCATGCTTTACCTCAGTGACGAGATGTTCAAGAACAGGAACAAGAAGTTCAAGGTGAGCATAGGCAAGCCCATCCCCTGGCAGACATTCGACAAGTCAAAGAGTGCTACCGAGTGGGCACAGCATGTACAGGATATGGTCTACGCACTATAAACAATTACAGACACAATATGAAAGACATTATAGCGCCTGTTCCAAAGGAACTGCTCAAAGCGGAACTTACCGAAGACAAACTGCTGCGTTTCACACACAGAAGCGATAACGAGATTTATATTGTAACTGCATTCGATGCACCAAACGTGATGCGCGAGATTGGACGTCTGCGCGAGATTGCGTTCCGCGCTGCAGGCGGAGGAACCGGCAAGGAGGTCGATATCGACGAGTTCGACACCATGGAGGTACCATACAAGCAGCTTGTGGTGTGGAATCCCGAGGAGAATGACATCATCGGCGGTTACCGCTACATCCACGGCAAGGATGTGCGCTTCGATGAAAAGGGAGAGCCAATAATTGCAACTGCACACGGCATGTTCCGTTTCTCGGAGAAGTTCCTCAACGAAGTGCTGCCTTACACCGTGGAACTGGGACGTGCATTCGTTTCACTTGAGTACCAGTCGACACGTATGGGTTCAAAGAGCCTCTTTGCGCTCGACAACCTATGGGACGGACTTGGAGCGCTCACCGTTGTAGTCCCCGATGTGAAGTACCTGTATGGTAAGGTCACAATGTATCCCTCATACCTTACCAAAGCACGTGACATGATACTCTACTTCCTGAAGAAGCACTTCCCCGACAAGGACGGCCTTGTAATGCCTGTCAATCCACTGCAGCTTGAGACCGACGAACAGGAGCTTGCCGCAATATTCAAGGAAGAGACATTCAAGGAGGACTACAGGGTACTCAAGCAGGAGATACGCAAGTTCGGCCTTGCAATACCGCCGATGGTAAATGCATATATCGGATTGTCTACAACAATGAAGATATTCGGCACAGCGGTGAACCATGATTTCGGTAATGTAGAGGAGACCGGCCTGCTCATTGCTGTCGATGAGATGCAGGACAGCACAAGAATGCGCTACATCGAGTCCTTCATACGCGAGAACCCCGAAGCCATAAAGCTCACATCGGGTGCAAACAAAGTCTTCTATGAGACAGGCAACAACGAAAAGGATTTTAATTGAACAATTCCACCTCTACCACATTATATACAATATGGAAGTAAAGATAATAAACAGATCGAAACACCAGTTACCGTCATACGCCACAGCCCTGTCGGCCGGAATGGACCTCAGGGCCAACCTCGATACCCCGATAGTACTGCAGCCGCTGGAGAGGACACTTGTCCCCACAGGACTGTTCATGGCATTGCCACAAGGATACGAGGCGCAGGTGCGCCCACGCAGCGGCCTTGCTATAAAGAAAGGTATCACCGTGCTCAACTCACCGGGTACGATAGATGCCGACTACCGTGGCGAGGTGTGTGTGATACTTGTGAATCTCTCGAACGAACCGTTCACGATAACCGATGGCGAACGCATTGCACAGATGGTAATAGCACGCCACGAGCAGGTCGAATGGTGCGAGTGCGAGGTGCTGGACGAGACCGACCGCGGCGCGGGCGGATTCGGGCACACCGGAGTCTGAAACCACCACACAGAAAAGAGTATGAAAAAGACCCGGTACAGCATTATACTCATTTTCCTCTTCCTGCTGCCCTTTGCGGTGCAAGCCGGTGATGATGGAAAGAATATCGACGCACGCAAGCGTGCCGTCGATTATTTTCATTTGGAAGCGGTGTCGCTCCAGGAGCAGGGGAGGTATGACGAGGCATACGAGATGCTTGAATATTGCCTGGCGCTCGACCCCTCTTCCCATGTCACCAAATACCTTCTGGCACCATACTACAACATTCTTGGCAAAGACAGTGTAGCGGCCGCCATGCTCGAGACGATAGTCAAGGAGAACCCCGACAACAAGGATTACAACGATGCCCTGGTAAACCAGTATGCAAGGCAGGGCAACTGGAAAGCCGCCATTGCCATATATGAAAGAATCATAGACACGGCGCACTCGAAAGAGGAGATATACAAATCCCTCTACAGCCTTTATTACAATGACGACAATTACATGAAGGCACTTGAGATGCTTGACATGATTGAAGGCATTGAGGGCAAATCGAAAGAAATAACCACACGGAGGCTGCAGCTATATATGCTCCTCAACAGACACGAGGAGATGATTGCAATAATCAGGCAGGAGATAGCAGAGAATCCCGATGACTTCCGCTTCATGGCACTGCTTGGAGAGGTGTACGGTATGATGGGAGAGTATGACCATGCCGAAGAGATATTCAGCCGCGTGCTTGCTGAGATGCCCGGTGATGCCATGGCACAGGCTGCGCTTGCCGAGCTGTATGCAATTAAAGGTGAAGACGATGCCTTTTGCCGGACGATGGAAGCACTCATAAAGAACGAAAGACTTGAGACAGAGGAGCGCCTGAAGTACCTGGTGGACTATGCACTCCACAAAGAGACCACAGACAGCGCATACGTCCATGAGTTCTACCGTGAGCTGTTGCAGCTGCCCTTTGACCGTCTGGAGCTGCACCACTCATACGCCGACTACCTCAAATACAGGAACGCCGACAAGAGCGAACTTGCAGCCGTGTACGAAAAGATTGTGGAACTTGATGCCGAGGATATCACAGCAATAATAGAACTTCTGCAATATGCCATAGAGAACGATGACAAAGAATCCGTGCTCAAATATGCCGATGAGGCCCTGATGTTCCTCCCGCAACACCTTGAGCTCTATTTCTACAAAGGCCTGTCGCTTTATATGCTCGGCAACAGGAAAGAGAGTGTCGGGGTATACCTTGAGGGGCTTGAAAAGCGCGATGCAGAGAGCTCGCCGGCTGTGGTGGCAGCAGTTTTCACAGCTGCCGGCGACACATTCCACGAACTTGAGATGAAAAAGGAGGCATACGCTGCATACGACTCGGCATTGGTATATGACCCCTACAAGCTCGAGGTCCTCAACAACTACTCCTATTTTCTCTCGCTCGACGGCAAGGAACTGCAAAGGGCTTTGGAGATGAGCCACAAGACCATCACTGCAGAGCCGGAGAACCAGACATACCTTGACACGTATGCTTGGATACTCTTCAAGCTCAAGCGCTACGAGGAGGCAAAGGCGTACGCCGAAAAGATAATTTCAATGGATGAGGAGATCAGCCCTGTAGTGTTCCACCACATCGGCGACATATTTGCGAAATGCGGAAATATGGAGAATGCCGTCATATACTGGGAAAAGGCACTTGAAGCGGGCGATAAGACTGATATATTGAAAAAGAAAATCAAAAGACGGAAATATTACAATGCGGAATATTAAGGACTGCCTGTTTGCCCTGCTGGCGCTCACAGTGCTGCTTGCAGGCTGCAAGTCAAAGAGAGCATTACAAGGAGACGATGGAAAAGTGGACGATAGCATTGCAATTGCCCACCTCGCAGCCATCACCCCCGACACCATTGCCCTGCAGCACCTGTCGGGCAACGCGAACATCAGGCTCAGCCTTAACGGAAGCGACATCAGCTTTAAAGGCAAGCTGCGTGTAAAAAGAGGCGAGGGAGTGCAGATAAGCATCACCCCCCTTGGACTTATGGAGGCTGCCTGTATTGACTTTATGCCACAAGACATAAGGTTCATAAACAAACTCTCAAAGACATACACCGAAGTGCCCTACAACGAGGCAAAGGTCATAGGACTGTCGGGCATCAACTACAGGGTTCTTGAGGCCATATTCCTTGACTACGCTTTCCTGCCCGACGGGCGCCTTGCCTGCCAAGGAGTTGACGAATTGGCCGTAGAGGAGAAGGGAGACAACTACCACATAACCACCAAAGGGAACACAGCAATGCAGTACGGCTTCATTGTCGACAAGGAGAGCGGCACGCTTGTCTCGTGCAGCGGACACAGCAGCACCGGCGAGAGCATACGTTGCGACTACTCGCACTTTGCCGGGATTGACAGCACACAGTTCCCCAACAACATCTCCATCAACTTCAATGGCGATGCAGCCATAAGGCTGGACTTTGAACTGAACAAGACAAGCAACAAAGCATTCAACCTCACAACCCGGAATATAGACAAATACAGCAAACAGAGCATAGGCGACTTTATCAAGTCGATAAAATAAAACACAAACAGTTTCCAAGCACACTATGAAGAACCGCATACCACACCACATATTGCTGCTCCTGTTCTCCTTTCTCACACTCACAGGCCTGCAGGCACAGGAGAACTCCGTAGAGAGCCTGCGCAGCAAGGCAAACACACTACGCAAGGAGATAAAGGAGAAGGAGGCCATACTCACCTCGTCGCAGAAAGATATAAACAGCAGGCTGAACAACCTGAAGATAGTGACAGCAAGGATTGAGGAGTACAGGGTTCTCGTCGGTGTGCTGCAGAAAGAGGTCAAAGCCCTTGACAAGAGGATGGAGACAATAGACGACGAGATAGGCACCCTTGACAAGGAGATTGACGAGAAGGAGAAGAGTGTCGGGGTATCACGCTCCGAGTATGCCGAGGCACTGCGCCAGGCGCGCAAGCACAACAATTTCGAGAACAAGATGCTGTTCATCTTCTCGGCCGACGATTTCAACAGGATGGCACGCCGCTACCGCTATGCCAACAGCTATATGAATGCCCACAAGGAGCTTGCCGACAGCCTGAAGAAGAGAATAGGGGAACTTGAAGAGAAACAGGTGGAACTGAAAGCGAAACGTGAAGAACTTGAGAATGCACGCTCGGCAAAGAGTGCATCGCTCAAGGAACAGGAGACCGAACGCGCACGCATACAGAAACTCGAAAAGGAGCAGAAGAGCATCATAGCAGGGCTTGAGAAAGAGAAGAAAAAGGTGCAGGCCGAGCTGAAGAAGAAGCGCAACGAGCTTGACAAGCTGAACGCAGCCATAAAACGCGAAGTCGAGAAGGTCATTGCTGCAGAAAAGGCAAAGGAGAAAGCCGCCCGACAGACCGCCGGCAACAAGAAACAGCCTGGTAAAGAGAGCGGCAGCTACAAGGAGGATGCAGGCATCGCAAAGATGTCGGGCGAATTCCAGAACAACAAGAAAAAGATGCCCGTTCCCATGACAGGTGCCTATCTGCTTGTGGACAAGTTCGGCGAGCGGAATGCCGTCGAAGGCAAAGGAAGTGTCATGATAAACAACGGCGGACTGACCTTCAAAGGGACAAAAGGCGCAAAGGCCCGCGCCATTTTCAAAGGCACAGTGTCAACCGTTTTCCACCACAACGACTACACCTGCGTGCTGGTGCGCCACGGCAAGTACATATCGGTATATTGCAATGTCGACAATGTTCAGGTGAAGAGCGGCGAGGAGATAAAGGCCGGGACAATCATCGGCGATGTAGCGATAAATGCCGAGGACGGCAACCCGCAACTGCTGTTCCAGCTATACCGCGAAAAGACACTGCTCAACCCAACCGAATGGTTGAAGCTATAATCTAGGTGAAAGCGGAAAACGGAAAGGTGAAAGCTCGCGCCGAAAGGTTCAATCACGCGAAGCGTAGTTAAATTTTGTTTTCACCTTTCCGATTTCACTTTTCAGTTTTTAACGTTTTCTTGAACTTGTCAATGAAGAGCACTGCCTGCTCCATTGTCAAAGTCAACGGCGGCAGCAGACGTATGGTATTTATTCCGCTCACGCCGGTGAAGACACGCTCCTCAAAGAGCAGCCTGCGGCGTATATCCTTTACAGGTCCGTCAAACTCTATACCAATCATCAGACCCTGTCCGCGCACCTCCTTGATGCCTTCAATGGCTTTCAGTTCGTTCAAAAGATAGCTACCCACAGCGTTGACATTGTCGAGCAGATTATCGGCCTCCATCACATCGAGCACAGCCTCCACCGCCGCGCAGGCAAGATGGTTGCCGCCGAATGTAGTTCCAAGCTCACCATATACGGCCTGGAATTTTGGGCTTATGAGCACCACACCGACAGGGAAACCGTTGCCGATTCCCTTTGCCTGGGTTATGATATCGGGCTTTATACCCGCCCATTGGTGGGCAAAGAACTTGCCGCTGCGCCCACAGCCGCTCTGTATCTCATCAAGTATCAGCGTTGTACCGGTCTCATTGCACAGTTGCTGCAGCTGCTGCAGGAATGCCGGCGACGGTATCTGCACACCACCGACACCCTGAATACCCTCTATGATTACCGCTGTGACATCGCCTTTCGCAATCTCGGCGCGCACAGCATCAATGTCGCCCATTGCCACAAACGTCGTATGCCCGTTTGCATTGATTGGAGCAACAATCTTTGGATTGTCGGTCACTTCAACAGCAAGCGATGTGCGACCATGGAAAGCCTTCTTGAAAGCTATCACACGGTGCTTGCCGTTCTTGAACGACGACAGCTTGAGTGCATTCTCGTTAGCCTCGGCACCGGAGTTTATGAAGAAGAGGTTATAATCCTCGTAACCGCTGATTCTGCCCAGCTTCGCAGCAACACGCTGCTGCAGGGTGTTGATGACAGAATTCGAGTAGAAGCCGAGTGTTGCGACCTGGCGGCTTATCATATCGACATACCTTGGATGCGCATGCCCGATGGAGATTACCGCGTGGCCGCCATAGAGGTCGAGATACTCGTTGCCCTTGTCGTCCCACACCTTGCAGCCCTCGCCCTTTACAATGTTGACATCGAAGAGCGGATATACATCGTACAGATTCATTGTTCTCCTTTTTAGAATGCCGATGGCTTGAGCTGCAGACCAACGGTCTCGGCCAAGCCGAATAGCAGATTCATATTATGTACCGCTGTACCACTGGCACCCTTGAGCAGATTGTCAATGACCGATGTTATGAGCAACTTGTCGCCGTGCTTCTCAAGATGTATGAGGCACTTGTTGGTGTTCACCACCTGTTTCAGGTCGAGCGGTCTCTCAACCACGTGTGTGAATGAGTCGCGGTCGTAGTAAGCCGTGTAGAGTTTGTACAGGGTCTCTATGTCAAGGTCGCACTTCACCACCAGTGTTGCAAATATGCCACGTGGGAAACAGCCGCGATAAGGGATAAAGTCAATGCTCCCCTCAAAGTCGGGCTGCAACTGCTTTATGCTCTGCATAATCTCGGGCACATGCTGGTGCTCGAAGGGTTTGTATATGCTTATGTTGTTGTCTCTCCAGCTGTAGTGCGTTGTTGCCGATGGCTTTACACCGGCGCCGGTGCTGCCTGTTATGGCATTCACCGATATATCACCCTTGAGCAGATGCTCCTTGGCAAGGGGCAACAATCCAAGCTCAATGCAGGTTGCAAAGCAACCCGGATTGGCTACATAGCGGCTCTTGCAGGTGTTGCGGCGGTTAAGTTCGGGCAGACCGTATATGAAATCGTGCTCATGGCTCTTTATGCGATAGTCCATTGAGAGGTCAATCACCTTCAGCTCATCGGGCAACGCGTGACTCTCCATGAACTTGCGGGTATCGCCATGCGCCGTGCAGAAGAAAAGAAGGTCAATCTCCTCAAACGGCAACTCATCGGTAAACACCAGGTCAGTCTCGCCAAGCAGACCACCGTGCACATCGGTTATGTTGTTGCCCGCGTTGCTTGTACTGTGAACGAATTTTATCTCTACCTCGGGATGCAACAGCAACAGGCGGATGAGCTCACCCGCCGTGTACCCTGCACCACCAATAATTCCAACTTTTATCATATATTACAAAAACTATCCAGAAGTTATTATATTGGTAACAATATAGATGTTGACCCGGCGATGTCATCCCGACAGAGCGTAGCGACGAGGGATCTCTAAAAACAACATACGAGATATCTCACAAACGTTCGATATGACACCAACGCGGTGTTTTCTTTAAATAGGCCAACTGCTATATTGTCACTATTATATTTGATTACAAAGATATATTAAACTTCCAAATATCATATCTTCTCGTCGGGATGATTTGCATAATATGCACGCAATGGGGTCGATGTAACCTTGATGAAGCCCTTGGCATCCTCGGCAGTCCAACCTTTCTGCACCTCGCCATACTCGCCCAGCTTGTTCTTCACAAGGTCATTGGGGGAATCGACACCCACAGTCTCGAAATGCTTTGGCATAAGCTTGAGGATTGCAGTACCTGTGACGTTGCGCTGCGAGCTCTCGAGCATAGCCTCAATGTCGCGCATTACCGGCTCAAGGTACTGGCTCTCGTGCAGGAACATTCCATACCAGTTGGCAACCTGGTCTTTCCAGTACTGCTGCCATTTGCTCAGGGTGTACTTCTCGAGGAACTTGTGAGCGGCAATTATGAGCATAGGCGCTGCCGCCTCAAAGCCCACACGCCCCTTTATGCCTATTATGGTATCGCCCACGTGCATATCGCGACCTATTCCGTAAGGTGCACCAATCTCCTCGACACGCTGTATAGCCTTTATCGGGTCGGCAAACTCCTCGCCGTTCACCGCCTTCAGTTCGCCGTTTTCAAATGTAAGGCGCAGCTCCTCCTCGCCCTGTTTCTCAACCTGCTTGAGATAGGCGCTGTCGGGCAGCCCCTGCGTTGAGTCCAATATCTCTCCACCGCAGATTGATGTACCCCAAAGACCCACGTTGTATGAGTATTTGAGCTTCGCAAAATCGGCCTTGAAACCGTGCTCATTAAGGTAATTCACCTCATACTCACGGGTAAGGGTCATGTCGCGTGTAAGGGTGATGATTTCCACGCCTGGTGCACACACAAGGAATGTCATGTCGAAACGTATCTGGTCGTTTCCGGCACCTGTCGAGCCGTGTGCAATGGCATCGGCACCAATCTCATTGGCATAGCGAGCAATGGCCAGCGCCTGGAAGATTCTCTCCGACGACACGGAAATCGGGTATGTGCCGTTGCGCAGCACATTGCCATATATCATATAACGCAGGCTCTTGTCGTAATACTCCTGTGTAACGTCGAGTGTCACATACTCCTTTGCACCCAGCCTGTAGGCGTTCTCCTCGTTCTGTTTCAGCTGTTCGGGGCTGAAACCGCCGGTGTTGGCACACGCCGCATACACCTCGTAGCCCTTCTCTTTTGCAAGATACATTACCGTGAACGATGTGTCAAGGCCACCGCTGAATGCCACTACTACTTTCTTCTTCTCCATATATTGTTTTTTTCCTTTATCTTTTCGGTTTACTTTTTATTATGTTTCGCAGGGTCATAGAGCATCGCCGTGCAGATGCAGTAGCGGCGCTCGGTGCGCATGAGCACATCGTGATTGACGCAACCCTGACAGCCCCGCCAGAAAGCCTCGTCATCGGTAAGTTCCGAGAAAGGCACCGGCACATAGCCCAGTTCGGTGTTGATTTTCATTACTGCGCCACCGCTTGTAAGGCCGAACAGTTTCGCATCGGGCCACATCTCGCGCGACAGCTGGAAGGCTCTCTGCTTTATGCGCCTTGCAAGACCGTGGCCACGGAACTTGTCCTTTACAATGAGACCCGAGTTTGCCACATACTGCCTGTTTCCCCAGCTCTCGATGTAGCAGAAACCGGCGAACTCACCATCGGCAATGGCTATTATGGCCTTGCCCTCCTTCATCTTCTGTGCCACATATTCGTGTGTACGCTTTGCAATACCTGTGCCGCGCACCTTTGCCGCCGCACTTATGGTGTCGAGTATCTCATCAACATAACACTCGTGCGAAGCATTGGCTATAACAATCTCAATACCATCGTCATATACTTTTTCGTCCATCTTTCCTCTGCTATTATATATTGGGTATAATACTTCTCAACGCCCTCAGCACTGCTCCTCTGGTAGCATCCTCGGCAATCACAAGCATCACGGTGTCATCACCGGCTATGGTACCCAGTATCTCGGGGAAGTCGTGGTTGTCTATGTGATAGGCCAACGTGCCTGCATAACTTGGCCTGGTCCTTATTACAGCCATATTACCCGAAAACTTTATGGAAACGAAGCCGCTTGCCTCCTGTGGGGGTGTCACCGGGCGCACATCGCCCTGTTTTGAATCGTGGCGTTGCTGGTGCGGGCGTGTGAGCACATATCTGTAACGGCCCTGCAGGCCTACGGTCTTTACCACGCGCAACTGGTGAAGGTCGCGCGACAGGGTTGCCTGTGTCAGCTTGAAGCCCTCTTGCGCAAGCACACTCAGCAGCTCCTCCTGCGAGCCTATCTCCTGTGTAGACAATATGAGGCGTATGGCATCGAGACGTGAATTCTTTACTTTCATAAATGTATATTTATTACTTATGTGTTACAAATATACACATATTTAGATAATAAACGCATTTATATTGCAACTTTTTATAATAAAGATAAAAAAATATGCAACTTTTTGCAAGTTGCATATTTTAAAAAGCTATAATATAGATGTTGACTCCAAAATGTCATTTTTCGAGCAAGCTCTCAACAGCACGTCTGAGCGCAGTCAAAGGAACTCAAACCGCAAACAAAGAGATGTCTCCACTACGGTCGACATGACATCTACGCGTTTTTCAGTATGTGGAGCAACTGCTATATTATTATCATTAAAAATCGCAATATAGCGGAATGGGGCATCTATCAATCGAGTTCCTGGTCGGCCTCATAGCCCGCAAGCTCACGTATCTTGTTCTTGAGCATTGCAAACTGTTTGAAGAGGTCGTGCACCGGTTTCTCGCCATCCTTGTGCATCGGAGCCTTGCTGTAGAACGACATGAACTCCTGTATGCCCTTTTCACCGGCACGCTGCGCAAGGTCACTGAAGAGTATGAGGTCGAGCACCAATGGAGCTGCCAGTATCGAGTCGCGGCAGAGGAAATTCACCTTTATGGTCATTGGGTAGCCCATCCAACCAAAGATATCAATGTTGTCCCAGCTCTCCTTTTCATCGCCACGTGGCGGATAGTAGTTGATGCGCACCTTGTGGTACATATCGCTGTACAAATCGGGGTAGACATCGCTGTCGAGGATATTCTCGAGTGCCGAGGTCTTGCTCACGCGTTTTGTCTCGAAGTTCTCGGGATTGTCGAGTACCATACCATCGCGGTTGCCAAGAATGTTGGTAGAGAACCAACCTGTGACACCCAACTGGCGGGTAAAGAATGCAGGAGCAAGCACAGTCTTCATCATCGTCTGTCCGCTCTTGAAATCCTTGCCGGTAATGGGCACACCGGCCTCATCGGCAAGTTCCCACATGGCGGGTATATCGATGCAAAGGTTGGGAGCACCCATCACAAAGGGGCAACCCTCGCGCATTGCGGCGTATGCATAGCACATACTGGGAGCCACATTGTCAACATCATCCGCTTTCATTGCAGCCTCAAAAGCCTTGAGAGAACCGTGGACCTCGTCGTTGCGCTTTATGTACTTCTCGGTGCTGGCAATCCATATCACAACCACGCGGTCGCAGCCGTTGGTTGCCTTGAAGTGACGTATATCCTCACGCAACTGCTCTGTCAACTCCCAACGGGTAGCGCCCGTCTTCACGTTAGGGCCGTCGATGTTGCTTGCATAGTTCTTGTCGAACAGTGCCTTGTAGGGCTTTATCGCCTCCAACTCATCCTTCACAGGCTCAACGTCCTGCGGTTTGAGCACGGCAGCCTTCACGGCAGCTTCGTATCCATTGTCCTCATAGAGGTCCCATGCGCCGAACACCATATCATCGAGCGAAGCAATGGACACAAGGTCCTTCACCTCCTTGTAACATTTATCCTTGCCTTTACCGACACGCATGATACCCTCACATGCAAACGAGCCCACAGGCTTTGACAAGCCCTTGCGCGACATGAGCACACCCGTGATGGCGGTTGTGGTGACAGCACCCAGCCCCACACACATCACGCCCAACTTACCACAGGCCGGTTTAACTTTCATATCATTCATTTCCTTAAAATATATCAAGCTGGTAAAAAATCATTCATTAAGCAAAATAACCGCTTTTTATTGAACAAACCTAAACATTTGCACTATTGTTCATAAAAATTTGATATTTTTCCCTTTTGTTGGTCAAAAAAAGCAGATTACAGGTTCAATTTTGTTTAATTGCAGCAGTTTAGAGAATCCCCTCTTTCAGCATCTCGCTCACCGTGGGGTGCGGGAACACCGTGCGTTGCAGTTGCTCCACCGTAAGACCGTTAGTTATTGCCATGCAGGCTGCACAGATGAACTCGCCCGATGAATTGCCCAGCATGTGCACACCAAGGATTTTGCCGTCGGGCGACACCAATGCCTTGAAAAGGCCGGTCTGTCCCTCGTTCTCGGCCACAAAACGGCCGGCGTAGGTCATCGGCAGCTTATGCAGGCGGAACTCTACACCCGCTGCAACGGCCTGCTCCTCGGTAAGTCCCACACAGGCCACCTCGGGGTTTGTATATACCACACCCGGGATTGCATTGTATTCCATCCTGTCATCAATGCCAAGTATGTGGTTCACTGCCACCTCGGCCTCGCGGCTTGCCGTGTGGGCAAGCATAGAGAAGCCAGTGACATCACCCGCCGCATATACATTGGGCAGCGATGTCTGCATCACATCGTTTACCTTTATTCCACGCTCGACATCCACTGCAATGTTCTCAAGCCCATAATCATTCAAGACCGGCCTGCGCCCTATGCTCATGAGTATCCTCTCGCCCTCGCACTGTTGCTCGTTACCATCTGCATCGGTATAAAAGACCGTATTGCCATCAATGCGTGTCACCTTGCACTGCAGGCAGAACCTGACACCGCGCTTGGCATAGATGCCGCGTAAAGCCTCGGCAACCTCCTTGTCCATCCCGCCAAGAATCCCGGGCATCATCTCAATAACCGTTACGGGGATTCCAAGCGAGTTGCAGAAGCTTGCAAACTCCATTCCAATAACGCCGCCACCGATAATCACAAGGCTTTGCGGCGCCTCGGTGAGCGCAAGCATCTCGCGGTTGGTGAGCACCGCCGCATTGCCCTCAACGCCGGGGATAGGCGGCACAAAAGCCTCGCTGCCGGTGCAGATGAGCAGCCTCCTTGCCTCATACACCTGCCCGTCGCAAGCAATTGCAACACTCTGTGCATCGCCACGCTCAATCATAGCCTCACCACGCACTACACTGACACCGGCAGCCTCCATCTTCATCTTTATGCCGGCAACCAGCTTGCGCACCACCTTTGTCTTGCGGTCGGCAATCTTCTTGTACTCAAAAGAGACCTCGCCCGCTGTTATGCCATACTTTTTGCCACCGGTCGCGTGGTCATACATCTTTGCACTGTAGAGCAGTGTCTTTGTGGGAATACACCCCTCGTTGAGGCACACGCCACCAAGTTCGCGTTTCTCGAACAGAACAACACTCAAACCACCAGCAGCAGCCTTTTCGGCAGCCACATAACCGGCAGGTCCACCGCCAATAATAGCCAAGTCGAACATAAGAATTATGTTTTTTGAATTAAGCAAAAAAGTTTGCATTGCCGGCAATGCCGACAATGCAAACTTACTTAAAATGCGTGACAAAACAAACGCAATGCCTGTCATTTTAAATGATTGGCGCGAAAATAGACAGGACACACGTTAATTTATCCGCGGAATGAGATACTTCACTGCACTGCGTTCCGTTCAGTATGACAACTTCGCGGAATGTGTCATTTTGAGCGAAGCGAAAAATCTCTTTATCGCGGAATGAGGTACTGCACTGTATTCCGTTCAGTATGACAACTTCGTGGTATGTGTCATTTTGAGCGAAGCGAAAAATCTCAAAAAAACGCAGACACTACTTCTTTCCGCACTGTTGGAGATTCTCCCTACTTGCAGTCGTTAGAACTACAAGGACCACAGCTATATTATTCCAGAACAAATTTTGTTTTAAATAAATCAAAGTTTTAACTTTCCGATTTCAGTTTTCACCTTTCCGCTTTATTCTGAGACAGGGCGCACACTGCGACCGTCGTAGCGGTTGCCGTAGTACCAGTCATAGCCGCCGCTGTCGGAGTACAAGTGGTAGGCGTCTTCGCTGCTGCTCTCGCTCAACGAACTCGACCAGTAGTCGCCGCCGTTGCCACTGCCGTTGAGACTCGTACCGCAGCGGCTGCCCGCAGCAGGGAGGAAGATGCTGTTGCCGTTGGTTTTGCTTGTTACTTTGTAACCGTTAACGCCGTTCTGTGTTGTCCAGGTCCAGGTGCAGTTGTTGAGGAGTTCGTCTTGTTCAATTTTAGTAGGCATGCGCCAGCTGCCGCCCCATTTTACGTGGGCAACATCGTCTTCAAGGGCAAGGGTTGTTTTGTTATCTACCGTGCCATAACTGCTGTCGGTGCAATATTTGGTCATTGTAGAAGAACTGCCGTTACACCATTTGTAGGTATTCCAGCCATAGTTTTCTTTCTCTTCGGTCTCGCCCCAGGCATAGTAACCGCCATACTCCTCGGGCTTTGTGGCACCGACATTGCAAGTTGCCCATTTAACCGACAAGCCAAGGTCAACAGCTTCGTATTCAAACTCTGCAAATTTTGCCACCAATGCAACATCTTCGCTAACAGTGAATGTATATTCAGCTGTAGTGCTTACAGCGGTTTCGTTGCCTTCAACGTACCAACCATCAAAAGCATAACCTTCATCGGGGGTTGCTACAACTGTTATAGTTGAACCCGTCTCAATCTCTGCCGATGTGCCTTCCTTGTCCTTAATTGCAACGCCGCCATTGCCGGCACTGCTGACTGTGACGGTGCATTTTTCAACAGGCGCTGCAGGCTCACCACACACTGGGCGCACACAGAGACCGTAGTAGCGGTAGTCGTAGCTCCAGTCATTGTTGCCGAAGGCGAAGTTCAAGTAGTAGGCGTTGTAGCTGTAGCTTCCGTCCAACGAACCCGACCAGAAGTCGCAGGAGCTGACACGGTAGTAGAGATTCGTACCGCCGCGGTAGCCCGCAGCAGGGAGGAAGATGCAGTTGCCGTTGGAGCCGGTTACCTTATAACCGTCAACGCCATTCTGTGTTGTCCATTGCCAGGTGCAGTTGTTGAGCAGTTCATCCTGCTCTGCCTTTGTGGGCATGCGCCAACTGCCGCCCCATTTTACGTGGGCTACGTCATCCTCGGGGTCAAGGGTGGTTTTGTTGTCTACTGTGCCATAACTGCTGTTGGTGCAATATTTGGTCATTGTATCGTAGCTGCCGTTGCACCATTCATAGGTTTCCCAGCAGTAATCCTCTTTTTCCTCAGTCTCACCCCAAGCGTAGTAGCCGCCATACTCCCAAGGATATTCCGCACCAACATTGCACACAGCCCACTTGATACCACTAGGCAGACCAAGGTCGACATATCCGTAACCGTTGATTTCACCGGTTATAGGCAGTTGCTCAGAAGCAACAGGAGCATTATCAACTTCTGCACCACCATAATCATAGAGTTGTTCATCGGGCAACATGTCGCACGATGCCACCAATGAGAGAAGCGACACCGATATGCACTTTATTATATTGTATATATTCTTTTTCATAGTAACAAACCAAACTATCAGAAATTAAAGTGGAATCCCAAACGGGCACCAAAGCCTGTGCACCAGCCTTTGATTGTAGGTGACACCTCGGTCAATGTCTGCATTGCAGCTGTGGGAGCAACGGCATAGATATACTCGGGGGTCAGGCTCATACCAAAGTGTTTACCGAAGAAGAGCTCGCAGCGCATGCCCAGCGAGAGGGTTGCAGCAGAGGCTGCTATGCTATTGCCATAGACCAGAATACCACCCACACCAAGCTGTGGAGTAAAGGCCATGCGCTTGCCGGCCTGGATGCCTATGCCCAAACGGCCACCGAACGACACGGGGGTTACAACATACTCCCTTGTTGCGGAATAGAGCGTATACGGCTGCAGGCCATAATAGCCATAGAACTCCATATTGAACATTGAGAGATAGCAACCCAAATTGAGACCTGCGCCCAAAAATGGACCGGCGATGCCGGCCGGCTCAAAGTAGAAACAGTTCTCCTGACGGCGGAAGAGGTTCTTGCGGACAGGAGAAACAGACTTCTCTTTTTCAATACCCTTTGCGCCGCGTTTCTCATCTTTTTGCGGTTTACCGCTCTCTTTTGCGATATTTGCAGGTTGTGCAGCCTGCCCGGCAGGCTTGGCTGTTCCTTTCTTGAGTGCGACGTTGAGTTCTGTGGTCTCATTCTCCTTTACATCGACGGTCAATGTCTGCGGGATATAACCATCTTTTGAAAGTTCCACACTGTGTGAACCGATGAGCAGTTCTTTTATTTCGGCCGGGGTCTTGCCACGCTCTATGCCATCGATTGTTATTGTGGCCTTCAGGGGTGAGGAGACAATATCCATTGCTCATGTTATGGGCACGGGAGCTTTCAATGCTACAGCAAGCGTGTCGCCCACTTTCACCTCTATGCTCTCTACGATGGCACGATGCCCCGCTTTGCGGCACTCTACGTTGTAATAGCCGGGAGCAAGTTTTGCCGTACAGGTGCCGTCGCCAATGCTGTCGCCATCAATGAAGATTGCACCGCCTTGCGCTGTTGTAAGCATCACTGTGCCGTAGTTGGGGCGCAGGGTGACACTCTCGGTAAAGGTTCCATCCTCGTCGGTAAGTTCAATGACTCCCTCGGAGAGATGGTAGTTCTTTGAGGTAATCTTGTAGTAGTAACGTCCAAGCACCAGCTTGTCGCTCAACATTCCGTCCTCACTCACCTGGCCATCGCCAAAGGTGCGGAACTCTTTCTCCCCCTCGGCCTTGTATTGGATATATGCCTTTGAATCGGCCGGGGTAACCTGAAAGAGAAGATGCCGTTTCTTCACCACAATGGGTGTTGCCTGCAGTGTCATCTCAAAGACCTGGCCGGGCTGCACGGTAACAGGGAGTTCATACTTCACGGTCTTGAAGCCATCGCGCTTAATTGTGACATGCATTGCATTGCGCTGCACATAGACCCAGACATCGCCGCCGTCCATATTCTTTACGCGACTCTCGCACAAGCCAAAGTCAAAAGAGTAGGCACGGAGGTCATCATCGGGCGTTGCTGCAACCAGCTTGATGATGGAGAAGAGGTCGGCGTTGCCATCGACAATCTTATAGCGTTCGTCCCTTGCTGCCGTGTCAAAAGGCTTCCCTTCAAAGGCCACGACAGAGAACTCGCGCAGGTTCTGTGCAACAGCGACTGCGCAAGAACAAAACAGGAACAACAGAAATGTGAATGTTTTTTTCATCGGTTTTTCTCAAAATTCGTTTGTACACGATTATTCTTGAATCAAGTTGTAAATATAGTTGTTTTTATTTTTTTTAACAAAGGCAAAACTGAATAATTATCCCTATCGCAGAGAATGGAATAAAATTTGTATTTCAGCAACACTTTAATATTCAAAATTTGCTACATTTGCAAAAGAGAGACAAAAATCTTTAGTTAAAGCTGAAACATATAGGAAAAAATGGAAAAGTCAGACAAAAGTAGCAAGGAGACTTTTAAAGTAGACATTGGAGTAGAGATGATGACCGGCGCAGCTGCAGCGATGCTCTACACGGATGAGGAGATACGTGATGTCTTTTCAAAGGAGGATGCCGATGAGTTCATTGAACTTCGCAGGCAAGTAAAGAAGAATTTTGCCCCTAAGGGATATGATACCGGTAGCGACGAAGAGCAGTTGCCCATTGCAGCCGAGGACGAAAGCGGGTATTGAGAAGCTGTTTGAATCATTCTTATAGAAGCTGACAGTTTCGTCCGTTTTTTATTTTGAACCGATATTATTGTAAATGCAAACGGCCGACGGTTTTTTCATCCGTCGGCCGTTCTTATATAGTTTACATTTTTTTACTCCTCGTCGTCCGAGAAATCAAGCACAGCTCTTTTGCTTGCCTGTGAACGCTCGTAATCCTCCTTTGACAGAACAACAATCTTGCCGAAGTCGCGCTGACCTGTACCGGCTGGGATGAGGTGACCGCAGATAACGTTCTCCTTCATACCGAGCAGGTTGTCGCTCTTCATGTTGATGGCAGCCTCGTTGAGTACCTTTGTTGTCTCCTGGAACGATGCAGCCGACATGAAGCTCTGTGTCTGCAGTGCGGCACGTGTGATACCCTGGAGAATCTGTGTAGATGTCGCGGGCTTTGCATCGCGTGCAACAACAGGTTTGAGGTCGCGGCGCTTGAGCACACTGTTCTCGTCGCGCAACTTGCGGGTTGTGATAATCTGACCGGGCTTCAGGTTCTCTGAATCACCAGCATCGACAACAACTTTCTTACCCCAGATGCGGTCGTTCTCCTCCTGGAACTGGAGCTTGTCGACAATCTGCAACTCGAGGAAGCGTGTGTCACCAGGCTCATTGATCTGTACCTTGCGCATCATCTGACGTACGATAATCTCAAAGTGCTTGTCGTTGATTTTCACACCCTGTGAACGGTAAACGTCCTGTGCCTCGTTGACGATGTACTCCTGAACGGCGGTAGGTCCCTTGATGGCAAGGATGTCCGATGGTGTGATGGCACCGTCAGAGAGCGGCGTTCCGGCACGTACATAGTCACCGTCCTGAACAAGAATCTGCTTGGAGAGGGCAACAAGGTACTTCTTCACGTCACCGACCTTTGATGTAACGACAATCTCGCGGTTACCACGTTTCACCTTACCCATAGTTACCTCACCGTCAATCTCGGAAACGACAGCAGGGTTAGATGGGTTACGTGCCTCGAAGAGCTCGGTTACACGTGGCAGACCACCAGTGATATCACCCGCGCTACCGAATACACGTGGAATCTTCACGATTACATCACCGGCCTTGAGAACATCGCCGTCCTCTACTACCACGTGACCACCCACCGGGAGGTTGTAGTTGTGGAGTGATGTGCCATTCTCGTCGTTGATGTGGATTGTAGGTATCTTGTTCTTGTCCTTTGACTCGATGATGACAATCTCGTGCAGACCTGTACTCTCGTCGGTATCGACCTTGTATGTAATGTTCTCGATTACCGACTCGAACTCTACCTTACCGGCAACCTCGGTTACGATAACGGCGTTGAATGGGTCCCAAGATGCAATTACCTTGCCCTTCTCTACAATCTCGTCCTCGCCTGCATAGAGCTTTGAACCGTAAGGTATGTTGTGTGATGACAATACGATGCCTGTATTGATGTCAATGAAGCGAACCTCGCTCAAACGGCTGACAACAATCTTGACAGGTGTACCATCGGGCTCAACAGTGTCAACAGTACGCAACTCCTCGAACTTGAGCTTTGATGCGTGCTTTGCACGGATGGTCGCATCGGCTGCAATGTTGGCAGCGGTACCACCGGCGTGGAAGGTACGGAGGGTAAGCTGTGTACCCGGCTCACCGATTGACTGTGCAGCGATGACACCGACAGCCTCGCCCTTCTCGACCATGCGGCTTGTTGCAAGGTTGCGGCCGTAGCACTTGGCGCAGACACCGTGCTTTGACTCACAAGTGAGCACTGAACGGATTTCAACGCTCTCGATTGGTGAGTTCTCAATCTCGTCGGCAATAGCCTCTGTGATTACCTCGCCCGAGTGAACGATGATTGTACCTGTGGTTGGATGAACGACATCGTGTACCGACACGCGACCCATGATGCGCTCGCCAAGAGTAGCGACTGTCTCGTCACCGTTCTTGAGTGCTGTGCAGACAAGACCACGCAATGTACCGCAATCGTCCTCGTTGATGATGACATCGTGCGATACGTCGACAAGACGACGTGTGAGGTAACCTGCATCGGCTGTCTTCAAAGCGGTATCGGCAAGACCCTTACGCGCACCGTGAGAAGAGATAAAGTACTCGAGCACCGAAAGACCCTCCTTAAAGTTAGAAAGAATAGGGTTCTCGATAATCTGTGCACCCTCTGAACCGGCTTTCTGAGGCTTGGCCATAAGACCACGCATACCGGAGAGCTGACGAATCTGGTCCTTAGAACCACGGGCACCTGAATCGAGCATCATATATACCGAGTTGAAGCCCTGGTCATCGGTAGAGATAGTCTTCATGAGGACGTTTGCCAAGTCGGCATTCACGTGTGTCCACTCGTCGACAACCTTGTTATAACGCTCCTTGTCGGTGATGAGACCGAGGTTATACTCGGCAAGAATCTCTTCGACCTTCTCGTTACCCTTGCGCACGAGTTCTTCCTTCTCCTTTGGAATGATGACGTCATCGAGGTTGAACGACAGACCGCCCTGGAAGGCCATCTGGTAACCCAGGTTCTTGATACCATCGAGGAACTCGGCCGAACGTGCGACACCCACGCGCTTGATTACCTCGGTGATGATGTCACGCAATGACTTCTTTGAGATAATCTGGTTGATGAATCCCATCTCGCGTGGAACAATCTGGTTGACGATGATTCGACCAACCGAAGTCTCGCGCAACACCTGGATATAGTCACCGTTCTCGTCAATATCCTCGACCATGACTTTCACCGGTGCATGGATTGCCACGCGACCCTGGTTGTAGGCAATGAGAGCCTCCTCGGGACCGTAGAATGTCATACCGGTACCCTTGGCGCCATCGCGCAGTTTTGTTATGTAGTACAAACCGAGTACCATATCCTGTGAAGGCACAGTGATAGGTGCACCGTTTGAGGGGTTCAGAATGTTGTGTGACTGGAGCATGAGCATCTGTGCCTCAAGCACTGCCTCGTTGCTGAGTGGCAAGTGAACGGCCATCTGGTCACCGTCGAAGTCGGCGTTGAACGCAGTACATGCAAGCGGGTGCAACTGGATTGCCTTACCCTCAATCATCTTTGGCTGGAACGCCTGGATACCGAGACGGTGAAGTGTCGGCGCACGGTTGAGCAACACGGGGTGACCCTTCATTACGTGCTCGAGGATGTCCCAGATGATTGGCTCGCGACGGTCAACAATCTTCTTTGCAGACTTGACGGTCTTGACAATGCCGCGCTCAATGAGCTTGCGGATGATGAATGGTTTGTAGAGCTCGGCAGCCATCAGCTTTGGAATACCGCACTCACCCATCTTCAACTCGGGACCAACGACAATTACCGAACGTGCAGAATAGTCGACACGCTTACCAAGAAGGTTCTGACGGAAACGTCCCTGCTTACCCTTGAGGCTGTCCGAGAGTGACTTGAGAGGACGGTTGGCATCTGACTTGAGCGCGCTTGCCTTGCGTGAGTTGTCGAATAATGAATCGACAGCCTCCTGCAACATACGCTTCTCGTTGCGCAAGATAACCTCGGGAGCCTTGATCTCGATGAGTTTCTTGAGACGGTTGTTACGTATGATTACACGACGGTAGAGGTCGTTGAGGTCGGATGTTGCAAAACGGCCGCCATCCAGTGGCACCAATGGGCGCAACTCGGGAGGTGTGACAGGGATTACTGTCATAATCATCCACTCGGGACGGTTGTTGCCGTTTGAAGCTGCCATTGAAGAACGGAAAGACTCGACTACCTGAAGGCGCTTGAGAGCCTCGTTCTTGCGCTGCTGTGACATATCGGTGTTGGCACGGTTACGCAACTCGTAAGAGAGCGAATCCAAGTCGATGCGTGCAAGCAGGTCCTGGATAGCCTCGGCACCCATCTTGGCAATGAACTTGTTGGGGTCACTGTCGTCGAGGTACTCGTTGCCCTGGGGCAGGTTGTCCATGATGGTGATGTACTCGTCCTCGGTGAGCAGCTGGTAAGAGTCTACACCGCTGAGTACGCTATCCTTGCCGGAAACCTCCTGGCGTGCCTCGTCGTCCTTGCGGGCCATTACACCCGGCTGGATGACGATATATTTCTCGTAGTAGATGACTGCATCGAGGCTCTTTGTGGGGAGACCGAGCAGATAACCTATCTTGTTTGGCAATGAACGGAAGTACCAGATGTGTGCAACGGGAACGACAAGCTGGATGTGTCCCATACGCTCACGACGTACCTTCTTCTCTGTAACCATCACACCGCAACGGTCGCAGACAATGCCTTTATAGCGGATGCGCTTGTACTTACCGCAGTGGCACTCATAGTCCTTTACCGGACCGAAGATGCGCTCGCAGAACAGACCGTCACGCTCGGGCTTATAGGTACGGTAGTTGATTGTCTCCGGTTTCAACACCTCTCCACATGAATTACCAAGTATCTCCTGCGGTGAAGCAAGGCCAATGGTAATCTTTGAGAAATTATTCTTTGTCTTTGTTTCTTTTCTAAAAGCCATAGTTTTATATTGACAAACGTGAAGGAATTATTTATTCGAACGAAATACTCAAACCAAGACCACGGAGCTCGTGCAGGAGCACATTGAGCGACTCGGGAAGACCAGGTGTAGGCATAGGATCGCCCTTTACAATCGCCTCGTATGCCTTTGAACGGCCTACTACATCGTCCGACTTGATTGTCAGAATCTCCTGAAGGATGTGTGCTGCACCGAATGCCTCGAGTGCCCAGACCTCCATCTCTCCGAAACGCTGACCACCGAACTGCGCCTTACCACCAAGTGGCTGCTGGGTGATGAGTGAGTATGGACCGATTGAACGTGCGTGCATCTTGTCCTCGACCATGTGACCGAGCTTGAGCATGTAGCTGACACCCACTGTCGCAGGCTGGTCGAAACGGTCACCTGTACCACCATCGTAGAGGTATGTCTTACCATAGCGTGGGATACCGGCCTTGTCGGTCCAGGTGCAGAGGTCCTCGAGCTTTGCACCGTCGAAGATTGGAGTGGCGAACTTGACACCAAGTTCCTTACCTGCACGGCCAAGAACGGTCTCGAAAATCTGACCGATGTTCATACGTGAAGGCACACCCAGAGGGTTCAGGATGATATCAACTGGTGTACCATCCTCGAGGAACGGCATATCCTCCTGACGTACGACGCGTGAGACGATACCCTTGTTACCGTGGCGACCCGCCATCTTGTCACCGACACCAATCTTGCGCTTCTTGGCAATGTATACCTTGGCCATCTTCATTGTACCTGATGGCAGCTCGTCACCGATTGTAAGAGCGAACTTCTCGCGCTTTACCTCGGCATCAAGCTCCTTATACTTGTGTATGAAGTTGATGATGAGTGAACGGATGAGGTCATTGGTGTGGGCATCGACTGTCCACTTGCTCAACTGCACAGCTGTGTAGTCGAGTGCATCGAGCTCGGGACGTGTGAACTTGGCACCCTTTGCAATGAGCTCGGTACCCATGAAGTCCTTGACACCCTGTGAAACGCGACCGTCAACAAGCTTCAACAATTTGTCGATGAGGATTGCCTTGAGGGCATCTACCTTCTTCTGGAATTCATCGTCAATCTTTGGAAGCTTGGCCTTGTCTGCCATCTTTGCCGAACGTGTCTTCTCGGCACGCTGGAAGAGACGACGACCGATAACTACACCCTGGAGTGATGGCGAAGCCTTCAAAGAAGCATCCTTCACGTCACCGGCCTTGTCACCGAAGATTGCACGGAGCAGTTTCTCCTCGGGTGTGGGGTCAGACTCACCCTTAGGTGTAATCTTACCGATGATGATGTCACCCGGCTTGACGTATGCACCCACACGGATGATACCGCTCTTGTCGAGGTCCTTTGTAGCATCCTCGCTCACGTTAGGAATATCGTCGGTGAACTCCTCCATACCGCGCTTTGTCTCGCGGACCTCGAGTGAGAGCTCGTCGACATGCACTGATGTGAGGACATCCTCGCGCACGACCTTCTCGTTAAGCACGATGGCATCCTCGTAGTTGTAACCCTTCCAAGGCATATATGCAACAAGGAGGTTCTTACCAAGAGCAAGCTCACCGGCCTGTGTAGAGTAACCCTCGGTGAGGATATCACCTGCCTTTACTCTCTGACCCTTGTCGCAGATTGGACGAAGGTCGATTGTCATATTCTGGTTGGTACGACGGAACTTTGGAATGATATACTCCTTCTCGGCAGGCTCGAAGCTTACGAACTCCTCCTCCTCGGTGCGGTCGTACTTTATTATGATTCTTGAAGCATCGACGAACTCGATGACACCGTCGCCCTCGGCAACAATCTGTGTACGTGAGTCCTCGACGAGCTGTTTCTCGAAACCTGTTCCGACGATAGGTGCCTCGGTAGTCAACAAAGGAACTGCCTGGCGCATCATGTTTGAACCCATGAGAGCACGGTTGGCATCATCGTGCTCAAGGAACGGAATGAGAGATGCTGCGATTGAAGCAATCTGCTGTGGAGAAACGTCCATCAGCTCAACGCGACCCGGCTCAACAACAGGATAATCGGCATCTTGACGTGTCTTTACCTTCTTTAATATGAAGTTGCCGTTCTCGTCGAGCGGAGCATTACCCTGTGCGATAATCTTGCCCTCTTCCTCCTCGGCTGTATAATATACTACGTTCTTGTTGTCGATATCTACCTTGCAGTCAGCAACTGAACGGTAAGGAGTAACGATGAAGCCAAGTTCGTTGATCTTTGCATAGATACAGAGTGATGAAATAAGACCGATGTTAGGACCCTCAGGTGTCTCGATAGGACAGAGACGGCCGTAGTGTGTGTAGTGTACGTCACGCACCTCGAAACCTGCACGGTCACGTGAAAGACCGCCGGGACCAAGAGCCGAGAGACGGCGCTTGTGAGTAATCTCGGCAAGCGGGTTGGTCTGGTCCATGAACTGTGACAACGCGTTGGTACCGAAGAAGGTGTTGATGACAGCCGAAACGGTCTTTGCGTTGATGAGGTCTGTCGGGGTGAAGACCTCGTTGTCACGTACGTTCATTCTCTCGCGGATGGTACGGGCCATACGTGCAAGACCGATAGCGAACTGGTTAGAGAGCTGCTCGCCTACTGTACGTACACGACGGTTGCTCAAGTGGTCGATATCATCCACTGTAGCCATTGAGTTGACAAGACCAATGAGGTACTTGATAATCTCAATGATATCCTCTTTTGTCAACACTCTTACATCCATGTCAGTAGAGAGACCCAACTTGCGGTTGATGCGGTAACGGCCTACATCGCCCAAGTCGTAACGTTTCTCCGAGAAGAAGAGGTTGTTTATTACTTCGCGGGCACTTGCATCATCGGCAGGGTCCGCATTGCGCAACAGCTTGAAGATGCTGTCGATGGCATCCTTCTCGGAGTTGCTTGTATCTTTGTCGAGCGTGTTGAAAATCAATGAATAGTCAACAGCATCGGGACCGTCATTTTCTTTGTGGAGAAGGATTGTATCGACACCACTCTCAAGGATGCGGTCAACCAGTTCCTGATCGAGGACTGTACCTCTATCAACAACTACCTCGCTACGCTCGATTGATACAACCTCACCGGTATCTGCATCAACGAAGTCCTCCTGCTGTGTCTTTACAACGCGACCGGCCATCTTGCGGCCGAGCACCTTCTTCATACTTGTCTTTGTTACCTTGTACTCCTCGGCAAGGTCGAATATCTCAAGGATATCCTTATCGGTGTCGAAACCGATAGCGCGCAAAAGGGTTGTTACAGGCAACTTCTTCTTACGATCGATGTATGCGTACATGACATTGTTGATGTCAGTAGCGAACTCAATCCAAGAGCCCTTGAATGGGATGATACGTGCTGAATACAAAGGTGTACCGTTGGCGTGTACGCTCTGTCCGAAGAACACACCTGGCGAACGGTGCAACTGTGAAACCACAACGCGCTCAGCACCATTGATAATGAAAGTACCCTGCTTAGTCATGTAGGGGATGGGCCCAAGGAACACATCCTGAATGACAGTATCGAAATCCTCGTGGTCGGGATCGGTACAGTAAAGTTTCAACTTTGCCTTGAGTGGAACACTATAGGTCAACCCGCGCTCTAAACACTCTGCTATAGAGTAACGGGGAGGGTCAATATAATAGTCCAGGAACTCCAGGACGAAATTGTTCCTCGTATCGGTGATTGGGAAGTTCTCCGCGAAGACCTTGTAAAGGCCGTCGTTCACACGTTTTTCGGGAGGAGTATCAAGCTGGAGGAAATCCTCGAACGATTTCAATTGTACTTCCAAAAAGTCCGGACAAGGCATTGGATCTTTTATAGAAGCAAAGTTAATTCTTTGATTATCAGTTTTTAACGACATCGTGGTAAATGTTTTATAACTTACTTTTCTTTTTACGCACAAAAGGTTAAGAACCCTTTTATCGGGTTCTTAACCATTGTACCCTTGTGCAGGGTTCGGGTGGGCTTACTTAATCTCAACCTCAGCACCAGACTCCTCGATAGTCTTCTTCAAAGACTCAGCCTCTGCCTTAGGAAGACCCTCCTTGAGCACGCTAGGAGCACCGTCTACGAGGTCCTTAGCCTCCTTCAAACCAAGACCACAAGCCTCCTTAACAGCCTTTACAACTGCGAGCTTCTGAGCACCAGCGCTCTTCAAAACAACGTCGAACGCTGTCTTCTCCTCCTCAGCAGCAGCACCGGCTGCAGCAGGAGCAGCAACAGCAACAGCTGCAGCAGCGGGTTCGATACCATATTCTTCTTTAAGGATTGTTGCAAGTTCGTTAACGTCTTTTACTGTAAGGTTAACCAATTCTTCTGCAAGAGCTTTCCAATCTGCCATTTTCGTATAAATTTAAATTGTTTTTACTAATTGAATTTTGATTATTATCTTTCACCGAGTGTCTTAAGAACTCCGTGGATGGTATTACCACCTGATTGAAGAGCTGAAACAACATTCTTGATCGGTGACTGCAGCAATGCCACAACCTCAGCGATAAGTTCGTTCTTGCTCTTGATGTTGATA
>JAZTXR010000104.1:0-12915 GCA_045636545.1 Bacteroidaceae bacterium
AATGTCTGTTTCTTTCTTTTTTGCGGTTACATAGCCCGCTGTGACTACGTCCAACTGCCTTGCGCTCGGCAAAGTAAATGAATTTCATTTGCACTCGCTTAACCGGCACTTTGCGCCCTTAAAAAATAAACAAACATCCTATTTTTACCCTATAAAAAACTTGGCGATATAATTTCAAACAGCTTCTTAGCACATTATATAACTATCTTTTTTACTTTTTATTGTTTATCACGACAAATTTCGTCGTCTTTACCGATGATGTCACACCGTCCTCGGTCATGTAAGCCCTTGCCACATACACTCCGGTCGATAAAGGCTGCCCACCCTGCGCAGTTCCGTTCCACTGGCAAGAATAGAGATTGTCAGCACAAACAACAGTCTCGCTGTTGCTCCAGCAGAGCTGTCCCTGCACGTCGAACACGTCTATACGCACACTTATCTCGCAGTTCGGGCGGTCATGCGACAGCACGAATGCCGTAGCCTCGCCCGCAATGACAGGTGAGGAACTCATCTTCAGTTCCACAAAATCAGGAGCCAGATTAGGGTCTACAAGAAAACTCATCTTCGCAAACGACGAGTTGTTGTACATATCCCAGACACGCAAGGTCAAGGTATGCTCGCCCTTGCCAAGCCTGTTCAAAGGCATACTTATCGTTCCGCGTTTGTAGTCGCCCACGGCAGGTACAAAGGCGCTGTTGAGGTTATATGTATGGTAGGGGTCATTGTCCACTATCGCCATTATATCATGTCCCACACCCGTACCCATTGTATTTATGCCGTTCTCATCGTAAAGTTCAACCATCAGCACCGGCGTCGCATTCACCTTGTCGCCATCGACAAAAGTGGTGCTGTTCAGGTACATCTTTATCTCGGGACCTACGCTGTCATTCTCAAAGTTCTCGGCAGTTCCACCCACTGTAAAATTGTCGAAACGTCCCTGCGCCATCGACACAAAGGCAGTATCCACAGCATAAAGATTGAGCATACCATAATCACCACTGTAACTTATATCCAACGGGATGGGCATACTTATAGAGAAACGGCCGCCACGAACCGAATCACTGCCCGAGAAAAGTGTCTTTTTGTATGCCATATATGTGTAGCTTCCAAGACCGGTATTATCGCGGGTCTTCACTTCCTCGGCACTGTCAAAGATATTTGAATAGAGAACACCGTCAAAATCGGCAGCAAGCTCGCCGCCCGATGTCAGCACACGTCCCTCCACGTTCAACAGCGCTCCGGCGCCCACCTGCGAAGTCACTGCCGCATCGCCATTGTTGAACTTGTCCACAACAACCTTGTACTGCGGATACTTGAGTCTCAGGGCCGGGTCACCCAAAATCACATACTGCAGTTTATTCACCGTCCTGTCACTACCGAGTGTAATGACATTACACTTTGCCATTCTCGATGCATCGCCTACAGCCATTACGCCACCAGTATTCACCGGCTGCATAAGCAGTTTGGAGAACTCCCTGTTGATTACAGCGTTGTAACTCTGCATCACAGTACGGGTAGTGGTGAAGAGACCTACCGCACCGCCATCGGCATTGAGCAACGCCGACTCGGCAACCGACTTGTCACCCAAATCAAATGGACCGATATCGCACGATGCAGTCACCCAGAAAGGCACACGTGGCGATTTAACGTCGGCCATATCGGCTGCTTTCCACACCATCTCGTGCGACAGCAGATTGGCACTGCCGTGCCCCGAGTAGTTGACAATGAGAGCACCTTTTTCGAGATTGCTGTATATATCCTTGGTAACCGCAGGATAGCGCTTTCCTGTCGCAGAAACCTCTATGGGGTAATCATCCCAGTATATGCGGTCAACCATGTATGAACGGTATTCCGTTTCAAAAATCGAAGCAATGGCATCGGCATCCTTCATGTGCTGGTTGGGCATACTGTCGTCACCATCGTCACCAAGAAGCAGAATCCTGTTCTGCCACCCGCCGGCCGCTCTGTTCTCCATATATGCAATGGTCTTGTCTACCACAGCATCGGCTTCGGCGACAGAGCGCGCCGGTATGCGGCCCACGCCCAAATCGACCTTGTCGCGCAGATGTCTGCTGCCCTCACCGTCATCAAGGAACCCCATATAATCCTCAAGCACGTATGATTGGATTGCATCGACAGAGTTCTGTGACTCATAACATAGCAGGAAATCATCCTGTTGATAAGCCGGGAATGTTATAAGACGGTTATCGTACCAGGCATCACCCAACAACAGCAGATACTTTGGGGCATCCTCCTGTGCGACCGCACGGTCATAGAGCATCTTCATCAGGCGGCGGTAAGCTGTAACATCTGGGGTTCCCGATGAGAATTCGTTGTACACCTGTTGCGCAGTCAGCACCTCAACAGTAATGCCATCCATCGTGCGGTGCGCATTGGCAAGCCTGCGCGCCGCCGAAAGGAATTTGCCATTTGAAGGAACTATTATCACCATATCCGTCTGTCCCATGGCATGAAGATTCTGATTGGCAATCTCGCCCAGCACCTTTACCGACGGGAACGAGCCCTTCACATCCACAGCCACAAGGTTATTATCGTAACCGGCCGGGGCAACCACCGAATATACATTGCCGGAGAGCGTGCCCGCAACCTCTTTTATCGCAGAAGGGGAACTCACATCCCACACCCTTGTGGAGCTGTTGCAAGCGGCAATCTCAAATACCGCATTACCCGAGCTTCCGCCACGGAAAAGTGTCGACGAACCGCGCAAAGCCAACGAACGCTTGTAGTTGAGACGGAGGAAGTCGAGATAACCCATCAGAGAGTTGTCGGTTACCTGGTGTGTAAGGATAAAAGAGTGTCCCTCTTTAACACCGCCGGGAAGCACAAAGCTGCTCTCGGCAATCTTGCCCACCTCGCCCGATACGACGTAGCCCACATTGAGAAGCCCCACCTGTACAGAACCGGTTGCATCTTTGTACAACACATTCACTTTGCTTGCAGTCTCGCCGCCGGTAGCAAAAGAGAGGTCAATGACTGCATCGTCCTCAACTGCACCTGCAACAGAGAAGTTGTAGGTCCTTGCACGTCCACCACCTTGCGTGTGTGCAAAGACATCGTTGTCTACAAGCACACGGCCATAGGAGCAGAGGCTCTTCTTCTCCTTCTCATAAAGCGCATAGTCGTTGTACGAAGTATATATGACATCAGTTGTCGGTTGTAGGGTGACTTTTGGGAACTCCATAGGCGCCTCATCGCTCTCTGTAAGGAAATAGCATCCATAAGTGGAATATACGTTCTGACTGTGGATATAGCGTCCGCCATTGTACTCCCACTTTATTGTTCCGTTGGCATAGAACAGGACATAACCTTTCTCACGCCACAACGGCACCTCGCAAAGGTCATCGGGCAACGTCTCCAGTCCAGTCTCGGGCAGAATGTGACCACCGTAGCCATAGAGGCGCACACTCGAGGGGTCGTCAAAACCCATCTTCCTGAGTTCGCTGTCGGTAATTTTATGAACGCCGTCCTTCTCCACCGCCACACGCACCCACCTGCCTGTGGCAAGCACAGACGATGTGGCATAGCGCTTTGCCGGCGATGCAGCCGCACGCTGTCTGTGTTGCACAGGTTGCCTGTCGACAACCAGTTTATAGGAATTTATGCGATAATACTTTCCGTCACGCATCACCACAGGCAAGAATGCGACATCCAGTTGTGCCTGCTTGGCCTGCACTCCTATGTAGCACTCCACCACCGGCATTTCGGGCAAGACGCCATACTTCTCAACTATGGAATAGCGGACAAGATCGCCCTCGTCCATCATCTGGAACTCGGGATATTCTATGTGGGCAGTGTAGCTGTACGAGGCATAATCGGCAGGCAATTCCACAACTTGGGTACACATAGGCAACAAGGTGTCGCCCTGCACGGAGTTCCAATCGACCGGAGAGAACTGTCCCTTGACCGTAACTGCGCACAACAACAATATATATGATATAGCTCGTTTAATGTTCATACCTGTTTATCTTACGTGAAAATCAAGGACTTTCTCTTCTCCTATAAAACCTTTGAGATGCGTGCCTATCGTTGCCGGACCCGCCCCCGCAGGTGTTCCAGTGAATATAAGGTCGCCGGTCTTCAATGTGCAGAAACGGCTCACATAGGCAATTATCTCATCCACTGAGAAGTACATTTGCGAAGTATTTGCACTCTGCACCACCTCGTCATTTATCGTCAACGAGAAATCGACGTTGTTCATGTCATAGCGTTCCACGGGACGGAAGTCGCCAAGCACGGCCGAACCGTCGAAGCCCTTGCTCATATCCCACGGCTCGCCCGCCGCAATCAGACTGCGCTGCCAGTCGCGCGCCGTGAAATCGATGCCCACAGTTATGGCATCGTAGTAACGGTAGGCAAAACGTGCAGGGATGCTCTTTCCCAGTTTGTTGATACGCACCACAATCTCGGCCTCGTAATCGACACGGCCAAGGAAATCGGGCACATAAAAGTGTTTTCCGTTCTTTATTATGGCAGAGTCGGGCTTCATGAAAATTATAGGCACGGCAGGCTTGTCACCCGTACCGTCAAATTCCAGAGCATGCTCCCTGTAGTTCTTTCCAACTGCTATTATCTTCATTATCAATCAAATTTCTTTAAATGAGACATCCAATTCCTCGAGGCGGTTGAACATCAATGACAAGTGGGCATAGAGCGACGTGTTCTGCACGACAATATTGTCGGGGACACGTATGCGTAGCGGCGTAAAGTTCCATATTGCCTTGATGCCCCACACCACCATCTTGTCGGCCACCTCCTGCGCGCGGTCAATGGGCACCGTGAGAACACCAATCTGCACATTGTGCCTCTTCATCTTTGCCTCAAGCTCGTTGATATGATAGACCGGGATACCCGCAACGCTGTGCCCGACGACCTTCGGGTTGGCATCGAACGCAGCCACCACCTCAAGGCCGAACTGTTTGAGGCCGGTATCATTCAGCAACGCACTGCCCAGCTTGCCTGCACCGAACAGGAATGCCTTGTGCATCCTGGTAAAACCCAGGAAATCCTCGAGTACCTCCAGCAGGTTGTCTATATCATAGCCCACACGGGTGCGCCCCACAATATTCACACATGACAGGTCTTTCGCAATCTGCGAAGCCACTATGCTTGTCTCTTTTGACAGGCGTGTCGACGACACATACTGCTCACCGCGTTGCTTGAGCAGGCGGCACACAGACAGGTACCAGGGTAAACGTCTGAGCGTAGGTTCGGGGACTTTTTCCGTTTTTGCAGGGTTGGTCATTTCGCGCGTGTTTATTTGTTATAACGTGACAAAAGTAATGTTATTTTGCGAAGCTTTGAAATTTGTCGCAAAAATATTGTATCTTAGCGACCGATAATTTTGAAAGCAGATGAAAAAGAACGATTGGAAAGAGCGCTTGAATGTCGTATATTCCACCAACCCCGACTTTGTATATTCCACCGATGAAAAGGAGGAAAATGACACACTGCCCAAGCAACAGCAGAAACTGAGAGTGAGCATTGAGAAGAACCACCGCGGCGGCAAGACCGTGACATTGATAAAGAACTTCATAGGCACCGATAATGACCTGAAGGAACTTGGACGGATGCTGAAGACAAAGTGCGGCGTGGGCGGCAGTACCAAAGACGGTGAGATTCTGGTGCAGGGCGATTTCAAGGAAAAAATCATCGAACTGCTGAAGAAAGAGGGATATACCCAAACAAAATAACAACAAAAAGTGCCGCGAACGACATTTTTTATGTAAGTTTGCACATCAGAATACAATAACTTTTAAAAAGTATAGAATATGTCAGACAAATCAAAGCTTTCATTGGCAGCCGAACTGTTGAACATCAAGGCTGTAAAGTTGCAGCCCGAGCAGCCATTCACTTGGGCATCCGGTTGGAAATCACCATTCTACTGCGACAACCGCAAGACACTGTCATTCCCAGCACTGCGCACACGCGTCAAGTTGGGACTTGCAAACCTCATCCTGCAGGAGTTCCCCGAGGCCGACATCGTGGCCGGTGTTGCTACAGGTGCCATCGCGCAGGGTGCTCTCGTTGCCGAGGAGCTTGCAAAGCCATTCGTCTATGTACGTCCAAAGGCTAAGGACCACGGTATGGGCAACCAGATTGAGGGTGACGTTTTCCCAGGTGCAAAGGTTGTTGTTGTAGAAGACCTTGTATCAACAGGCCTCAGCAGCTTGCGCGCTGTCGATGCATTGCGTGCAGCAGGCGTTGAAGTCATCGGCATGGTAGCTTCATTCACCTACGGTTTCAGCGTTGCCACCGAGGCTTTTGAAAATGCAGGCGTAAAGCTCATCACACTCACCGACTACGAGGCAGTGCTCGAGGCAGCAAAGGCTACAGGCTACATCAACGAGGATGTAATGCCAACCCTCAAGGAGTGGCGTGCAAACCCATCGGAGTGGAGAAACGACCTGAAGTAACGCGCTATGAGCCAGTACGAAAGCAGTGTAAAGCAGATTCCTTATCCACAGTCAAGGGTATATGCGAAACTCGAGGACCTCAATAACCTTGAGGGTCTCAAGGACAAACTCCCACAGGACAAGGTGAAAGATTTGACATACAGCCGCGACGAGGCTACCGTGAGCGTTCCACCAATGGGCAACGTCACCATCAGGGTGGTCGAGCGCGAAGAGCCAAAGTGCATAAAGCTCGAGGCTGTAGGCTCACCCATCCCCGTGAATATGTGGATACAGATTATCCCCAACGGAGAGGAGGCTGCAAAGATGCGCGTAGTAGTAAAGGCCGAAGTAAACTTTATGATGCGCGCCATGATTGACAAGCCCTTGAAAGAGGGAGTGGAAAAGATTGCCGAAGCATTGTCGCTCATCGCATACTGATAGCGGCAGACAGGCTTTTACAAACTGGGTGTTCCCGTGGAATGTGGCCAGCACACATCGGGAACACCATTTATGCAAATATAGAGACAATGGCAAAGAAACTTTGGGAAAAGAACATTGACGTAAACCCCGAGATTGAACGTTTCACCGTGGGACGTGACAGAGAACTGGACCTTATGCTGGCACGCTATGACGTGCTTGGTTCAATAGCACACAGTGCAATGCTGCAGAGCATAGATATGCTCACACAGGAGGAAATGAGAAGCCTGCACGGCGAGCTGCGCAACATATACCGCTCTATTGAAGATGGCGGGTTTGTCATTGAGGAAGGCGTAGAGGATGTACACTCACAAGTGGAATTGATGCTCACACGCAAGCTTGGCGACATAGGCAAGAAAATCCACAGCGGACGTTCACGCAATGACCAGGTGCTTGTCGACCTGAAGCTCTTCACACGCCACGAGTTACAGGATATTTGCGAGGCCGTAATCACCCTCTTTGATGCGTTGCAGAGACAGAGCGAAAAGAACAGGAATATCCTTATGCCCGGCTATACCCACCTGCAGGTGGCAATGCCATCGTCGTTCGGGCTGTGGTTCGGCGCATACGCCGAGAGCCTTGCCGACGACATGCTCTTTCTGCAGGCCGCATACCGTATGTGCAACCGCAACCCGCTTGGTTCGGCTGCCGGCTACGGCTCATCGTTCCCGCTCAACCGCACCATGACGACAGAGTTGCTCGGGTTCGATTCAATGAACTACAACGTCGTATATGCACAGATGGGGCGCGGCAAGAGCGAAAAGAACGTTGCCTTTGCCCTGGCAAGTGTTGCCGGCACACTCTCCAAAATGGCATTCGATGCCTGTATGTTCAACTCGCAGAATTTCGGGTTCGTGAAACTACCCGCCGAGTGCACAACCGGCAGCAGCATCATGCCGCACAAGAAGAACCCCGATGTGTTTGAGATTATGCGCGCAAAATGCAACCGCCTGCAGGCTTTGCCAATGGATATCACAATGATAATGAACAACCTGCCCAGCGGTTACTTCCGCGACCTGCAGGTCATCAAGGAACTGTTCCTGCCGGCATTCGCCGACATCAAGGAGTGCCTTGCTATGGCAACATACATCATAGAGCGCATAGAGGTCAACAAGGACATTCTTGGCGACAGCCGCTACGACGCCATGTTCAGCGTAGAAGAGGTCAACCGCCTTGCCACAGAGGGAATGCCGTTCCGCGATGCCTACAAGAAGGTGGGCCTCGACATCGAAGCCGGCACATTCACCCCCAACAAGGAGGTGCACCACACCCACGAAGGCAGCATAGGCAACCCGTGCAATGAGGAGATAAGAAAAATAATGTACGGCATATACAATGCCATGGATTTCCAGAAAGCCCGTAACGCCGAAAAGGCACTGTTGAGTGAATAAAAACGTTAAACCGCCTGGGGAGAGCAATATATGCCACACCCGGGCGTTTACATTACAAAAACACCTGTTGATGAAAAAATTTGCCCATATAGTCCTTTTACTCGTTTCCCTCCTTGCCATTGCAGCCTGCGAGGGCGACAACCCCTACTCCGGCTACCATGCCAACATAATATTTGACGGCACCATATACCCATACAACCAGGCACGCAGCTATGGGCAGTTCATCTGCATAAGACAAGGTGCGAATATAGGCGAGTACAAGGTAACCGATGCAATGGGCAAGACACAGACAGTGAACATCCCGCAGATACACCTGCAACAGGGAAAGTTCTTCTACGGTCTGGGAGGCCTTATCATTGGCACCCCAACCATGGGCGACGGCAGCCTGTGGGCATACGACTGGGCCTGCCCCGAATGCGACATCGCACGCTACCGCGTTGCGATAGACTACACAATGGGACATGCCACCTGCCCACGCTGCGGCACCAAGTTCGACCTGAACTGCAGCGGCATAGCCATTGAAGGAGAAGCGCGCCCGTTGTGGCGCTACCGAGTGTTCGACAACGGCGCCGAGGTAATAGTACAAAATTAACGCCGAGGGTTTGCACTTTAACCTTTTTTTTATACCTTTGCACCCGTTGCGGGAAACAGCAACAAAAACATAAGGTCGCTCGAATGGTGGAATCGGTAGACACGAAGGACTTAAAATCCTTTGGCATTTAAACGCCGTGCGGGTTCAAGTCCCGCTTCGAGTACTGGGTTAATCTCTTGTAAATCAATGATTTATGAGAGATTTTTCTTTTTACCCAAATACCTTTGGTTAATCTTGAAAAACTTGTTTTTTGGGTGATTTTTATACGGTTTTTACGCTGTTTGTGTAAACCAGTGTGTAAACCAGAAATCAAGATTAAAAGTAATTCTTTACTGCAAATTCGTACTGTTCAATAAATATTTGCTTGAATGCAGCTATATTGCTCTGCTCATAGAACATCAACATCGCCTTCTTGTAGTCAATAGAATCTACTGTGCGGAAAGATATAGGGCAATATCCCCACGCCATAAGAATAGCATTGCTACTGATTCTTGCTGTTCGCTTGTTGCCATCGGTAAATGGTTGTATGTACGATAACAGCACCAATGCAAGCAAAGCCTTCTCAAAAACATCTTCCTTAGCATTGATTAATCGACAAGTATCCTCCAACGCTTCACGTATCTGGAATTCATTGTCAAGAGGACGATAATTTGTACCTGTTATACCCACACGCCTTTTACGGATACCACTACCAACGCCCAACTCTTTTGTCAAGATGCTATGAATATCCTCTATCCTTCTCACAGATACTTCTTTAAGATAATCGGGACAATCAAGGATGAAATCCAAAGCATCTTTATGATTCAATAGCATCACAGCCTCTTCTTTTGTCTTTCCTTGAGCCGTTTCTTTCTCTTTCAACAATCGTTCAGTTTCAAGAAGAGAGTATGTATTGCCCTCTATCTGCGATGATTTCCAAGACAAATCTACTCCCAAACGTTCCATCTCCTTGCGGTACTCAATATCGGACAACGTACTCATATTTGCCAGAAAGTCCTTATGAGCAGCATCGAGCCTTGCTTTTTCCTCAGCTGTAAATAGAGCAACATTCGGCAATATCTCACATATCAGTTGGAAATTAAATGATTCTTGCACCAAGCGTTCATCTACATCATTCACGAAATATGTGTCGATGTCCAACGGCATCATTAAGTGTGCCCGAGCAGACAAGGAATATCGAGTTGCTTTTCCTTTACCTTCTACGACGATATCGCCTTTTTGCACACATTCTGCAATTATTCGCTTCAATGTCCTTTCGTTTGGAGCATTTGTCAAAGCCTCTGCAATTTTCACCCTACTAGATGAAGGATTATAATGCAAAAACTGTAATATTTCCACCTGTATTGTCATACTATTCAATATTTATTCGGGACAAAAATAGTGTTATTTCTTTAAATTACGGGACAACCGAATCAAATTTTGTCCCGAATTGAATCAAATTTGTCCCGAATTGGAGATTTACAACATCTTATTTATTGTGGTAAAAGGATCATCACCCCATTTTCCGCTTCTTAGGCCAAGATATTACCGTTTGCGAATATACAGATACTGCATATAAAAACATAGAGTACACCATAAAATAGGCGCACTCTATGTAAAACCCACCACAAGGGGGCGCAAAAAGCAAGGGGACAATATTTAATGAACACACCTACTCACAGCAAATGTGTTCACCTAAAGTGTTTATCTCAATAGTACTTTTTTACCATCTACAATATAAATCCCATTTGTCGGGTTCTCAACCCCGCGGCCATTGATGTCATAAACTGTTGCCGCTTTTTCGTTTTCAGTTTTTACATCGTTGATACCAGTGGCATCGAATTCTTTAATTTCCCAAAACTCTTTCCACACATCGGCATTCTGATACGCCTCCAAGCAACCGGTTGGGACATATAGCGTAGTACTTAAATAGTGGAAATTTGTAAAACTAGGATCGCTCCAAGAATCACCTTTTGCAACAGCAGGAGGTGTCTCAGCCAACATATATATACTCTCAAGGGCTTTACATTCAACAAACGCTCCTTTAGCAATTTCAGACATTCCTGTTCCAACTGCAATTCTTCTCATATTAGTACAATCGCGAAATGCAGAGTATGCAATGCTTGCGACATTATTGCTAATTGTTACGCTTGTAATACTTTTACAACCTTTAAATGCATATCTCTTTATTTCTGTAATATCATCTGGAATAATTAGTTCTGTAACTAACTCTCCATTCAAATACAAATCGTAACTCAAAGGATTACTGCCAAAATTAATATTGCACCAAGCTGTAAGACTGTTTATATGTACTTCGCTGATGTTATCGCAATATTCAAACGCACTTCCATTGATAATTTTAACACTATTAGGTATTACAACGCTTGTAATGCTTTTGCAAGCTCTAAACGCACAAGCTTTTATTTCAATTACATCATCAGGGATAATAAGTTCTGTCACCAATTCTCCGTTTAAATACAAATTTTTTGCATAGTACAAAGGGTTGGAAGAGTCTCTTTCAAATTCTATATTGCACCAAGAAACAAGATCATTAATATACACTTCTTTTAGTCCTATACAACCATCAAATGCTCTCATACCAATATTGGTAACACTACTAGGGATTACAACACTTGTAAGATTTTTACAATACTCGAATGCCGCACTACCAATACTTGTGACACTATTGGGGATTTCTATATTTGTAATACCGCAAAACCCAAAAGCGTTACCTCCAATACTTGTAACACTATTCGGTATTACAATGCTTGTAAGGCCACTAAAGTAAAATGCCCACCCTTGTATGCTTGTAACCGTAAAAGTTCTTGACTTGTAGGTTATTGTTGATGGTATAACAATGTCACCTGAATAACCATTATCACCTTTTGTTACCTCAACTGTTAAATCAGTCATAGATGTGATATCGTAGTAAATGCCATCAACCTCAATATCGTATGCCCAAACCGCATTACAGCAAGTGAGCAAAATGGTTAAGATTAACTCTCTGAAAATATTAAACTGTTTCATAACACAAGAATTACAAAATACCTCTTTCTGTTAATGCTTTTCTCAGTTCATCTGCATTTTTGCACTCAACACTATCTTCGAAAACGATAAAATCATCTTCGTTTTGAAGCAACGCAACAGCTTCATCAATACGTTTTTCAATTGTTAATCCAACACAATCTGTTAAATCAAAATAAGAATAACTCAATTTGTATTCCATAATAATACCTCCTGCACCTATGGCTCTGCGGTGCTTTAAATAAACAAAAAACAATGGAGGCATAAAAAGAAAGCGGAGCCAACATTCTAGTTTATTCAACTGCGTAGGGTTGGACTCCCTGTAATAAATGAATAAGCAGAATGAAACTCCGCTTGGAATGTATTGCGATAGATACAAATACAAACCAAGAGAGCGTTCCTCTACATTATCCCGTCTATTACTTGTAAAGTGTCCAATTTTACGCAGTCGGAATAAAGCAAAAATACGCTTTCTAAAATATGTCTGCGCACGCTATTTGCGTACACGGAGCAAAAGTAATAATATTTTCATTGATTATCAAATAATCTTTGAAATAAGGGTATAGGGAGGGGGGATACAAAAAAGGATAGCCTCATAAATTTTATAAGACTATCTCTTTTCTAAGGTGCTGAATTTTCTATTCTAATGATTGTTTTATCTGTAAAAACATATCACTTCTTAATCATTCAAACATTACCTTCAATATCAACGGATTTATTTTGCAAAAAAGAAGTCGTTATAAATCAACACTTTGCAGAAACGGCTGATTTTGTTTGAAAATAAACTTACGCATAATAAGGTTTGTAAGTAGCAAACTTCCTAGAAGTAACATCAGCATTTGCAAATTTGATAAGACCTTGCTCCAAAGTATCAGAAATAATTCGAGATGCTTCTACTGATTTATTCTTATCAAGACCAAACCTTTCTCTTACTGATTGATTATTTATTGCTTTATCATCTTCATTCATTAAGCAAGCATGTTGATAGCAAGCTGCAATTTTCTCACCCTTAGTCATTTCTGATAAATTTTTCTTAGGA
>JAZTXR010000105.1:0-46132 GCA_045636545.1 Bacteroidaceae bacterium
GTCATAAACACCCAAATTGTTGCTATCCAACAACAGATATGCCTTGTTTGCGTTGTTGAGGAAGCTGTGGCCTGTAAGCTCGGCACGGTACATGCCTACCTCGCCGTCTACCATTGAAAGCACGTATGCTGCCTTGCCCGAAGCCACCTTCACGGTCTCGTCCTTCAAGCTACCCTTGAAGAGATTACCCTCAATTGCAGCAACTGCATCGTCGGCATTATTGAATGTGTATCTGCCGGCAGCAGCCTTAACAATTACACCGGTGTTTGCGGGGATTACACCCTCAACAGGCTGCATCTTCAAACGGTCGTCCTCTACTGCATTGGCTGTGTAAACCTCAACGCCTGCAGGGATTTCGGCTGCATAGCCCAAATAGAGTGTCGCATAGCCGGCTGCGGTAACAGTAAGGTCAAAAGACATAGGAAGAACATTTAAACTGCTCCAAGGCTCTGTAGTTTTATAGCTGTCCAATGCCTCGGGACGTACATAAAGATTTATATATTCAGGATAAGAGCCATCGAAAGCTGATTCATTTATATAAGATACATCCCCTGCATAACAATATACATTTTCAAGAGCTATGCAATTTGCAAACGCTTCATTTCCAATGAATGTTACACTGCTAGGAATTTCAATATCTGTAAGGCTGGAGCAGTAAGAGAACGCTTGACTGCCAATTTCTGTAACACTATTTGGAATTTCAATGCTGGTAAGACCGCTGCAACCGTGGAACATATAAGATCCAATGCTTGTTATGCTGTTAGGTATAGCAATGCTTGTAAGGCTGCTACAATCCATGAACGCATAATCTCCAATGCTTGTTACGCTATTAGGGATTACAATGCTGGTAAGGCCAGAGCAACCTTCAAACACTCTATTTCCAATGCTTGTCACGCTATTAGGAATTTCAATGCTGGTAAGGCCATAGCAACCTGCAAACACTCTTTTTCCAATGCTTATCACGCTATTTGGAATCTTGATGCTTGTAAGTTGGTAACAAGAACCGAAGACACCATCTCCAATGCTTGTCACGCTATAAGCTACACCTTCGTACTGGATAGCCTCAGGAATAACAATATCACCACCAGGAAAGCCATTTTGAATCACTTTTGCCTCTTTTGCTTTTTCTACCAATTCGTACTTTAGTATACCATCTGTAACAACAGTCTCGGCCGTTGCCACTGTGCTGCACAGCAACAGCAGCGCAGCAAAAAAATGTTTGAATGTTTTCATTGTTTTGTTTGATTTTTGTTATTTGTTTAAAATTAATTTCGGATAATGACACAACAAAACAGCCCAAACGTAAAATTCATTTACGTTTGAGCATATAATCCCAAGCACGGCACTGCGCCTCGTGCTACATTATTATAACAGTATAGGGAGAATGTGTGTGTGTGTGTGTGTGTGTGTGTGTGTGTGTTTATACAAAAATTCAAGACTGCCAAATTCTTGGCCGTCTTTTTCACACAAATTCCTGCTATTTAAAGAATTGGAACACACAGTCATTGCATTTGCGGCACAAAGGTACTGCTTTTTTATAATTTAAGCAATAAAAACTTATTAAATTCAGCAATAATATAGATATTGACCCAAAATGTCCTGAGCGCAGTCTAAGGAACTCTACAACAACATACGAGATGTCTCCACTACGGTCGACATGACATCTACGCGTTTTTCCAGTATGTGAGTCAACTGCGATATTATTACATTAAATTCTACAGTCATTTACGCCAGCTCTCCAGCAACAGCACATAGAGGAACGGCAGTGTGTAAAGCCCTGCCGTAAACGCGCTCCATGGAATGCCCAAAACCGACTGCACACCGGCAAACTGCAGACAAGGGACAATGCCCGATGCCGGCAGAAGAGCCATTATAGCCGGGATAAAAAGTGTAAATGTTTTGCCTGTTGAAACCACAACATCCATAGGCGAGCGGTAGTTGCCATAGATGAAGCCATAGATTAGCGACACCGACAGCGCACCCATCAAAAGCAGCAAAGCCCACCCCTGCACCAACGGCGAGAGCGAGGGCTGCCCGGTTATACCCGAGAGCAGGTTCCATGGTGCGAGGGTCGAGAGGTAGAGCACCCCTGCATAGCACATGGCAACGGCAAGCGAAAAGAGCAATGCGCGCCACTCCAAGGCGGTGAGACGGCGCAGGAACAACAAACGCCCAAGCACCTTAGCAAGCCCCGAGCCACGCAAAAGGCCAAAGGCGGCAACAAGCATCATCGCCGCACCCCACGGCACTGCATCAACGGACGGCAAGGCCGTGCGCAGAGCCCAGCGCAACCCTTTGGCGCTAATGAGCGAAGCGGAGGAGTGCACAGCCTCATCGGCCAACAGTTCCGCAACATCGGCAAAGAATGCGCCCACCCACACCAGCAACAGTGCAAGCAGATAGGCCAACAGGGGGTAATAGCAAGCTCGGCGGTCATTCATCGGCTTCAAGGTTTTCGGCATCTATAATGTGCAGTTCAATGGCACGCACCACAAGGCGTGTCACGTTTATGCCACGCTGTTCACTGTCGGGGAAGAGACGGGCGATGAGGTCGGCCTGACGTTTCTCGAGCGACTTCACGCCAAAAGGCATACTCTTCAATGAAGCAACCATCTCCTTGGTATACCCCAAAGCAAGATGGCGCAGGAAGCACTCGTCGTAACGGTCAATCTCATAGTGTATGAGCGACTGCTGCCGTGCTGCATCGCGGTTCACATTCTCGCGGAAACGCTCCACCAGTTTCTCGAGCACAGGTTGGTTGAACACGTTGCGCTTGCCCGCCATCACGTTGTAGATTTCGTATTTCGTGAGCAGCTCGCCGGTCTTTAGCGTGATGCCGTCGGCGCCGGCATCGAGCACATCCACCCACAGTTTTTCATTGAGCAGCTCGCCGGTGAAGACAAGCACTTTCATCTGCGGGTGTTCCCGCTTCATCCTTGCACATATATCAACACCCACTGTCGTGGAGCCGCCAAGCCCCAAGTCCAACAGCAGCAAGTCGGGAACTGCACGCGCCAGCACCTCGTCAAGTTCATTCTCGTTGGATGCAGTGCCAATAACATCGGCCTCGGGAATTTCTGTGCGGAAGATTTCCTCGGTTCCCTTCAGTTCAAGCCTTGCATCCTCAACTATCACTACACTGAATTTTTCTATCATATTTTTTTATTTTGGCAATGTAAACAATATGGTCACACCCTCTACATCGGCGCGTGCCTCCATGCGCGAGCCGTGACGGCCGGTATAATCCTCGTGCATGCGCACCACCTCCTTGGCCACAAGATACTCCATACCCTGCAGAGTGCCGCCCGATGCAATATTGTAGCGCGAAGGGGTGAACAGTTCCTGCGCCTGGTCACTGGTGAGCGTGCGGCGGGTGTCAACCAGTTCAATCTTCACGAACTCCCCGCCATCGGCGGCACGCAATGCAAGCACACCATCCGTCCCCACCTTGAACGCTGCATCCACAAGCACCTCAAAAAGATTGGCGACAAGCTCGGCATCAACCTTCACGCAGACCTCGGTGGGCTCATACACAAGCGAAAGCCCCACCCCGAGTTTCTTGCTACAGCGCGCAACATAGCGCCTTGCATCCTCAAAAAGCTGCACGACAGGCGTTGCCGTGAGGCTGAAACACATTGTATCGAGTTCGCGCTTGGCGCAGTTGGCCAGAATTCCAAAGACCGAATTGTAGTAGTCGACAAGCTCGGCCATTGCAACAATATCCTCGCTGCGGTTGCCGCTGCCTGCAAGCGCCCTCTGCGCAAGCTCGCGCACACGGCTGGGATAGTAGACAGTCTCGTGCTTTATCACAGAGAGGCAGTTGTCCATGACCATATTCTGCACGTGCAGGCGGTTCTCCTCGAGCCTCATGCGCCCGGTCTCTTCCTCTACCTCCTCGAGTGTCGTATAACAGTTTGCCACGCGCACGGTGCGATGATAGGCCACCGATGCCACAAAACGCGCTATAAGTTCGACATTAACGGCCTCGTTCTCACTGAGTGGGCGCCCGGTCACCAGTTCCATGGCACCTACAAGCACCTCGTTGCCCGACACGGTGGCATACAACGGCAACACGCGCAAGAGCGCATCGGCTGAGAGAAAAGGCTCGCCATCGTCAACGACACCGTGCAGATAGACATCGGCTCTGCCGCCCGCAAGCGGCTTTGGTGCCGCTGCCGCCACGCGCCTTGAATCACGCTCGTCAACAAGCATAAGAGCCACACGCTCAATGCACATACGCTCACCCAACGAAGCGTACACCTCTGTCGCCATGCACTGCAACAGTTGCTCAGTTGTTGTGGCCGGGTCTGTTGACACAAGCTCAAGCAGACGGCGGTTCGTGCTCTGCACAAGGCGCTCGTCGGCCTTGCCTATTATGGCGTGGCGCAGATACGCGACAAGCAGATAGAGCAACAGCAGTATTGCAATGAAGCAGGAGATTCCAATGAGTGCCTGGCGCAGGCTCTGTGCCTGACGGGCGCGTTCATACTGCAGGGCAATGGCCTTGTCCTCATCGACAAGGCGGTAGAGGGTCGAATAGATGTAGTTGTTATATCTGTAGGCCTGCCACTGCTGCAGGGCAAGCGATGCAATGGCAAGTTCATTGCGTATATCGAGGATGTTGTAGTATATATCCTCTGTCAGTTCCTCGGGGAAAAGCCCGCGGCGCCACCAGTCGAGTTCGGCAGCCGTACCGCCCTGCATGGAGAGCGTGTCATTGCCACCAATGGTAGAACGGTAATACCCGTTCAACAGCCCAAAGGCTGCACGCGCCTGCGCAAAGGCCTCGGCATGGTTGCCGTGGGTATTGCAGCTGTAGACGGAATCGGCATAGAAACGGACATCCTCGAACAGGTTCCCGGCAGCAAAGCCCTTGCAGGGCAACAACGCAAGCAACACCACGATGCAGCGCACCACCCCTTTTGGCAGGCGGAATGAGAAGCGGCTGCCACCTCCCTTGCGGCTCTCGATGTTCATTGAACAGACAGAGAACACGGCATCGCTCTTCCTGTACTTTTCAATGATTCCACGGCAGTTCATCAGGCCGAAGCCACCACCCTTGTTCTTTGCCTGCAGCCCCGGGTTGTCGCAGCCTATGGTTGCCGCATCGTAGACCTTTTCGTTAAGGATGCGCCCAATGTCGCTCTGCGATATTCCAATGCCGCTGTCGGCAACGGCAATCTCCACATAATCCTCACCCTCCACACACTCCAAAGCCACGCTGCCGCCCTTAGGTGTGAACTTTGAGGCATTGTCGACAAGGGTGTTTATCATGAAGAGAGTGAGAGCCTTGTCGGCTTTCACGACGGGTGTGGCATCGCCCACCGTCAATGTGATTCCGCGCGACTCGAACAGGCAACGGCTCTTCTCAATGATGGCAAACAGGCCGGCAAGCGGGAAGCTCTCAACCCGCAGGTTCACATCGCCCTTGCGCATCTTTATCCAACGTTCAAGAATTATGTTCAGGTCATCGAGCTTTTGGGTCAGTTCGGTGACGTATGCCAGCTTGCGCTCCACATCGGCCGCGGATGCAGTCTGCAAGGCACGCAGCTCGTTCATGAGCCTGTCTATATATGGGCGCATTGACATTACCGTCGAGACAGAGACACGTTTCAACAGATTCTCGCGCTTGTGCTCATTGAGGTAGACGGCACAGGCACGGCGCAACTCATTGAGCCTTTCCTGCTCGTCACTGATGTCGGCCAGGCGCATTCCCTCGCCTATGGCAACCGTCACGTATGGCACAAGCATCTCAAGCAGCGAAAGTTTCTCGCGCGTCAACGGCGCTGCGGTGGTCACATAGAGCGTGTCACTGCCACCAGCGATGTATTTGAGTTCAAAGGAGTAGCTGTGGGCACCATTGCCCGACGGGGCAAAGGAGAATGCCACATCACCGGCAAAGCCTTTGAAGCTGCTGTCGAGCAACCCGGCTATGTGGGCGCACAGCTCGTCCTTGCTGCCCACATCCTGCGGCAACGACGAGAAAAGCCGGCGGCACACAACGGGAAGGCGCTTCAGCTCGCACAGACAGGACTCCACATATCTACGCCTGCGGTAATTGAAAAGCACAGTCACTACAAGCAGCAGCACAACGGCAACTACAGCCGCGACAAGCCATCTGTCGAGTTGGCGGATATTGGCCATGACAGCAGAGACACCACTCTCGTTCTTCTTGTTCAGGCGCGTGGTGCGCAACAGCATAAGGTAGCTCTCTCTGTTTATATCCGATGCATATTTGTCACCAAGACCGGCAAATGCGCAGCTTGCCTCGCGGCGCACGCTGAGCAGACACTCGGGAATATTGTACATTGCGGCATCGGAGTACATTGCAGGCTCTATCTCAATGTCGCAACGGTCGAGCACATTCGATGCAAAATCCGGCTCAAGCGGGTAATAGGTCCTGTAATATCCGTTTATCCCGGCCAGGGCTGAATCGAGCAGAGCCAGGGCACCGTCATAGTCGCCGCTCTGAGTCCTGCAGGAGGCCGAGACGGCCAAGGCCTCAATCATCATGTACTTGTCGCCATAGCTTTTGAAATCCGCGGCAGCCGCATTTGCCATAAGATAGTCGATTGTGACGGAATCACAGCACTGCGAAGAGAGAAGGCGCAGATTGTCGGGGAGCGCACCGGCATCCACGCTGTTGTCGCGCAGAAGAATGGCAATGAGCAACCTGTAGTTGGCTGTTAGCCAGATGTAGCCTTTCTCCTCGGCACGGGCAAGCCCTTTGGCAAGCAGGGCAAGGCGCTCGGGCACGGCAGATGCGGTGTTTGCCAGCATCATCCTTGCATAGAGCTTCAATGCCGGGTCAACACTCTCCTCGGCACCGACATTCAGGTAGCCCAGCGTGCGCTTTGCATCGTCAAGCATGGAGAGGTTGGAGAAGTAGCAGAGCGAGACAATGCCGAACTCAATCCTTGCACGCTCAAAACGCGCCTTGTCACTTGCAGTGAGCAGAGCGACATCCTCGTTTATGCGCCTCATGCGCTCAAGCGCCCTTGCACGGTAATCAAAGAATTGACGGTTGCCCGACACACGGTAGCACGTTGTCATGAGCCCCACATCGGCAACCAGTTTCTCAATCTCGCAATCGGCACAGGCAATCACCTTCTCATACAGCGCCACGGCTGTTGCATAGTCCATCTTCATCAAAGCCGAATAGGCCCTTGAATTTGTCGCCACCATCGCCCATTCATGATTCACAACCGAAGAGCTGTCGAGCAATGACGAAAGACTATCGAGCAATGGGACACTCCTGTAGCGTGCGTCGTATACCTGCATGCCAAGCTCTGCGCCGCCATCGTGCACAGCACCATCGTCGCCACGTCCCCCACAAGAGAACAGGGCAATACATATGAGCAATATACCAATCAGCATGTTCCGTTTCATCGCTGCAAGAGATTCTCAAATACAAATTCAGTCATTTATCACTCATCCTTTTGTCTTGTGCTTGCCATACAGGCGCCTTATCCACAGATAGTAGCCTGTGAGCGGCAACGTAGCACCAAGCAATGCCGCAAGGAAAGAGAGTATGCGGGTAAAGAGGCCACCCCAGGAACCAATGTGAAGCGAATAGAGCCAACCGCCCAGCTTGCTGTCACGGGCAGAATCCTTGTAGTGCTCAACAGCAGTCACCTCGCCCCTGTCATCGAACAAATACTTGTCGGCAGCACGCATATTGCCATAGGGCGAAGTCCTTACCGATACCGTACCGTCCGAGACGGTTATGCTCTCGTACCCGGGCACGCGTTCCACTACGTTCACAAAAGCTGTTTGCCAACTGCAGAAGGCACTCTCCTGCAAGGGAGTACTCTGCGGAGTAGCTCCACTGTTGCCATCCACAATTGCCGTTGCACCGCTCTGCGCATCGACAAGGGTGGCGGCCGTAACAGCATCGACATCGGCAATGGAGACAGCCTGTTCTGCATCCACATATTTTGTTTCGACAACATTTGTAGCAGCTGTCACTGCATCAACGTTCCAACGGACTGCGTTACTCTGTTCAACCACAGTGTTTTTGCTATCTGCGCTGTAGACACAGACAGGCAAAGTACACTCCCTGCAACTGCCGTGGCACACAGGGGCTTCAGCGACATCGGGTGCTTTCCGCTCTACAACGGCATTTTCTTTTGCCTCACCGGCACCAAACAGAGCATAGACACCGTTCCTGTACCACTCGAACGACCAGTTCAGGCCCGTCAACGCCATCACAAGCAACAGCAACAGAGCATAGAAGCCACCTGCAACGTGAAGGTCGTACCAGAAGCGGGGCTTGCCCTTCTTCAGTGCTATCTGCAGACGGTTCCCCAGCATCTTGCGGCTACGTGGCCACCAGATTACAAGGCCTGTCAACAGTATCACCACAAAGGCAAGCGTGCTTGCACCCACAATCATCTTGCCCCAGAAGAGTTTACCTTCACCGGGATTGCTGTCCATGAGCCAACGGTGCAGACGGAAAACTGCCTGAAAGAACGGTGTGCGCTCATCCTTGCCCATTACCTCACCCGTGTATTGGTTCACATATACAGCAGCCTTCTTGGGCTTTGAAAGGTTTACCTTGTAAGCCTCATCGGGCGAAGATGAAACAACCACCCCCTTAACATCGACATCGGTGGGCAATGTCGCATCCACCCTGTCGGCAATCACGTCCAAAGGCAATGGCTCCCCCACCGGAGTTACAGTTGAGATATCGCCAACGCACAATGCGGTAATCTCCTTTTCAAAGACAAGCAACGCGCCGGTGAAACAGGTGATTGTCATTACAATGCCGAACGGAACCGACACCCATAGGTGTAATTTACGGAAGAATGTTCTCATAAAGCATAAAAATTTTACTTCACAGCCTCAACGGTATACCCCTTTGCTTTCAACAGTTCAAGCACACCCTTTTCGCCGGGCAAGTGGGCTGCACCGACAACGAACAACGTTGGAGCCCCATCCATCATTGCCGGCATCTTCTCGACCCAAGCAGCATTGCGGCCATAGATGAGCGCCTCCTCTTCCTCGGTGGTGCTGTCGCACGAATTACCGATTTTCTCTTCGGTTACCTCCTGCAGAGCCTGCATATCCTGCGCAAAGAATGCAGCAGAGAGTTCCTTCATCTGCAACGAGTAGTACCCATCATTGTCTATCATACAAAGCAGCTGCTGTTTCTGGCGCTCTATGGTAGCACCTTTGTACAATGTCTCTATCTGGAAATCGACACTCTCAAGCCCGGTCACCCGCTTGCCGGCCTTCTTGGCCACTTTCTGGAAATGGGCATCAATGAGTTCCATTGGGTTGAACCCCGGTGTCAGCTTCATATACTGCACAAGCTGCAACTGTGTAGAGAGCGCCATGGGTGTCATCTTGCCCAGTTGGCTCTCGAGGAGCGGATTATTGAGGTTCATACCCAACACTTTGTCCATATATGCATTCAGGCGCTGCATCTCATCGGCTGTAAAGATGTCGGATAGCGACTTGCCATCGGGCAACATCATAGCCTCATTCACCTTTTTCCGGTTCTCAAGGCTCTCCATCTCGCTCATCACCACCTCGCCACAAATGACATCGACAGCATCGAGTGCCGCCTTGGCACCCGGGATTGAATCAATGAACGAAGCGGGAGCAAGGTGATAGGTTCCTACTATATAAGATGATTTCTCAAGGTTCTTATGTGAAATTTTATACAATAATTGAGCGTTGCAGACAACGGCAGAGAGCATTGTCAAAAACAGGGACAGAATAATCTTTTTCATTATAGTTGGAATTAATATTGGCGAAATTAATAAAAACAGTTTACAAAACTGTTCAAAAGAAGATTAGAAATATTAAGAAAACTTAAATATCACACAAAAGTCAACAACATAGCACAATAGGATTGTAAATTTGCAGCAAACATCCAAGAAGCTGTTTGAATTTCTAAAAAAACATTTTCTTATAGAAGCTGACATTTATGAAAAAGATAAAGAACCCATGGATTGACCTTACGGATAAAGGTTATAACTGCTTTGCCTGTGCACCGACGAACCCTTGTGGACTGAAGATGGAATTTTATGAGGACGGCGATGAGATTGTCTCACTGTGGACACCCGGCAACAACTACCAGGGATGGCTGGACACGCTACACGGCGGCATTCAGGCAACACTGTTGGACGAACTTGGCGGTTGGGTCATTGCCCGCAAGTTCCAGACATCGGGAATGACAACCAACCTTAACATGAAATACAGGAAGCCCATCCCCACAGGAGAGAACATCACTCTTGAGATACGCGGCCGAGTGAAAGAGGTGAAGCGTATGTTCGTGTTCATAGAGGCCGAAATAATATATGACGGCGAGGTGCGCTCAAGCGCCGAAATGACCTACTATACATTCCCGAAGGATGTTGCCGAGAAGGATTTCATGTTCAACGGTTGTGAAACCGAGGAGTAAATGTGACACATTCTGTAAATATAGAAGAGCACAGATTGTTTTTCAGAAGCACTCCTTGCCAATCACGCTATTATATACTTTCTTGTACTCTCCGGTCATTTTTTCTACGGTAAAGTCCTTTTTGTACATAACTTCAGATGCTTGGGACATACGGTCATAGACCTGGGAATCCTCGAGTATGTATCTTATCTTTTCGGCAAACACTGCAGCTTTGTTCTCCAGTGTAAAGCCATTGACATCGTTGTGTACCAGCTCACTGATACCTCCTACATTTGAAGCAACGACGGGTTTTCCATGACTCATTGCCTCAATGATGACTATTGGCAGACCCTCATAGTCCGAAGGTAGCATAAAGACATCGGCCAAAGAGCAATACATGGCAGCATTGGTTATATTGCCAAGGAAGAATGCATTCTCGGGAGCACCCTCTACCGGTTCCTTGTTACCAATCCAGACAAAAGCATACTCCGGCAACAGCCTGGCAACCTCCATAAAAAGAACGCTGTTCTTTGGATATGATACCCTTGCAATACACAGAATTGTCCTTTTATACTTTGACGGTATACCGAACGAAAGGTCATCGGTCACAGCCGGGGGCAATGTTCCGTTATAGACGGTAGAGACATTATTCTTTATGTTTTCAGCAATAAGGTTACGTCTGTCATATTCACTCACGGCAACTATCGCACGGCAGCACCTCTGCATCAGTTTTTCCAAAAACAGGAATTTGCGGTTTGCCAGACGCACAGTGTCAAAGCCATGGACTGTATAGACAACCTTTTTCGACGGGAATGCCAAACGCCCCAATATGCCGGCTTTGGACGAATGGAGATGAACGATATCGGGCTTGAACAGCCTGCCAAGTTTCCAAAGGTCATACAAAGTGCGCAAATCATCAATTAACGATATATTCCTCTTCAAGTGCCTGCAATGTACACGCTGCACCTTTTTGTCAAGCATGTGCCACATCTTGCCATCGCCTTCACCCGAAGCAACAATGACATCGTGATTGTCACAAATTGAATTTGCTATATTTGCAACAACCGTCTGGGCACCGCCCAATTCACACAAAGTTATAACTTGTAATACACGCATAGCGTTTTTCCAAAACTAAGAAGCTGTTTGAATTTCTAAAAACCAATATTTATGCAAATATATGATTTGCAAACCAAAAACCATACAAATAACAGAGTTTTTTCAAAATCAAAGCATATTATGCTCAACGGCACAAACGGAACTTGATTTTCTTGAGCATCATTGAGAGACCCAAAGAACGCAACACCACAAGAATGGAGCTTGTAATGCAGAAAAGTACAACATGACACTTGGTATAGAGCCAGCCTGCACCATTTTCACGGAACAGATTGTTGAGCTCATCAGTCTTCTTCAGGAACGAGCTGTCTGTAACACCTCCCAAACGGAACATGGCAAGCTCTGCCGGAATATATTTGAACTTCACTCCGGCTTCGTAGAAACGTATGAGCAAATCCACATCCATCATATACCTGAAGTGGGTCTTGAAGAGACCACACTTCTCATAAGCCCACTTTGCAATGAATGTTCCGGGATGACAAACAATCCGTTTCTTGAATGTATGCAACGGGAACTCCATCGAGGGAACGGCCTGGATTCTTGTATCGCTTGCACTGTCCCATATAAATACATTGCCACGATACACGCCGATGCCCTCCTCGTATGCATCGGCTACGGCCTTCAAGGCTCCTGGCAACAGCACGTCGTCCGAGTTTATAATACCAATGACATCACCCGTAGCACACCTGATACCCTTGTTGAAAGCATCGCTTATACCTTCATCGGGTTCTGAAACCACCTTGGCAATCCTGTCGCGGTATTTATCGACAACAGCCAGGGTTCCATCCTTTGAACCACCGTCAATGATTATGTATTCAATATTAGGATAATCCTGCGAAACGACACTCTTTATGGTCTCCTCAACAACGGCTTCACTGTTATAGGTTATAGTGACTATTGATATCTTAGGCTTCATCATCTGATTAACAAATATTTCACTTTATGGCAAAGGTAACTAAAAAGTGTTATCTTGCCAATTTTATTCACATCTTTAAATAACCTGACGTTGCTCGAGAACACTTTTCCAATGCTAAGCAGCCTCTCCTTTACAGCACGCGCCTTACTGTATTCCATTGCTCCCACCACGTTTGAAGAGTGCTGACGGTACAGGACTGTAGGTGCATCGACATAATCTATTATTCCGCCATAATATGCGACGGTCAATGCCGAAATGACATCGTGTATTATTATATCGTGCTCGACATACTTTTCAAGAATGAGTTCACGGGCTGCGCTGTTCATTACAATCGTACACCCGTTCACGCTGTTGCAGGTACAAAGATAGGGGAAAGTGCGGAGCACATCGGGGCGCAGGCCCGATGAGCGCCAAAAAGATTCGTGAATGACGTTCAATGACTCATCGACCACATTCATGTCGGTGTGTATGATGACCGGTTTCCCGGGATTTTCAGCCTCCTTAGCCCTCATCTTGTCCATTGTCAGGCGCAGTTTATTGGGCAACCAGACATCGTCCTGGTCACAATAGGCATAATAGTTGCCTGGCTCTGCAGTCTGCAGCAGATGGATAAAGCTCTTTCCCGGACCGAGATTGGCAGATGTATACCACGATAACGCTCCCCTTTCCTGCCATTCGTCAAGTATAGCTGTCGTAGCATCCTTCGAGCCGTCATCACGCACCAGTATCTCAACATTGACATCGCTTTGCGCAACCAATGACTCCAACTGCTCGGTGAGATATCTCTCGCCATTGTATGTAGATAGCAGAACTGTTACCTTTTCCATAGACTCCACAAAAAACCATTTACCACTTGATGAATGAATATTCCCTTCCAAACGAGGATAGCACCATTTTCCTGTTGTCCAGATAGCCGACCTTGAACCTTGCCGTAGTATCAAAGATATAGAGATTCTCAAGTTCCTCGGGCACGCACACACCATTCTCCCCAGGATACCTGTAGAGGTTATCCATTACAAGACTGTCACCACCGAAATAAAAACGTCCCATATAAAAATTCTTGGGGTGCTCCGTCTCGGAATATATCCCCATCATCACCAGATGGCGCTGGAACGAATAGAATATGCTGTCGGGGTACACTGTCTCATCGGCCGTTGCCACACACTGCAACCTCCACATACCGTCAAGCTCGTCATTTATAAAAATCCTCTCGCAAGAGATGCAGAGCAACAACAGGCAACCGTATAATATTTTTCTCATAACAAACAATTCATTTAAAGATTCCTACTCTTGTAAAAGAGAACATGACACCGGCGTTGTTGCCTATATAATTACTCCAATCATGGGCAAAGGAAGCTGAAAGAAGCCACTTTTTTCCATCGGGCGCATATATGAAATCGGCAAGAAGCGAGGTTGTATGCTTCTTTTCAAAGAAGGGGTTTATGTATGTACCCAAATTCTCGCTATAAGTACACTTTAGCCTGTACATGAATTCCTTTCTGTTGCCGAAAGCGCCATTTATACCCACATTGTGCGCACGCATACGGTTTGCCTTGAAATCCAGAAAGCCATCGGCATTATATAGCGGAGAAAATATCAAGGGATTCCCTATTGGCATGCCATAGTTATGCCACCCACTGTAGATTGCGTGGTTGTAATAGTTGTCCCACCCGTCCATCTGTTCCACGAAATAGTCATTGGGGTCATTGTAGCACGCACCGCTCTGGTCATACGTGGAAACATATTCATACTGTATATTCGAGATAAATCCAAGAACCCCCGTCTTGTTCTTGACCGATACACCCAACATGATATCACGCCATGGATAGAAGGTCACAGTCTTTTTATTGTTTATATTATTCTGGTACTCAAAGAAAAAGAGCTGTGAGAAATCCTCGAACAGGTGCTCGCCATACAGTTTTATATCAACTGGCTTTGTGTGAAGCGTAAAGGCCAGATGCCAACTGCCTACCTGGTTGCCGGTAATGTTCGACTGCTCGGTAAAAGGCACCATCTCATCGCCACCCGCGGGGATGAAAGCCTTGAGAAAATCCTTGAAACGCGAGGGCATGGAGAGATATTTGCCTTTTTCGTGGGTATATACATCGCCACCGAACTGGGAATGCATCTCAAGCCCGGCCTCAGCGACAAGCGGAAACAGTTCACTGTTACCGATTTTCATAAAAAAGGACTTGCTGTGATAAAGGGGATATCTGTTATATTTGGCTTTTGGATTCACAGCTGTGAACTTCTCCTGGAAAGCGGCATCCATGAACACACCATACGCTATATGTCCGCGCAGGTGAAACAGGCCTTTCCTGTCCACTCTGACATACCCGGGCACTTCAAGGCGCACCTGTGGTATCGGCGTGCAATTGCCGCTATAGACCAAGCCACCTGTTCCCAATTCACGCAATCCATTCAAAGACAAAGAACCGCAAGAGCCCAGAACGCTATTGTCATTCACTCCCTCGAGGCTGCAGAAGTCACGCATCTCGGCAGTACGCTCCTTTGCGCCCACGCTCAATGTAAGCCAATTGTACGAGACATCGGCATACAACTGATGGACTATCGGATTATAGCTTTGATTGTATCCTACTTTAATATCGGCTCCCGACGAGTAGCTCCAGTTTCCATTGCGGCCGAAGCGGCCGTCAAGCTCAACACCACATCTGAGATAGCCGTTGTGCGTGTCAAGCGACGAAAGGCCATCTCTGTCCGATACCAGCCAGAAAGGAGCATAGTCACCCATTCCCCCGATTACATTGGCCTGTACATGATTCGTTATATTGACCTTCTCCTGCGCCAGCGAGACATTGCCACAGAGTGACAGCAGACACAAGACAAGCACAAATATCATATTCTTATTCAAAAACGGCATAATTTAAAACTCTACATATTGATATTATCGGATTTCATTTCTTCAATTCATCAAAAACGTCCTCCTGTTATAAGCAATTTCTTTCCATCTATAATATACAAGCCTGCCGGAATCGGCATGTTTCCATTCAGTTTACGACCATCCAAGAGCCATACACCTCTGTTCTGTTCCGATTCATCAACGCTCACATGTTCAACACAAACCGGTAATTTAATATTTTCTTCAATCCACACTATTCTTTCTCTCATCCACGCATCTACCTTATCTATTTCCTCTTCCAAAGATTCGAATGTAGACTTTTTCCATCGCTGAGAATCGAAATATCTACTAATATCCAAATCTTCGCCACACTCAGCCTTGAGATTATGCAAAAAAGACATAACATCGTCATACAAAGTGTATTTTACCTGTTCCCACTGATTCTGGAACTCATTGTTAAATGATGCATATTCCAATAAATATTTATAATAGAAACGGTAATTTCCACTATGTTGCTGTGACCAATCATCCTTAATGGCAAAAATGTTGTCAAAATCCCATACCGGTCCTATTTTCAGCAGGCTCCCGTCGCTCAAGCTATTCTTGTAAAAATATCTGTTGGAACCTCTTCCATCTTCTGTACCCAAGATGTCATGAACCAACAACCACTTTGCAAAAGACTCAATATCCAAGTAATTTCCTACATCTTCATGCGAAAGCAATCTGTCTTCAACAGCAAAAACATAATCCTTGATTTGCTCCAACAAAGAATCGCTAATGTCTTCCACATCGGGGTACTTGAATGTGTAGCCCTCATAATCGGGCAACATATTTCCTTTAAAATAAAGCTCCTCACCCCACCAATAGGCATCGTCCTCTATCACAAAGCCATCATCTGATATATTTATACGACCTTTGTCTTTTTCAACAGCCTCTGTCATAACATAAACACCTCTATAATCATCATTTATGACAAGATTCACAAACCGACATTCAGGAGTCCATTCCATTCCAAGAATTTCACTGACTTTAAATCCCACCAATGTATTCAAATCCAATTTAGGACAATTCAACAATATCCACTCTTTCGACTTGTACTTGCTATCACCTCTAAAAAACAAATCAGCTTTTTTCGTCAATTTGATCTTGAATGATTTCTTTTCCCATAAAGCACTTGAATTTCCGCGTACTTTTATGCGCATTCCAGATGCACCGGGAAGATATTCTCCACTGTCATAATACACACTGTCATTCAACAAGAAAGTCACTTTGCCATTGACATATTCAGCATCGATGGTTTTTCCTGTATATCCTTCCGGAGCATAAATCCAGTCTTCTTCAGGTTCTTCGGCATCTATAGTGGAGACGACAATGCAAGGGATATTCATCATCTTCAAGACCGAATCCTTGAATTCAACTGCATACGTAAAATCTGTCACAAAAAAACAGAGCAACAGGTAAGAAAAGACACGGAAAGTAATTCTCTTTGGAATCATAGTATAGTTTATATGAAATTTATCGGTTCGACACATCAATACATCAATATTTCAACAATTTGTACAGGAATATATTGGCAACGAGAATACATATTGCATAGAGCACAACAAGCAGACGCCCCAGCCAATGAGGTCTCAACAGAACAGCCAAGAACGGGAACATGATACAGTCTATTATCGCTATAAGTTCCTCAATTCGCATAGCAATCGGAGGTAGGAATGAGAGCCCCACATACATACATATAGACAAGCAGAATGCCTTCAACAGTATGGGCATATACGGATACTTGTCTTTAAGGTAGTCATATTTCCACAAAAGTACATAGTAGGCAAACAGGCGCACCAGCGCCATTGCATTATAGATGTTTATATCGGCCCACACACCACCCTCATAAATCATCAGCTCCTCATACATCTGCAATTTCTGCTGTATGAACGGGATGGGTATAATCTTGAGCAAATCCATTCCTATAAAAGGAAAGGCATACATTACAATGGGCAAAACAACAAGAACCACGCGGAAAACACGTGACAAATCCTTGTTACCGAAAAACAGCAGTGGCAACAATGCCAAAGCCGAATAGTGGAACAACACGGCAAGCACGAGGCAGAGTGCAAATTTCAGTTTCTTGCCCTCGCCGACATAAGGCACGGAGAAGAGGAAAATACCCGAGGCTACAGCAACGCGTATCTGTGTCATCTCCTGAATGATGAACAGGTGGGTGAACCACAAAAGTATTGACAGGTACCAATAAGGCGAAAGCCTCTTTATTGCATATATTTTCAACGGCACAGCCATAAAGGCATATATGGCAAACAGCAATATCGGCGCCTGCAATGCACGGGCAATGCCGTTTATCATCTTGAATGTAGGTTCTGTAAGGCTTGCAGCTACCCCCGATGGGTTCTTGAAATATCCAAGGTATGCATTATAGTCATTGTCTATGCCTTGAGGACGGAAAGCCACATATAAAGTCAGGACGGTTGCCAACAGAAACAGCAACCATCCACGCCTCTGTATCTCCTCATCCTCGAAAAAGGCAAGGACTGCTATTACGGACAATATGGCAAAGAGCAGCACTACATACATACCTGTCTATCCTTTTTTGCTCATTTCTGTTTCTCTGCGACAACCCCGTCCTTTGACTCATCGCCCTCCCTGGCAATAAGTATCACAAGATATACAAATGCAGACAACATTGCCATTATGAAGGTCTTCATCAACTTCTTTGAACTTTCAGGCTTGACAGGTACCGATGCGTTCTGCAGCACCGTAAATACAGGAGTACGTCGCAGCACCTCGGCCTCATTCAACAATTTCTGCTGATAGAGAGTGTTGTATATCTGAAATGCCAACTGCATTTCACCGGCCAGGCGTTCCTCCTCCACCTTGTACATCTGCTTCGACACGCCCTGATGCTTGTCGACATAATCGGCATACGCCTTTTGCGCATCAACATATTTCACATACGCCGTGTCACACATAGCCATAGCATGCTGGTACTCAAGCTTGTTCTTTCCGGTTCTGTATTTTGTTATGAATGACTGCAGTTCCTCCTTGACCGAATTTGCCATATTGGCAGCAACAAGCGCATCCTGTGCCTTGAATGTCAAAGTTATCACACCGCTCTTCTCATCGAAAGTACAACCGATATTGGTTGAAATACGTTTCATCAGGTCACTCTCGGCCTTTGTGAGCATAAAAGGATTGATCTTATAATCGGACGAAGTATTCAACGGGGCCGACTTCTTGAAAATGAGGTTCATGGCCTTTCCCATCAGTCTTGTCCACCAAGGGGATTTCTCTTTCTTCAGGACATACTCTGCATACGAACCTTCAAAGCTCCCATCCGATGTAACAGTCCTGACACCCATTATAGGAGCAAGGAAATCGGTCGATTTTACAATGTCGGGATAGAATTCGGGGAGTATGGCATCGCCCCCCTGCCCTCCAAAATTCAAACCAATCATTGAGGCTGCAGAACTCAATGCACTACCGCCGACAGCCTCGCCATATTCAGGTGCAAGCTTCACTGTTACCATATAATCACGCGGAATACAGAACAGCAGTGCCATTGTCACGACCGATGTAACAAAGCCAATTATGATAAAATTCCTGAAGTTTTCCTTTATAAGCCTGTACACCAGGTCTATACGGATTTCATTTTTAATTATAGGTTCCATCTTGTCTTAAATTATCTTATTCAACAACTACTTGCTTCAATACTTTGGCCGGGTTACCCGCAACAACGCTGTATGGCGGTATATCCTTCGTCACCACTGCATTTGCACCAATCACCGAATGGTCACCGATTGTCACACCCGGCAGGATAATGCATCCTTCGCCAATAGCAACATACTTACCGATTTTCACAGGACCTTTCGAATAGAGTTTCCTGTGGCGCGGTGGAAGTTTCAAATCATCGGGTTCCACTGTTCCGTGCGTGTGGTCAGTGATATACGTTCTTGCACCCATTGTTGTATATTCTCCAATCTCAACCCTATTTATACAACCAATATGACAAGAGACCTGAATAACAACATTATTTGCAATCTTAAGCACCGGTTCAAAACGTTGCCCGGTATTAGGATAATAGCTTATGGCATCAATTCTTGCCATACGGCATATTTCCACATTATCACCGAGAGACATATACTTTGCTCCGGTAATCATTACAGGACGTCCCCAGACATGCAGATTCGTTGCACCTTTGAAACGGGCCTGCATTATTCTGGAATGCAGCATGACACCGATAGCTTTGACCCATGCCGCGCTTCTTTCGTTCCATATCAATGCTATCGGGAACGATATTATACCAATGATAGCTGAAAGTATCTTTTTCATCTTATCCTTAATTTTCTTAATATAAAATCACGTTCCACCTTGCGCAATCCCAAAATGAAGACACAGCAAGCGACCCACACATCCAATGCCGCGCACACAAGCAAAGCAGCCATGCCTCCAAAACCACAATAGTATGGTCGCAGCAGGACGAGAGGTACAAAACAACACACACACACCTTGACTATCGGCAGAAGGACACATAGAATGAAATCCCTGACCGAGAAGTTGAAGAGCCTGCGGCAAAGCAACATCCTCACAGCCTGCGCCGTGAGTGTTGTCGACAGAAGACTCCAGAACACATACTGTGGTTCTGCACCCAGCTTTAGAACGATATATGCAACTGGAATTGTACAAAGCATACAGGCTCCTATGAGCAACTGGTAGAGTTTGATGTTGCCGGTTGCCGAAGCACCCACCATCAAAGGGTTGGCAATGGTCTCGATGACCGACACACAAAGCAACAGGCGCACAAAGGTTGCAGTGTATGAGGGGAAATCAGTCAGCCACAATGTCAACAGATTCTCTGTCATGAGCATGAGCGGCACGGCAAAGAAAAGCATCAACAGGAAAGAGACACGCGATGATATCAAAACCAAAGAGTTCATCTTGGGAATATCACCCGATGCATAATTCTTTGTTATCTGAGGGTTAATCGCAGTCTGGAAACTGTTTATAAAGGAAACTGTCGCAGTCTGCACCTGGAATGCAATACCACGTGCCGCATTCACAATGGGGCCACCTACCGAATTCAGCAACAGGTTAAGCCCCTGCGTGTTGCACATTATTGCCAGATTGCCGATTGTGTTCCATCCCACAAAGCCCAGCATCGACTTGAAAGTACTCTTGTCGAAACTGTACTCAACCCTGATGTCCCGGTATGCAAAGTGGCAATATATGCCATATATGGTACGCACTACTATGGCGGCAATGAGCAGCAGCAATGCATACATGCGCAAACGGTTGTCATCGAACAGGAAGAGCGACAGAGCCACCGCGAGTTTCAACAGCACATCTACAATTGTAATTGCCGCAAAGGCCCCCATGTGCTCATGGGCAATGATGAGAGCATTATACGGAACGCTTATTGTCATTATGAAACTGCTCACTAATGCCATCTGGAACACGAAGAGAGCATCTCCTACCCTGCCGGCGGGCAAATCCATAAAGTTCTGTATATACCAGGTTCCCAACAACTCGCCCAGGATGAAGATGAGAACACCGAAAGCAAAATGTATGAAGATGCTGTGTGAGAATATCTTCTTCACGTTCACACCTCCATTCTCGGCCAAAGAGCAGGTAATATACCTTTGCGTACAGTTGAGCATAGAGTTGTTGAAGAACATCATTGCCAGCACCACACTACCGACGACATCGTATATGCCATAATCCAACAACCCCAAGGCTTCAATGACAACACGGGATGTGTAGAGATACACAGCCATCTGAAAAATCATTCTGAAATACAATATCATTGTATTCTTCATTATCCGCTTGTCATTGGCAGCCATAGGATATTGAAAGATATATGGTTAAAACATAATACCGGACCTATTATTTCAAAATGTTCATCAATGTCACAAGCATTGTTGCCAAAGAGACTGTAGAGGTACCGATTGTCATGATTTCCCCGGTAGAAATATTACGGTGTATTTTATTGCGGGGTACAATAATTTCGCATCCGGGCTCTACTTTTCTCGAGTATCTTGAAATACGTTCTACCGAACCATTCTGTTTTATTACATATATACCGTTCTTCTTTGCACTTCCCCTGAAGCCTCCGGCGTGATTGATGTAATATTTCACAGTCTTGCCCTTTTTCCAACTAATGGCTGTAGGGTATTTTACCTCACCTTGTACTTTGACTGTCGAACTATATTCAGGAACCGTCAAGACATCACCGTCACGCAACACGATATCGTAGTGGCTTCCCGGCTTCTCCATAGCCTTCTGCAAGTCAATGGCTACAGACATCATACCGCTCTTGTCCGACCTCATACCAAGCATTGAATCCACAAGAGCGAAATCGACATCCCTGTTGTTTTCAATAATATTCTCATAGAACTCTACATTCGAGAGTGTCTGCACCAATTCACTTTGCTCAAGTTCAATATCCGTAGCCTTGCGTTTCAACGAAGCGCCTTGTACGTATGCGCTGGCCGACAGGCCACCGGCCTGCTTTATAATCTCGCTCAAACGCACGTTCTTCGACTGCAAAGCGTATGTACCCTGGAAAGTCACGGCTCCGTTTATCCTTACATTGCAGATTTCATTGAATGCCGGACTGCGGCGTACATACACCTCGTCAAAAGGCTTGAGCACAAAACCGGCCTCGCCATCCACCACAAAACCATCCTTTATATTGAACGTAAAGACCTCCACAACAGTGTCATTCTCGGCTACAGCCAACGGATTGTACAACTGGCGGAACACATCCACTTTTGCAACCGATGCTGCACGTGTAAGACCTCCGGCGCGGAGCACAGCATCCTCTATGGTAGTATTCTCGGCAAACGCATATTCACCGGGGAAATTCACCTCACCTTTTATCGTCACAACCTCATCACCTCTCATATCGCTCTCGCTTGGTATGAAAAGGACATCGTTGTTGCGCAAAGACACATCGGCTGCAGTTCCGTCCATTATACCCTTGACATCTATCGACTGAGCCTCAATGGTGTTATTGTAGTTTCTGTGATGCAGGATAGCCCTGTTGAGGAAAGCATCCTCACGCACACCACCGGCAATGCCTATGAGCTCCGACACTGTATTCACATCTTCATCGAACTGATACTGTCCCGGATAGAACACGGCACCGGTTATCTCTACCATATTCGAAAAGCGCGAGATTATAGAATCGACACTGACACAATCCCCGTCATGCATAACAAAGGTACCCATATCCTTCCTGTCGACAGTAAAGAGCGAATACTCCCTGCCGCTCTTTCTGACAATGCGGATTTTTTCGTTGTAGGCATCACCTGCAAAACCGCCGGCATAGTTCAGCGCCGACGAAAGGGGTTCGTTCTCTTTCAACTCATACATCATAGGGCGCTTCACCTTGCCCTGTACATCAACAATGGCATTGTATGTACCTACACTGATGACATCATTATCCTGGAGACGGACATTGCCGGTTGTAGCCCCATTGAAGATGTAGTCATAGACGTCAATTTCGGCAATATTCTTTCCATTGCGGAACACATTGATAGAGCGCAAGGTACCGATTTCGCTTATACCGCCAGCAGCATACAAGGCATTGAACGCTGTAGAGAGCGCACTCAAGGTGTAATTTCCGGGGGTGACCACCTCACCAAGAACCTGAACAACGATAGAACGGGTTGTTCCGAGAGAAAGGTTCATGTTCGATTCTGTATATACATTCTCGAGAACAGTTTTCAGATACTTGTTTGCGGCCTCAACCGTCTTGCCGGCAATATGCAAAGGACCGACATTGTCCAGCACAATCTTTCCATCAGGTGAGATTGTAGTCTCTATGAATTTCTGCGATGCTCCCCAAACATCAATAATAACGACATCACCGGCACCCAGCACATAATCAGAGGGTGTCGGCAGATTCTTTGACGACTCGAAAGTGAGCAGCTCGTTATTGAAGATATTACGTCCGAACACATTGGAAACCTCTGGCAACGGAACCTGCGAAGAGACCGGTTCCTCTTTTGTTTCCTGTGTACGGAGACGGGATTTCTGTTTCCCATCTTCCACTATTGCATCAGCATCTTCAGTGAGAAGCATCTCAGTTTCATACTTTTTCTTTATATCACGGATGCGGCCGGGTGAAACACCCTTTTGAAAAAGCTTTGCAGCGATTGCACGTTCATCAGTACCTTTCTCCTGTTCCGTCTTGACGAAATCCATTATTTGAATATCGCTCATAGACTGTGCAGAGAGCATCTGCAAACAAAAAACACAAGAAAGCAACAATAATACTCTTTTCGCCATATATATTTTCCTTAAAAAACTTAGAAGCTGTTTGAATTTCTAAAAAAACATTTTCTCATAGAAGCTGGTTAGAATTTCTTGCCTGCGATAATATTCAGTACCGTTGTAACTATTATCTTCAGGTCCAACCACAAGGAGCGTTTCTGCAGATACTCCAGGTCCATGTCAAGACGTGTAAGCATCTTCTCCAAAGTGTCTGTATATCCATTGTAGATTGTAGCCATTGATGTAACACCGGGACGTACCAGATAGAGGTAGTCATAATTCGGGTTCACCTCCTTTATCTTGTCAATGAAATACCGGCGTTCGGGACGTGGGCCCACAAATGACATATCACCGACAAACACATTGTACAACTGCGGCAGCTCGTCAAGATGATGCTCACGCAGGAACTTGCCCACTTTGGTAAGGCGCTCATCACCTTTGACCGCAAGCTGCGGCTTGCCATTGCTTTCAGAATCGGTGCGCATTGTCCTGAATTTGTATATGTTGAAAGGTTTTCCCTTGTAGCCGATTCGTTCCTGCTTGAATATCACGCTGCCATCGTTCTGCAGGCGCAGGCTGATATACACAATCAGGAAAACAGGCGACAGCACCAGCAACCCTACAAACGAGCAAAAACAATCAAACAGACGTTTAATAAAACGCTCCAAGGCGTTCATTCCATCCTTTATAGCCATATCGTATCTTTTATGTTCGTTCTATTTTACCCCAATCACAAGGCAGCTGATTCACACATTTTTCACCCCCACACTACATTAACTGCCTTTTAACAAAAATATTGCAAAGTAAACACTTTTTTTATTATAAAAAAAATATTCTTATCACAAAAGGGGCGCAAAAGGGGAAAGCGAGTGTTTTTCACAAAAAAAGGAAAGTACTCAAATGGGGGCGAGAACGGTTCCAGGATAGTAATGTGCCAGTATAACGGAATGAGGCACACCCTTCTCACCCATCAATGCCGCACCAATCTGGCACAACCCCACGCCGTGCCCCCACCCTGCGCCTTTCAGCACAAAACGGAGCTCACCCTGCGGACCATGTTCCTTGTCCACGACAAAAGCCGAACTGTAAAGATGCGACACGGAAAGCCAACGGCGTATCTCAAGTTCCTTGCCAACCACCCTTGTCCGCTTGGAGCCCACAATCCTTAGCCTCACAATGCGCCCCGAAGCACCCCTCTCGATCGGTTGCAGCTCCTCGACAAGACCGAAATCCATGCCGGAACGCCCAGCCACAAGCGCCGAGAGTTCATCCTGAGTATACACGACCCTCCAACGGTAGAAGTCATTTGTCTCACGGTCATACCCGTTCAGAATCTGCGACAGCACAGCCTTGTCAGTGGTAGAGCAGTAGGATTCCGGCACGCTCTCAATCCAAGCCCTTGCCCCCTCCTCGGATGTCAAATCGGGCAACGAAGCACCATTTCCACAATCCCTGAACGATTGCAGATAGCCATAATCGACATTCTCCCAACAGGCCGGGAAGCGCTCGGTGACACCACCGCAACACTTGCTGAAACGTGCATCGCACACCCGGCCGTCATACTTGAGCACAATGTCGCGTGTCTCCTCAACCGCACGCGCCACATTTGGATTCAGCGCACGGGTAATGCCCTGATAGCGCTGGCAGTGGTCATCGGCACAGAGGTCAAAGAGCGTATGGTCCTCACGTGCATACCAACGCACTGTCTCTTCATCGTTCTCCCAACCCAGTGTGCCCTGCTCAACCCTCTCTTTGCGCTGCAGTTGGGCATAGAGCCAGCTACGCGAGACTATGGCATGTGCTTTCAGGAACTCAAGTGATGATGTCGCAGACATTTCGCTCGATATCACGCTCACCAGATAATCCTCGATGAAAAGGCGGTTTATCGCACGCACCTCGCCCTCCTCCACAATAAAACGGAGCTCGCCTTTGAAGGTCTGGTCCTCCTTACGCTGCCAATGGAAACCCACACCGATAATCACGTCATACAGGACAAAACAACCGTCGGCCGTTTGCGGGACAAAGCAAAGACTATCATGGCACCGGCCATTGAAACAGAGCCTGCCATCCTTGATGCAAACAACATTTTCGCCGCCAACGGAGCTGCCGTCGAACATGTAATCCCCTATAAACCTGAATTTTATGCGTGCAGCACGCAGAATACCTATATCAATCTTTCTCATCCCTCTTTTTTCAACATCTTAAAAACATCATCCGCCACATTCTGCTGCATTGCCACCTCGCGCAGCATAGCCGTAGCCTCATCGGCTGTAATTGACTCAAAATCACACTCACGTGGTGTCACCACAAGTCCAGCCATATCAAGTGCGCCGGGGCTTACAAGGCGTTGTTCACCGCCTTGGGCATAATAGCAGGCCGGGCGATGCACGGCACGCGGCATCACAACAGTCACAAGCTCCCCATCGGGTGTGGAGTATGCCACCACATTCATGCGTGGCTCACACTCACCCTCCACAACAGGCATTGCGGCAAGCAGACGGCCGAGCAGTTCCACCGAATGGGCAACCGCCAGACTCTTTATGACAAAAAGCGGTACCACATACCCTTTCACATTGTAAACAGAGCCGCCATCGGCACCATTGGCAACCTCTCCGTAACTACATGAGCCGTTCTGCAGTGCTGCAACCAAAGATATATCGGCCGCGCGCACAGCCTGAAGATGGGCGTGGTCGGGCGCCGAAGCGCCACACTTGGCACCATTGTAGAAAAGTGCCATGCCAGGCCACAGGAGTGCGAGATTGAGCATATCGGCATACATTGGCCACAGGAGCTGGGGAGTATGCACCCTGGCCGGCAGGGTAAAATGCAAAGGCAATATAGGATATGGATTCACAAGCAGTTCAAGTGTTCCAAGCGCATTGCCGGCAACCTGCCCGGCAGGACGGTTCGCTGCACACAGGAAACAGGGACGGGCCGCAACAGATGCCGCATCGACAGCCGCTGCCGCCGACACCGCACGCGACGGATTATACTGCAACGCGAGCCCATTCTTCAGCTCGCGCACTTTTGCGGAAGAGAGCGCATTGTACCTGTCGGCTGCAGCCGGCCACTGCTGCAACTGATTTTCAAAGAACACCTCCAGCCCATCGCCAGGCACCGCACTCCACTCCTTCACAAGCTGCTTGCGTGCTGCAAGTTCTGCAGTGCGCAAACCATCCTTGTAAAAGTTATGGGCATTCACCTTCTCATGTGAGAGTGCCGCATCGGAGTTTCCGCCCCAACGGCGGCACAGGTAGAGGACATCATAGATGCGACCAATCCTGTAGCGGCGCGAAATCTGCAGCCCGACTGCATAATCCTCGCCATAGCTCACATTCGGGAAGCCCACCTCACGTATCACCGGTGTAAAGAATGCACGCGGGGCACCCAGTCCGTTTATTCTCAAGGCGTTATTGCGCCCGTTCTCCTCGCTCCACTCACGATGGTCAATAACGCCCGGCGGCAATGTATTGAGTCCGAAATCGCATATTCTGTAGGAGCCTATGAGCATAGCGCACTGCTGACGGTAGAAACCGTCGACAACACGCTGCAGGGTATTCTCATCACTGTAGATATCATCGCTGTCCAACTGCACGGCAAAGCGGCCGCAACGGGCATCATTCACAGCCAAATCCCAACAACCGCCAATGCCCAAATCATTGCGCGAAGGGATTATATGCACCACCCTCTCATCATTGAAAGCATCGATTATCCCGCTTGTCCCATCGGTCGAATGGTTGTCCACCACCAGTATGTTGAATGCGAAAGCGGTCTTCTGTCGCAACACCGAAGATATCGCATCGGCAATGGTCGACTCGCGGTTGAGGACGGGAATCACCACCGAAGCCTCGACCGGAAAATCGCCCGCCGCGAGGTCTATGCTGTCATACTTGCAAGGCGGCAGCCAGGCACCAACCTCTTTCAGGTGATGGGTACATACCTGCTCCATCTCAATCTGCACACTGCGCTGCGCCGGGTTCACATAATCGAACTGCTTCTCGCCGCTCTTGCGCGTGTCGTCCTCATCAACCGTGTAGACATATTCACAGAAGTGGTATATGGTACCGATGCGCTCCATCGCCAGGCGCAACTGATAGAAACCGGCATAGGTGTACTCACGGGGCTGCATATCGAGATACCTTTTCAATGCCCCGACCCTGAAAAGAACCACGGGACCGAAATCAAAATCGTTGCGCAAGCTGCCGGGCTGCAGCTCTATCGTGGGCGCATCGACGACATTGCCGTCAATCTTCTTGCGATAATGGGAATAGCCCATGACTGCATCCTCGGGCATTGCGCACAACATTGCATCGAGCATCACATTGTCGACCACCACACCATCCTTGCCCACGAGCAGCATAAACTCCCCCTTGGCCGCAGCCGCAATCTCCTTGAACCACGCTGTCGGCTGCAACAGACTGCCGGTTACAACTGTTTCTATTTTATTTTCTACCATTTTAGAAGCTTCTTAAAATCGTTTTTGCGAAAATAATAAAAAGGGTTGGATAGCCGTCATAAAATACAATAAAATATCATTTAATATCAAAAAGGGCGCGACATAGTCAAAAAATCACTTTTTTGCATTATCTTCGCAAGGTAATAGCATTTGTTGCAGACAGCAGATTATGGAAGAGAAAAAGAGAAAGTTGGCAGGAATGACACTGGACAAGCTGACAGAAGCCGTGAAAGAGGCCGGAATGCCTGCATTCACAGCCAAGCAGATTGCCGATTGGGTGTACAAGAAACGCGTTGACACAATTGACGGGATGTCGAACATCTCGCTCAAGAACCGCGCAAGGCTCAACGAACTCTTTGAGGTGGGCTATACAGCCCCAGCCGATGAGGCACGCTCAATTGACGGGACGGTGAAGTACCTGTACAGGGTTGGTGACAACCATTTTGTCGAGGCCGTGTATATACCCGACGGCGACCGCGCCACACTATGCGTGTCGTCACAGGTGGGCTGCAAGATGAACTGCCTGTTCTGCATGACGGGAAAGCAGAAGTACACCGCCAACCTAACCACAAACGAAATCATTAACCAGATACTTGCCTTGCCCGAGTTCGAGAAGCTCACGAACATAGTTTTCATGGGAATGGGCGAGCCATGCGACAACCTCGACAACCTGCTGCCGGCCATTGAGATACTCACGTCGGAGTATGGACTGGGCTGGAGCCCGCACCGTCTCACGGTATCGTCGGTGGGTGTGCGCAAAGGTCTCAAGCGACTGCTCGATTCGGGCGACTACCACATCGCCATCAGCCTGCACCACCCCATTCCGCAACAACGTGCCGAGATTATGCCGGCCGAGAAGGGATTCCCCATCACGGAGATGCTGGACCTGCTGCGACAATATGATTTCAGCCATCAGCGCAGGCTCACCTTTGAGTATATCGTATTCAAGGGGGTTAACGAGACAACGTTCCATGCCCGCAAGCTGCTGCAGCTGCTCGACGGCATCGACTGCCGCATAAACCTCATACGCTACCACGCCATTCCGGGCGTTCCGCTCGAGGGTGTCGACGAGGCTGGGATGACACAACTGCGCGACTTCCTCACCCGCAACGGGCTGTTCACCACCATCAGGGCATCGCGCGGCGAGGATATCTTTGCGGCCTGCGGAATGCTCTCGACCCTAAAACAAGAGAAAAACAATAACAACTGACGAATATGAAAAAAGTATTTCTGTTTCTACTATCGGCACTGTTCCTTGCATCGTGTGGCGAGGAGATAAAGCGCAAGTCAATGGGCGCACCGTTTGAAGTAATGCTTGTGTGCGAGGACGATGTATGGGACTCCACAGCCGGCATTGCCATTGAGCAGGCTCTTGCGACCCCCATCCCCGGCCTGCCACAGAAAGAGAGTTCGTTCAAGGTCACACGCCGACCAAGCAGCGGGTTCGGCACTACGGAGCAGGCATACCGCAACATCATACTGGTGGATGTCGACAGCAGCCACAGCAAATGCGAGTTCAGGTTCGAGAAGAACCTCTACGCATCGCCACAGATTGTAATGGCAATCTATGCCCCCGACCAGAAATCATTCGGCGACTACGTGAACAGGAATGCCAGGGTGATAGTGGACTTCTTCACCGAGAAGGAACGCGAAGGCCAGATTGCAGAACTTGCAGGCAAGCACAACAAACAGGCTCTGGCATTGATGAAGGAGAAATTCGGCTGTGAATTGAGGATTCCCTCAAACATCAGCGGCTACAAGCAGGGCGAGGATTTCCTCTGGTTCTCGGACTACAACAACCCCGGCAAGGTAGAGATGCAGAGCTTCGCAATCTACAGCTACCCCTACACATCACCCGAGGACTTCACGGAGGAGAACTTCATACAGAAGCGCGACTCGGTGATGAAAGTGAACATTGAGGGTGGCGAGCCCGGCTCATACATAAAGACCGTTGCCGGGAGTGTAGCACTCACCCCTACGGCCTACAACGGCAAGTACATGAGCGTTGCACGCGGATTGTGGTATATGGAGAACGATGACATGTTCGGCGGTGGCCCGTTCGTCTCACACTCGATTGTGGACGAGGAGAACGGCAGAATGATTGTGGTAGAGGCCTTCGTGTATGCCCCCAACAAGAAGAAAGGCGGCTACATGCGCAAGCTGGAAGCCTCACTGCACACACTCAAGCTCCCCGTGGACCTCGCTGCCGAAAAGAGCCAACCCGTTGAATAAAAAAATAAGTAAGAAGCTGTTTGAATTTATATCGCCAAGTTTTTTATAAGACAAGAATAGGATGTTTATTTATTTTTTAAGGGCGTATAGCGGGCTATATAACCGCAAAAAAGAAAGAAACAGACATTCTTGAACATAAAAAACGGCGAAACTTTCAGCTTCTATAAGAAAATATTTTTTTTAGAAATTATAACAGCTTCTAAAATATGAGCGAAAGAGGAAAAATACGTGTAGGAATAACACAAGGTGATATAAACGGTATCGGCTACGAAATCATCTTCAAGACATTCGAGAATGCCGAGATGTTCGAGATATGCACCCCCATCGTGTTCGGTTCACCCAAAGCGGCAGCCTATCACCGCAAGGCTTTGGAGATGGAGACACCATACAATGCAATAGAGAAGGTTGCCGATGCACAGGCCGGCAAACTGAACATCATAAACTGCAACGACGACGAGCTGCGCATTGAGCTGGGCTGCAGCGATGCCGAGGCAGGGAAAGCTGCTTTCCAGGCACTTGAAAAGGCTGTGGAGGCATACCGCAACGGCGAGATTGACGTGCTTGTGACAGCCCCCATAGACAAGAACGCCATCCAGTGCGAGCAGTTCAATTTCCCCGGGCACACCGAGTACCTGCAGGAGTGCAGCGGCGAGGGAGACAAGGCGCTGATGATTCTGTGCAGCGACGACCTGCGCGTGGCTGTAGCCACATCACACCTTGCACTGCGCGACATACCGGCAGCCATCACCCCCGAACTGCTCGAGGAGAAGATTACTCTGCTCAACGAGAGCCTTAAGAGGGATTTCAACATCGATGCACCAAAGATTGCCGTTCTCTCACTCAACCCGCACGCGGGCGACAACGGACTGCTGGGCAAAGAGGAGATAGAGGTCATAACACCAACCATAAGAAAGATGAACGACGGCGGAATATTCTGCTATGGCCCGTTCGCTGCCGACGGCTTCATGGGCAGCGGCAAATATGACAGGTTCGATGCCATACTTGCAATGTACCACGACCAGGGGCTTGCCCCGCTCAAGGCACTTGCCATGAACAACGGCATAAATTTCACCGCCGGCCTTTCAATCATACGCACTTCGCCCGCTCACGGAGTGGCATACGACATCGCCGGCAAAGGCCTTGCCGATGAGAATTCGTTCCGCCAGGCAATATACGCGGCCATAGACATTATGCGCAACCGCAGGTTCTATGCCGAGGCACGCCGCAACCCGCTCCGCAAGCTATACTTCGAGAAGCGCGACGACAGCAACCGCCTGAACCTGCAACAGGCCGACAACGACTAAATGACTTTCCCGGAATGAAATTTGCAATAATTGCAGCCGGCGAGGGGTCGAGGCTGGCACAGGAGGGGGTGAAAGCACCCAAACCTCTCATTGAATTACAAGGCATTCCCATCATAGAACGCCTTGTAATGCTTTTTGCATCACAGGGAGCAAGCAGCATTGCCATAATAATCAACGGGCAACAACCCGCCACACTCGCAAAGCTGCAGGAGCTGCAAAGGAGCTACCCCATAGAGATTGTCGTCAAGGACACGCCAAGTTCAATGCACAGCCTTCACGCGCTCAGCCACCTGCTGCGTGGCGACAGGTTCTGCCTCACCACGGTCGACACCATCTTCAGGGAGCAGGAGTTCACCGGCTACATAAAGGCTTTCGAGGGAAGCCCATACGATGGAATGATGGCTGTTACCGACTACATTGATGACGAGAAACCGCTGTATGTGGAGACCGACGGCGAACTGGACATCACAGCCTTTGCCGACACACCCACTGCCGCATCAAGATATATCTCGGGCGGCATATACGGACTGGATGACAGGGCGCTCGACATACTTGACCGCTGTATGGCCGACGGCGTACACCGCATGCGCAATTTCCAGCGCAGACTTGTCGAAAGCGGGATGAAACTGAAAGCATATCCGTTCGACAAGATAATAGACATTGACCACGCCACGGACATACTAAAGGCCGAACAGTTCATTGCCGAAAAATGAAGATTGTCACAATAGCACGCAACCCCGGCAACTCGCCCAACATGGTAGCCAACGATGCTGCCATTCTGGAACGTGTAACCGCACTGCTTACCGGGAGCGGCGAAGAGGTCATATCAATTGGCGAAGAGGAAGAGATTCCCCGCGACACACAGGTGGTGTGCTCAATGTCGCGCACAGCCGCAACCATAGAGCGGCTGAAAAGAGCCGAGAAGCAAGGCATCATTGTACTCAACACCACAACGGCTGTGGAAAACTGCTCACGCAGAAGGTTCATGGAACTGCTCCAAAGCAACGGAATCCCACAGCCGGCCTACAAGGTCATCGGTTGCGCCGCCGGACTGATTGAGGGGTTTTACCCCTGCTGGATAAAAAAAGCCGATGGCTGGAGCTGCCGCAAGGAGGATGTCTGCTACGCACAGAACAAGGAAGAGGCAACAATTGCCATAGAGCAGCTGGCGCAACACGGTGAGCGGGAGTTCATACAGATGCTGCACTGCAAGGGCGACATTGTCAAATTCTACGGCATTGCCGACAGGTTCTTCCACCACACATACCCCACAGGCGGCAAGTTCGGGCACGAGGAGAAGAACGGCACCCCAAGGCACTATGCATTCAACACCGCCGCGCTTGAAGAGATTGCACAGAGAGCCGCACGCGCCATAGGGCTTGAGATATATGGCGGCGATGCCATAATAACACCGCAGGGCGACATTTATATAATAGACATCAACGATTTCCCCAGCTTCACCGCCGTGCGCGAAGCGGCTGCGGCAGAAATCGCAGCATTGATAATGAGCAAGAAACCAATATGAACGCAGAAGAGAAAAGGATGTACCAGGCATCCATAAAGTCAATGGACACCGAGGAGAGGCTCGATATGTGGTTCTACCGCCCGCTGGGGTTCCGTTGCGCGCTGTTTTTCCGCAAATTGGGCATACACCCCAATGTGATAACGATAATATCCATATTCCTTGGCGTGGGAGCAGGTATATGCTTTGCACAGGAGAGTCTGCAGTGGAATCTCTTGGGAATAGCGCTGCTTGTTTGGGCAAACCTCTATGACAGCACCGACGGACAGCTTGCACGCATAACAGGCCTGAAGACCCGTTGGGGGCGCATACTCGACGGCTTTGCCGGCGACTGCTGGTTCTTCTGTATCTATTTTGCCATTTGCGTGCGCGAGACATTCCAACCCATCCCCTTTGCTCCCGGACATGACTGGGGGGTAATAATATGGATAATGTCATCGTTCAGCGGTTTCTGGGTACACGGCTCGCAATGCCAGCTTGCCGACTACTACCGCAACATACACCTCTACTTCATCAACGAGAAGAACGGCAACGAGTTCCACAACTCGTCAGCTGTGCGCAAGGAGTACAAGGAGACACCGTGGAGAGGGAACTTCTTCTGGAAGATATTCCTCAACGCATATATAGCATACGTCGACAACCAGGAGCGCATGACACCCAAATTCCAGCGCTTCATAAAATTGGTGAACAGCAAGTACGGGACAGCCATCCCCGAGCAGTTGCGCCGCGAGTTCCGTGCCGGCAGCCTGCCACTCATGAAGTATGCCAACATACTCACCTTCAACTCACGCGCCATAACACTCTTCATAGTGATACTTATCGGGCAACTATGGTTCTACCTTGTCTTTGAACTTGTCATTCTGATGGCACTCTTCATCTACACAAGATACCGCCACGAGAAGCTGTGCGATACATTGACAAAAAAGATAGAGAGCGGCCATGAGTACAATTAAAGGAATCATATTCGATTACGGCGGCACAATTGACACCAATGGTATACATTGGGGCGAGGTAATTGCTGCGCAATACAAGGCTGCGGGCATAGAAATAGAGCGCGGGCTCTACCGCAGCGCCTACGTCCACGGCGAGCGCACACTGGCAAAGCACCCCATAATAAAACCCGAAGACACGTTCCACACGCTGCTGAGAAAGAAGATTGCCATTCAGTTCGAGTACCTTCGCGAACACGCCTCGCCGACACAGTTCACCGCCGGACTGGCCGAGGAGGTTGCCGACGGCTGCTATAATAAGGTAAAGGAGACACTGTCAACCAGCCGCGCCGTTGTGGAGGAGCTGTCGCAGCAATACCCCATGGTGCTTGTAACCAATTTCTACGGCAATATGTCGGTGGTGCTCAACGAGTTCGGCCTTGACGGATATTTCAAGGAGATTGTGGAGTCATCGGTCGTTGGTCTGCGCAAGCCCGACCCCGCCCTCTTTGCATTGGGCGTTGAGGCGCTGCAGCTGCCCGCCGGGGAGATTGTTGTCATTGGCGACTCGTACCGCAAGGACATACACCCCTCATCCACACTTGGCTGCAGCACCGTGTGGCTCAAGAACATCTGCTGGGAGGAGGAACCAATCATCGAGGGACACGCCCCCACCGCCATCATTGGCGACATAGCACAACTGCCCGGCACAATAGCAGAGATGGGCACCAAAGAACCATAGGGCACATTGGAATGTTTTATAATGAAAAAGTTATTTTCAACCAACAGAACATTCATTATGAAACAGAGATTATCAGCCATCGCGCTGCTTCTTGCAGCAGCAATCACAGCATCGGCACAGTTTGCACCCGAGGATTACATCGCCGTACACAGCGACAGTAGTTGGTATTTCACCTTCGACTATGACATCCCCAAACCCGCTCCGGGCGAAGGCATGCTCATTGTGACCCATCTTTGTACCCCCGACACATGTATCAGCACAGCCGAAAGGCACATACAGGGCAAGCGCTATGCAAAAAGATACATGAGAAGGAACAACACACAGCCCACACTGCAGAAGCACGGCCCCAGCAGCGTTACGCTTGAACTGCCCGAGGAGGCCGTCAGCGACACCATGTATGGAGTAACCTACTGCGAGTACAATGACAGCAGGGGTGTGCACTTCAGCAGCGACACTTTCATGCTCTACCTGCCCGACTGCCCACCGATGAGTTGCCACAGGGTAGCACCCAATAAAAGTGTCGCCGACCACGTTGCAGCCAATCACCCATACGTGCAAAGCATAAAATACTACACACCGCTCACAAACAGCAGCGCCGCAACAATGGACGTCACACCCAGCGTAGTGCGCTACACAAGCAACAGCAGCAAGCTCGACCCGCAATACCTGAACAACGCACAATCCATTGAGGAGATAATGGATATAATAGGCGAAATACTAACGGACAGCACCACCACACTCGAGTCGGTGCAGTTTGCAGGCTACACCTCGCCCGAGGGGTATGAGGACAAAGCCACACGTCGTGGCCTTGACCGTGCAATAGCACTGCGCGACCACATAAGGAGACACCACACCCTACCCGACTCAATCTTTGAGGTTGCCGGCGGCGGCCGCAACTGGAACATCATCTACAACGACATACGCCAGACAGGCACACCCGGAGCCGATGAACTTGTAAAACGGCTCAAGGAGGAGAAGAACGAAGCCGCACGCGAGAGGATGCTGAAGCAATATGACAATGGCGCGCTGTACAGCACCCTGCAGGCACGCTACTTCCCCGCGCACCGCATCGCCTGCTGCACCGGCATATACTACCGCAACAGGGCAGACAGCACAGCCATGGCGCTGAACGGCATCATTGACGAGCTTGCATACAACCCCACCCCCAATTACCAAAGGCTGCTTGAGAGACTGAAACCATACAAGGATGACCCGCGCGCGCTCAACCTTCGGGGAGTGATAGAATACCGCCGTCACCACCGCCACGCTGCCGAACGCGCATTTGCCAAAGCCGCGCGCCTGGGCGACGAGCAGGCAATGCTGAACCTGGAAATACTGGAATTCAACAAGGGAACTGAGTAGCGTTATCAATTTGCCCCTGTATATGTCAACCGCGAAACTTAAACAAGTTTCGCGGTTGATTTGGAAATACCGACCCGGCTGTTAAAGCAAAACAATTTTTACTTTACAAGCACTTTCTTGCCGTTGAGAATATATATGCCGCAAGCCGGGTTTTCAACCACTCGGCCACTGAGGTCATAATAAACATTGTCATTATCCTCTGTTTGCACGGCATCAATCGCTGTTATGCCGCTGAAATCGAAGTAATAGCCGTTACTTCGCTCTACGCCCGGTGTTTCAGCACCGTCACCCGCATCCGTCCCCAATGCAAGATATGCCTTGTTTGCATTGTTCTTGAACGAGCCATCGCTCAAGGCAACACCATACATGCCAACTATGCCATCCTGCATGGAAAGAACATAGCATTTTGTATCTTCTCCTGGGGTAATTATTGTATCCTCTACCGAACCGAGCAACAAGTTATCCTCTATTGCATTTGCTGTACTGTCGCTCTCGGTGAATGTATATGTGCCGGCCGGTGCCTTTACCATAACACCGGTGTTTGCAGGGAGAACACCCGTTACCTGCTGCATTTTCAAGCAGTTGCCATCGGTTCCATTTGCAGTGTACACCTCGACACCTTCTGGAATATCTGTGTCAAAATCCAGGAACAGTGTAGCGTGTTCTGCTGCCGACACTGCAAGCTCGAATGACTTGCGCATTTCCACTATGCTTGTAAACCTTTTCCATTCATTGGTCGATGCATACTTCTCCTTTGCACCCTTAGGAACATAAAGGACACATTTGCTGTTATTACAGTCATGGAATGTATTGTTACCAGGAGCAAACAATTTGTCAGCTGGGATATACGATGTTACGCTTGTTAGCCTGCTGCATCCCATGAAAGCACCATTTCCAATACTTGTCACATTCTCTCCTATCTTCAATTCGTTCATGCCATTGCAGTCTTTGAAGGCATAATCACCAATAGTTGTTACATTGTCATGTATCGCAATAGCAGTGAGGCCATTGCAAGTTGAAAAAGCGTAATTTCCTATGGTTGCAACATTATCCGGTATTATAATGCCCGACAATCCGTCGCAATTGTAAAAAGCATCGTTTCCAATAGATGTCACATTCTCACCTATTTGCAATTTGCCTATAGAACTGCAGTCCCTGAAGGCATAGTCAGCGATAGCAATTACATTATCATGCATTGTGACACTTTCAAGACCGTCGCAATTATAAAATGTATAAGGTTTAATCTCTGTTATATCATCGGGGATGACAAGATCGGTGATTTTCTCTCCATTCAAATATATGCTGCCACCATTTACAAACAGGCCTGCGCTGAAAGATATTTTACACCAAGCCGACAGGTCGCTGATATGTATTGTTCTAAGCCACTTGACATTATAGCCCAAACCACCTATTTTTTCTACATTCTTGCCAATTGTGAGAGTATTTAAGAGGATACAGAATGCGAAACTGTCACTTGGTATTTCTGTAACGCCGTCGCCTATCACAACATTTTCAAGTGCATAGCAATAACTGAACACACCTACTCCCAAATTAGTTACCGTGTTGGGGATTGTCATGCTTTTGATTTTATTGCAGTTGTTGAATGCATTCCCTCCTATAGATACGGTTCCTTCATTCAATGTCACGCTTTCCAAATTGCTGCAATATGCAAATGCGCTTGCTTTAATATCTGTTACGCTGCCCGGGACTGTTATGTCTACAAGCCCTGTGCAATACTTGAATGCACTGTCGTCTATAGTCACTAGTTTGCTGCCGAATTCAACCGACTCCAGGCTTGTGCAATTATAGAATGCAAACTGTCTGATCTCTGTAATGTCATCAGGCACAACAAGATTTGTTACAATCTCGTTTTTCAAGTACAATTTCCCGGCACAATGTAATGGGTTTGCTTCTATATTCGCGAAACTTATCCTGCACCAGTCCGAGAGATTATCGACATTTACACCTGTCAAATTACATCCTTTGAACGCACCGCCATTGATACTCTTCACACTGCCTGGTATTGTAAGCACACCGGTGAGCGCACTGCACTGGAAAAAGGCATCTGTTTCAATTGTTGTTACGTTTTTTCCCAATTTAAGCCCTGTAATGTTTTGGCAACAAGAAAATGCATTCTTGCCAATAGTAACCACATTGTCGGGAATAACCAGTTCACCCTCAATATTTTTACTGTAGTAGAAAAGCTTCACACCCAACTTTGTAACATTTTCACCAATGGTGACACTTTTCAAAGTGCTTTTATCTTGGAATGGTGCAGTTGGGTCATACGCTGGACTTGGATATGTGACATCTCGTCCCAAATACACTTTCTCCAATGGAGAGTTATAAAACACGCCATAAACGTAATGCATACCATTATATAAACCAGATATACTTTGAGCCATATACAATTCTTCAGTTCCGTCTTCCAAATAAACCTCCTTAAGCCCCGTGCAATCGTAAAACGCACCTACACCAATAGTTATGACACAGCCTGGGATTGTTATGCCCGTAAGTTCGGCACAACCTTTGAATGCATCTTTTCCCACAGCTGTAACAGTGTATCTGTTGCCATAATATGGAACACTCGATGGAATTGTGACCTTTCCACTGTAAACGTTCTCTCCTGCAATTACCTCAACAGTTCTGTTTGTTTCATCCGTAATGTTGTAATAAATGCCCTCGTACTCAAAATTTTGAGCATTTGTCAATGTACTGCACAGCAACAATGCTGCAACAATCAATTGTTTCAAGTAGTTTTTTCCCATTCTAGTCTGATTTTTATTTATATTTTTCCCATTAATCACTATAGATTGGCAAAAATAGTTAAAAGCATCCATTTTACCCCCCCCCCGATTGTTAATTTGTGTTAACACAACAAATTAACAATTATAGTTTGTATGTTCCTAAATGTGCCGAATATAACCAAATACAATCCATAAAGAGTATACAACGTTTAAATAAGCATAAAAACAAACAATTATTGCACACAACACACCTATATGTGCAACAATTTAAATATCTTTGTACTGTTTTAACAAATACAAATGTACAAAATGAAAAAGATTCTTTTTACACTTATCTGCACATTGGTTGCAGTTGCATCAAACGCGCAAGACCTGAATTCAAAAGGTGACAACATCCTGGGCAACTATTTGAGCATCAAGGATGGCAGCAAGAGCAAAATCAAGATTACAAAAGCGGCCGATGGCACATACACCGCACAGGTATACTGGGTGGAGAGAGCGCTGGATGCAAACGGCAACAAGCGCAAGGACGTGAAGAACCCCGACAAGAGCCTGCGCAACGTAGACCTCGACAAGGTAATCCTTGTAAAGGGACTGAAGTACGATGCCAAGGACAAGGAGTGGAGCGACACCAAAATCTATGACCCGGGAAGCGGCAAAATCTACAGCGTAGACATCGAGTTCAAGGATGCAAAGACACTCAAGGTATATGGCAACATCCTTGGCATAGGCAAAACCGTCTACTGGACAAGAATAGAGGAGTAAGACAAACGATTCTGATGAAGTAAATGGGGCAGCACTCTACACTGTGCTGCCCCATTTTTGTATTGGAAAATTCAAGATTCGCCCCTCTTTGCGCCTTGCTGACCAGCAAGGCAAGCATCACTTGATTACAACTTTTTTACCATTGATAAAATATATTCCCGGCGTGATTATATTTGTGATTTTACGACCACAAATATCATATATAGAAGCTTTTTCGGCATTATCGGTAGAAACATTTTCAATCACAGAATAATCCCCGCGATAAACAGGTCTTATTACCTGAAGACCCGAGATTATGCCAAAGACATCCATAAAAACTCTTCCGTCATCATGGAATTGAAGATCATAAGCACGATAATCTCCAGAAGGTGTTATAGTCCAATAATTACCCTCTATCCCTACACTATTGCCGCTCCATCCCGTAGCAGGCAGGAATATACTGTTTCCATTTGGACCAGTAACCGCGCAACCGTTGACACCGTTTAATGAAGACCATTGCCAGCTACACTTGTCAATCAATTCCTGTCCCTCTTCCAAAGTAGGCATATACCAATTTCCTCCAAGAATATCGTTTGCTATATCCATTCCTGACCATTGGAAATATTCTCCGTAATCTTCGGGAGTTTCTGCGCCGATATTGCAACTCGACCACATCACCGACAGACCAAGGTCTATAGCCTCGCCAGCTGTAACTATGATATCAATGTCCCCGTCATCTTCGCCATCGACATTGCCATTCTCGTCGCCGTTGTCACCATTGTCCTCACCGCCATTGCCATTCTCGTCGCCGTTGTCACCGTTGCTGGCGTTCCATTCACTGTTACCGGGAGTAAGATAAGCCAATGTTGCACGAAGCCTTTCTCCACCCATACCGTATCTCCACACTATATCGAGCGACAATTCTTTTACAGGTACCTCAAAAGCAAACTCCAAATAGTGATACTCATTTGGCGCAGCATCTGAAGGCCTCCAAATTGAATGATAGAATGTTGAGATATTATTGTCGCTCAAGGCGGCAAGTCCTTCGCCATTATCCGAATGATCACCCGACACTGCAAATTCATCAGAATTGGTGTAAGCGGTGTAAGGGATTCCACGACCTTCGGCATCACGAATCACAAACTCGGCAATGGCGGTAAAAGGGAATCCATTAACAGACATCATCTGCACCGTTTCAACAACCGTAAAACGGATTGATGTCGTTGGCTCGGGCAACTGAAACAGTGACGAGCAATATTGGTAATGCCCATGTTCTTCCATTACACCAAGCAAACCATCCTCTTCTGTCAACCTGATACTCCAAGCCACATTGTCACTGGTGAAACTATCTTGAGCCTTACCTGCCACTACTACAAACAACATTGTGGACAATAAAAAAAGTTTAAGTAAAATTTGTTTCATTTTATTTTCATTTTGTAAGTTATAACAGTATAGGAACTGTTTGAGAAGCTGTTTTTTATGTTCAAAAATGGATTTGAAGTCACCCAGCAAAGGTAACAAAACCAGTAAAAAGTAAAGAGCCCGACAAAATCGAACTCCTTACCTATAGTCCAGATTCTTGGGGAAAGAACGGATTCACCCCTGCTTTGCTTGTTTGATTACCCTGCATGGAACACCCACCGCGACAGAGTCCGACGGTATATCGCGGTTCACCAAGCTGCCGGCACCTATTGTAACATTGTCACCGATGGTGACACCGGGAAGAACCGTAACACCGGCACCAATCCACACGTTATTACCCACAGTTATCAGGTGGGCATACTCAAGGCCATTATTGCGCTGTTCAACATCAACAGGATGCCCTGCCGTTGTGAAGCAGCAGTTGGGCGCAACAAACACATTATCGCCAAAAACAACAGGGGCTGCATCGAGTATAACAAGGTTGTGGTTCGCATAGAAATTCTCCCCAAGAGAAATATTGCAACCATAGTCGCACCAAAATGAGGGTTCAATAATGAAATCCCCTTTTGCCGAACCTATTATGTCACGCATTATTGCTTTACGCTCCTCTACAGCCTCATACGGCAGTGTGTTATACTTTTGGCACAACACTTTGCAAGCATTCCTCTCTGCAACAAGCTCTGCATCATTGTTGGCATCATACAACTCGCCACGCAACATCTTTTCTCTTTCAGTGAACATGAGCTATCAATTCACAAAGACACAGTCGAAATACTCCTCAAATATTGCCCTTGCCTCGTCGAGCTGTTGGGGAGTATTCTCCTTGACACCTTTGAGCTTGTACTCCATGCCAAGAGGCTCGTATTTGTGTGCGCCAAGGGTGTGATAGGGCAACACCTCGATGCGCTTTATCATATCATATTCCTTGAAGTGCTCACCAAGAGTGCGTATATCCTCCTCGAAGGCGCTGTAGCCCTGCACAAGAACATAACGCAACCAGAACGGGTGACCATTATCCTGCAACCACTTAGCAGTCTTCAATGTCTGCTCGTTGCTGCGCTCAGTGAGGGTTTTATGACGTTCGGGGTTGACCTGCTTTACATCGAGCATCACCAGGTCGACGATAGAGAGGAGCTCCTCGACATCGCTGTTCCAGATGCTGCCGTTGGTGTCAAGGCAAACGTGTATCCCCTGTTCGTGCAGGCGCTTTACTAACGGAACAAGTGCCTTTGCCTGGAATGTGGGCTCGCCACCGCTGAAAGTGACACCGCCACGCTTGCCAAAGAACGGTTTCTCGTTCATTGCCATGCGTACGATATCCTCAATGTCGGTCAACTTGCTCTCGCCCTTGGGGTCGATAGTATCGGGGTTGGCACAATAGAGGCAACGGAAGTTACATCCCTGCAAAAAGACTACAAGGCGCAGGCCCGGACCATCGAATGTGCCCAAAGATTCGTATGAATGTACTCTGATATCCATGGTATTTGTTTTGCAAAAATAGGCCGGCCATAAAAGCCAGCCTATTTTCATTGAACATTATAATGTTGATTACATGCGCTCGTGGAAAGAACGTGAGATAACCTCAAGCTGGTGCTCACGGCTCAAGCGGATGAAGTTCACAGCGTAGCCCGATACACGGATTGTGAGCTGTGGATACTTCTCGGGGTGCTCCATTGCATCCATCAACATCTCGCGGTTCAGAACGTTCACGTTCAGGTGGTGAGCACCCTTGGTGAAGTAACCGTCCATCAAAGTGATGAGGTTCTCAACGCGTGTCTCCTGGTCAACACCAAGTGACTTTGGAATGATTGAGAATGTGTTACTGATACCGTCCTGTGAGTCGCGGTAACGCAACTTTGCAACAGAACTGAGTGATGCAACAGCACCGTTCTTGTCACGTCCGTGCATTGGGTTGGCACCCGGAGCGAAAGCAACACCCTTGGCGCGACCGTCAGGAGTAGCACCGGTCTTCTTACCGTACATCACGTTAGATGTGATGGTGAGCAGTGACAATGTAGGCTGTGCGTTCTTGTAGACTGGGTGCTTCTTGAGCTCCTCGCTGAAGAAGTATACCAAGTCGATACCAAGGTGGTCAACACGGTCGTCGTCATTACCGAAGCATGGGAACTCGTTCGCGATGTCGAATGACTCGGTCAAGCCAAGCTCGTTGCGCTTAACTGTCACCTTACCATACTTGATGGCAGAGAGCGAGTCGATTGCGATAGAAAGACCGGCAACACCGTATGCAAGGTTGATGGCTGGGTCGGTGTCGATGAACGCCATCTGTGCCTTCTCATAGTAGTACTTGTCGTGCATGTAGTGGATGATGTTCATTGAGTCGTTGTAGACACGTGCAATCTCAGTGAGCACCTTCTTGTAGTTAGCAAGAACCTCCTCATAGTTGAGAACGTCGCCCTCGAGTACAGGAATATCCTTAACCACTACAGTACCTGTGTTCTCGCAACGGCCACCGTTGATAGCAAGCAACAGAGCCTTTGCAAGGTTACAGCGTGCACCGAAGAACTGAATCTGACGGCCGATAGCCTGGTAAGACACGCAGCATGCGATACCGTAGTCGTCGCACTCGCGGACCTCACGCATCAGAGTATCGTTCTCATACTGAACTGATGATGTGTCGATAGACACCTTTGCGCAGAACTCCTTGAAGCCCTCGGGAAGCTCGTGGCTCCACAGCACAGTCATGTTAGGCTCTGGTGAGGGACCGAGGTTGTAGAGTGTCTGCAAGAAGCGGAATGAAGTCTTTGTAACCTTTGTACGGCCATCGTTAAAGCGACCACCGATAGACTCTGTCACCCATGTAGGGTCACCGGCGAAGAGGTCGTTGTAAGACTGCATACGCAAGTGGCGGACCATACGCAACTTGATAACGAACTGGTCGATGAGCTCCTGTGCGAATGTCTCGTCGATGTTGCCATTGTCAAGGTCGTACTGGATATAGATATCGAGGAATGAAGAAACGTTACCGAGTGACATTGCAGCACCATCCTGCTCCTTAACGGCAGCAAGGTATGCCATATATGTCCACTGAACAGCCTCCTGAGCGCTTGTAGCAGGACGAGAAAGGTCGAGGCCATAGTACTCGCCAAGAACCTTAATCTCCTTCAAAGCCTTGATCTGCTCAGCAACCTCCTCGCGGAGACGGATTGTGTGCTCGGTCATCGGGCTAACCAATCCCTTCAAATCGGCCTGCTTAGCCTCGATAAGACGGTCAAGACCATAGAGGGCAAGACGACGGTAGTCACCGATTATACGACCACGCGCATAGTTATCGGGCAGACCGGTAAGGAAGCCCAAAGAACGGTACATACGAATCTCCTCGTTGTATGCATCGAACACACCGTCGTTGTGAGTCTTGCGGTAGTGATAGAAGATATCCTTTACTTTCTCGTCAACGGGAACACCGTTCTCGAGACAAGCCTTCTCAACAACCTTGATACCACCGAAAGGCTTGATGGCACGTTTCAGCAACTCATCGGTCTGCAAACCGACAATAAGCTCATTCTCCTTGTCGATGTAACCAGCCTTGTGCGATGTGATAGTAGAAACAGTCTTGTTGTCCAAAGCACGCACACCATTGTTTGCACGCTCCTCAGCAAGAGCCTTTACACACTCGCCCCAAACCTTCTTTGTTCTTTCGGTAGGACCAACCAAGAATGAAGCATCTCCCTCATAAGGAGTGATGTTCTCGTGTACAAAGTTACCAACGTTAATCTCTTTGCTCCACAAGCCATCTTTAAAATTCAATTTCTTTTCCATAGTCATTTATATTATATGGTTTAAAATTCACTCCGTAACAAGGAAAGAACCTTATCCCCCCTTATTGCACTGCAAAGATAATAAATTTTGAAATAACGCACACAAATTTTCATGATATAATTACAGCAAAATATCAAATTATTTCATTTTTGTAATGATTTTATATCAAGCAAGACAAAATACGCTTTCAACAGCTTCAAAAAGGTACAAAACCGGATGGAAGAGACTAACAGGACAGAAGTAGAACCTAAACAAGACACAAAAAAGACACACAATTTTGGCACATAGCTACAGAAATTCCCCGGCACACGCGAAGGAAACAGAACAACCAGCGAGAGAGGCAGCCCACACACCACCCGACCCGCATTAACAAGTCAAAAACTCACCTGTGACAAGAAAAAAGAAGAAAAAACCACATTTTCTTAAAAATTTTCTCCCATTTACTTGCACGGTACATTTTTTTGATATACCTTTGCACCATCAAACAAGAAGAGACCACATTCTTGTTGAAAACAAACCTTGGAGAGGTGGCAGAGTGGTCGATTGCACCGGTCTTGAAAACCGACGTACCGAGAGGTACCGGGGGTTCGAATCCCTCTCTCTCCGCAAAAAGCGATTTAACACGTTGAAAATCAACAAGTTAAGTCGCTTTTTCAATTAAAACCAGGACAAAATACGGCTCACCAGCAAAAGTTTTTTTTTGGGGGGGGCTAAGCAAAAAGTTTAGTCAATCTGTATAAGAAAAATTTCAAATCAGTAACACCCCTGAGTCGAGCCCCGGAAGCCTTTATCCCGCCAACGAACATAAAAAAGCAATAATATAGCAGTTGACCCAGCAATGTCATTTTTCGGGCAAGCCCTCAACAGCACGTCCGACAGAGACAATGTTGCGAATAAGTGAGTGCAGAATCAAGTTTACCTGAATTATGCCGAGCGTGAGCAACTTCACTAAAAGTAAAGCGACGAGGAATCTCTAACAACAATATACGAGATATCTCACGTTCAGTTAGTTCGCTACCGCTCATCGAAAACATCTTATGATTTTTTCATTAAGGTATGGTCGATATGACATCAACTAGTTTTCAGCATGTAGGCCAACCGCTATATTACTACCTAAAAAAAAAAAAAATCAGGCGACTACCACAAACTGCCCGCCGTGCCGGTTTCTCATCAAAGTTTCACAACAAAGGGCTCACCTGCAAAAGTTGGGGGGCTAAGCAAAAAGTTTAGTCAATCTGTATAAGAAAAATTTCAAATCAGTAACACCTCTGAGTTGCGCTCTGAACGCTTTGATTTTAGCATTGAAGCTTTCAGCAAAAGCATTTGTGGA
>JAZTXR010000106.1:0-26601 GCA_045636545.1 Bacteroidaceae bacterium
AATGCTTTTGCTGAAAGCTTCAATGCTAAAATCAAAGCGTTCAGAGCGCAACTCAGAGGTGTTACTGATTTGAAATTTTTCTTATACAGACTAACCAAACTTTTTGCATAGCCCCCTAGACTTTGCAGGTGAGCCAAAGAAGAACTCAAAGATATAGAATTCATGCTTTGCGACTGCGAGAGCATTGAACATCAGATCATTCTCAAGAAAGACGAAGAACTGGACTGTATTTACATGACAATACACCTGAAGCCATTACCTTGGTACAAACGCATCACGAATGGCATAAAATACATCTTCGGCTATCGCTGCGCATACGGGGATTTCGACGAATTCATCCTCAGCCACAAACACGTAGATACATTAAGCAAAATGGCCGACTTCCTGTCCAAAAGACACAAAGCTTCCTAAATCTCTTTCAAAAACACCATTTTTCGGAGCACAAGCCGTGTCTCGCCCCTGGCGACAAACCGCGCAAGCAAAGCGAAACCAACTCCACATCAATAAAAGCCGACACCACCAAGCGCCACGCGCACCCGAAAAGCCAGAAATTCTAAAACGAATCCATAAAACAGGCACACACAACACCAATTCACACAAAAATTGTTATATTAGCAGTCATATAACCAAAACATTTTCAATTATGGACTACTTATGGATTCTTTTGGCGATATCATTCCTGGTATCGGCCGTAGGGTGGATTTACTTCATCTACTTTTTCAGCATCGGTTACGGGCTTGCAATCTCCGCACTCGCCGTAGCAACAGCAATAATTTTTGCCGACACCATCACATTGCCGGCGGCAATACTTTGCGGTACATTATTCATATATGGCATACGCCTGGCCGGTTACCTATTGATGCGAGAGAAACGCTCCGCCTCGTACAAGCAAATCCTCTATCACCCCGAGAACACCGAGCGCAAGCCTCTGCTGGCAATGTTCATGATTTGGATTTCATGCGCACTACTCTACATCGGCCAGATGAGCCCCTGCACATTCTACCTCCATAACATGGAACAAGGCGCCCCGACCAATGAAACATGGGCTTGGGCCGGAGCTATCGTCGCCGCCATAGGCGTTATAATAGAGATGGTTGCCGACGCACAGAAGAGCGCAGCAAAGAAGATAAACCCCAAGCGTTTTGTCGACACCGGACTCTACCGACTTGTACGCTGCCCCAACTATTTTGGAGAGGTACTCATGTGGACAGGAAGCTACATCATCTGCTTCGGCAGCAGTTGCACCGCCGGACAATGGATTATCGCAACATTGGGTTACATTGGAATCGTATATGTAATGTTCAGCGGAGCACGCCGCCTCGAGCTGCGCCAGCAGGAAGTCTATGGCAACAACCCTGAATTCCAGGCTTACATCAAGCACCGCCCGCTCATCATCCCATTCCTGCCAATATACAGCGTAGCAAAACACACGTGGCTCAAGGGTTAACCTCCAAGCCACACATATGCAAAAAAGAAGAACAACGCACGTTGTTCTTCTTTTTATATTCAAAGCCTTACGGCTGTAATTACTTTTTCAAAGCCTCGTCTGCCTTTGCCTGAGGCATCATCTCCTCAGAGAACATATAAGCACCGGTCTTAGGTGATTTAACCAATTTTACAACCTTTACAAACTTCTCCTTATCACCTGTCTGGAGGGTTGCCACTGCTTTCTTAGCCATCTCTTATTACTTAATTTCTTTATGAACAGTTACTCTCTTCAAATATGGGTTGTACTTCTTCAACTCCAAACGCTCTGTTGTGTTCTTGCGGTTCTTTGTGGTGATGTAACGTGACATACCTGGAACACCGCTGCTCTTCTGCTCTGTGCACTCAAGGATTACCTGAACACGATTTCCTTTTACCTTCTTAGCCATACCAATTTTCCTCCTTTAATTAATCGAGCACTTTAATCTCTTCCCAAGCAACGTGGCCATTCTTAACGGCAGCCTTCAAAGCTGCATCGAGACCTACTCGGTTAATGGTTTTCAACCCCGCTGCACTCACGCGCAACTGAATCCAACAATTCTCTTCTACATAGAAGAATTTCTTCTTGAACAAGTTCACATTGAAAAGACGCTTTGTCTTTCTGTTTGAGTGTGAAACATTGTTACCCACCATAGCTTTCTTACCGGTGATTTGACAAATCTTAGACATCTCTATATATTTTTTTGTTATTCTTTTGATACCTACTCAAAACAGAGTGCAAAGATATACGATTTTGCACAACCTTGCAAACAAAAACATAATTATTTTTCTTTTTTAGTAAAATAGACGACCACAAGGTCATCATTTTACCTCAAGCAATGTATCATACATAAACTGCATGGCTTCACATACGGCATTGCAAACATTCTGCAAACGCCCTGCATCGCGCAGCTGCAACTTCCTGGTTTTGACAGTATCGCCCGCTTTCACAGCCACCCACACCGTACCGACAGGCTTGTCGGCTGTGCCACCACCAGGGCCGGCAACGCCCGATGTAGCTATGGCGCAATCTGCTGACATAAGGCGCGATACACCGCACGCCATCTGCCTGACAACAGCCTCACTCACCGCACCGTCGGTCTCAAGTACAGCCTGCCCGACACCAAGCACCGACACCTTGACATCGTTATGATAGGCCACCACCGCACCACGCATCACCGCCGAGCAGCCGGCTACCGACGTGATTGCCTGCGACACTGCGCCGCCAGTACAGCTCTCGGCCGTGGCAATGGTGAGCGAACGCTCCTCAAGCAACGCCACAAGCTCCGCAACCAAGGCATTGAGGTTATCGTGGTGTGTCATATACATTATATAGTAGTACGTGAAAATGCGGGCAAATCCATTGCACAGAAATCGCTCTCAAGGAACTTGTAGTAGCCAACAATTCCAATCATCGCGGCATTGTCGGTCGTGAAGCCGAACTTTGGAATGAATATATCCCATTTATAGCGCTTTGCATAGTCCTGATAGGCCTGGCGCAACGCAGTGTTTGCCGATACGCCACCCGACAGTGCAATACGTTTGATGCCAAGCGCCTTCGATGCCTTATAGAGCTTGTCCATAAGCACCGCCACGACAGTAGCCTCGAACGAAGCAGCCAAATCCTCCTTGTGTTCCTCGACATAGTTCTCATTCTCGGCAACAAGCTTGCGCAGAGTATAAAGGAACGAAGTCTTCAGGCCACTGAAGCTGTAGTCGAAGCCGGGGATATGTGGTTTGCTGAACTTGTAGGCATCGGGGTTACCCAGACGTGCCAGACGGTCGATAATGGGGCCACCGGGATAACCCAAGCCCATGACCTTGGCGCACTTGTCCATAGCCTCACCTGCAGCATCATCAATCGTCTGACCGATTATCTCCATATCCTTATAGCTGTTCACCTTTACAATCTGCGAGTTGCCGCCCGACACCATCAGGCACAGGAATGGATACTCGGGAGCACGATGCTCTACCCCATCCTCCTTTATAAAATGTGCCAGGATGTGCCCCTGCAAGTGGTTCACCTCAATCATAGGAATGTGCAACGATGCCGCCAATCCCTTTGCGAATGACACGCCGACGAGCAACGAGCCCATGAGCCCCGGACCACGGGTAAAGGCTATGGCACTGAGCTGTTCCTTTTCCACGCCCGCTCTCTTGAGCGCTGCATCCACAACCGGAACTATGTTCTGTTCATGGGCACGCGAAGCAAGTTCGGGCACCACGCCGCCATACTGTTCATGGACAGCCTGGCTTGCCGTAACATTCGACAACACCACATCGTTTCTCATCACCGCTGCCGAAGTGTCATCACAGGACGACTCTATGGCCAATATGTAAATATCCTTGTTTTCCATACCTTATATCCCTTAACAAGCGAAACATCCATTCAATATGCAAAGATAGCGAAATATTTTTTACACCTTATATACGTTTCGCCCAAAAAACACGTTAGTAAAAAGAATAGACCGCATCAGGAATAAAATGAAATCCAGAATATACACAATATTACTGCTGTTACTTGCTTTCTCTGCCGGAGCTGCCGCGCAGAAGGTTACCTTCAAGGGACGCATCACCGACGAGAACCACAACCCAGTGGAGGTGGCAAGCATTGGCGTGCAGGGCGAGCCAAAAGGCACTGTCGCCGACCTCAACGGCTACTACTCCCTCACTTGCGAGAGCAGGGACAGCATAACGCTCATATACTCGATGGTGGGTTACCAGACACGCAAACGTACCTTCAAGAACCCCACAGACACAGTCATTGTCAACGTGATGCTGCCATCGCTGAACATATCACTGCAACAGGTGGATGTTGTCGACCGCGAGAAACAGATGGGCAGCACGCAGAAGATTGAACTGCCGGACAAACTGCGCCTGCAGCCATCTGCCAGCGGCAGCGCCATAGAGGACCTTATTAAATCACAGGCCGGTGTGAGCTCGCACAACGAGCTCAGTTCGCAGTACAACGTACGCGGCGGCAACTTCGACGAGAACAGCGTATACGTAAACGGCATAGAGGTCTACAGGCCGTTGCTCATACGCGCAGGCCAACAGGAGGGACTCAGCTTCCTCAACCCCGACATGGTGAGCGCCGTCTCATTCTCCACCGGCGGATTCGAGGCAAAATATGGCGACAAGATGTCGTCGGTACTCGATGTCACCTACCGCAAGCCACGCGAGTTCGAGAGCACCGTCTCGGCCAGTCTGCTTGGCGCAAGCGCATACGTGGGCTGGGGCAACAGCAAGATAAGCATTGCAAACTCCGTGCGCTACAAGAGCAACAGCTACCTCTTTGGCACGTTCGACACCAAAGGCGAGTACAAGCCCAGCTTCATCGACTATCAGGCATTCATCGACTGGCGCGTAACCAAGAAACTGAACGTGAGCCTCATTGGCAACATATCGCAGAACAAATACAACTTCACACCAAGCGACCGCACCACCTCGTTCGGTACACTGGAGGACGTGAAGCAGTTCAAGGTCTACTTCGGCGGTTGGGAGAGCGACATATTCCGCACACTATTCGGTGCCGCGGCAATAAACTACACCCCAAGCGAGTACCACCAGTTCACATTGCAGACATCGGCATTCCGCACCAACGAGGACGAGACATACGACATCATAGGCGAATATTGGCTCGATGAAATAAACACCGACCAGACGATGGGTGTGGGACGTTACATGGAGCACGCCCGCAACTACCTTAAGGCAAATGTGCAGACCGTTTCGTTCACAGGCAAGCACTACCTGGGGAGCAATGACCTGCGATGGGGCGTGGAATGGAAGCACGAAGCCTTCAACGACAACCAGCGCGAGTGGGAGCTGCGCGACTCATTGGGCTACAACGTACCCGTTACCGGCGACGGCGGCCTGCGCCCCGTCTACAGCCTGACATCGCAGACCTCATACACCAGCAACCACATAAGCGCATACATACAGGACACATACAAGTTCAACAGCAGCATAGGCCTCTTCTCCATCAACGCCGGTGCACGCCTCTCGTGGTGGGAGTGGAACAACGAGGTCATCTTCTCGCCACGCGCAAGCGTGGGCCTCATCCCCAAGTTCTGCAACGACCTCACTTTCCGTTTCGCGACAGGAATCTATTACCAGACACCTTTCTACAAGGAGATGCGCGACACCACCACCGTAAACGGCATAACAACCGTCACGCTGAACAGGAACATAAAATCCCAGCGCTCCATCCACGTGGTGTTGGGCTGCGACTACCACTTCAAGCTCTATGGTCGCCCATTCAAGTTCACAGCCGAGGCCTACTACAAGAAGCTCGACAATCTTATACCTTACAATATTGACAACGTGCGCATTGTCTACTATGGCGAGAACTGCGCCAAGGGCTATGCCACAGGACTGGACATGAAGCTATTCGGAGAGTTCGTACCCGGCACAGACTCCTGGTTCACTTTTTCTGTGATGGACACCAAGGAACGTATCAACGGTGGCGACTGGATTCCACGCCCCACCAACAGCAAGTTCTGCGCATCGCTCCATTTCACTGATTTTTTCCCGGGTACCGAGCGTTGGAAGATGAGTCTGCAGGGAACATACGCCAACGGCCTTCCCTTCGGACCGCCACACAGCGGCCGCGAGCGCCACGTATTCAATGCCCCCGCCTACCGCCGCGTGGACATCGGCATGTCCTACCGCCTGCTCGACAACGAAGAGCGCTACTACCGCACAGGCGTGCGCAGCTGGTTCAAGAACGTATGGTTGGGGCTCGATGCATTCAACATCCTGGGCATAAACAACGTGAACTCCTACTATTGGGTAAAGGACATAAACAACAACAACTATGCCGTGCCCAACTACCTCACCGGCCGCCTCATAAACGTCAGAGTACTGATGGAGCTTTAACAGGCATCAGCGACTGGGAAAACATTTGGGCAGATATGTAAAAATACAAAGCAAACAAAACAACAAGTGCTTGGACTGTTGTCCAAGCACTTGTTGTTTTGTTATAAATAGAGCCTTTTTACTTGAAAGCATCAAGATTATGCTGTTCATAGAGGTTCTTGCCATCGGCTGAGTAGAGGATATCTATACGCTCCTGGTAGAACTTCTCCACCTTGCCGCGAACAACCTTCATCGTGCTGTTCATCATTCCGTTCTGCTCGGTGAAAGCCTCGGGCAACACGGCAAAGCAGCTTGGCAACCAACGCTCGGGGAACATACCGGCATTCACGCCACCCTTCTTGAATGAGTCGACATCGGCCTTCACAAGGTCGCAGGCTGCCTTACGTCCCTCCTCGGTTGCAAAGTCAACACCTTTCTCGGCAAGCGCACGCTTGATATTGTCCTTGTTGGGCACAATGAGAGCGATGGTATATGGCGACTGGTTGTTGTAGAGGATTACCTGGTCAACAGTCGGGCAAAGACTCACAAAAGCCTCCTCAATGCCCTCGGGGCTATACTTCTCGCCGTCACTTGAAATAAGCAGACTCTTGAAACGACCCTTTACATAGAGCAAGCCCTCGCTCGACATATAACCGAGGTCACCGGTGTATAGATAACCGTCGCGCACAGTCTCGGCTGTGGCAACAGGATTCTTCCAATATCCAGCCATCACATTCTCACCCTTCACAACAATCTCGCCAAGTTCGCCTGTGGGCAGTTCCTTGCCGTCGGCATCGCATATCTTGAGCTCGATGGGCTTCACCAGCTTACCGCTTGAACCGAAGCGGTAGAGGTCGGGGCCGTTTGATGAGATTACTGGAGTAGCCTCGGAAAGGCCGTAACCCTGATACATTGGCATACCCACACCAAGATAGAAGTTCTGCAACTCCTTGTCCAGCAAAGCGCCGCCACCCACAAAGAAACGCAGCTCGCCGCCGAAATTCTCGCGCACCTTTGAGAAGATAAGCTTGTCAAAGAGAGCCACCAGCGGTTTAAGAAGCGCGCGCAGACCTTTTGAATCGATATTGCTCTCGCCATAATATGCCTGGCGCACAGCCATACCCCAATTGAAGAGAGTCTCGGTAACCTTACCCTTTGCACGTATGGCACCCTCAATGTTCTTCTTGAAGGTCTTTGCCAACGACGGAACAGAGAGAATGAAGTGAGGACGCACCTCCTTTATATTGAGCGGAATGTTCTTCAAAGTCTCGAGACCGGTGCGGCCAACCTGGACGGTCGCAGCCGTTGCACCCTTCGACATCATGATATAGAAGCCCACAACGTGCGCGAAACAGTGGTCAAGCGGCAGAATGATTAGTGTTCGCCAATTCTCATCGATATGCACAAGTGTAGATGCCTGCTCAACATTGGCAGTGTAGTTGCGGTGTGTGAGCACAACACCCTTTGGGTCGGCTGTGGTACCGCTGGTATATGTAATTGTTGCAATATCGTCATTCACAAGCGAGCGGCCCACAGAGAGGAACTCCTCGAGTGTATGGGCCTTCAGGAACTCATCGCCCATCCCGAACACCTCGTCAACATGCATCTCGCCATCCTCAAGCTCACCGGCATTTCCAAAGACAATGATTTTCTTCACCTCGGGAAGTTTGTCCTTAATGGCACGCACTTTCCTCAACTGATAGTTGGAGACGAATACATACTTCACATCGCCGTGTACAAGGCGGAACAAGAGGTCATTGCTCTCCTCGAGCTTTATCGAGAGAGGCACGTTCACTGCGCCGGCATAGAACATTGCAAGCTCACCAATAACCCACATGTTGCAGCCTTCGCTCAAGAGCGCCATATTATCGCCCTTCTTCACACCCAGCGCCTGGAAACCTGCACCCAAGCGGTACACCAGCTCTTTCACCTGTGCGTATGTCGTTGGCTTGAAACCCTCTTTCTTGTCTGTTTTCTCCAGGAGGAAGGTGTTGTTAGGGAACAATCTCACCGACTCCTCAAAAAGATCTACCAAAGTTTTCTTCATAATTTTTCTCTATTTTTTATGAATATGAGACCGTAGCCTCATCTGTTAAACAGCCGCTAAGATACTAAAAAACCATCACACAGCACGCGATAAGGCATTTTTGTTTCTCACAAGTGTGCAATTTCGTTCAAAAAGTACAATAAACATAAAAAACCACGAGGCGTTGCCTCGTGGTTTTTGTAATATCAGGCTTTAACCGCGCTGCGCGCGCTGTGCAATCTGCAAGTAAACTTTTCCGTGTTCAGCTTTAACCGCGCTGCGCGCTTGAACCTGCTCCCGCTCGGCATAGCATCAAGTGAACTTGTGCTCTGCTCTCGCTTACTCGCAGCTTTCACCTTTCACCTTTCACCTTATCAAATTCCCATAGCCTGTTTCATAGCCTCTATGGTAGCATCAGCCTTGGCACAAGCATCGGCATAGCAGTTGCGGCAACCCATCTTGCCCTTTGCTTCCATGTAGAACTTGATTTTAGGCTCGGTTCCCGAAGGACGTACAGACACCTTGTTGCCGCTCTCGGTGAAGTACTGCAACACGTTCGATGGCTCAGGCATATCAATGTCGGTAACATTGCCCTCGCCGTCGGTCTGCTTCATTGCCTTGAAGTCCTTGTAGCAGACAACCTTCTCGCCTGCCATCTCCTTGAGCGGGTTGGCACGGAAGTTCTCCATCATCTGGCGGATTTCGTCAGCACCGCTCTTGCCCGGCTTGACAACATTCACAGTAACCTCCTTTGAGAAACCATACTCAACATAGATATCCATGAGCATCTCGTAGAGTGTCTTGCCGTTGTCCTTTGCCCATGCGGCAACCTCTGCTGCCAGGCTACAAGCCGATACAGAATCCTTGTCGCGGCAGAAATCCTCGGCCAGGAAGCCGAAGCTCTCCTCGCCACCGCCAATATACTGCGCAATGCCCTCGTTGTCGCGGATAACCTTTGCAATCCACTTGAAGCCGGTATAGCAATCATACATCTTTATATCGTTCTTACCGGCAATCTCCTTGATAACCTCGGTGGTAACGATTGTCTTCACAACAAACTCCTTACCTGTCATCTTGCCAAGCGCACGGTACTGTGTGATGATGTAGTAGAGGAAAATCATACAGGTCTGGTTACCGTTGATAATCACCCACTCACCCTTGCTGTCCTTGCAGGCGATAGCAAGACGGTCGGCATCGGGGTCTGAAGCAAGTACCAGGTCGGCATCAATCTTCTTCGCCAGGTTGATGGCCATTGTCATAGCCTCGGGATTCTCGGGGTTAGGCGACACCACAGTGGGGAAATTGCCGTCCTTGACCATCTGCTCCTCTACACAGTGGATATTCTCGAATCCCCACTGGCGCAACGATGCGGGAATCATCACTCTACCGCAGCCGTGAATTGGAGTGTAGACAATCTTCAAATCCTTGTGGCGTGCAATCACATCGGGAGCTATTGAAAGAGTCTGCACCTTGTCGAGGAACGCCTTGTCAAGCTCTTCGCCGATAACCTCAATGAGCGCAGGATTGCCGGTGAACTTTATATCCTCGACCTTCACGCTCTCAACATGCTTTATGGTGTTCACATCGTGTGGAGAGAGCATCTGTGCGCCATCGTCCCAGTAAGCCTTGTAACCGTTGTACTCCTTGGGGTTGTGGCTGGCAGTGATGTTCACACCGCTCTGGCAACCCAAGTGACGGATGGCGAAAGAAATCTCGGGTGTAGGGCGAAGGTCCTCGAACAGATAGACCTTGATACCGTTTGCCGAGAAGATGTTTGCCGAAATCTCAGCGAACAGACGGCTGTTGTTGCGGCAGTCATGACCCACTACCACCGAAATCTGCTCCAAATCCTTGAAGCATTCGTTCAAGTAGTTTGCCAATCCCTGTGTAGCCTTGCCCACAGTGTAGATGTTCATACGGTTGCTGCCGGCACCCATGATACCACGCAATCCACCCGTACCGAACTCAAGTTCGCGGTAGAACGCATCAATCAGAGGTGTCTTGTCCTCATTGTCGAGCATTGCCTGAACCTCTTTTCTTGTCTCTTCATCGTATGCAGGAGAAAGCCACTCTGTAGCCTTGTCCGTCACCATTCTAATAAGTTCCTTATCCATAGTCTCTATTATTTTATTGTTCTATTATTCCAGTTTACAGCATCTGCATCACCAAATGCCAATAACTTTGCAAATATAGCGAATTCTGCGAAACAACAAATCATTTTGCATTATTTTGCAGCCGGAATGAGATAACGGTCACCGGTCTCCTCAACAACCTTCTTCCAATAACCGGTCGAGTATCCCGGACGTGTAATCTTGCCGGCAAGGCCGCTCTTCGAGCGCTGAATCTTCCCGTTCTTCTCCTCCTTCACAACCAGGTCATTGTACTTCACAATCACCTTCTCGCCAAAGGCCTTCCACTCGGCAAGAGCCTCCTCGGCACTCTGAGCGGTGAAATCGGTCAGCATCTTCACTGCATACTTTGGCGATGTGCCAATGACAGCCAGCGCCTCGGCCTCAACCTCTTTACTCCTTTCGTAGATAGCACTCTCCAGCGCACCCTGCACCTGGCGCATATCATCAATAACCAAAGAGTATTTTGGATAAATCATGTTCGCCACCCAGTTGAAGACCCAGAACGATGATTTCCAAGAGAAAACAACTGGGTCGGCATATTGTTCGGCATAACAGTCGGGCACCGATGTCGCACAGCAATAAACAGGAGTAAACACAACCATATTGGCATCATCGGTACCGAACCACATTACACCACCAATGGCATTGGGCAGATGCGAACGCAGCTGCGCCACAAAGGTGAATGCAGTCTGGAATGTAGATATCGGGCGCTCGTTGAAATACTCCTTGCCATCGACCTCAAAGCTCAGCGGCGAAGGACGGTAAGGCATATTGTAAGGACCGGCACCCAAATCATCTGCAATGGCGAACGGAGTACCCTCGTAGTGGTCGCGCATGCCGCGCTGTACATCCTGCAGCGACAGCGGAGCCTTAGGCTTCATATAAAGAGGCATTGGCTCGGCAGTGGCATCGCCCGCTGCCCATGCGATATATTTGTCCATATCCTCGCTGCCGAACATATTGAAGAAGCTCCACACGCGTGCATCGCAGTAGCGCAGACCGCCGAAGTCGGCAGGACAATATGCCGCAGCAAAGTCAAAATCCTCGTCCTTGCCATCGAAGTACCCCATCTTGCGGGCGAACTTTATCACATCCTTCGAGTAGCGCACATTCTCCTTGTCCTTCATGTCGAACTTGCGTATGCGCGCCTGGTTTGCGTGAGCCGAGATACAGTCATCGGGTATGCGGATAGCCACCCACACGGCACCCTTCTCCTTGCCGGCCTTGCCCACCATCTCAAGAATCCACGCCTCATTGGGGTCAGCTATTGAAAAACTCTCGCCACTGCTGTAGTAACCATACTCGGCAACCAGCGATGTCATAACATCTATTGCCTCGCGTGCAGTGCGTGAACGCTGCAATGCAAGATAAATGAGACTGCCATAATCTATTATACCCGTTGTGTCCACCAGCTCCTCGCGGCCGCCGAATGTAGTCTCGGCAATTGCCACCTGATGCTCGTTTATGTTACCCAACACATTATATGTCTGGCGTGCCTCACGAATCTGGCCAAGATACTCGCCCGAATCCCAGTTATAGATGTCGCGCATTGTACCCTCGGGGTACACAGCAGCAGGAAAGTGAGCCACAAAACCACTCATGCCATAGCTGTCGGCACTGTAGGAGATGAACACCGAGCCGTCGGCCGAAGCCTTCTTGCCCACAAGAAAATTTGTACAGGCCACACCCTGTGCCACAAACAGCAGCACGGCAGCCAAACCAATCAGAATCTTTTTCATAGTAAATTATCAGTTATCAATATTTCAAATCCTTTTCAAATACCGTCCTGTTGCCGCACACATCAACGGCCTCAACACGTAGTTTATGAGTACCGCTCTTTATATTCTCCTGCCTGAGGTCGAACGTCAGGCGGCGCTCCTTCCGGTTATACTTGAAGAGCACAAAGTTCCCGTTCAGCGTGCCGCGGAACGATGCAATCTTCGTCTCCATGTCATCGAGGCGGAACACCACCCTCGCATTCTGTTCCCAGGCAGCCTCGCCAACAGGCGCAAGCACCGGCGGCACGGTATCCACGGCAATGTCATACACACCCTGCGAGGGTATAGTCGCAGTCACCACACCATCGGCATATTTGCCGCCGACGTAAGATATTCCTTCTGGTGTCTTTTTGCAAATATATAGTTTCTCGCGGCCAACGCCCTCCACATTACTGCCCGGCTTTAGCGAAAGCCTTGCGCCGCTGCGGAACACGACATCCTCGTCGGTCGAGAAACAGCTACCGCGCAACGTGCAGCTGTCGTCATATACAATATCCAGGCAAGCATTGTCAAACATCACACCCTTTGGAATATACAGGCGCGCCCCCTCGGTCTCAATGGCGTTCGCCCTGTTCCACGGCAGCGGCAGCGACACCCTCTCGGGCTGCAGCACCTCACAAGCGACACCACGCACCACCACATTATAGCGGCTCACGTTGCCATGATAATCCCCAATGCGGCACTCCACATTGTAAAGGCGCTCCTCGTCAATGGTCACCCATCCGCGTGTGCTGCCGCCACGGTATTCGCCGAACGGATTGTTCGGCATTGAGAACATCTTCTGGAATGTCCCTTCGCCGTTGCTCTCTCGCCTCTGGTCCACACAGGCCAGTATCAGTTTGTTCTCGCTGAAGGTGAAACCATCCATCTTCGAATCGAAGCACAACACACTGTCAACCGACAGTTCAATGCTGTAGAGCCCATATTTGTTTGTTGTGTTGTCCATATAATCGAGTGCCTCGATGCCAAAGGCAATGTCACCCCATGCCTCAATGGTATCGGGCAGCACATTCCCCTTGAGAGCAAAGCTCCTTGATGCCTGCTCGCCGAAGAGCGCACCATTGCCCAGGCGAGGATAGACCGTCATTGCCGTCGCCCTGGGCGCACGCGTGTCGGTCACAAGTTCCTTATAATATGGCAACGGATTATACAGCCTGGTGCCCGATGCATCGCGCAGTTCAAAGTGCAGGTGTGGCCCGAACGAGTAACCCGTGTTGCCGGCAAAGGCAAGGAACTCGCCCCTCTTCACCGGGTAGTCGGCCGGCAAGAAATAGAGGTCAACCTCAAACTGCTCCTTGTCATACTGATATTTGCGCACACGCTTGGCAATGGCCTCGGGGAAACGGTCAAGGTGGGCATATACAGTCATGAAACCATCGTGCATCACATACAACGCCATTCCATAGCCCGCAGCCTCAACCTTAGCACGGTAAATGTAGCCATCAGCAACACACTTTATCGGTTTGCCCACCACCCCGCCGGTCTTGAAGTCGAGCCCCGCATGGAAGTGGTTCGAACGCAGCTCGCCATAGCTTGCGCTAAGCAGCAGGTCAAAGTCGAACGGACGGTGCAGAGTGTCGGTTGCCGACGGTTGTGCACCAGACAGCGCAACACTCGTCAGCGACAATACAAGTAAAAAAATCCTCAATATTCTATTCCACATTATACGGAGATGTTTATAAACTGCTTGATAAGCTGTCTGAATTTCTAAAAAATATTTTCTTATAGAAGCCGGCCATTCAGTAGTCATCAATGCCCTATAAGCTTCCGCAACCAAAAATAAAGCCTCTCAACAAATGAGAAAACCTTGAATGAGCGAAAGGGATAGTACCCCAGTTTCATTTTTAGAGAAAAAGGGATGCGGCAACGTTCCACACTTTTCAGTTTTTCCGCAATACGTGTTTCTATCTCCTTGCATTCCAATCTTGTAAAACCATTACGATGTGAACGGTACACCCAATATGCATCAACAATGTTGAGCCATCGGTAAGCCTCATACATGTCCAAGACCTTTTCCGGCTCACTGATATGCCCTTTCTCTATCTCAGTCAACAACATACGCTTCATGCTCAAATTGGCATCCAGATGATCAAACCTGCGAAGCGAAATGGCATTCGTCATAGAACCGGAATGCTTGCGATAATAATACTTACCATCAGAAAGCACCACCTTACGCGAGTATAAATAATGTATATGCGTAGTGTTGTCATCACTATACAAGCGACACGACACATCATAAGGGTGGGCTTTGTGAATTGATGCACGCACCATATACAGCCCATGCAGCCCCCATGAGAGAGAAAGCCTGAAAGCCTCCTCGCCTTTGAGCGCCCTCTTCTCCGTGCGGTTACGATACGGCTCCACACGTTCCTCGTCCTGATAATACAGCATCAGGTCAAAAAGACAGCAATCATTCTCCTCGTCAGCGATTATAGCCCTATATGCCTTTTCAATGGCATCCTGCCCCAGCCAGTCATCGCTGTCAAGCATCATAACGTACTCACCGTCAGCAATCTTCAGTCCCTCATTCCGGGCAAAAGCCTGTCCCCGATTCTCAGACAAGTGTATCACCTTTACCCTGGCATCATTCACGGCATAGCTGTCAAGTATTTGAGCCGAAGCATCAGTGCTGCAATCATCAATGCATATTATCTGTATGTCACGCAAACTCTGCGAACAGACAGAATCAAGGCACTCTTTGAGATACCTTTCAGCATTATAGACAGCAATCAACACAGAGACTTTACTCATATACCTTTTATTTTATTTCTGAACTTATCTGTAAAACGTCTGATAATTTCCGTTTCACGGCTAAGATGACGATAAGACAAAACAGCCGAACAGGTCAATGCACAGACATTCAATGCCAGCCTCATCCACATAGGAGACATTGTAAAAGAGTATACACACACAAACAACAAAAGGAATTGCAGGAGATATATTCTAATTGGAGACCAATCCATTCTGAACTTGAATTTTATACCGTAATATATGAGAATGAGGAGAAAATCAAACACCCCTGCAAGTGACAAGGCTACACCAGCACCCACCAATCCATAATGTTCAAATGCGACAGGTATCGCCAATGCAATGAACACATCATACAAAAGCTCCACCACAAGATATGTCCTGGATTCACCTTTAGCCAATGCCAAATAAGCCACAGGCAGTGTCATTGCCTTGAAGAAGAGATAAAAAATTCCATACACAGCCATTGGCGCAGCCTGGGAAAAATCGGACGTGTAAAGCAAAGGCACCATAACCGGTATCGCCAACACCTCCAACATCAGACATGGTGCCATCAGCAACACACAAGCCTTGATTTGACGGTTCACCGCCTTGTTTGTCTCTACAAGGTCATTCGACAGGGATGACAGACGTGGGAAATAATCCGCCTCCACCGACACAAACAGCAACGAGCCGATATTGGCCGCCAAAAAATACCCGACATTATACAGTCCTACACTGTCCAGTCCGCCATTGTTCTGTAGAAAAGCAATGATAAGATAATCAGCCCCCTGCCCCAATATTCCGGCAAGGACAAATGCTATGCCCAATCTTGCCATCGGCACACCATCCCTGATACGCTTCAGTTCAAGTATTGCAACACTCCACGGCACCACTTTTGTCGAATAGTAGAGATGTATGGCCAACACCGCAGCATTGCTCAACACCAACGACCACAACACACTGCCAATTCCCCAGATATAATAGAGCGGAACACACACCAAAAGTGTCGCCAAGGCAGCAAATACAGAAATTACCGCAACCTTCTTCAACTGCTTCAATCCTTTCAATATCGCAATTTCGCCACCCGTTATCGCCATCATAGCAACAACCGATGAAAGTATGCAGAACGTCTGTGTATAATCATAATTCTTGAAAGTCCACCAACTGAGCCACGGCGCCATCACCCCCCCAACAAGCACACCAAGCGCGGCAGTCATCAGCGACCACACACGCACAGTGCCCACAAGTTCGTTCAAGAGTTTCCTGTCAGCAGTCTCTGCCAACTCGGCAATATGCTTCACGGCACTGAACGATATTCCCAGATTCGTAGCTTGGTTCACAAGGCCTATGACCTTGCTGTAGACATTTATGAGACCAATACCTGAAGCGCCCAGAAAATAAGCAGCGACCTTATTCCTCAGCACACTTATGAGCATAATAATCCCCTGCACACCACCAAACAATCCAATGTATTTGACTATATGGTCATATGCTGTATTATTCTCCTTTGAATTACCCACCGTGTTTGTTTTTATCATATAATTTGCAGGACACAAGCCAGGCTTGCAATAACATTCTTGCAAAATTAAGCAAAAAAGGCGAACAAACAGCGAATAAAATGCAACGAAATATCGTTATTTACATACTTATTCACTACCTTTGCGATAATTCGCCAATACACGTAGCAACCATCGCTACAAAAAACAAGGAATAGAACAAGACAACGATGAAACTGAGCATCATAGTACCGGTATACAAAGTGAGACGTCACCTGCAGCGTTGCATCGAGAGCATCCTGCAGCAGACATATACCGATTATGAGCTCATACTCGTCGATGACGGCTCGCCCGACAACTGCGGCGCCATCTGCGAGCGCTACGCCCAGGAGTGCGACAAGGTAAAGGTCATCCACAAGAAGAACGGCGGCCTCTCGTCGGCACGCAATGCCGGAATAGCCGTGGCACAAGGCGAATACATCACATTTGTCGATGGCGATGACACCGTGGCCGAGGGTACATACTACTACAACATGCACATTCTGCAGACCAACCCCGACATCGACATACTTGAATATCCGGTACACAAATACTACGAATCGCCCCGCAGCGAGATTGTCTCGTTCAAGCCCGAGAAGGTCAAAGGCAACGACAACGTCTTCAGGGACTGGGTAAAGCGTAAAGGCTACAACCACTGTTTTGCCTGCAACAAGATTTACCGCGCCGACATGTTCATGTTCGTGCGCTACCCCGAGGGCGAGGTATTCGAGGACATCCTCATCACCCCCCAGCTCTACGAGGGAAGCGAGAATGTCTACTACTCCGGCTACGGTTTCTACTACTACTACGACCACAGCGAGAGCATCTCCAACACCTACAGCTTCAAATCCAAGTTCTTCATATACAAGAACCTTGTACTGTTACACGAGAAGGTGAGCAAGTACCCCGACCTGAAGGAAGAGGCATACGACATCCTTTTCCATTGCACCGACAACCTCATCGACCTCTACCGCTGCCGCGACGGCGAGAAACAGCAATACAAGGAAGCCGCAGCAATGATAAAGGACAAAGGCATAACACTACCCGAGCTCTACAGGATGGAAATGCCCATAAAGAGAAAGATAAAGCTCACCACGCTTGCCCTCTTCGGGCCACAGATACACTGCCGCCTCTACGCACTCCTGCACAAGAAGCTGAACTGACCCACCACACACATACGCCAAAGAGAAATGTTCCTCTCAATCATCATACCCCACTACAACCTCCCGCGCCGGCTGCTCGAGCAATGCATCGCAAGCATCACCGGGCAGGACATCCCAGCCGGCGACTATGAGATAATCGTTGTCGACGACGGCTCGGCCACGCCACCACAGTGGGTCGAGGGAGCATACCCGGAAGCATCCGTCAGGCTCATCACCGCCCCGCACGGCGGCCCCGGCGCCGCCCGCAACCGCGGCATAGAAGAGGCAAAGGGAACATACATAGAGTTTGTCGACGGCGACGACACGCTCATCCCCGGCAGCGGATACCGCCAGTGCATCGACAAGCTGCACAGCGAAATGCCGCAAGTGCTCCACTTCAACTACACCGTCACACAACCCGGCGCAGAGCCAAAGAACGCCGGCAACGCACGCGTTGAGTTCAGCAACACCATCAGCGGCGGCACATACATGAAGGATTTCAACCTCTCCGGCAGCCCCTGCCGCTACTTTGTACAGCGCGCACTGCTCATGGAGAAAGAGATACGCTTCCCCGAGAACACCTTCCACGAGGACGAAGAGTTCAACACCATACTCCACTTCCACGCCAGGACACTCGTCTACAGCAACGCCACACTCTACAACTACCGCATACGCCAAGGCTCCACCACCGCCAACAGCTCAACGCAGTTCGAGGAGAGGCGCATCAACGACATGCTGTGCATCATTGGACACCTTGCACAATTCCGCGACACCCGGCACGACTGCGGCGCAATACAGCGCCAAGGCCTCGAGCACAAGCTCACCATGCTCGGTGTCGATGCCATACTCAACATGCTCTACAACGGCATGAGCGCACGCGACATCATTGCCAAATGCCGCAAGCACCTCGAGCCGCTCGGCATCTACCCCCTGCCCCGCGCCGGCTACTCAATGAAATACCGCATCTTCCGCCGCCTTGCCAACAGCAGATGCGGAATGAGAGCCCTGCGCCTGTTCATCCCATCAAAAAAACCCGCAAAACAATGAAGATACTGCTAATAGGAGAATACAGCAACGTACACTGGACACTCGCCGAGGGACTGCGCGCCCTTGGACACGAGGTATGCGTTGTGAGCAACGGCGACTTCTGGAAAGACTACCGTCGCGACATATCACTCGTGCGCCATTACAGCAAACTCGGCGGCATCATGTACCTCACAAAGCTATACGCCATCCTGCCCTTTCTGCGCGGATACGACGTGGTACAGCTCATAAACCCCATGTTCCTTGAGCTGAAGGCCGAGCGCATCGCACCCATCTACGACTACCTCAGAAAGCACAACAGAAAAGTCTTCCTTGGCGCGTTCGGCATGGATGCCTACTGGGTAGAAGCCTGCACCGCACGCCCCTACCGCTTCCGTTATTCCGACTTCAACATCGACGACCGCCCCGTCACCAACGACTATGTAGCCGAACAGAAGGCCGACTGGCACGACACACCCAAAGCCCGCCTCAACCACCACATAGCCGCCGACTGCAACGGCATCATAGCAGGCCTCTATGAATACCACGCGGCATACGAGCCCAAGCACCGCGACAAGCTCACCTACATACCATTCCCCGTGCCAAGCATCTGGAACGCAAAGGCCACATACACACAGAACAGGAAAATACGTTTCTTCATAGGCATACAGAAGGCACGCAGTGCATACAAAGGCACCGACATAATGCTTCGCGCACTCGAGCGCCTGCAACGCAACTACCCGAGCGAGTGCGAGATACTCAAAGCCGAGAACGTCCCCTTTGAACAATACTCAAGGATGATAGATGATTGCGACGTACTGCTCGACCAGCTCTACGGCTACTCCCCCGCCATGAACGCCCTGCTTGCAATGTCAAAGGGCAAGGTAGTCGTCGGCGGCGCCGAACCCGAGTGCTACAACATCCTTTGCGAGTACGACCTGCACCCGATAGTCAACGTCATCCCAGACGAAGAAGACGTGTACCACAAGCTCGAATGGCTTGTAAAAGAGAAATGGATTATCGCCCCACTGCAACAGCAGAGCATCAGATTCGTGGCCAAACACCACAACCCCAGCAAAGTAGCGCAGCGGTACATCGAGTTCTGGAACAAGAAATAATCAAAGAATACAAAAAAAGATTAGAACTCTCACGAGTTCTAATCTTGTAGCGCCTACGGGAATCGAACCCGTGTTCCATGCGTGAGAGGCATGTGTCCTAGCCACTAGACGAAAGCGCCGTCTTATGAAAACACTAATTATTTTAAAACACCTGTGGCAATCCCTTTAACCACATTGCTTTCTTTGTAGCGCCTACGGGAATCGAACTCGTGTTCGTAACAAGACAAGGTGTGAGAGACATGTGTCCTAGCCACCATCTTTTTACCGTATTTGCTTTTTGTAGCGCCTACGGGAATCGAACCCGTGTTCCATGCGTGAGAGGCATGTGTCCTAGCCACTAGACGAAAGCGCCATGAAGGCATTAAAAAAACACCGAAGTGTTATTATTTGCTTTTTGTAGCGCCTACGGGAATCGAACCTGTGTTCGTAACAAGATAAGGTGTGAGAGGCATGTGTCCTAGCCACCATCTTTTTTACCGTATTTGCTTTTTGTAGCGCCTACGGGAATCGAACCCGTGTTCCATGCGTGAGAGGCATGTGTCCTAGCCACTAGACGAAAGCGCCATGCGCAAAAATAAGCGGAAGCTGGGGGATTCGAACCCCCGGTACGGTAACCCGTACGGCAGTTTAGCAAACTGCTGGTTTCAGCCACTCACCCAAACTTCCATTTGAAATAGCTTACGCCCTTATTTTGCGTTGCAAAGGTACAGCATTTCATTTTATTTCGCAAGCATTCCGGCAATTATTTTCAAAAAAAGTTCATTTTGCAGTTTCCGGCACTTCTGCAAACAGCCCTTAAAGCCCCTGCTACCCTTTTAGGCATAAATCACTGGACAAGCACTCCGCCGTCAGGCAAACAACCTTTTAGCCCTTAAAGCCATTGCCGCCCATTTGGGCTTTTAAAAAAGCAGGGGCGGCCACACGGGCCGCCCCTGCAAAACGCATCATTTATCCATGTCCATTACTTCACAAAGACCTTGGCACCATCTACTATATAGAAGCCCGGCTTGGTAATCTCGGTGAGCTTGCGGCCCTGGAGGTCATAGATAGCCTTAACCTCGCCGCTTTCACCTTCAACCTCGTCTATGCCGGTAGAGCCTTCGAAGCGGAAGCTGTAAGACGAAGCACCCTGTTGCAACTTCAAGTAAGCCCTGTTGGCATCATTCTTGACGTAACCGGCGCCTGCACCTGTCAACTCGCAGTTTGCATTGTACTCATCGGCCATCCAGTAGAATGCCTCCTTGTTGTAGTTAATCAACAGATAAACCTTTGCGCCGCTTGCATCAATTGCAGTCTGCATTATTGTACCATTGAACAGGTTCGATGCAACAGCCTCAACATCCTCGGCAAGGTCAAACTTAAATCTTGCAGTTGCCTCGGTGCTTGGTGCATCACCGGCACGGCGCAGAAGAACCGCAGTCCTTGCAGGGATAGTACCATTGAGCTGTGTCAAATTAATTATTTTATCATCAATTGCATTTTCAACAGCGTAGAACACATCAACGCCATCAGGTATTGCAACAGCGTATGGCAGATACATTGTTGCCCATTCGTTACCCTTGTTGATAGAGGCAGTAAAGCTTACATCGGCGTCATCAATCTCCTCCAAATACCAGTCGGTTGACCAAGAATCTTCACTCTGCATCTTACCACCATTACTTGCCTGGTTAAACGCAGCCTTGCCTCTATTATTCCAAGCCTCCGTTGTGAGAGCAAGAGAAGTATTACCATCAGCCAAGGTAACTGTTCCATCGATTATACCTTTTGAGATTGTGTACTCAAGAGCCTCCTCGGCAGCACCTTGCCAACCGAACGCCGCAGTACCAAGCGCACTCACAAACTTATACTTGTGGTTCTCTGTATCGGCACTTGTACAAACCCACATTGCGCTATTATCGTCATCCTCAACCGATGTCGGGAACACAATACTTGCATTGCTGTTTGCAATGTAGTGATACTGATACTCAGCAGCAGCATGCATGGTGTAGTTCTTGATGCGATAAACCTTACCAAGTGTAGGAGTAACAACGGTCACAAAAGTTTCTTCATGCTCAACGAGTTTATCACCCTTCTTATCGGTCAACGAAGCCCAAACAGTGTTGGCATGAGCAGTCTTGTTATCTTCTGTTGCATAAGTAAAGACAAGTTTCTCCTCCTCAATACCAGGCAGATAGTTATGCTCGGCAGTGCCCACAGTTGTCTGCCAGTAGTTACCGCGCAGTACAGAGTTTGCAGTGCCGTTCTTGACATCCTCATCACTCATTGTAACGGTCAAGTCATAATCGGCGGCAGCGGCCTTTATTATTACAGGAGTACTCTTTGCAAGGACATCACCCGCTGCAGCAACCTGTGTCAATGTAAACTCACCTTCATCGATGTCACTTTCAACAAAGTCGTATGCTGTTACGCCCTCGGGCAACTGAACGTTGAACGCAAGGTTAAGTGTAGCAACACCACTCTCGGGAACAGTGAGAGTATAAAGCTCGCTCATATCGGCAACCTCATTGATTGACCATGTAGAAGCGTTGTTTGCCGAAGCACCCCACTGCACAATCGCGCTAAAGTTCTCCTGCGCGTGCATTGGGTCGTTGTTTCCAATCTGCAATGCAACCTGGCCATCGGCAATTGCCAAAATCCTTACCACAGCGGCATCACCCTCGGCACCCATATGGTCTGCATCGGAAGCAAAAGACTTCACATATAGACCGGTGTGCAGGTTCTTCATCTTGTACTCGCCCTGTGTACCTGTTGCCACGAATTGGAACGCAGCAAGCGACAGTTGGTCAATTTCACCCGCAGCAGCGTACGACAAGTGACGCTGGTCGTATGTATTTGTCTGGTCACCGACTGTTTTCTCTACCGGAGTGCGGTTTGTATGCACATACTTGCCGGCGCAGTAACTGTTGCTTGCTGTCGATACAATATAGTAAACCTTGTCGGCAGCAGGAGCGTTGTAGACAAGAGCCTCGTCTGCTGTGCGCAAAGCCTTGTAGGCCGCATAGCAATCGGCGCTTGCGCTTGCCGTGCTACCGGCATCAACCAGTTCATCAGCAGTTGCGAATATTGCGTTATACTCATTCACGCTCTCTGTTGAGTAAAGACCAACACTTGTACCGCTATAATATGTAGCGGTTTCCATTGTCGCGGCAACATCCTTCAACTGGTAATAACGTGCATTGTCATCGGTAAACTCAGCCTCAACGAACTTGAAGAGTGAACCACCGTCATTAGAATTGAAGCCATTTGCCCAGATTCCCATATAAGAAGTTACATCAAAGCCACCATTGTGAGAGAATGTTCCGGCATTGCCTTCACCACCTACTACCTTTATATAATAGTAATCGGTGCAACCGCTCTGTGTTGACTTTGTAAAGCTCCACTCCTGGAACCAGTCATCGTTTTTAGCCGCAATTAAAGCCTTGTCACGACCATCACCGGTGCTCTCAATTGTAAGCATTCTGCCATCGGCATTATAAGGCTTAATCAAGATACCGTTCTCGCCCTGCACAAAGTACCAAGCCTGATAACTGTTGTTTGCAGCGTTATCTACAATCTTCACCTTTTCACTTGTTGGTTCATCGTAGCTTAGTACCTTTGCATTACCCTCACCACGCTTGCTGATAATCTTGTAAAGCACGGGATTCTCCTCGTCGGTTGTCAGCACATAATCAGGCGCTGTACCATATACTTTTGCGCCCAGGTTCTCATCGAGTTCCATCCAGCACTGGTTGGCTGGGATTACTGTACCGGCAGCAACAAGGTTGAAGTCCACACCGTCGAATGTATAGTTGTTACCCTCGCCGAGAGTTGTCTTTACAATACCGCTGCGCAGCACAGAGTTCTCAACCGAGCCCTTTGCATCCTCATCGTCCATTGTAATTGTGAGAGTATAGTCACCGGCTGTGGCCTTTACAATAACCGGAGTGTTTGCTGCAATAGTTTCACCCGCTGTCGCAACCGGTACAAGCTCGTATGTGCTGTAGTAGTTACCCTTTGTAATGTTCGCCTTTGCAAGGTCGTATGCTATAACACCCTCGGGCAACACCACATTGAATGGCAAGCAGAGTGTTGTTGCACCGTTTGCAGGAACATTGAGGGTGTACTCGGTTATCTGTGTGAGAGTAAAAGCAGTAGTTGTTGCACCATCACCATTACCAAAAATTGGTCCCCAGTCACTTACATACTGAAGATTATTTTCACTGCTCTTAAGTTTGTAAGAACCAACCACACCTGTTTCCTCGAACATATATACACCGGCCATTTCCTCATCGGTATAGAAAGCTATTGGATAATAGCCCCAATAAGGGTCTGTATTTTCGTTGATTGTACTGTACAGATACAATCCCTGAGCCGACAATGTGTATCCCGAAGCCGCATCATTAGGAACAACAGTAAAGAGAGCATCAGCAACAGCCTTTGAATCAATCAGATTCTGTTGAGCCTGTTTGTCAGAATCATCTGTAGTATCAGTTGTTGCATCAACTAACTTAAATTCCGGAGTTTTATACCAAGCGAAGCCAAGAATTGCATCATTATCATCAGCCACAAACACAGGAGTTCCGTTGTAAACAATGTGGTACACACCATTGAACAATTTGTCCTTCTTTGCTTTTAGTGCTGTGTACAAAGGCTCAAGCACATTGTATGCAGCCTGCAACTGCTCGGCAGTACCGCCGTTGTTGTAGTAGTAGAGAGCCTCGGCCAAGTTGTCATAGACATTCTCAACCTCCTCGGCTGTTACATCCGCAAGGTTCTTGTAAGTATTCTTAACCTCAGCTGTTGAAGTGAGTTTTAAGAGGTCGAACTTTGCCATGTGGAAGTAAGGACGGCTCACTGAAGAGGTCTGATTATAGTTATCGTGTGTCTTTACGATAAACTTCAAATGAGAATATCTTTCAGCAGCAGAAATAGCACCCGACTCCCAAGTAGCACCGGCAGTGTTAGGCAAGCCCTCTACAGTGGTGATTGGTGTCCAGTCCGTTCCATCATTGCTACCATAGATTTCAATATTCTTTGGACGGTCGTTTGAACCATTGTGACGCTGCTGACCTGCAATCTTGAAGTTATCCAAACCAACTGCATTGCCAAAATCAATCTGCAGGTAGTCGTGGATCGAAGAAGCCGAATGCCAATTTGAGTGCAAGAATGTATTTGCATCCTCATCGAGCAGAGCAGCTACGCCACCACCCTCTTGTGTATCAGGATTATTACACCAAATATAATAGTCGTTACCCTGTGTTGCATTAAGCGCAATCTCTGTTGCCTTGCCTGTTGGGTCTACACTTGTTGTAACCTCGGCAATCAAAGCCTCGGCATGGTCAATAAGTTCGCCAAGAGCGCGGATTTCATCCTCTTTTTCCTCATCGGCAAGAGTGTGAAGGTCTGTACCACCGGTGCTGTAGAGAGTGCGGTCCTGAACATAATAGCTCTCGCAACCGTCGGCAACCTCAATAGCGAGCAAGTTTGTACAGCCCTCGAATGGGTCGGGAGTAGTACCTTTGCTTACCTCGAGGTTTGTGATGTTCACACCCTCGGGGATTGCGTGCGATACAACGCTGAAGTCGGACATATCCTGTACTACCTCAAGGCTTGCTGCTGCCGCGCGTGCAACGCCGGCGCGTGCAGCCGACGCAGACGCCGATGTAAGCGGTGTTGCTGTAACCTTAAGCGTTGTATTTGAATGAGTATAGACAACATCAATTCTAAACTTTGTACCCTTTGTAAGGTTTGTCAGTTTCTTTGCATCGCTATCAACATCGGTCTTTACAACCAAACCGCCACCGGCCTGCAGATACAACTGGAAACCCTTGCCGTATGTGCTGTTCATTGGAGCATCGCCTGTTGCAATGAGCGCAGAACCCCACTGGTTGAAGTTGTTACCGTTATCCTCAATTGTCAAAGAGATTGACCAATCCTCGCCGGCAGCCAATGTAGTGCCCAGGTCGGTAGTAATGTAGTTTGCAGTGTTGGCAGAAGCATTTGCGCCCTTACCCTTTACAACACCGGTGAAGACCTTGTTGTTGCTCATCTCCTCAATTGTCGCCGGCAGGCTGATTGTCCACAAATCCTTGTTATCCTTGAACAGGTTGTTGTCGAAGCCCACAATCTTGCACTGCTGGCCAAGAATCTCAACTGTCTCGGGGATTACAAGGTCGTGATTGCCGCTCTTACGGATGTTGGTGAGAATAACAACATCGGGAACAGAAACCTCTGTGAAGACAAAATCAGTACAATAATCCTCGGTTGACTGGTTGTGAGCTCTTGTCGATTGGTTGAAGCCACTGCCATTGTCATTTATAACAAAGAACAGGTTACGTGTCTCTCCGTTACCGGGAACAGACTGCATTGTGAGACCCTCGTAATATGTTGTACCTGTTCCAAGTTCAAAGCCATAGGACGAAGAAGTCAGACCTTGATGCTTGAGGTACTTTGTTGGGTCGGCAACATTCTGGAAGACATATTTTCCATTCTCAATGCTGCAGAGCCACAGATAGCTTGCCGCGGTCGATTCTGTTGTGCTCAATGTGAGTGTACCGCTGTTGTTGTAGAGATAACGGTTTACATACGCGCCGGCATTGTCGGGGCGTGTAGGAGCATAGATATAGTACTTTTTGCCGGCCTCGGGCTTTACACCGTTAGCAAGCTTTGTTGTAACAACATCCTTGCCGGGCTGTGTGCGGTACTCAATCTGCCAGCCGTCAATTTCCAGGAACTTGCGGAAACGGGCTGTGTAGGTAGCATCCTCGCGGGCGTACATTGTGTGTTCAAGATTCTCTGTAACCAAGCGGCCATACTG
>JAZTXR010000107.1:0-1262 GCA_045636545.1 Bacteroidaceae bacterium
CACCGTTCATTACGGTCAAAGTATCCAGTATATATCCCTCGGCAGCAGTCACGGTCAGGGTGACAGTCTCACCCTCGGTAGCAGTGGACTTGTCCGCGGTGACAGCGCCATTTTCGATTGCACTTACTTCGATAGAATATACAAATGTGATAGACTTGAAAGTATATTCAAGTTTTCCTCCATTACTGTTTGTGGTCTTCCAAGTTGCCGTACCGTCATCATTTTGAGTAACTTGACTTTCCTTGTCTTTATGCAGTACAAGATTGATTTGTCCCGTCGGAGTATCCCAAAAGAGATTATTGCTAAGCGTAAAGTCTCCAGCAGCAGTCAGTTCCAGAGTCTCCAATCTTGAGCAATTTCCCCACAGATGAAAGCCAATTGTAGCGACCTTCGGTGCAGAGCAAGATACAAGGTTATCATTATTCAAGAATGCTTCGACATCAATTGTCGTTACTTCAGGTAAGTCAAGGGTGCGGAGGTCGCAGTAACCGAATGCAAGTGCTCCAATACGAGTTACCTTAGGTAGATTTACAGATGTTAGCAAAGAACTATAAGCAAATGCACTCTCGCCAATCGTTGTTGCATTGGGAAGGTCGAGAGATGTCAATTTTGTACCTTTTGTATACTCATTAAATGCATAGTCTCCAATAGTAACCACCTGAGGCAAATTGACAGCCTCCAAATTGGTACAAGCCGAGAAAGCATATTCTCCGATTGTTTCCACATCGGTAAGCGTCAAACTCTTGAGTTTGTCACCAGCTATGTTTTTTTCGCCATTATCAAAATAATCGAGCATATCAATGAATCCTTCATCAGGAACCGTCTTTGCGCCGCTGATAGTCAGATTGATGCTTCCGTCCGGTGCAGTTGACTCTGCCAAAGCGGTACGCAATGCAGTGAACATCTCCGTATCGGCATCTTCGGCAAGATTGACGGTGATGGCGGTGTATCCTGCAGCCAGCGCAGCATCAACCGCTGCTTTCAGTTCCTCAGCGGTCATGGCGGCGGCATCGATGTTGTTGGTTGCCGCAACCGGGGGTTCCTCTGCACCGTTGCAGACAGCACTCAGATCAGCACCCTCGGCAGTGCAGACAGTACACTCCGTGTTGACCATTTCGCCGCACTTGACGGTGCAGGAGCAGACGGGAGTTTCATCGCCGGGTTCCTCATTGGCCGGGGCAATGGCACACTCGGCACATTCATAATGGCACTCGTGACCTTCCACTGCTTCTGCATAGCTGCAGGCATCGTCATGGACATGG
>JAZTXR010000108.1:0-18408 GCA_045636545.1 Bacteroidaceae bacterium
TCTTCGTTGTAAATTATATCTGTGAATACTTCATAAGAAGTATCAACTAATCTTGTTTGTTTGTACTGGCCGGAATAAAATATCTTCAAATTATTGACGGTTCGTTTTTCGTTCCTTACGCTTCTTGCCTAATCAAAAAAACTAAGCAAGGTTGTACTGCTTGTCTGTAATGGAATGTTGTCAAGGATCTATCTTTACCCCCGGTCGTCAGCGCGTCGCCGCGTTGCTTCCCGAAAGCGAGTGCAAAGGTAGAGCTTTTTTCTGAACCTGCAAACAAATCCCATCTTTTTTTTCAAAAAAAATGCATTTTTTCTTCCTTTTCAAGAAAATGGTATCATTTAAAATAAATTTCGTTCAAATATATTAAAAACAGCACGCTATTTTCATTTTAAAAAACTTTCAACTTTTCTGAAAAAAGTTTCTTCATAAAGCAGAAATTCAAAAAGAGAGCACAATTATTTTGCACTGCCCCAAGTTTGAACTATCTTTACGATAGAATTATATCAATAAGGTAATGGCATATTCCGACAGTCACAGATACAAAATAGACAGGGAAACGATTGAACGCATCCTTGACAGCGCCAAGATTGAGGAGGTGGTGGGGGATTTCGTGACATTGAAACGGCGCGGCGTGAACCTGATTGGCCTCTGCCCGTTCCACAACGAGAAGACCCCGTCGTTCACCGTTTCGCCGGCAAAGAACCTGTGCAAGTGTTTCGGATGCGGCAAAGGCGGCAACCCGGTACACTTTATAATGGAACACGAGCAACTGAGCTACTACGAGGCTCTCAGATGGCTTGCAAAGAAATACCACATAGAGATTAAGGAACGCGAGATGACCGACGAGGAGAAGCGCGAGGAGAGCATACGCGAGAGTCTCTTTGTGATAAACCAGTATGCACTGCAGCACTTCATCGACACGCTGCACGGGAGTGAGGAGGGACAGGCCATAGGGCTGAACTACTTCCGCCACCGCGGCCTGCGCGACGAGACGATAAAGAAGTTCTGCCTTGGCTACTCCTTTGAGCGGCGCGACAGCTTTGCAAAGAAGGCTGTGGCGGCCGGCTACAAGCCCGAGCTCATAGCAAAGACAGGCGTGTGCTACAGCACCGACGACGGCCGACTGCAGGACCGTTTCTGGGGGCGCGTGATATTCCCCGTGCACACCGTATCGGGCAAGATTGTCGCATTCGGCGGGCGCATACTGCAGAACAATGCCAAGGCTGCAAAATATGTGAACTCGCCCGAGAGCGAGATATACCACAAGAGCGACCACCTCTATGGCCTCTACTTCTCAAAACAGGCGATAATACAGAAAGACCACTGCATACTCGTCGAGGGCTACCTCGATGTAATATCCATGCACCAGGCCGGCATACAGAACGTCGTTGCCTCGTCGGGCACGTCACTCACCACCGGGCAGATAAAGCTCATACACCGTTTCACCAAGAACATAACACTGCTGTACGATGGCGACAAGGCCGGAATAAAAGCCTCAATCAGGGGTATCGACATGCTGCTGGAGGAGGACATGAACATCAACGTGGTGCTGCTGCCCGAGGGTGAAGACCCCGACAGCTACTCACAGACACACTCCACCGAGGAGGTTGAGCAGTACATTGAGAGGAACAAGGTCGATTTCATACGTTTCAAGACCAACCTGCTGCTGGACGAGGTGGGGGAAGACCCCGTGCGCCGCGCCGGCCTCATCGGCGATGTCGTGAAAAGCATTGCCGTTGTACCCAACGAGATACTGCGCAGCGAATACATAAAGAAGTGCAGCGAGATGCTGAACGTTGGCGAGCAGCTGCTTGTGACCGAGGTTGCAAAACTGAGACGGCAGAAGGCCGAGGATACATACAAGAAACAGACCGCCGGCGACAACAGCACAGAAGAGCCGGACAGCACCAATGCCACCCCCGCCGTGGACGAGTTCCAGCAGAGCATAATCAACAACTACAACAACCCGCTCCACAACAAGGAGAAGGCAATAATACAGTTCATGTTGAAGAACGGCGGCAAGATGCTGCAAGTGCCCGAGGACAAGATAGCCGGCACACCGGCTTTCACGGAAACCGTGATATCGCACCTCTACTACTCTTTCAACGACGATGGCATTGAGCTGTCGCACCCACTCTACAAAAAGATTTTTGCCGAGGCGGGAGAGCATGCAAGCAATGCAGCCTTCAACCCGGAGAGCCACTTCATGGCACACCCCGATGTAGAGATATCGAGACTGACGGCGGAACTGTGTGGAGAGCGATACCTGCTCAGCAAGACATTCACAGAACAGGCCGGCGACGAGCGCAACGAACTGGCTGTGATGTTCGAGCAGACCACACGTCTGGCAATTGCATACAAACTGAGCATTGTGGACGAGATGCTGAAGGAGACTATGGCACGGTTGAAGAACCCGGAAGTCCTGGCCGACCCCGCCGCACTGCAGGAGGCAATGGAGGATTTCAAATTCCTGAAAGAGACACAAGGCGCACTGAACAACGTGCTGAAAAACTACGGATTCGGCAACGTTGCACTTAATTCTTAAGAAAGGTGAAAGCTGCAATTAAGCGAGCGCAACGCAAGTCAACTTGCAAGTTGCACAGCGAGCGAAAGCAGGTTCAATCACGCGAAGAGTGATTAAAGGTGAAGACGGAAAGCGAAAACTGCTATTAAACGAGCGCAGTTTTCACCTTTACCCTTTCAGATTTCCGCTTGTGACACGCGTGCGTGTATATTAATAAGGTATATAAGACAGAAACAGGTTGCACCAGTTGGTGCAACCTGCCTTATTTTTGAACAGCAATGTCATTTCGACGATTGTAATGAGGAGAAATCTCTTCCTGCATTATATTTTAAGATTCCTCACCTACGTTCGGAATGACATTTCACGCAGTTTATCAATCTCCCTCCGCTACGCTCGTCCCTCTTAGCGAAGAGGGACAGTTTTGTTTTTCAATCAGTAGAGTATAATTTTCACCTATCCCTCAGCAGATTCATGAACTCCTCGCGGGTTTTGGCCTGGTTGAAGGCACCACAGAAATCGGACGTGGTGGTAATGGAGTTCTGCTTTTTCACGCCACGCATCTGCATGCACATGTGCTGAGCTTCAACGACGACCATCACGCCAAGCGGGTTCAGTGTCTTCTGGATGCACTCCTTTATCTGCAATGTGAGCCTCTCCTGAACCTGGAGACGGCGCGAGTAGACCTCGACAACACGGGCAATCTTGCTCAGGCCAGTTATGTAGCCGTTGGGGATGTATGCCACGTGCACCTTTCCGAAGAACGGCAGGATATGATGCTCGCACAGGGAGTAGAAATCAATGTCCTTTACAATTACCATTTGGCTATAATCCTCCTTGAACATGGCTGCACGCAGAATAGCCTCAGGGTCCTCGTAATAGCCGGCCGTGGTGTCCAGTATTGCACGTGCCACACGGTCGGGGGTCTTCACCAATCCCTCGCGCTCAACGTCCTCACCAATGAGGCCAAGCATTTTGGTACAGCACTCTTTCAGCCCCTCAATACGTTTTTCTCTCTCCTCTCCACTCATTTTTCTTTACTTGAATATCAATAAGGCAGGTTTATCAAACATTTCTTTACCGAAATCTCCTTGAACTTCTTGGTTGCACGGAGGCGATACATGAGAAGTTCGGCCTCTTCGCGTGTACGGAAATCGCCATACTCGCAGGTGCGCACCGGCGACTCAAAGACCACATACACCTCGGCACCGGGATAGTTGGCACGCATATACTCGGCCATAGCCTTGGCCTCTTCGCGGGCCTGGGCCGAATTGTTTCCCGAATAGACCAGCACCCTGTAGCCCTCGACCTGCTTCACCTGTCCGTCGGCCATGGAGCCCATAAGGGCGGTGAGTTTCTCGGGTTGGTTTATACACACCTTGCCCTCGCCATGGGCATAGTTCTCGATTTCGGAGACAATATTGCTCTGTGCCCCCGCACAGAGAGCACAGAACAATATTGATATTAGCATTGCAATGCGTTTCATCATTACTTGAATGCGTCGATGATACCCTTGAAATCGGCAACCTTGAGGGCTGCACCACCAATGAGACCACCGTCAACGTTAGGATTAGCGAAAAGTTCCTTTGCATTGCTTGGCTTGCAGCTACCGCCATAGAGGATAGAGGTATTCTCTGCCACCTCGTTGCCATACTTCTCGGCGATAGTAGAGCGGATGTAAGCGTGGATCTCCTCGGCCTGCTCAGGAGTTGCTGTCAAACCTGTACCGATAGCCCATACAGGCTCGTAAGCAAGGATAATCTTTGAGAAGTCCTCGGCAGAAAGGTCGTAGAGTGAACCTGCGAGCTGCTCATATACAACCTGGTTCTGGATACCCTGGTTACGCTCCTCGAGAACCTCACCGATGCAGAAGATTGGTGTCAGGCCGTTAGCAAGTGCCAACTGTACCTTCTCCTTGAGAATCTCTGCTGTCTCGCCATAGTAAGCGCGGCGCTCAGAGTGGCCAAGGATAACATACTTTGCACCTGTTGATGCTACCATTGAGGCTGAAACCTCACCTGTGTAAGCACCTGATACCTTGTCGGCGCAGTTCTCGGCACCAACACCGATGACAGCCTCGTCAACGATTGGAGTAACCGATGCAAGGTGGATGAATGGTGTACAGATTACTACATCACAATTTGGTTTGTCTGCTGCAAGAGCCTCATTGAGCTCCTTTGCAAGTGCAATACCCTCCTGGAGATTCATGTTCATCTTCCAGTTACCTGCAACAATGTTCTTTCTCATTTTTACTAAAATTTAAAGGTTTATATTAATTAAAATCACTTGTTTTCCACAATATTCTCCTCTGCGGGCGCCGCAACAGGTTCATCGACACCCCGACGACGGGCAACCTGCACAAGAAGCACGTCGAGCAACGACAGCACAAAGAGCACTGCCGGTAGCACAATCAGCCAAAAGGGGAGGCTCCTGTAATCGGCGAATGAGGAGAGCACCGCATCGGGCACAAGTGCCGACAACTCCTCGCCCTCCTGCACGGCCGGAATATCAGCAGCCGCACATTTGCCCACAACAACACCATCCTTGAGCAGAACCAGCCCCGGATTGGCGTGTACCATTGAACGCAACATTGCCACATCGGCCCAATAGAGCGGATACTCGGCACCCGTGCGCTTTGTCCACAAGGCCACCTCGTCCTCCCCGGCCGATGACACCGCACAGAAGCGGATACCCGCAGACGTGCAATAGTCATAGAGGTCGTTTATCCTGTCGACGTGCGTGAGCGATGCCGTGCCGGCATCCTCAATGACAACCAAGCAGACATATCCTGTGTCGGCAAGCAACTCATCGGCAAACTCAACATCACTGTCCCAATCAAGGATAGAGAAATTTCCAATCTCGGGCTTTGTTCCAGGAGCCACAATCACCTCGGTATAACCGTCCAACACCCACTCGCTACCCATAACAGTGTCGGCATCCACAATAAATGGTTCGCCGTTGCCTGTCTCTTTATTGTAATAGACCGCCTTATACTCATATTCATCAGGGATATGCTCAACCTTTGAACGTATATTGCTGCCCACCGCATACGAACCCGAATCAATCAAAGGAAGATGATTCAGGCAGGAGCTCTGCAAGCCTATTATGTAGACCAAGGAAAATAGCACAACCGCCCAACGGGTGTTGCTGCTCAAACGACGTACAAAGAGCCTGCGCCAGGCAAAGGCAACGACCGCCAGTACAAGCAGCAGTACATTCTTGAAGAATGTCATTGAATTTGACATGACCACAGTCTCGCCAAAGCAACCGCAGTCGCTCACCACACCACTAATCCATATATAGAGTGTAAAGGGAGTGAACAGCAGCATTGCAAACAGCGCCACAAACGGCACGACACGACGATAAATGCCCACGAACAGCCAGAAGCCTACAAGGAATTCGGCCGCAGCCTGCACAATGGCAAAGAACGGCAGCCAACTGCCCGGGATGCCCGACAAACCGAACGCCGAGACATACTCCTGCAGCTTGTAGACACCGGCGACCGGGTCGACAGCCTTAAGAAAGCCCGACAACATCAACGCCAGTGCAAGCAGCCAACGGCACACATTGACGAAGAGTATGAAACCTCTTTTATTCCTGCTCGGCAACACCATTCTTTATCAATGCAAAAACAGCATAGTTAATCATGTCCATATAGTTGGCATCAATGCCCTCGGAAACCTTGGTGGCACCGCCAAGCTCCTCAATCTGCTTGGTACGCCAAATCTTGGTCAGTATGAGGTCAGTGTATGAAGTGGTACGCATTCCACGCCATGCCTCGTTGTAGTCATGGTTCTTTCTCTTCATCAGTTCAAGGGTCTCCTTTGCCTTGACATCATAGAGCGCCATAGCCTCATCGGGGGTGATGTCACAGTCATCGGCATACCCTTTCTCGAGCTGTACAAGAGAGATTAGCCCATAGTTGACAATACCGATGAACTCGGGCACAATGCCCTCGCCCACCATATTCTCGGCACCGGTCTCGAGGTTGCGTATGCGCTTTGCCTTTATGAAAATCTGGTCGGTAAGCGACTCGGGGCGCATAATGCGCCACGATGCTCCATAGTCATACAGTTTCTTGCTGAAGAGGTCGCGGCACACGGCCAACACCCTCTCAAACTCCTTGTTCGTATCTTTTGCCATATATGATTGCTTTTTATTTCGCTGTCGGATATTTGCGGAACCAGCTGCCGACTTTCAGTTTGACGACACCGAAAAGCGCCTCGCTGAATATTCCGCCACTCATCTTTGATGTCCCCAGCACCCTGTTCACAAAGATTACGGGAACCTCCTTTATCTTGAAACCGCACATGTAGGTGGTGAATTTCATCTCAATCTGGAACGCATAGCCCTTGAAGCGTATCTTGTCAAGTTCCATTGTCTCGAGCACCTTGCGCCTGTAGCAATTGAAGCCCGCAGTGGTGTCACACACCGGCAAACGGGTGATGAAGCGAACATACTTGGATGCAAAATAGGACATCAGCACGCGCCCCATGGGCCAGTTGACCACATTGACACCCGTTATATAACGGCTGCCCACAGAGAGGTCGTAACCATCCTTGGCACAGGCCTCATAGAGCAGGGGCACATCCTTGGGGTCGTGCGAGAAGTCGGCATCCATCTCAAAGATATACTCATAGCCTTTCTCAAGCGCCCACTTGAAGCCGGCGATGTATGCCGTTCCAAGCCCCAGCTTGCCCGAGCGCTCTATTATATGCACCCTGCCGGGATATAGCACCATCGCGCCCTTTACAATGGCCGCAGTGCCGTCGGGCGAGCCGTCATCGACAACAAGCACGTCAAAGCCATGCTCAAGAGCCATCAGCGCATCTATCATACGCCCGATGTTCTCCTTCTCGTTATATGTGGGGATAATTATTACACAGTCATTCATAATTGCAAATATGCTACGCTACAACCTACAAAGTTATATGAAATGGCGGAAAATTTCAAATCAAAGGTTAAAATAATATTTAATTTATATATAAAAGAGCGCCGGATGCCCCATTTTTGCCGTTGTTTCATTTTTTATCACTATATTCGCAGTCAATTCATAAAGCATACAAAAGTGAAAAACGACAAGAAACTGTTCATAGAGACATACGGCTGCCAGATGAACCTTGCTGACAGCGAAGTGATAGGTTCGATACTCAAAGTGGCGGGCTACAATGTGTGCGGGAGCATTGACGAGGCCGACCTGATACTGCTCAACACCTGTTCGATACGCGACAATGCCGAGCAGAAGATATATGGCCGTCTGGACCAGCTGAACGCGGCACGCCGCGGCAAAAGCACAATGATTGGCGTGGTGGGCTGCATGGCCGAGAGGGTAAAGGAAGAGCTTATCAAGAACTACAAGGTGAACATCGTGGCCGGCCCCGACACATACCTCTCGCTCCCCGAGCTGATTGCACAGGCCGAACTGGGACACCCGGCAATGAACATCGAGCTGTCGACCACCGAGACATACCGCGACATCATCCCCATGCGCATCTGCAGCGGCAAGGTATCGGGCTATATCTCCATCATGCGAGGCTGCAACAACTTCTGCCACTACTGCGTGGTCCCCTACACACGTGGACGTGAAAGAAGCCGTGACGTGCAGAGCATCCTGAACGAGGTGGATGACCTTGTAGCAAAGGGATTCAAGGAGATTATCCTGTTGGGGCAAAATGTAAATTCCTACCATTTCATCGCAGAAAATGGCGAGGAGACCACATTCCCGCAGCTATTGCGCCGCGTTGCACAGCACAGCCCACAGACACGCATACGCTTTACCACATCGCACCCCAAGGATATGAGCGACGAGACACTGCATGTCATTGCCCAGGAACCCAACGTGTGCAAGAGCATCCACCTGCCCGTGCAGAGCGGAAGCAGCACAATGTTGAAGGCCATGAACCGCAAATACACACGCGAGTGGTACCTTGACCGCATTGAGGCCATACGCCGCATAGTACCCGACTGCGGTATCTCGACCGACATAATCGCCGGGTTCTGCGGAGAGACCGAGGATGACCACCAGGAGACATTGTCGCTGATGAGATACTGCTCATACGATGCAGCATTCATGTTCAAATACTCGGAGCGCCCGGGCACATTCGCAAGCCGCCACATGAAAGACGACATTGAGGATGGCGAGAAGGTGCGCCGCCTGAACGAAATCATCGCACTGCAACAGGAGTGCAGTGCCGACAACAACCGCAAATGCATCGGCCAGACATACGAGGTGCTCATCGAGGGTATATCGAAGCGCTCGAAGGAGCAGTTCTATGGCCGCACAGAACAGAACCGCACAGCGGTATTCGACCGCAAGGGCTACAGGATAGGCGATTTTGTAAAGGTAAAAATCAACGGCTCGACAGCCGCCACGCTTTTAGGAGAAATCGTTGACTAAACAAAAAACTGGAGCAATACCATTTGGTGTTGCTCCAGTTTTTTAACCATATAAGAATGTCACTTACCCAAGCGTTTGTTCATGCGCTCTTCATAAGAGATTTTCTGTTCAGGAAGTATAAAGAAGAGTATAAAATAGAGCAATACTCCAACACCACCGAACAAGACAGCCACAAGCCACGCAATACGCACCATTTTAGCATCCAAACCAAAAAAATCGGCAACTCCGGCACAAACCCCGCCAATAACACGGTTATTAGTAGAACGACACAATCTTCCCATTTTCTTTCAAATTATTTTTTATCATTTAAATTTTCGCAAAAATAGTAAACTTCCGCCTTTAAAAGTGTTAAAAATTGTAATTTTACCTGTTTTTATAGGTAAAAAATCAAAACAGGAGAACAATTTCGCCATAAATGGTATATTTTTGTAACATATTTAGGGAGAGTGTGCCCAGACGATAAACAAAACAGGAACAATGACCGTAATAACCCACGACAAATGCCCGCTATGCAACAGCAAAGATATTGGAAAACGCTTTGCCTGCGTTGACAATTTTGCCACAGGAGAGCGGTTCGACATTGTCGAATGCGCCGGTTGCGGGCTTGTGTTCACACAGAATTTCCCCGATGAAAAGGAGATAGGCCGGTATTACGAATCGCCGTCATACATATCCCACAGCAACACGGACAAGGGAATAGTCAACCGTATGTACCACATTGTGCGCAGGATAATGCTGCATAGCAAGGCACGGAAAGTGGAGAAGCTCGCCAACAGCAGAAGCGGCAGACTGCTTGACTATGGAGCAGGCACCGGACACTTCGCACGCCTTATGCAATCACGCGGTTGGAATGTCACCGCAATTGAGAAGAGCGACAAGGCGCGTGAACTGGCATTCAGGGAGTTCGGTTTTGAGATGCAGCCGGTTGAAGCCTTGGCGGCAATAAAAGAGAAGGAACTTGATGTTGTCACAATGTGGCACGTTATGGAGCACATACAGGAGCCCGACAGGATGTGGGACGAACTGCACCGCACACTCGCCGACAGAGGCGTTGCAATAATCGCAGTACCCAACTGTTCCTCATACGATGCACAGAAGTACAAGGAACATTGGGCTGCGTATGATGTGCCAAGACACCTGTGGCACTTCACCCCGAGCACCATTGCGCTTTGGGCAGGGAAACACGGCTTCACGCTCGAGAAGCAATACACAATGCCCTTTGACGGGTTCTATATATCGATGCTCAGCGAGCAGTACAAAGGCTCGTGCCTGCACACGGTAAAAGGCTTTTGGAATGGTTTGAAGGGATGGTTTGCACAGTGCAGAAGAGACAGTGCAAGCAGTTCCATAATATATGTATTCAGGAAAAAGAGATGAAGAGACCTATTGTCAACATACAGACCTTGAGCGTGTACATAAGCACCACACTTGTGCTGCTGCTTCTTGGCATCATGGGCATACTGTTTGTGAGCGGACAGGCTGTATCAAACAGGATAAAGGAGAATTTCAACATGACCGTCGTCATAGACCGCACGGTCGAGGAAGAGGCTATACAAAAACTGCAGAAGAGAATCAACGCAAAGGAGTATGTTCTTGAAAGCAGATACATATCGAAAGAGGAAGCCCTGGACGATGCGAAGGAGAGCCTTGGTGCCGACCCCATGGAACTGCTGGGTTCGAACCCGTACGAGGCCGAGATTGAACTGAACCTGAAGAAGGAGTTCTCGAGCGTGGAGAGGATGACGGAGATTGAGAAAGAGCTGTTGAAGTACAAGGAGGTAACCGAAGTGATATACCACAAAGGGCACATTGACACCGTAAACCGCAACATAAAGAAGGTGGCACTGCTGCTGCTCACCCTGCTGGTGCTCCTCACCGTGATATCGTGGTCACTGATAAGCAACCTTGTGCGCCTGTCGATATACGCAAAGAGATTCCTGCTGCACACGATGAAGCTCGTAGGTGCAAGATGGGGATTCATCAGGCGACCGTTCCTGTTGCACAATATGTGGATAGGGCTGGCTGCCGGAATAATAGCAGACGGCCTGCTGGCAGCGGCAATATATATGCTGCAACAGCGTTCACCCGAATTGACAGCACTGTTACCCGCGAGAGAGCTTGCCATTGTCGGCGCCGCGGTAATTGCATTCGGAATGTTGATATGCACCCTTTGCGCATTCCGCTCGGTGAACCGTTTCCTGCGCATGCGCAACAACGACCTCTATTTCATTTGACATTAACAGACAGTATATATTATGGACAAAAAGAACTTTGCATTCGGTAAATGGAACTACATACTGCTTGCTGTGGGTGTAGCGGCCATCATCCTTGGCTTTGCACTAATGACCGGCCCCGGCTCCACCGAGACACATTTCGAGCCCGACATCTTCAGTTTCAGGAGAATAAAGCTCGCCCCTACAATCTGTTTCTCGGGATTCATCTTCGTAATCATAGCAATCATGCACAAATCAAAGAACAAGACAGAACAAAAATAAACCAATAATTGTATTATGGACATACTTGACACCATTATCATTGCCATCGTAGAGGGCTTGACAGAGTTTCTGCCGGTATCATCGACAGGACACATGATTATTACCCAGAACATTCTGGGTGTAGAGAGCACACCTTTTGTAAAGGCCTTCACCTTTATAATACAGTTCGGCGCCATACTCTCTGTCGTGATTCTCTATTGGAAACGTTTCTTCAAGCTGAACCAGACCCCGGCACCCGAGGGAGCAAGTGCATTCAAGCGTTTCCTGCACAAATATGATTTCTACTGGAAACTGTTTGTAGCCTTCATTCCGGCAGCAGTGCTTGGCCTCCTGTTCAGCGATGCCATTGATGCGATGCTGGAGAGCGTGGTGGTAGTGGCAGTGACACTCATCCTGGGAGGTATATTCATGCTCTTCTCGGACAGGATATTCAGCAAGGGCAGCGAAAAGACCGAGCTGACCGAGAAACGCGCGTTCTTCATCGGTCTGTTCCAGTGCATTTCAATGATACCGGGTGTTTCACGCTCAATGGCAACCATAGTCGGCGGTATGGCACAGAAGCTCACACGCAAGGCTGCCGCCGAGTTCTCATTCTTCCTTGCAGTGCCCACAATGCTTGCCGCCACACTGTTCAAGATGCTGAAGATTTTCACAGAGGAGGACGGCGCACAGATTCTGAAGGACAACCTCGACACACTCATCATTGGAAATGTTGTGGCATTCATTGTCGCAATGCTTGCAATAAAGTTCTTCATAAATTTTGTAACAAAGTACGGTTTCAAGGCATTCGGATGGTACAGAATCATCGTTGGCGGTGTCATCCTCATAATGCTGCTGACCGGACATAATCTCACTATAGCATAATGGATTTTGTTGCAGGAGAGATAATTGCGATAAACAAACCCTATACTTGGACCTCGTTCCAGATAGTGAACAAGATACGCTACCACCTGAGCCGCAAGTACGGCATAAAGAGATTCAAGGTGGGGCACGCGGGAACACTCGACCCTTTGGCTTCGGGCGTGCTGTTGCTATGCACTGGAAAGGCGACCAAAAGGATTGAAGAGCTGCAGAAAGAGACAAAGGAGTACGAGGCCGAGATAATGCTTGGTGCCACCACACCGTCGTTTGACATGGAACATCCCGTGGATGCCAGATACCCATACGAACACATCACAAGAGAGATGGTCGAGGAGACACTGAAGCAGTTCGTGGGCAATATAGCCCAACGCCCGCCGCTCTTTTCGGCCTGCAAGGTCGATGGCAAGCGCGCATATGACCTTGCAAGAAAGGGCAGCGACATGCAGCTTGAACCAAAACAGATACGTATCGACTCGATAGAACTGTTGGAGTGCGAGTTGCCCAAGATAAGGATTAGGGTTGTCTGCGGCAAGGGAACATACATCCGTTCACTGGCACGCGACATCGGCATGGCACTTGAGAGCGGAGGCTACCTCACAGACCTTGTACGCACCCGCATTGGAGAGTATAGAATAGAGAATTGTATAACACCGGACTTGTTCCAAGAATGGCTTGAAAAACAATGAACCCAATTACAGAAGAAAATTTTAGTATAAGCGGACAGCACATGAAGCTGTCACAGTTCAAATACAAGTTGCCCGAGGAGCGCATTGCGCTCTACCCGGCCGATTACCGCGACGAGTCGCGCCTTCTTGTGCTCCACAAGAAGACCGGCGAGATTGAGCACCGCATCTTCAAGGAGGTAATCAACTACTTCGACGAGAAGGATGTCTTTGTGATGAATGACAGCAAGGTGTTCCCCGCACGCCTCTATGGCAACAAGGAGAAGACCAATGCAATGATTGAGGTGTTCCTGCTGCGCGAACTCAACGAGGAGTTCCGACTGTGGGACGTACTCGTCGACCCCGCACGCAAGATACGCATCGGCAACAAGCTCTACTTTGGCGAGGACAACTCAATGGTGGCCGAGGTCATTGACAACACCACCTCGCGCGGCCGCACACTGCGTTTCCTCTATGACGGCCCGCACGACGAGTTCAAGAAGGCACTCTATGCACTCGGCGTGGCTCCATTGCCCGAGGATTTCAAGCGCCTGCGCAAGGAAGAGCCCGAGGATCTGCTGAACTTCCAGACCTACTTTGCAAAGAAAGAGGGTTCGGTTACCGCATCGTTCGCCGGCCTGCATTTTACACGCGAGCTGATGAAGAGAATGGAAATCAGAGGCATAGACACCGCTTTCGTCACAATGCATACTGGCCTTGGCAGCTTCCGCGAGATTGACGTGGAAGACCTCACAAAGCACAAGATGGACAGCGACCTAATCAGTGTAGACACCGATGCCGTACAGGCCATAAACAAGGCTAAAGCCGAAGGCCGCAGAATTTGCGCTGTGGGCACATCGGTGCAGCGCGTGCTGGAGACAGCTGCCCTGACAGGAGGTATGCTAAAGGAGTATGACGGCTGGACAAGCAAGTTCATCTTCCCCGAGTACAACTTCCAGATTGCGAACTCAATGATTGCCAATTTCTACGCGCCATACTCTACAATGCTCATGCTCACCACTGCGTTCGGCGGCTATGACAATGTGATGAACGCATACAATGTGGCACTTGAGGAGGGCTACCGTTTCGGGCTCTATGGTGATGCAATGCTCATCATTGACTAAGCAATGGCAACAATATACCTTGGTTTAGGAACAAACATTGGTAACAAGAATGAGAACCTTATGCGAGCGATAGAAGAGCTATCGCTCGCACTTGGTTCATGCACGGCATGCTCCTCTTTCATTGAGACAGCGCCGTGGGGGTTCAATAGCGAGAACAGCTTCCTCAACTGCGCCGCTGCATTCGAGACGACACTGACACCACAGCAACTGCTCGACACCACAGAGAGGATTGAACGCGAACTGGGGCGCACAACAAAATCAAGTGGTGGAATATACCACGACCGTGTCATTGACATCGATATCCTGCTCTACGGCAGTGAAACAGTTGAAACGCCGCGCCTCACCATCCCCCACCCGCTCATGCACAAGCGCGATTTTGTCCTTGAGCCGTTAGCGCAGATTGCGCCGCACACAATCCACCCCATAACAGGCAAAAGTATAGAGCAACTGAAGGCCGGACTCAACAGCAACCAAAAAAGTTAAAAAAGATTGCTTCAAAGAAAAAACATGCCCAACGTATGAGCCAATAGACAAAAAACCATTACCTTTGCACAAAATCAAGGCCTGTCAAAGGCTGTATGTGGAGAGATTTGACTGCTTGCAACCACGGTAAAAAATGCTAAAAGCCCCATCAGAGGGCATTTGCAAAGGCACTTCACCGGCATTAATATCCCACACACGGTTCTTTCATCAGGCTTGTTATCCAACAGGCAAATTATTAACTACGCCCTGCGCGCGACATAAGATTACTGGAACAACCGGGGCACAAAACACACTACTATGGGATATTTATTCACATCAGAATCAGTTTCAGAGGGACACCCCGACAAGGTAGCCGACCAGATTTCGGATGCCGTTCTTGACCAACTCATTGCATTCGACCCACAGTCTAAGGTCGCTTGCGAGACACTCGTCACAACAGGACAGGTTGTAATTGCCGGCGAGGTAAAGTCATCGGCATACGTCGACCTGCAGGACATTGCACGCGGCGTAATCAACAAGATAGGTTATACAAAGAGCGAGTATATGTTCGACGGCAACTCATGCGGTATCTTCTCGGCCATCCACGAGCAGAGCGCCGACATCAACCGCGGCGTTGAGCGCGAGGATCCGATGTCACAGGGTGCCGGCGACCAGGGAATGATGTTCGGTTACGCGACAAACGAGACCGAGAACTATATGCCCGTTTCGCTCGACCTCTCGCACCTTATCCTCACCGAGCTTGCCGAGATTCGCCGCGAGGGCAAGGAGATGACCTACCTGCGCCCGGACTCAAAGAGCCAGGTGACCATCGAGTACAATGACGAGAACAAGCCCGTGCGCATTGACACCATCGTCGTATCGACACAGCATGACGATTTCATACAGCCCACAGAAGAGGGCAAAGAGGCGCAGCTGGCTGCCGATGCTGCACAGATTGCAAAGATAAAGGAGGATGTGCTGAACATCCTCATGCCACGTGTCAAGGCCAAGATTACATCGCAGAGCGTGCTTGCACTCTTCAATGACGATATCAAGTACCACGTCAACCCGACAGGAAAGTTCGTTATCGGTGGCCCGCACGGCGACACAGGCCTCACCGGCCGCAAAATCATCGTCGACACATACGGAGGCAAGGGAGCACACGGTGGTGGCGCATTCAGCGGCAAGGACCCCAGCAAAGTAGACCGCAGTGCAGCCTACGCGGCACGCCACATTGCAAAGAACCTTGTTGCGGCAGGCGTTGCCGATGAGGCTCTCATCCAGCTCTCATACGCCATTGGCGTTGCCGAGCCTGTCAGCGTGTTCGTGAATACATACGGCACAGCGAAGGTTACCCTCACCGACGGTGAGATTGCCCAGAAGGTCAAGGCTCTATTTGACCTGCGCCCAAAGGCCATCGAGGAGCGCCTGAAGCTGCGTAACCCAATCTACAGCGAGACAGCATCATACGGTCACGTTGGCCGCACACCACAAGTGGTGACAAAGGTGTTCACATCGCGCTATCTCGAGAGCAAGACCATGGAGGTAGAGCTCTTCACATGGGAGAAACTCGACTATGTAGAGAAGGTAAAGGAGGCTTTCGCTCTCTAACACCAATCGACAGACAATGCTGAAGTTTGGCGACTGGATAAACCGCAAAAGGCATAACAGGGGGTACGGCGTACAGTCCCCCTCTGCCTTTTTCTTTGTCACGCAGGTGTTGCGTGAACGGTTGCCGTACTATGCCTACCCCACACTCGACAGAGCTGTAGGTGGAAACAGGTCAAAAAAGGAACATTTCCGCGAGCTGTTCCGCATAACCAACTATCTGCAGCCCACAAGCTGCGTGTCGGTGGGCTCGGCCTGTGCAGCCTGTGCAATGTTGACAGCAAGACCTGGCGTGCAGCACTATGCTCTAGCACCAGCAACAATGAGCGCCGAAGCAAAGGAGCTGCTCACTTCGAACGGTTGCCAAATAATTGAAGGCGCTGAAGAATTGCCCGACATCATTGAGCGCACCGGCACAATTGGCATGCTATACATAAATGCAACAGACGATTCCCACAATTTAATAAAAGCAGCGCTGCCCCACACAAACAAAAACAGCGTGATTGTTGTTGACGGCATAAACCGCAGCAAGAGGATACGGGAGTGGTGGCTACAGCTTGTACACGACAATGCAACGGTCATAACATACGATATGTACAGCTACGGGCTGCTCTTCTTTGACAAAGAGAGGATAAAGCAACACTACACATTGAAAAGATAACCCTTACAATGAAAAAAGCGACCATATACACAGGAACGGGCGACAACGGCACCACCTCGCTATGCGGTGGCACACGCGTTGCAAAAGACCACCCGAGAGTAGAAGCCTACGGCACTCTCGACGAACTCAACGCCCATCTGGGACTGCTTTCAGCATCGCTTGACAATACAGCAACAATTGGTTTCATCGAAGAAGTGGAGAACTGCATATTCACCATCGGGTGCCAACTGGCCGACGAAGAGTGCAAAAAGAGCCTGGTAAACGAAGTTGACATAGAAAAGCTCGAAAGGGAGATAGATGCCATCAGTGCCTCACTGCCACCGCTGAAAAGCTTCATTCTGCCTGCCGGCAACGAGCAGGCAGCACGCGCCAATGTATGCCGCACCATCTGCCGTCGCGCCGAACGCCAAATGACAACACTTGCCAAAGAGCACAACATTCCAGCCCATGCAATGGTGTATGTAAACCGTTTGTCCGACTATCTATTCACGCTTCAGCGCCAACTGCTCAGCGGAAAGGAAAAATTATGGCAAAAGCCTTGCAAATAACCAAAATTAGTTTACTTTTGCACGCACTTAACAAAACTAACAAAAAAAACACTATTTAGATATGTATTGGACACTTGAATTAGCATCAAAATTGGAAGACGCACCATGGCCGGCAACAAAAGACGAACTAATCGACTACGCAGTACGCTCAGGTGCACCATTGGAAGTTATAGAAAACTTGCAGGAGATAGAGGATGAGGGCGACGTTTATGAGAGCATCGAGGACATCTGGCCCGACTATCCAAGCAAAGAAGACTTTTTCTTTGACGAGGAGGAGTATTAAGAGGTTGATAAAGGTTAAACACACAAATATCAACGACTTACAATGACCGACAGGGCAGTCCAGTCGGTCATTTTTTGCCTAAATACTGCCCAAAAACTGCCCGAAAATGGGGCGAGACTGCCCAAATACTGCCCTGAAACTATTACCAAATCCTCCTGAAAAAAGGAGTAGTAAGTAAGAGGGATGACACTGCCCAAGCACTGCCCAGATGCTCTACAAGGCACATTTTGCCAAAATTGAGCAAACTGCCCTGACCGCCCGTTGAGGTCAAAATATTGTCCATAATTTTCTGCTTTCACTGCCCTGAAATGAAAAAGGACAAAACCGAAGTTCTGTCCTTAATTTAATCTAACCTAACATTTAGTTTGTCGCCAACTATTTCTGCAATCGTGTTCGGCAGCAATGTCGCATACACCTTCTCCGTCACCAATGTAGAAGCGTGTCCCAGCATTATTCAGAGTACGATGGTCGTATCGTTAAGGTCGATACCCTCGATGCGGTCAATAGTTTCATTGCCGAGTTTGAGGCGACAACAGATAACAATAACGAGAAATTTTCGCCGTTACTTGATTTGAGATTTGGAACTTTGAATTATTGTTCGTATATTTGCGAACGGAAATTGACGAGTACAATGGCAAACAAGGATTATACACTCCATCAAGAGCAGTTGGCACGCTTTGCGAAGGCAATGGGACACCCTGCCCGCATCGCTATTCTCGAATTTCTTGCCAAGCAGACAGAGTGCTACTTTGGTGATATTCACGAGGAGTTGCCGATTGCCAAAGC
>JAZTXR010000109.1:0-43495 GCA_045636545.1 Bacteroidaceae bacterium
CCACAAATGCTTTTGCTGAAAGCTTCAATGCTAAAATCAAAGCGTTCAGAGCGCAACTCAGAGGTGTTACTGATTTGAAATTTTTCTTATACAGACTAACCAAACTTTTTGCATAGCCCCCTAGACTTTGCAGGTGAGCCCTTTAAACCACCAATTAAACCGGCTGACACAACAAAAAAAGAGAAACATTTAATCTACTCCTAAATGGTTGTAAATCAAATGTTTCTCTTTGTCGGGATGACTGGATTCGAACCAGCGACCACACGCCCCCCAGACGCGTACTCTAACCGGGCTGAGCTACATCCCGCTCTGTTTTGCGAGTGCAAAGATAGGCATTTTTTGTAAACAAACAAAATATGTTGCCAAAATATTTTATGTTTTTTGTTTTGTTTTGTTTACTCCCTGTTAAAAGTGTATTTAGTTGATTATAATATTGGTTTTGTTAAAAAAATGAACATTTCTTTTGAAAGGAGGTGTTTATTTTGTTTCTTTGCAAATTAGATGCTTATCTCATAGAGATAAAATGTGTGTCATTTGAGATTGAAACTTAATAATTGACTATAACATGAAAAGAGTTCTTTTTGCTTTGATTTGTGTGCTCTCGGTAATTTCCGGAGCCGGCGCGCAGAACTGGTCTGCGACATTGGCTGCCAAGGATGGTTTGCCTGGCGTTGCAAATGATTACAATGGTGTGGAGTATTATCAGTTCACATCAAAGTTGCTCGAACCGGGTGTGACAACCGACAAGGTACGTGTGACCGTTGTGGGTACATTGAGCAATGAAATGCCCAACGGCAACAACTTGACCTTTGCCCTATCGGAGCTTAAAATCTATGACAAGGATGGAATGATTGTGCCATACACAGCCTCTTCCAATGCCGACCATAATTCCCTGTCGTTGAATGGTACGGATGGTGCCGGCCTCGAGGGGTTGTCGGACAACAACATCAAGAGCTATTTCCATTCTATGTGGAGTAGCTATGGCGCTGTTGCCGATTATCACTATATCGAGCTTGACCTTGAACGTAGTGTAGATGCTTTTATCATTGAGTGGACAACACGTCTCGGCCAGCCAAAGAATGCGCCGACGCTTGTCGGCATAACGCTTGGTGTTGATTATTCTCCCTCATCCGTAGGTGCAGAATTTGCTCTTGGCAATCCCGTGACAACTGAGGCTGAGCTTGCTGTGGAAAAGCAATTGTTTGTATTGCAGAGCAATGCCATGATGAGCTTTACTGCAGCCGACGGATATACATACACAGGCCGTGGCCCGGTATTCATGCAGTATGCCGAGGAGGGTGACGTCGAGGCTTCTGCCGTTCATGTCATGCAGCTCATTCCTGCCGGCGACGGGCGCTATCTTGTGTATTGGCCGGTAGCCGGCAAGTTCCTTGCAAATTCGGCATCGGAGTTCTATGGTGTGAATGGCTGGCAATACAGCACGACAGATTTTGCCTCTGCTGCTTGCGTAAAAATAACGTCTGTCGACAACGGCTGTTTCGAGATGCAGTATGATGGAGAGACCTCAGAGGGTATGCAGACTCTTTATGTGGGTGCAGAGTTGCGCGATGGTACGAATTCAAAGATGAAGACATTTGACCTGCCACATAAGGAGGCGCTTGAGATGGGTGACTACACACAAGGCTACAGTTTGCCAATTGCCTTCAATTGGACCATATACAAGGCTGTGCTAGATGAAACTACCGTTGATGGACTTATGGCGACAATCCCTCAGTTGGCCGAAAGTTATCTCAATGCAATAATCAATGAGGCCAACAAAAATCTTGCTACATACGGAGACCAGGACGGTTACTGCACCGCTGGAGAGGATGAGAACCTGCGCACGTTGATTTCTACTGTACGACAGGATATACCGTCTATGAGCAGCATTGCCGAGGTCATGTCGGCCGAGGAGGCAATATCCCGTGCTTTGTCGACTTATATGGCAGCGGGTTTGTCAAAGTATGAGTCGCAGGTCAACACACTGCTCGCAAGCTCGGCTTTCAGCCAACCTCCATACGTGGCTGGCACATACCCCGAGATTGCCCGCGCCATACTCACGGGGGTGCTCTCTACCATTGCCGAAGCGAAGGATAACGTCGGTGTTTACAGTGTCGACCAATATATGACCCTCTATAGCAAGGTTGAACGCGATATTGAGAACTTCCTTGCGACGAAGGTTGAAGACTTGGGCAGTGCAAACGAGTGGGCGGTTGCCCTTACAGAGGCCGATGGCCTGCCCGGTACGTCCTATTCAAGTTATTACGAGTTTACCTCTTCGTTGTTGATTCCAAGAACCTCGCTCAGCGACATACGTATGACTGTTAAGGGAACCCGCAGCAACGACACGGTCAACGGCTATGTATTCTTTGCGCTGTCCGAGCTGAGGGTGTATGACGAGAATGGTGCGATAGTGCCTTATACCGCCACATCCAATGCCTGTCACAACACAATCACCGGCGAGGTTGACGGCGATGGTCTTGCTGCTCTGTCCGACGGCAGTTACAAGACCTTCTTCCACTCACTATGGAAGCCTGTCGGGGCAGTCAATGAAGACCATTACATTGAACTGCACCTTGAAAGAAGTGTCGATGCCTTTGTCATTGAGTGGGTTACGCGCTATGGAAATTCCTATAATGCTCCGACTGTTGTAGAGATAGCTCCCGGCAGTGATGATGATATACCGTCAGAAGGTGGCTCTGAGGGTGTTCTTGGCAATCCCGTGACAACTGAGGCTGAGCTTGCTGTGGAAGAACAGCTGTTCTTGTTGCAGAGCAATTCTATAAAGAGTTTCACAGCAACCGATGGTACCACATATTCGGGTAGTGGCCCGGTATTCATGCAGTATGCCGAGGAGGGTGACGTTGAGGCTTCTCTTGTTCACGCTATGCAGTTCATACCTGCCGGTGACGGGCGTTATCTTCTTTACTGGCCGGTAGCCGGCAAGTTCCTTGCAAATTCTGCATCGCAGTTCAATGGCGCCAATGGATGGCAATATAGCACCAACGATTTTGCTTCAGCGGCCAATGTTAAAATAACGGCTGTTGACAATGGCTGTTTCGAGATGCAGTACGATGGCGAGAACTCAGCCGGTGCATTGACCCTCTACGTGGGTGCAGAGCTGCGCGATGGTACAAGTTCAAAGATGAAGATATTTGACCTGCCACATAAAGAGGCTCTCGAACGCGGTGATTACACACAGGGCTTTGCGTTGCCGGTGGCTTTCAACTGGTCAATCTACAAGGCGGTGCTTGATGCCACTACGGTAAGCGAGCTTATGCTTACTGTTCCTCAATTGGCGCAGGGTTACCTGAGCTCTTTTGTCAACGAGGCAAATGCCTATCTTGCCGCATACGGAGACCATGGCGGTTACTGCACTGCCGGCGAGGATGCCGTATTGCGCTCTTTGGTTTCATCGCTGCAGCAGAGTATGTCATCAATGAGCAGTGTTGCCGAGGTTACATCGGCAAAGGAGTCGCTTGCATCGGCACTTTCAAGCTATATGGCTGCCGGCCTGTCGCAGTATGAGGAGCAGGCAAATTCTCTGCTCGCAAACTCAACATTCAGCCAGCCTCCATACGTGGCGGGAACATACCCCGAGAGTTCACGTTCAATACTTGCCGGCATTCTCACCACCATTGCTGCAGCAAAGGAGAATACCGGTGCATACAGTGCTGCGCAGTATGTTTCGATGTACAGCCAGATAGAACAGGAAATTGAGCAGTTCCTTGCTACAAAGGTTGAGGATTCGGGCGAGTCCGGCGGTGATGGCAAGGACGAAGAGACTCCCGAGGTGCAGCCCGAGGATGGAGAGGTTGTCTATGTCTACCTCGCAAACGGAGATGTCGAGGGCTTTTTACTTGCATCGCTCGATGGCGACTATTACACCGCCGACGGTACAGTCTACTTCCCATTGGCGGGTGGTGAGACTATGTACTACACACAGGAGGAGTATGACAGCATTTCGGTTGTAGCACCAGTGTTGCCTTCAATGACATCGTTCAAGTTCAACAACAAGTACAACCCCACGCTCAATGTCGATGTGGAGTGTGCCGAGATAACCAACGATATCAACCTTAGTGTGAATGCAATTGGAAAGTGGCTCACAGCCAGCTTCCAGTTGAGCGATGACAGGGCAGTGGCATACGTTGATACAGTGCTCCAGGTTAGCAAGAAGACACGCCAGAGCTTTGCAAAGACAGTCTCGTATAAAGTCACCTATCCGGGGTACAATATCATCAGGAACATAAAGGTGCAGGACGAGATTTGGTCGACCCCATCGGCTTCGGGCGGGGCACAGGAGGTCAAACTCACTGCCGATATGCTCTCGACCAACAAGCCCTCTACAAGTTATAACGAAGGTCTCGGGAACTTGCTCGACGGCAGTCCGTCAACAATATTCCATTCGACTTGGGGCAGCGCCAACAATGCTACAGCCAATGTAAATGCATACATTGACATTGCATTGCCCGAGCAACTTGAGAATATACAACTCTATTACCAGTGCCGTCCGCAGTCTGGTTACAATCCGCTTATATGGGAGATATATGCAAGCAACGACAGCAGCGACTGGAAACTTGTCCGCACATTGAATTATATTGCTGACGGTATGCCACGTGGTGGTGCGGGACAGGAGTACACGTCTCCAGCCATTGCGTTGGGCGGCAAATATTCTTATTTGAGAATTGTGCAGACAAGCGGTGAGTATTCAAAGAACCACCTTGCGATTGCCGAGCTGCGTGTCTACAAAGTTACAGAGGAGGTAACCGGGGAATCTGTTAAGATACAGGATGCAGTGTATGAGAACCGCCGTGTACCGTTCGGCAATATCTATAATATAACCGTTGATTGGCTCACCGACAGGATAGCCGCTGTTCCACGTATCGATATTGACATTGACAATGGCCTGTTCGTGACAAGCAAGGACTATTATCTGAATGCCAACTTCCGTATATCAGGAAACGGTGTATATGAGAACTTTACCGATTCGGTGCAGATAAAGGGTCGCGGTAACTCATCATGGGGTGCAAGCAAAAAGCCTTATCGTCTCAAGTTTGCCGAGAAGGTGAAACCATTCGGTCTCACAAAGGGCAAGAGTTGGGTGTTGCTTGCAAATGCGCAGAAGGGGTCACTCATGGCAAATGCCATTGCAATGAAGATTGGCCAGATGGCAGGTGCCAAGTACCCTAACCACATAATTCCGGTCGAACTGTATATGAACGGTGTGTATATGGGCAGCTATATGTTCACCGAGAAGGTGGGTATGGCAAACAACAGTGTAGATATTGACGAGGAAGAGGGCTACCTGGTAGAGCTGGATACCTACAGCAGTTCTGACGAGCCCATCTACCGTACCGGTGTGTACAGTCTTCCCGTGAAGGTTGCCGAGCCCGACCTTGTCGAGATGGAGGATGTGGAGTTTGCCAAGACACGTCGTGCGGCCATACTTGAGGATTCAAGGGCAATGCAGGATGCGGTGTCGGCAGGCGAGGGACTTGAGGAGGTACTCGATGTCGATGCAACGGCACGTTTCTTCCTTGCCAATGACTTGGTCCTCAACCAGGAAATCAACCATCCCAAGAGTACGTTCTATCACAAGAACGAGGCCGACCCCGAGGGCAAGATTGCATTTGGACCGTTGTGGGACTTTGACTGGGGCTTCGGCTATGAGAGTAGCGCCACATATTGCTATACCGGAGCTACTTCAAGTGTTATCAGGACATCTATGAGTGCGTATACTTTCTGGGAGGATTTGACAAAGGCCGAGGTGTTCAAGAAACATTATTACCACGTGTGGAAGGAGTTCGTCGAGAACAACTCCATTGCCGAGCTGCACGATTATATCGACAGCTACTATAACTTTGCAAAGACATCGTTCCAGAACAATGCATACGAGTGGGGAAGCTACTATGGCTTCAGTGAGGCCGACCGTGACCGTGCCAAGCAGTGGGTGAGCGAGCGTGCGGACTACATCTACAACAATCTTGACGTGTATGACGTGGATGACCTTATATATGCAATGCCGGGTGATGTCAACCTCAACAACCAGTTGACTGTACACGATGCGGCTGCCATCACAGCCTATCTGCAGGGCGATGTCTGCAAACGTTTCAGCGAGGTGAAGGCCGATGCCAATGCCGACGGCTACATTGACCTTGCCGATGCCGAGGAGGTTGCCTCTATGGTGATGATGGCTGATGCTCCATCGGCCTTGTATGCCTACAGCACACCTCTTGCTGCGGGTGAACTGTATGGTGACGATGTGGTGCTTGCCATTGGCGAGGCGGGTAACGTGGCTTTGAAGCTGATGGAGTATGAAGGCGAGGAGTACAAGGCCATGCAGTTCGACGTCTGGGTGCCAGACGGTATCTTTGTCGATGACATCGTGCCTGCCGATGCATTGGCTTCGCACAATTTCATGTATGAGATGCTCGATATGAACACGTATCGTGTGATTGTCTACTCCGAGGATAATGAGATGTTCGGCAATGGCAGTGACGTTGTCGCAAACATCAGCGCAAGCGCTACATCTGTCATTGACGAAGGTGTGCGCAAGATTGAAATCCTCAATGCATACGCCGTGGATGGCAATAACGACGAGAAGCGTTTTGGCGATGCAACAATTCTCTTCACCCAGGCGACAGGTATTTCGGATGTGTATCCCGACTACTCGGTCAAGGGTGGCGACTGCATAACGTTCACGGCTCTCGAGGAGCAGGAGGTTGCAGTTTATGGTGTTGACGGCCGTTTGGTTTGCAAGCAGAATGTAAAGGCCGGTACGACACGCATACAGCTCCCGGCCGGTGTATACATTGTCAATGGCGAGAAGGTAGTTGTCTATTGATGAACCCACAGGTAATAACGACATCAGGGCGGCCAATTGGCCGCCCTGATGTCGTCTATGGGTGTTCTGTGGTCAGAATACCTTGTGTGGGTAGAGTGGCAGGTCATTGCACAGCTCCTGTGACACTTTTATGCAACGCAATGACTCGGCAAACTGTTGTGGTGTGCGTGCGCCCACAAGCACCGATGTCACACCCTCCTGCGCAAGCACCCACGCAAGCGACATGGTCGCCAATGACTCGCCACGCTCTGTGGCAATCGCATTCAATCTGTTCAGGTGCTCCAACAGCTGCGGTGTGAACTTCTCCTGTTGCAGCGAGCCGCCGCGTGCCATGCGCGAGTCGCCCGGTATGCCACCAAGGTAGCGCGATGTGAGCAACCCCTGTGCCAATGCCGAGAATGAGATGAAGCCAATTCCATGCTCCTTGCAATAGGCGGGCACGCCCTCCTCCTGTACAGCCCTGTCGAGCAGGTTCAGACGCCCTTGGAAAATGAGTGGCGGTACACCCTGCTTGCGCAGGAATTCGTTCGCGTACTTCAATGCATCGAGCGGCCAGCGCGAGATGCCTATGTGGAGCGCCTTGCCTGCACGCACAATGTCAACAAGCGCCTGCAGTGTCTCGTCGAGCGGTGTCACCGGGTCATAACGGTGTATGTAGAAGAGGTCGACATAATCGAGTTGCATGCGCCCAAGGCTCCGGTCAAGGCTGGCCATCAGGTGCTTGCGTGAGCCCCAGCTGCCGTATGGTCCAGCCCACATGTCATATCCCGCTTTGGTGGCAATGAAAAGCTCGTCGCGGTGGGTCGCGAAATCGTCCTTCAGCATACGTCCAAGCAACTCCTCGGCAGTCCCCGGTGGCGGGCCGTAGTTGTTGGCAAGGTCAAAGTGTGTCACACCGTTGTCGAATGCCAGGCGCGCAATGGCGCGGCAGTTGTCGAACGAGGCATCGGCGCCGAAATTCTGCCAGAATCCAAGGCTCACCTTCGGCAGCAGCACTCCGCTGTTGCCGCAGCGGCGGTATTTGTTGTCACTGTCGCTGTATCTTGCGGCAGAAGCAATGTACTTTTCCATATCTGAATATTTTTTTAGAAATTTAAATATCTTCTTAATCTATCATTCACTGTCGGCTGCTCCCTCTATCTGCTTGATGGGGTGCTTGCTGCTCTGTTTGGCACCGAGCCTGTTGAGCTTTGCACAGCTGTTGAGGATGCTCTGTCCGCTTGGGGCAAGTTTCTTGCCGCCATCGTCGTATGCTCTCTGCGCGTTGGCGATAGCCTTGCCTATGCTTTCATAGCTCTCCATGAACATGCCCACTCTCTCTATTATCTCATTGGCAAGCTCGTACACCTTCTTGTGGTTCTCGGTCTGCGCAATGTGTGTCCAGGTGAGGTTGACCATCCGCAGTGCCGCAAAGAGGGTCTGCTCGTCGGCAATGAACACGTTCATCTCCATGGCCTTGCGCCACAGGTCGGGCTGCGTGTTAAGTGCTGTCCACAGGGCGCCTGTGTGTGGGACGAACATAATAACGTAGTCCATCCTCACCTTGGGTGCCTTTATGTAGGACGAGTAGTCCTTCTTCGACAACTCCTTCACGTGCTTCTGTATGCTCTCTATGTGTGCTTTCAGGTGTCTTTGGCGTTCATCTTCGGTCTCGGCATTCACATAGTCCATGAATGCGGTGAGCGAAACCTTTGAATCGATTATGATTTCGCGGTTGTTGTCGATGTGCAGGATTACATCGGGGCGCAGGTTGCTGCCGGTGTCGGTCCTGACCACATTGCCGGCTGCATCGCGTATCGCGGTCTGTGTCTCGTAGTGCACGCCCTGTGTCAGGCCTTGCGAGTCGAGCAGCTCGTCGAGTACGCGCTCGCCCCAGTCGCCCTGTACCTTGCTCCTGTGCTTGAACACACGCGCAAGCTCGTCGGCGCTCTCCTTGGCTGCAGCGCTGTGCTTCATCATGTTCTCAAGGTTTGCCTTCATCTCGCTGCTCAGCTCGGTCTGCTTCAGTGTGCTGTCGCTCATTGTCTGCTTCATCTTCTCGATTGTCTCGCGTAGCGGGTTCACAATCTGCTCGATGTTGCTGTTGCTCGACTCGGCAAACTCCTTCTGCCGTTGTTTCAGCATCTCGTCGGTGGCACTCTTCACCTGGGCGGTGATTTTTGCCATCGTCTCGTCAAAAAGCAGCTGCTGCGCCTTTGTGGCCTCGCAGTGTCTCTTCTCCTGTGCGGCCATAGCATCGGTACACTGCTTCTCGGCATCACTCTTTGCCTGGGCAATGCGCTTCTCGTACTCGGCCTTTATGTTCTCAATCTGCTCCTTTGCTTCGGTCTTTGCATCGGCCAACTGCTTCTGGAGGTTCAAAGCCGACTGTCCGGCATTGGCTTTTTCGTTCTCGAGCTGCCACTGCAGCTTGTCGATAGTGCCCTGCAGTCCCTTGCTCTTGCCGCGTGCGGCAAGAATGCCGATGAACACTCCCAATGCCACTCCAATAATTGTTGCAAAAATTATTTCCATATTCTGTTTTTCCTCTCTTTTATTCGGTTACAATGCTTCTGTCATGCGGGTGCGCAGCGATTCGCGTGCCTTGCGCGTGTAGAGCTTTATTACATCGGCCGGCAGGCTTGACGAACGTACATACTCCCTTGTCCGTTCGGGAAATTTTGCCAAAGCCGTCGCAAGCAACCATGCCACTCCCATACGCACATAGTATGGCTCGGCGCCCTGCACTGTACCTTCTTGGGCTCTTTGGGGCTTGCCTTTCTCTGTCCTGTATTTTGATGTTATGCTGTTGAAATCAAGCATTTCCAGCTGTTCAAACACACGCCCCAACCACTCCTCTTTGAGAAAGTAGGTCATTGCCGTTACAATGGCAAAACGTACCTCGAACTCTTGCCTGGAACGGAAATATGGTAGCAGGAATGTCCATAGTCGCTCTTTGTCACTCTTTTCCATCCATTTGGCATTGGCGCAATATGCATCGCACACAGCCCAGTTGTCGAGTACGGGCACATAATGTCCAAGCATTTTCAGACGTTCTTCCAAAGTACACTTTTCAAGGTTTATGAGGAACCCCCAGATTACGGTCTCCTCGTAGCAGAGACTGTCACTGGCCGCCATCTCAAAGCAATGGATAATCTCCTTGCCGTTGCCGCACCTCTTGCGGCTTTTGTCGGGAAGTTCAATCTCGCAGCCCTCGCGCCACAGTCGCTTGGCGGTTTGTTTCATCTCGGGGGTGTGAAGCCCAAGCACACGCCTGAAGGGCAGTGCGTTTATCACGCGCAAGTGCCCGTCGCGGTATCGTGCTTCGCTCCTGAATCGCTCGCACACCAATGGCTGTAAAAGGTGTTCTGTCATGTTCGCCCCTGTGTCTATATTCGGTTATTGCCGCTTTTTCGCTCTTCTTCAATCAGCTTGCGCTTGCGCCCAATCATCTCCCCGTCTCGCTTGCCAAAGTATCCGCCTATCGAGCCACCTGTGGCTACCACACGGTGGCACGGCACCTCGGGCGCAAACGGGTTACGCTTCAGTGCCTGCCCCACTGCCTGTGCGCTGCGGCACCCAATGCGCCGCGCCAGTTCGCCGTATGTGATGGTGACTCCAGCGGGAATGTTCAGCAACTCCATGTACACCCGCCTTTGGAACGGGCTTATTTCTGTGGATAGCTCCAATCGTTTGCGTATATCCATAATTTGTTTCTCTTGTGTAAAAATAGTGCAAATTGCGCGGTGTGTCAATTATAAAGCACTTAAAAATAGATTTTTTATCGATAAAATGTCATCTTGAACGTGGCGAAATATCTTAAATGCCAAGCATTGTAACCCACAAAAGTTATTTTATTCCCCAAAAAATGTTTTTCTTTGCAGCAAAGAAACAACTACTATGGCAACCCTTGAAAGAGCAATAGAGATAGCTGCCCAGGCACATTGCGGGCAGCTGGACAAGGCAGGCAACGATTATATAGGTCACCCCTTGCGTGTCATGGCAATGGGGCAGACCGTGGAGGAGAAGATTCTGGGTGTGCTGCACGATGTGGTGGAGGATAGCGCCTGGACATTTGAACAACTTGCAGCCGAAGGCTTCTCGACCCGGATTATCGAGGCGCTGCGTTGCCTGACAAAACTCTCACCCACAGAGCCATACGACAAGTTCATAGCGCGCATAAAACATAATCCTTTGGCTGTGGCAGTGAAGCTCAATGACCTGACCGACAATATGGATATCCGCCGTCTGCCCTATCTGTCGGACAAGGATGTGAAGCGGCTCAAGAAATACCTCAAGGCATACAAACAGCTCACCGGCACCCCTACATATTCGGTCTATGCCTGTCGTCAGGAGTACCCCAATGCATACAACCCTTGGAGCGACGAAGATGATAAATCGCTTGCAGGGATGTGCTGTCATGGCGCAACCATTGAGGAACTTGCAGCGCACTTCGGGCGCAAACCCGGCGGCATCAAGTCACGCATAAAGAAACTGGGTCTCGAGAAAACATACGGAACTGGGGAAAGTGAAAACTGAAAGGTGAAAACGGAAAACTTGTGCAAGTGAAGCGGGACTTGACACGCTGTGCTGTTTATAGAAGAATATCGAATAAGGCACTTTGAGGGTGAATTTCTTGGACATAATCAGATGCTCAAACAAATTTGGCATTTCACTCGCTTGTACTATCTTTATGAAAAGATTTCATGAACATAGGCTACGCTCGTTGTAAAATGCTCAAACAAGTTTGGCATTTCACTCGCTTGTACTATCTTTGTTGTCTAAAATTTGCAAAACAGATATTTATGGAAAATAAGAAGAAACACAGTTTCAAAGCATGGGTGTTGGCTACACGTCCATGGTCTTTCCCGGCATCGGCGATGCCGGTATTGGTTACATTGGTTTATCTTGGTTGGTGTGGCTATGCCATTGACTGGCTGGCGGGTGTTTGGGCGTTGCTCAACATTGTAATATTCCACGCAGCGGCCAATACCTGGAGTGACTATTTCGACTACAAGCGTGGTGTTGACCGCGAGGATGCTATTGGTGGCATGTCGATCGTGAGCGGTGAATTCCGGGCTGTTGAGATTAAGAGGCTTGCGTGGTGTCTGCTCTCTGTTGCTGTTGTGGCGGGCGTGGTGCTGATGTTGCACGCGGGCTTGCCGGTGCTCTATTTTGGCCTTGCGGGCTGTGCGCTCATTCTGCTATATCCCTGGCTCAAGTATCACGCTTTGGGCGATTTGGATATATTCTTCACATACTCGGTGTTGCCGATTCTTGGAACATCTTATGTCGTTACAGGCGATTTACGCACGGAGTCTATTTGGCTGATGTTGCCAATAGGCTTGATTACCGTTGGTATTCTGCACGTGAACAATGCACGTGACATTGAGCAGGACAGTCGTGCGGGCATCAAGACTTTTGCAATGCTCATTGGCAAGAAGGCTTCGGTTTATGTCTATCTGGCCGAGTTGCTGTTGCCGTTTGTATGTATTCTTGTAGCTGCCATCTGCGGTGCAATGCCGTGGTGGGCGTTGGTGGTTGTAATTGCCCTGAAACCGGCGATTGACAACTGCCGCGCTATGCTTAAACTCCCTACAGAGGGTATGAAGGCGCTCATTGGCATTGATGAAAAGACAGCGCAGCTGCAGCTGATGTTCAGTCTGTTGCTCTCAATATCATTCATTGTTGCAGCAATATTATGATGCGTCGCCTATCGTTTACAATAATACTAGCGGCTGTACTGTGGACTGTGATGTTCAGCCCATGGACTGCACCGCATGTGAATTTCTGGTGGATGATGACAGGTTCGGCCTGCATGCTCTCGCTTCTTGCAACGCTGTTTGCTCCGGGGTGGTGGAAGAGGGTGCACTTTACTCCCGCAAATATTCTGTGGGGTGTTGTCATTGCCGTTGCTTTGTGGGGCGTGTTCTGGGTAGGTGACAAACTCTCGCAGCTGATGTTCGACTTTGCCCGCCCGCAGGTCGATACCATCTATGGCATGAAGGACGGTCAGTCGCCGTGGTTGCTCACTGCGTTGATGCTGTTCCTCATTGGCCCTGCCGAGGAAATCTTTTGGCGCGGATATGTGCAGGAGAACCTTTCAAAAAAGTGGAATGCCAATGTGGGCTTTGTTGTAACAACGCTCATCTATGCGCTTGTGCATGCGGGCTCATTCAACTTCATGCTCATTATGGCGGCTCTTGTAGCCGGCGCTGTGTGGGGGCTGCTCTATCGTCTGTTCCCAAAATACTTTGCGGCAATAATCATTTCGCATGCGTTGTGGGATGTGGCGGTGTTTATATGGTTCCCTATTATGTAATTGAATATGGCAAAGGAAAAATCGGTTTTTCTGTGTAACAGCTGTGGCTACGAATCGCCAAAGTGGGCGGGCAAATGCCCTGCCTGCGGTGCGTGGAACAGTTTTGTTGAGAAGGTGGTGAGGAACACACCGGCATCGCGCGCCTCGCTTGCTACAGGCGAGAAACCTCAGGTGCGCCCGATGCTCATTGACGATGTGGCAACCGATGCGCTGCCTCGTATTGACATGCGTGACGGCGAGCTTAACCGCGTGCTCGGCGGTGGCCTTGTGCCCGGTTCGCTTGTGCTGCTTGGCGGCGAGCCTGGCATTGGAAAATCGACACTGGTGCTGCAGACAATCCTTGGCATGCCCGACCGCAAGGTGCTCTATGTGTCGGGCGAGGAGAGCGTGCAGCAGATAAAACTGCGTGCCGACCGCATTGTGCATGAGCGTGGTAACTGCCACATCGTGTGCGAGACATCGCTAGAGACAATCTTCGTGCACATAAAGAATGTGCAGCCCGAACTGCTTGTCATTGACTCGATACAGACAATGTGCAGCGAGGCGGTTGATTCATCGCCGGGCAGTATGGCGCAGGTGCGCGAGTGTACGGGCATGCTCCTTAAGTTTGCCAAGGAGAACAACGTGCCGGTAATCTTAATCGGTCACATAACAAAGGACGGTGCAATTGCCGGCCCCAAGATACTTGAGCACATAGTTGATGTGGTAATCCAGTTCGAGGGCGACCAGCACTATCTCTACCGCGTTCTGCGCTCTATAAAGAACCGCTTTGGCAGCACTGCCGAGCTTGGAATATATGAGATGCGCCGTGAGGGGTTGCGACAGGTAACCAACCCGTCGGAATTGCTGCTCAGTGAGCGCCACAAAGGAATGAGCGGCGTGGCAATAGCATCGGCAATTGAGGGTGTCAGTCCGTTCCTCATTGAGGCGCAGGCTTTGGTGAGCACGGCCGCATACGGCACGCCGCAGCGTTCGGCGACTGGCTTTGATGGCCGCCGCATGAACATGCTGCTTGCGGTGTTGGAAAAGCGCGTGGGCTTTAAACTGGCGCAGAAGGATGTCTACCTTAACATAGCCGGTGGCTTGCGCGTGAATGACCCGGCTATTGACCTTTCGGTAATCAGCGCCATCTTGTCGAGCAACATGGATGTTGAGATTGAACCAACGATATGCATGGCCGGCGAGGTGGGGCTTTCGGGCGAGATTCGCCCTGTGAACCGCATCGAGCAGCGCATTGCCGAGGCTGCAAAGCTTGGTTTCAAGCAGATAATAGTTCCGCGCAGCAACCTCAAGGGGCTCGATGTCTCACGCTTCGGCATTGAGGTATTGCCTGCAGGCAAGGTTGAAGAGGCATTTCGCTTGGTGTTTGGATGACTTTATAGGTGAAAAGTGAAATCTGAAAGGTGAAAACAACTTTCCGCTTTTAGTTTTCCGTTTTCACTTTTAACCTTTCAGTTTAATAGATATGGTACACGAATTTCAGATAAGGGTGCAGCCCTATGAGGCTGCCAACGAGCAGTCGCTCGCACGATATATAGCCCGCGAGAAGGGCATGGACGAGCGCACGATAAATGCAGTGCGTGTGTTGCGCCGCAGCATCGATGCACGCCAACGCACTATATATATAAACCTTACGGTAAGGGTGTTTGTGAACGAGATGCCCCCAGTGGATGAGTACATCCCGCGCGAGTATCCCAATGTCGAGGGCAAGCGCACGGTTATTGTTGTGGGTGCAGGTCCTGCAGGTCTTTTTGCAGCACTGAAGCTCATAGAGAACGGCCTTCGTCCCATTGTTGTGGAGCGCGGTAAGGATGTGCGCACACGCAAGGTTGACCTTGCAAACATATCGCGCACGCATACCGTGAATCCCGAGTCGAACTACTGCTTCGGTGAGGGTGGTGCTGGTGCATACTCCGACGGCAAACTTTATACCCGTAGCAAAAAGCGCGGCAGCATTGAGGGGGTGCTCAACATCTTCTGCCAGCATGGAGCAAGCCCCACAATCCTTGCCGATGCACATCCGCACATAGGTACCGACAAGCTGCCGCGTGTGATTGAGAACATACGTAACCGCATAATCGAGTGCGGTGGCGAGGTGCGTTTCGAGACCCGCATGGAGGAGATTCTTTTGAGCGGCGGCAAAGTGCGCGGAATACGCACCAACAGCGGTGAGCTGCTTGCCGATGCCGTAATCCTTGCAACAGGACACTCGGCAAAGGATGTCTATCGCTGGCTCAACAGCAACAATATAGCTCTCGAGGCAAAGGGCTTTGCTGTGGGCGTGCGATTGGAACACCCATCGGAACTCATTGACCAGATACAGTATCACTCGCCAAAGGGTCGCGGCAAATATCTGCCTGCTGCCGAGTACAGCTTTACCACGCAGGTCGATGGCCGTGGTGTCTACAGCTTCTGTATGTGTCCTGGTGGTGTGGTAATACCATCGGCTTCAACTACCGAGGAACTGCTTGTCAACGGCATGTCGCCGTCGCACCGTGGTGGCGCATGGAGCAATTCGGGAATGGTTGTGCAGATTAATCCCGAGGATGTACTGTTGCCCGAGATTCAGATTGACTGTGACGGCATTGACCCTGTGCCCGATGACTCGCCCTTGCGTGTGATGAACTTCCAGGAACGCCTTGAACGCCTCTGTTGGGTAATGGGTAACCGCAAGCAGACAGCGCCTGCACAGCGAATGACCGATTTCGTGCGCGGCAAACTCAGCTATGACCTGCCTCGCAGTTCATACGCTCCCGGTTTGATTTCTTCGCCCATGCACTTCTGGTTGCCCAAGTTCGTTTCGACCCGCCTGCAGCGAGGTTTTGAGCAGTTCGGGCGTATGTCGCGCGGCTTTCTCACAAGTGAGGCAACAATGATTGGCGTGGAGACACGCACGTCGTCGCCCGTGCGCATTGTGCGAGACAATGAGACACTGCAGCATGTTGCAGTTGAAGGCCTCTTCCCCTGTGGCGAGGGTGCCGGCTATGCCGGCGGCATTGTCTCGGCGGCAGTGGATGGCGAGAGGTGTGCTATGGCTGCGAAAGAGTATTTGTCGTAGGGAAATGACTAAAAAGCGTATTGCTGCGTTATGCTTGCCCTAAAAATTCTCATTTACTCCAGTAAACTGCGGTTTTTAGGTCTTCGCAAGCCGGCTGCCTTTGGCGAGCCTTGGCTGCACTCATTGTAAAATGCTAAAGCAAACTTTGCATTTCACTCGTTTGCGCAAGCCTTGCACTCCATCTTTTTATTCATTCCCTAGTTTTAATAATAATCGGGTGGCTGTGAGGCCACCCGATTATTATTGTTTTTGCTCTATTTCCCCTATGTCTGTTGCAGCTCTTCAATCTGTGCGAGGATTTCATTGGCCCTGCGTATGACCTTCCTGTTGATGCGTGCTCCAACTATTCCACCGATTAAAATACCTACTCCGGCACCACAGTAGAAACCTATGGCTGTTGGGCTGTCAATGCCAAGAATCCCCACCATTTCGTGAATCATCCATCCTCCCCAAACAAGAATCATGGGTATGGCAATCTTGTACCACTCCTTGTAGTGAGTCCTCACTTTGTTCAGTTTTCGGGCCGTCTCTACCAGGTTGCCCTGCGAAAGGTCGCTCATCTTGCCAAGGCTGATTTTCTGTACTATGGTAAGCCCAAGGCATACTGCAAGCATTACCGCTGTGGCTATGACGAATGTAGACGAGCAACCCTGAATATAGAATGTCGTTGGAGCGAACACGACAGCAAATATCCCCGCAAATATTGTGCCGAGTACGGTTCGGTTGAGGTCGGATATCTTTGATTTCATGGAGTTGCGTATATGCATCTCGTTTACGATTGTCTGCTGCTCGAGTTTCTGCTTTAGAATTCCTATCTGGGCGCGCATCTGCTCAAGCTCATGTGATAATAATCTATTGTTTTCCATGATATGCTCGTTTTATTGGTTCGACATTTTCTTAAGCTGTTCTTTTATTCTGACAAGGCGGACAGAGACATTCTTGGCCGATATTCCTACTATGGTTCCAATCTCATCGTAGCTCATGTTTTCGAGCCAGAGAAGTATTATAGCCCTGTCAAAAAGCCCCAATTGGCTTATACGGCTCTGCAGTAACTGTATTTGCCTGATATCTTCGCCTGTGTCATCGAAAAAGTTGATGTCCATCTGAAGAGGCACTGTCTCTCCTCTGCGCTTTTTCTTGCGCTCAGACGAGATGCAAGTGTTCAGACTGACACGGTATATCCATGTATTGTGACTACTCTCCCCGCGAAACTTCTGAAAACCATTCCAAAGGTTGATGAGGATGTCCTGGAAAAGGTCGGCAACCTCCTCCTCATTTTTAGAGAACATATAGCAGACGGTGTAGATGGTTCCTTTATGCTCCCTTACAATCTTCGCAAAATCTTGTTCCAATGATTCCATTATCTTTACTGTTTTGCCAATTAGACGCTGAAGTTGTTGATTTACTACATTTCTGAAAACATTTTTTACAAAAAAGACAGGCCCTTTCGATACATGTCGAAAGGGCCTCTTCTGTCATACAATATTTTTTACTCTTCTATCCAGCTTCCAAGCAGTTCCATCTCCCCCTCGGGGCAAATTTTGAGGCCGGTTGTCGATGCCGGTACAAGGATGCTCTCGCCCTGGTGGATGTTTATTGTCTGTCCATCGTTGTCGGTGATTGTTCCCTTGCCTGCGGTGCAGATGAGAATCACGAACGAGTCGAGCCCGGCAAGCGGTATCTCATACTCCTTTGTAAGACGGTAGATGTCGGTCGTGAAGTAACGGCACGATACAAGCTGTGTGGCCTTGTCGGGCTGGGCATCATAGTAGGTGCGGTAGTCGGGCAGTACGGTGTAGTCGATAGCCCCCTTGCTCATCTCGGTGTGCAACTCGCGCGGGTTGCCGTTGTCGTCGCAACGGTTGAAATCATATATGCGGTAGGTTATGTTCGATGTCTGCTGAATCTCGGCAATGAATGCACCGGCGCCAATGGAGTGGATGCGGCCTGCGGGGAGGAAGAATACATCGCCCTTGTGTATGTCATACTCCTGCAAAAGGTCGGTGATTGTGTTGTCGGCAATGCTCTGCTCATACTCCTCTGGGGTAACCTGCTTTGCAAAGCCCGAACGCAGGCGTGAACCGGGGTCGGCATCAACAACATACCACATCTCGGTCTTTCCCTTTGACTGGTGGCGCTCCCAAGCGAGTTTGTCATTAGGGTGAACCTGGATTGAGAGGTCCTGACGTGCATCAATGAACTTGATGAGCAGTGGGAACTCCTTGCCAAAGCGCTCGTAGTTGCTCTTTCCAAGCAGGGCTGCCTTGTCGCGTGCAATAAGCTCGGGCAGCTTCATACCCGCATCAATGCCCTCGGCAACAACCGACTCGTTCTCCTTCACGCCCGAAATCTCCCAGCTCTCGCCAACCTGTCTCTTGCTTGATTCTACCTCCTTATAAGGGATAATCTTGTCTCCACCCCAAAGCATTGACTTCAATATTGGTTTGAATTTGTACATATTGTGTTTGTTTAATGGTTTACATAATTCATTGTTGCAAGTTATGTATTTTTTCGTAATTGCAATATTGTATATTATGTTAAAGAAAGTTAAAAATGGGGGGGGGTAAAAAGTGTTGCGCTGTTTGGATTTTTTTATTTATCTTCGCAACCAAAATAAATTATTCTATGATTAAAAGGATATTCTTGTCGGTTGCTTTTTTCTTCCTTGCCTTGAATATGGTTCAGGCACAGGGAATCCGCGGTCATATAATCAACAGGCACTCTGAACCGATTGAGGGTGCAAACGTAGTGCTTCAAAGTATCGATTCTGTTTTTGTGGATGTTGCGTTGACCGACAGCGCCGGTCTCTTCTCATTCGGGCATAATATGGAGAAGTATCGTCTTGTTGTTAACCATATGGCATATCATTCGTGCGAGAAAGAGTGTAATACCTCCGATGTCGGTGACATTATTCTTGAACCTCAGGACAATTTGCTTGAGGAACTTGATGTGGTTGCAGAGCGGCCTTTGGTTAAGGTGAAGAATGGTGCATTGGCCTATGACCTTGAACAACTGACACGTGACAAGGTGGTGAACAATACCTATGAGGCGCTGACAAAATTGCCGGGTGTGAGCGAAAAAGATGGTAACCTTACTCTTGTGGGTGCAAACTCCCTGGCTGTTATAATAAACGGCAAGCCATCGACAATGAGTGCCGAGCAGGTAGCATCGCTGCTTAAAAGCACACCTTTAGGTCGCGTTGAAAAAGTTGAGGTCATGTACAGCGCGCCGCCTCATTATCATGTGCGTGGTGCCGCTCTCAACATTGTCCTCAAGAAGGATACCCGATACTCCCTGCAGGGTGAACTGGGCGGTGACTACATTAACCGTTTCAATGACAATGGCGGCGTGCACGCCTTTCTGCGTGCTGCAACCCCAAGGTTCGCGTTCGATGCAATGTACAACATCTCGCGCCTGTCCGAGGTGCAGGACCTTGATATGATATCACTGCACACTCTTGGTGGCGTGCAGCACCGCATAGAACAGCTACAGGAGATACGCGGCGCCCTGTGGAAACACAGTGCAAGGGCAGCGTTTGAATATAATTTCAACGAAAAGAACAGCGTAAGTTTTGCTTATAACTACCAGACAAAGAGCGATGCAGAGAGCAGTTCTACATCGGTTGGAAACTACCAGAATTCCAAGCAGAAGAAGGTGGTTGACAGCGACAATATGCATAACTTTTCTTTGCAGGCACAAACCGGAGTCGGACTTTCGCTTGGAGTCGATTACACTATGTACAGGAGCCACAGCACGCAGCAGATGAATGTTACTTTCCTCAGCGACAGCCTGCAGCTCCTTATGTTGCAGAACGCCGGGCAGGATATACGCTCACTGCATGCATACGCCGACCAGAAACACTCGTTTGCCGGTGGCTGGACGCTTGGCTATGGTGCATCGTATCGCAACAGCGAGAGCAACGATTACCAAATGTTTGATGCTTCCAGCACCTTGGCCGTAACAAACGTTGAGTCGGCCCTGTCCGAGCACACAGCCGAGGCATACGCCTCGTTCGGGCATCAATCGCCGCTCGGGCTTTCGTTCTCATTGTCGGCTACGGCAGAGTATTACAGGGTCAATAATCGTGAGCGCTGGACTCTATACCCACAGGCATCGCTCACATATATGCGCAACCCTGACCACATTTTCCAGTCCACTTTCAATGTGGACAAGCAGTACCCCTCGTATTGGCAGATGCAGTCAGCTGTTAGTTACATTGACGGTTACTCCGAGCTCCACAACTCGCCGGGGCTTGAGCCGTCAAAGACATACATGCTCAATGCTAACTACATATTCAAACAGAAATATGTTTTCGGTCTCTTCTGTAGCTACATCCACAAATTCTTTGCGCAGGCAATGTACCAGTCGACCGACCATCTTGCCCTCATTTACCAGACCCACAACTGGGACTACTTTTCGCAAACTGGTCTCATGGCTGTGTTGCCATACGCTCCTGTAAAGTGGTTCAACACACGCGCTACATTGGTGGGCTTTTATATGGCACAGCGCTGCGACAACTTCTTCGACATTGGTTTTGAGGATAGGAAATTTGCTGCCAGTGCATCGCTCAACAACAGCTTCAGGGTGAACAATGACCTTGTCTTTGAACTAAACGCTTGGGTACAGTCGCCAATAACGCAGGGAACCTTTTCGGTAAAGACAATGTGGAGCCTTTCGGCCGGGGCAAAGTGGAACTTTGCGGGCGGCAAGGGAACATTGAGCTGTTTCTATAATGATATCTTCAACTCTACCATTGGCGAAATGGGTATGGACTACAAGGGACAGTATCTTGTACACAAGAACAATATGTACACGCGTAACTTCACCCTTTCGCTTGTGTACCGTTTCGGCGGCTACAAGAAGAGGGAAGCAAAGGAGGTGGATACCTCGCGCTTCGGACATTAAGGAGCTGTTTAATCAGCTTCTAAAAGGTATGAAAATGGTTTTATGAAATAAATTGTGTGGTGGCCCGACCGGGCCACCACACAATTTATTATAGTTTTTATTTCTTTACTTTGCAAGGAACTTCTTTCCGTTCTTTATATAGATGTGTCCTTTCTGTGGCTGCAGAACCTTGCGACCCTGCAGGTCGTAGATTGCATTGTCCTGCTCACGTCCAGCGGTTTCAATGACCGGCTCTATGGCTGTGAGGCCGTCAGCCTCGATATACTCGATGTTCTCGCGTTGCAGCGTGAAACTCTCTATGGTCATGCAAATCTTGTCGTTCATGTTCACGAGCAGACCAAGTGAAACCTCTGTCTCCTCTTCAAGAACAAACTCAACCTTGTTTGACATAGCAGAGCCCTTTGCGGCCATTTTTGTGTACGCAAGTGCGTTGGCAATGTTTGCCACGCCCGGGATGTTGTCTGCATCGTCTACGACAACATAGCTGTCGCCGCACTGTCCTTCCCATGTAGAGTGGTAATTGGCAGTGAAGGTATATGCACCCTTCGGCAGGGTGACAGTCTGGTATACCTTGTGGTCGCTCAAGGTGCTGAATCCGTCCCAAATGGTGGTGAATGTCATGCAGTAGTTCTTCTGTGCATCCACGTGTGCGCCGGTTATTGTATTACCCTGTGTGACAGCATTCTCAATGGTCCAATCCTTCAGTTCATAGAAGCGGTTTCTGGCCGAGGTGTTGACCTGTTTGCTTGCGTTGTAGCTGAACGAAGCGCGGTAGTTGGTGAGGTAGTCGGATGTCACATCACCGTTCTTGCCGCCGTCTTCGTTGTTGAGACAGAACACACCTCTTGACAATCCCCATGCATCGCCGTCGGGGCCGAAGCCGCTGCGCACACCGTCAAATCCGTTGCCGCTGCGGTCAATGACGCTGCCACCGCTCTGGTTGAAGTCATAGTAGAGCAGCAGGCCATCAATTGATGTCGGGTTCTCCAACGGTGCGTTGCACACAGCCATCATGTCATCATACTTCACGCTCTTTGTCCATACGCGCAACTCGTCAATTTGTCCGTTCATCCTTGCGTTGTCCTTGCCAATAGAGAAACTGTTCAATGATGGAACGTGTGCGTTCAGTGACACATAGCTGGTAGAGTAGTACTCGCCGTCGCGGTAGAAGTCGACATAACCGTCGGCAACGATTACGCCATAGTGGTGCCACTCGTTAAGGATGACAAAGTTGCTTGTGCTGCTCTTGCCTGTATAACCGTTAGCCGAGACATGCATTCTGCCGTCCTTGTCGGTCTTGATGAGGAATGTCGATTCGCTTTCACCTATTCCCAAGCAGTTGCTTTCGAACTCCTCGGCGCGCATCCACCACTCGACGGTGAAAGCATCGCATCTTGATGTTGTGACAGGTGCACTCACTTTGGCATTCTCGCGGCCGCTGAAGTTGAGGCCGTTCTTGCTGTCTGCGTTGCACACAATGAGTGCACGCTCCCTTGTTGTGCTGCTTGTGCCCACAAGGTTGTTTACCTTGAGTGTCACATCATACACGCCGCTAATCTCCGGCGTGAAGCTGCTGTGCTGTCCGTTGATGATGTATCTCTTCTTTGTGTTCTCAATGGTCCATTGCCAGCCGTCGGGGTGGTATTGTGAAACATCGGTGAGGTATGTCGTCTCGCCCTTCATTATTATGGCCGGGCTTATCTCGAATGCTGCGGTCGGTGCCGAACTGAGCACCTCTATGTCGATGCTTGATGTGGAGCTCTTTGCTCCCGAAGCCGATGTCACCTTCAGTGTCACCGTGTGTGTGCCGGCCTCGGCATACACTGTGTTCACGCGCAGTCCCTGTGTCTTTTCTGTCTCGGCGCCCGGTGTGCTCCACTCGTATATGTTGCCCAATTGTGGGTTTTCAACAATGAACATCACCTTCTCGCCAAGGATTACGGGTGTCTTGCTAACCTTGAAAGTGGCATCGGGGGTTGCCTCCTCGGTGACGGTGAGTGTGGCTGTAGATGTCACTGTGTTGCCGTTTGCATCCATTGCAGTCAATGTAACACTCTTTGCACCTGCTGAGGTGAATGTAGCCATAGGCTCGGCAATAGCCACATTGTTGAGCCCGGCATCGGGAATGTTCCATACAAGTTTTGTTGCCGCATCGCTGTATGTGGCCGACAACTTTACGGGAATGCCGGCATATATAGTCTCTGTGACAGGGTCGATACTTGCTGTGAGGGTGGCCGATGTCTTGCCCAGATTCTTGCTGCTTGTTTCAACGGTGTAGTTGTTGTTGTGGATTGCTGCATGGTTGCCGCTTGTGTATTCGCGCAGCATTGCTGTGCCGTTCTCTGTTATGACATCGCCCTTGTAGTATGCGACAAGACCATCGGGGAGCATGCTGCCTGCGAACTGTGCGTTCATGCTGTTCTTTATCTCAGTGGCAGTGCGTACCTTGTTCCAAACGCGTATTTCGTCATAACTTGCATCCTGTGCATTGCCATCGCCGTTTGAACTGAAGACAAAATCACCCCAACCGCCAACGCCGCTGTATGATGTTGACGAGAATGATTTCTTGCGGACACCATTTACATACACAATCATCGATTTGTTTTTGACTACAAATGCAATGTGTGTCCAGGTTCCGACCTTCAATGTCCCATAGTCGGTGCTGGTGCGGTTATTTGTGTCCCAACCTATGGTGAATGAACCGTCGGCATTGGCGTGCATCATGAACTTGCCCCACCCCGGGCCTGCACTCTGGTTCCAGTTGACAAGTGAGTTTGGCTTGATGTAGAACTCCATTGTCATCTCGTTGAATTTCTGGTCAAAGACGTTGGGGATGGTGAAGCCCGATTTCCTCAGGTTGATGGCTTTGTTCACGTCATCTTCGGCAACAGGTGCCTGCACGGTTACCTTCTGCGATTCGTTGCCGTCCTCGTAGATGGCCGAAACGCTGAATGTTCCCTCGATGTCAATATTGCTTGGGATGGTGTAGGCCAGTGCTGTGCCATCCATTTCGGCTATCTGTCCGTTGTTGTGATATATCCTGTACTTTGAGATACTGTATCTCGAATGTATCGGTTTTGCCCATGACAATTTTCTTTCGTTGAGCGATAGGTTCTGTGGAGCGTAGTACTCCTCGCCGTAAACGACAACCGAAATTATTGTCTTGTTGCCGGCACTCTTTATCTCCACACCATTGCCTGTGTCAAACGGAGTCTCTTGACCCTTGAGGTTGAACTCATAGTCCATGATTGATGCGTTGTGGATTTTTCCGCTGCCCTTGCCCCAGCTTCTTGTCTCGACGATGAAGAAATACTTGAGTGGCATGCTTCTGTCATAGCCGTTTGTGAGGTCTGTGAGGTCATAGCCGAACTCCATTGGCTCGCTGTGCAGCTTGCCGTCGGCCCAACGTCCCAGCATGGGAATTTCGGGTGCGGGGTTGCTGTTGCCATAATTACCGTCGCCGGCATATCTGAAGTGCTCGAACTCTATTGTCTTCTCGGGTGCAGTGGCGTTGATGTCGGCCGATATACCCGCCGACAGCTTTATCTCGCTTCGGCGTGAGTACTCCATCTCCAACTTGATGGTGCGCAATGGGCGGTAGTCTTTTCTTACCTTGTAAATCTCAGGTGCCCACCAGTTCTGCGAGAATGTGCCGTCCCTGTTGAACGATGCACCGCCGTATGCGTATGGGCAGTAGATGAAGCCCTTGTTTCCCCACCATGCACCCCATGAGTTCACGATAATCCATGCACCAACCTCGTCTTTCTCCACTTCGCCGGCCTTGCCGTTGCCGTCGAGGTCGAACTCAATGCGGTCGTCGTAACCGACAATAGTAAGTGCGTGGTCAACCTGTGTGCCCCATGCCTTTACGTACTTTTTGCCAACAACACCGGCCGAACTGTTTGCCGATGTGCTTGGTATCTTGCCTTCGTAGTTGCCATCGGAACTTGCCACGCCGATACCGCATATACCGCCGGCTTGGAAACTCTCGTCGCCGTTATGGTTCCAGAGCCAGTTCTTAACTGCCTCGCGTCCCTCCTCGGTGCCTACATGTGCAGGGAAGTTTACCGGTTCGAGCATGCGGTTGTTCATAGCCTCGAACCACTTGTTGTAGCCCTGCATCCAACCGAAATCGTTGTTGGAGCAGTCCTGGCTGCCAAAGAGGGCAGAGTATGTCTGTCCGCCGTATGTGGCAGCCGATGGCACACCGATGCTTGTCACAAACTCGTTCTTTCCCGAGTTACCGTTTGTGAGCAACCAGACAAAGTGCGAAGGGTAGTAGTTCTGGGCTATCTTGCCGTCGAGGTTGCGGTATGCGTTGAGCACGTATGTGAACATGTAGCAGATACGCGATGCCGAACCGCACGAGCCGCCGTCCTGATTAAAGACGGGTGGGAAGAATTTCTTCTCGGCATTGTTTACGTATGCCGGGCGCTGTGCCTTTGTGGCACCGTCGGCATGCTGCGCCTTATTGGCGCCCTGCTGTGGCATCAGCGACCAGTCGGGGTTTGTCTTGTCTGTGTAATCTGGGTATTTCTCCCTGTTTACATCACTCTGTGCGCTAAGGCCCATAGGTAGTGCCACGGCCAGCGCCAAAATACTCTTGAATAAGTTTTTTGCTGTCATAACTTTTTTCTTTTTAAGTTTTTCTTAGTCGTCTATATGTTAAGGTGAAAAATTTGATTTGCATTTTCGCTTTGACAACATCGTCTTATCGCAACCCGCAGGGCACCAACTTCGCCGGTGCAGCCTGCGACATATTGCTGCCGATGTTGTCGAAACCTCGGTTTATTAAAACCTCGGCTTTCACTTTATTATTATTTCGTCAGTGAACAGCCATCCGCGTTGTGGGCCGCTCTTGGCACGGTAGTTTATGTAGCGGGCTTTTGTGTTGCCACTCCAGCCGTACTCCTTGAATGAGAGGCCTTCGTCCCTTACTACGGTGTGCCCAATGCGTGCCAGTTCGCTGAAGCCGTTGCCGTCGCACGATGTGCTGATGATGACCTCGGCGGGGAACCATACATCGGGGATGCACATCTGCATGAACTGTGCGCTCACTTCGGTTATCTCCTTTTCGGCTCCCAGGTCTATGGTGACATCGACACCGTTCCTGATGAATCCCTGCCACTTCTTGTCGGTGTATGTCCAGCCACCGCACACTCCGTCAATGAGTGCTCTGTCACCGCCGGCCTTGTAGCTGTCGCTGTATGGCGCATCATTGGCGTATGCGATGCTTCCGCCTGTGGCAAGATGCTCGACGGGTGTCTGTGCCTCCTTGCGCTGACCGAACTCGTTGGCAAGGTCAAAGGCGTTGTAGCCTTTGCTGCGCAACCCGTCTGTGGCTTTTATTGCGCGCTGCTTGAATTCTGCATAGTCGCGCTCGGCGGGGTTGCTCCAGCCAATCTCGGCAATGGCAAGTATGCGGGGGTATATCATATACTCTACAAGTTCCTCTGTGGGGATGTATTCTACCCAAAGGTTGCCTTGTATACCATATATCAGGTGAGCCTTTGCGCTGTCAATCTCCGCGCGTGGGTCGTATGAATATACCTTTTCGAGCGGCATGTATGGACCGAAAGCCATCGGTTGTGTGTGTGGTGCATCCTGGTAAGAGTCGAGGTAGCAATAGCCGCCGGGGGTCATGATTGCCTTGTGCCCGCTCTCTACGGCCGCAATGCCGCCCTCTGTTCCGCGCCATGACATTACGGTTGCGTTGGGGGCAAGGCCTCCATCGAGGATTTCGTCCCAGCCGATAATCTGTCGTCCCTTGCTGTTCACAAACTTCTCAATGCGCTGTATCAGGTAGCTCTGCAGCTCGTTCACATCCTTCAGTCCCTCCTCCTTCATGCGCTTCTGGCACAGCGGACAGTGTGGCCACGATGCCTTGCCGGCCTCGTCGCCGCCAATGTGTATGTATTCGCTCGGGAAAAGCTCAATCACTTCGCTGAGCACGTTCTCAAGGAACTCGAATGTCTTTTCGTTGCCTACGCAGAAATCGGCCTGCTTGTATGGCTCGTGTGTGCATGACAGCTCGGGGTAGGCAGTCAGTGTCTCCTCGCTGTGGGCAGGCATTTCAATCTCGGGGATGATGGTTATGTAGCGCTCGGCAGCGTATTCAACAAGCTCTTTTATATCCTCCTGTGTGTAGTAGCCGCCGTATGCACCCTCGCTGCCTTCCTCAACGTATTTGCGGTCGCCGAACCACCAATCTTTCCAGATTGCAGGTGAACGCCATGCCGCGAACTGGGTGAGGCGTGGGTATTTCTTGATTTCTATGCGCCAGCCGGCCGCATCGGTGAGGTGCAGGTGCAGACGGTTCATCTTGAAGTGCGCCATGGCATCAAGCTGCTTCTTGACGAACTCCTTGTCAAAGAAGTGGCGGCTCACGTCGAGCATGAGTCCGCGATAGGCAAACTCCGGCTCATCTGTTATTGTGCAGGCTGGGATTGTGTTGCTACCGTCGGCAAGCTGCAACAGTGTCTGTGACGCATAGAAAAGGCCGGCAGCCGATGTTGCCTTTACGTTGATTTTCTCTTTGGTGACATTGATTGTATAGCCTTCGGGCGATGTGACGTTTGCTACATTGTCGCAAACCTCCATTGCAATGCAGTTGGCTGTGGTATTTTCCCCCGTAACTTCCAATACACCGCTCCAGGCTCCTAAGGCGTTGGCAATGGCGTTCCTGTCATCACTGTCGGCAGCAATGTAGAGCTTTGTCCCTTCGCCTACGGTGAAGCTGCCTTTTGATGTCCCTATCTGCTGTGGAAGAGGCAACAGGCTGTGGCTTGTTGCGTTGTCTGTATTATGCGCGCACGCGCACAATAATAAAAGGCTCGTGAGCCCTAAAAAAAAGTTTTTCATATCAGGTCAGTTCTTTCAGTGCGAAGATATGATTTTTTTTGAAAAAATATCATTTTTTTCTTGGAAAGTATCAAAAATGTGTTTTATATTTGCGGTGTACTAATAAACTAATACACTATGATTGAAATTAAGGATTTGTCATTCGCCTATTCAAGTGAAAAGGTCTTGGATAGCATAAGCACCACATTCGAGCAGGGGCGGGTCTATGGCCTGCTTGGTGCGAACGGAGTGGGAAAGAGTACGCTTTTCAAGCTGCTTTGCGGTTTGCTCACAACAAAAGAGGGCAGTATAAAGATTGACGGTTACTCGCCAGCCGACCGCAAGCCGGGCTTCCTGTCGAAGATGTTCTACATCCCCGAGGATTTTGAAGGCCCTGCAGTGTCAATAAAGAGCTATGCTGCGGGTATTTCGGCTTTTTATCCCAATTATGATGAGCAGATGCTGCATGGCCTGCTCAAGGATTTTGAGATAGATATCGACCGTAAGTTCACGACTCTTTCGCTTGGTCAGCGCAAGAGAGCCATCCTTTGCATTGCGCTTGCCATGAACTCCGAGTATCTGTTGCTCGACGAGCCTACAAACGGCCTCGACATCCCAAGCAAGCTCGAGTTCCGCAAGATGGTGGCAAGGACGATGGACGACAAGCGTACCATCATCATCTCTACCCACCAGGTGAAGGATGTGGAGAATCTGCTCGACCACATTATGATACTCGACAAGCGTGCGGTGCTGCTCGACAAGAGTGTTGCCGGTATACAGAGCGAGTATCTCTTCGAGACCTCAAGCACAGCCCCCTCTGATGCTCTCTTTGTTGAGGCAGGTCTTGGCGGCTGCAGCTCGATTCGCAGGAATGTGAACGGCGAGGAGAGCCGCATTAACATAGAACTATTGTTCAATTACATCAACTCAAAAAAGTAAACTGCTATGAACGAAGTATTTGATATAAAGCGTTTGGGTAGGCTCATAAAGTACGAGGTTACTAACTACATACCCAACTTCTTCAAGTCGCTCCTGATATGTGCCAGTGTCATTGCTGCTGTGTGGGTTGTTTCGCTCACCTTTGATGCATCCATTATGCAGTTCGGTAGAGCGGATCTTGTGAATGCACTCTTTGTGCTTGCGATAGCATTGAGCCCTTTCATTGTATACAAGGACATGAACAACCGCAAGAAAGGCTACTTCTATGCAATGATACCGGCAAGCACGCTCGAGAAATTGTTGTCAATGGTTGTGCTCTGCGTTCTCATTGTGCCGCTTTTGGCGTACGCTGTGCTCACGGGTACCGACCTGTTGCTGTGGCTCCTCTCAAAAGTGGGTATAGGGTCGTTCCTGTATATGGATTTCTACAATCCGTTTACTGTCGGTGAAATTGTAGATGATGAATATCTGCTACCCTACATATATCCGGTATTTGACAGCATTCTCTATATGGTGAATATCATAGCCTACACCATAATGTTCAACACAATCTTCCGCAGGAACAAGGTGCTCAAGACAATCCTTTTCAATATTTCAATGACATTTGCGTTTGTGATATTGACTGCTGTCGTTGTAAATGTCACAACACCCGAGTTCTGGGAAGATATGTTTGAAGGCGTAGTTGAATGGCTTGATGAGAAGACAGATGTGGAGTTGTTCGGTTATCTCATGACTGCATGCCGCTGTCTGACAATTATCATGTCAATGGCATTCTTCTCCATCACCTATTTCAGAATAAAGAAAGTCAACTATTAAACATCCCGACTATGGAGTATAGCGAACATAAACCCATTTATCTGCAGAATGTGGACCTGATGCAGGAGAAGATTCTGCGGGGCGACTGGCGTGAGGAGGAGCGCATCCCCTCGGTACGTGAGATGGGTGCAATGGTGGGCGTGAACCCCAATACCATTGTCCGCTCCTACCAGTTGCTCGAGGCGCAGGAGATTATCTACAACAAGCGCGGTCTTGGTTACTTTGTCAAGGAGGGCGCGGTTGCACGGATAAAAGAGAATATGAAGAGTGAGTTCATTGCCAACGAATTGCCGCAGTTCAAGGCAAAGGCTCAGATGCTTGGAATAACAAAAGAGGAACTTATTGAACTTTTATAAACTATAATGCTATGAAGAACTTTTTGATTACCGGTATTATTTGTGTGTCTGTTTTGTTGTCGGGATGTACAACCGTTGCTCCCGAGGCCGGTGAAGAGGGTGTCAAGGTGCATAAACCTTGGTTTTTCGGTACGGGAGGCATTGACATGACTCCGGTTGAGACGGGACTTGAATATACATGGCTCTCAACCGACTATGTTATAGTCAATATGTTGCCGCGTGCCTATGATGAGGACCTTGATGATGCAACATCAAACGACAATACATTGCTCGATTTCAACACGCAGATTCAGCTGCAGGTGAAAGACAACAAGTCGCCTGTGCTTATAAAGAATTATGGTGTGGACTGGTACAATTCAGTGATAAAGGAGGTCTACCGCAACACTGTGCGCGGTTACATATCAAAGTACGGGCCTTTCGACCTTATGAGTAATCGTGAGGTGCTTGATTCCATCAATCTTTTTGTGAAGAACGATATCCAGAACTACATCTCGCTTTTGAGTTCAAAGCAGGGTGAGTTACCCATTGATGTTGTGAATGTGGTGGTTGGCCGTGCCATCCCCAATGAGCGCCAAAAGGCCGAAATGGATGCAACAGCTGCTGCAACACAGGCCAAACGCACCGAGGAGTCGAGACGTGAGATGCTTGTAGCCCGCGAGGCTGCCGAACGTCAGCGTGCCATTGCCGACAAAGCGTATCAGGAGGAACTTGGACTTACAACCGACCAGTTCATACAGTTGCGTGCGTGGGAGATAATAAAGGAGAAGAACGGTGCCAACATTGATGTCCTGTTCAATGCCGATGCCACAAACAAGATGTGGAATGTAAGGCGATAAAAATATATGATGTGATATGAAAAGAGATATATTGGGATTAAAGAGAGTGGTGCCGTGCATGATTCTTCTGTTGCTCACAGCGTCGTGTACCATGAAGTTCAGCAAAGAGGCATATGGCGAGGGGAAAATATTGTCGGTTACGGCGAGTGTGTTTGCCGACTCCATTGACAACCCCGGTGTGCAGCTTGTAGATGTGCGCACTCCCGATGAATATGCCGCCGGTAATATCCCGGGCAGTGTGAACATTGATGTGCTGACAGGGAAGTTCGGTGAGACGGCATCTGCCTTGTTGGACAGGGCATATACGGTGGCTGTGTATTGCCGTAGCGGAAACCGCAGCAAGAATGCCGCTCAAGTGCTGTCAATGATGGGGTACAATGTGGTGGAGCTGAATGGCGGCTACAACGAGTGGGTAAACATCATGACGAAGTCAAGTGATTGACAATTGTTTATATGACAATTTAAACGGTTTTTTATATTATGAAAAAGTTTTTTAAAACCACATTGGCCTATGCGTTGGCTTTGGTAATCGCAGGGCTTGTTCTCCCTATTGTAGGGCTTGGTATTGTTGCCGGCATTGCAGCCGCTTCGGGCGAGAGTGGCGACATAGAAAAGAATTCTGTGCTGTTCCTTGATCTCAATGGAATCATTGAAGAGCGTGCTGTTGAGAATCCCTTTGCTTCAATGTTGAACGACGAGCTCAAGACATACGGGCTTGACGATATCATCGCAGCCATAAAGGAGGCAAAGAAAAACGAGAGTATAAAGGGCATCTATCTGCAGGCCGGTGCTGTAGAGGGCGCATCAGGGGCTTCGCTTGAGGAGATACGCGGCGAGCTTGCCTCTTTCAAGGAGAGTGGTAAGTTCATTGTAGCATACGGTGACCAGTATTCACAGGAACTCTATTATCTTGCCACTGTTGCCGACAAGCTTATCCTGAATCCGCAAGGAAGCATAGGATGGCATGGTCTTGCATCGACTCCTGTCTTCTACAAGGATTTGCTTGAGAAGGTAGGTGTTGAGATGCAGGTATTCAAGGTTGGTACCTACAAATCTGCAGTCGAGCCCTTCATCGCAACCGAGATGAGCGATGCCAACCGTGAACAGCTTACCGAAATGTTGGATTCCACCTGGGACGAGTTGCTTACTGCTGTTTCGGCTTCACGTGGTGTGTCAAAGGAGAAACTTGACGACTATGCCGACAGGTTCATGGATTTTTGTCCGGCCGACGAGTATGTGGCATGTGGTATGGCCGACACTTTGCTCTACAAGGATGGTGTACTGGATTATCTGAAAAGCCTCACCGGCATTGAGGGTGATGATGACCTGAACCTTGTTACAATGGAGGTGATGAAAGAGAGAGTGAAGCTGAATAGGAAGATTGAGGATGCTGCCGACAAGAGCAAGATTGCCGTGTTCTATGCATTCGGCGATATTGACGGCTCTGCTTCGTCTCTTGACGAGGGCATAAATTCAAAGAAGGTTATCAAGGAGCTGCGCGGACTGCGCGAGGACGATGATGTGAAGGCTGTCGTACTTCGCGTGAACTCACCCGGTGGCAGTGCATACGGCTCGGAGCAGATATGGCGCGAGGTGACACTCCTGAAGGCTGTAAAGCCGGTTGTGGTTTCAATGGGTGACTATGCGGCGTCGGGCGGTTACTATATTTCGTGTGCTGCAGACTGCATTGTTGCCAACCCCACAACACTCACCGGCTCAATCGGTATCTTTGGAGTAATCCCCAGTGCCGAGAAACTGTTGAAGGAGAAGATAGGTCTTGGCTTTGATGTGGTAAAGACTAATCCAATGGCCGACTTAGGCAGTTTGTCACGCACTTTCCGTCCCGAGGAGAGAGTTGTTCTGCAGAACTACGTCAATAACGGATATGCACTGTTCCTGAAACGTTGCGCCGACGGACGTGGTGTCGCTGTTGAGGATATCGCAAAGATTGCCGAAGGCCGCGTATGGACCGGCAGAAAGGCCAAGGAGATTGGATTGGTCGATGAACTTGGCGACCTTGACAAGGCTGTTGCAATTGCCGCACAGAAGGCCGGGCTCGCTGATTACAGCGTGAAGGCATATCCCGAAACCAAGGAACTGGTGGAGAAACTGATGGATACCAAGAAAGAGGATTATATGGAGACTATGGCGCGTGAGGCTCTTGGTGGTTATTATAGTGGTTTCAAGTTCCTGCGCAACATCGGTAACTGCGACCGCATCCAGGCACGTCTGCCATTTGAGCTGAATATATGGTAACCATTGTAAAATGATTTATAATTCACATGAATATGAAAAAACTTTGTTCTCTTTTTGTAGCCGCTTTCATGCTGCTTCTTGTGGGATGCGAAATCAAATATAACGGTGTGGCAGTCCAGTTGAACAACGAGTGTACATATATCCTTGACGAGGAACTGCTTACCTCACTTGAGTTGAGCGGTGGAGTAGATGTGGTAGTGGACACTGCCATGGCAAAGAATAAGGTACGTGTAGTTTCAAACACCGATGACTTCAGGCCGCTTGTGGTAAAGGCTGAGAATGGCAGGCTTGTGATATCGCATAAACGCAATATCGGTAATAAGGAGTATAAAGTCTTTGTACCGGCATTCGGTTACAAGGCTTTGGCTGTCGCCGGTGGCAGTGACCTGATGTGGAACTGCTGCGATGTCGATGACTTGGCGGTGATTGTCTCCGGTGGCGCAGATTGCGAGATAAAGGGAAAATGCAACAGTCTTGCTGTTGTAGCATCAGGTGGTGCCGATGCTGATATGGATAAACTTGTCGCCGGTAATGTCTCGGTTGTTGCCTCGGGTGGCGCCGATGTTGAACTGTATGCTGTTAGAGCAATCTCTGTCACTGCTTCTGGCGGTTCGGATATTGCCATTTACGGTACCCCACAGATTTCCGGATGGGATGTTTCCGGTGGAGCGGATGTCCACATCAACAAATGAAATGTATGAAAGAAAAAATGAAACTGATGGCCTCTGCAGGCATCAAGCTCCTTATGGGGCTTGTGCTTGTGGGGCTATTGCTTTTTCTTCCGGCGGGGACAATGCGATTTCCGGGTGGCTGGCTTTTCATTGCTGTGCTGTTTATGCCCATGCTCATTGCCGGTGTGGTGATGGCATTGCATTCACCGGAATTGCTCAAGAAAAGGCTCAATACCAAGGAAAAGGAGGCTGAACAGAGGAGTGTGGTGGCAATGAGCGGCATAATGTTCGTGGCGGCATTCGTGGTTGCCGGGCTTAATTTCAGATATTCATGGGTTGTAATGCCGTCGTGGGCTGCGTGGTGCGCGGCGGTGCTGTTCCTGCTGTCATATATAATGTATGCCGAGGTGTTGCGCGAGAACGCATACCTCTCTCGCACCATAGAGGTGCAGGAGGGGCAGACTGTCATCGACACCGGGCTTTATGGTATTGTGCGCCACCCTATGTATTCGGCTACGGTGTTGATGTTTCTTGCCATGCCGCTTGTGCTTGGCTCCATGCCGTCATTTGTGATAATGCTTGCCTATATTCCACTGATTGCAAAAAGGATAAGGAACGAGGAACAGGTGCTCCTTGAGGGGCTTGACGGTTATGCTGCCTATTGCACAAGGGTTAAGTATAGGATTTTGCCTTTTGTCTGGTAGTTCCTAAAAGTAGTAGTGGAAAGCAATTGACGGAGAATAGAGGATGCTGAAGTTGAAACTGTTCGTCCTGTCGATAAGGTTGTAGTTGAGATTAATCAAGCAGGCCGAAATTCCCAATTTATCAATAGGCTTGTATTCGAAAGAAGCCAATTCCATGTCAAGGGTGAATATACCGGCCACATATCCCGAGTAGACACCAGCACCGCCACCTATGTTCAGCTGTGGGGTATAGTAAAGCCTGTCTATTATGGGCAGATAATATGCAATATTCGGTGACAGCGTTATAGCATGCGCATTGGACGATACTTCATAGCCTATTTTACCGCCTATTTTAACCCTGTCGGCAACAAGATATCCGAATTCCGGGGCTATGCCGAAAAATGTCCCGGTGCTCATATAACCGTTTGAACCCGATGAGGAGAGGGCAAACCTTAGGTTACCGCCAAAGAATCTGTCGCCTCTCTTTTGTGCGTTTGTCGGTAAAATGCAGAGTGCTGCTATTGCTATCAGAAGAATTGCTGTTTTTTTCATATCTGTATTCTGTTTGTTGCGTGTTTCACCGTTTGATAAACATTTTTTTCCCGTTGATGATATACAACCCTTGCTGCAGGTTCCTGCAGTCTGTTACACGTTCGCCATATATGGTATATACGCCGGCACGTAACTTTTTTGAGGCATTCTCTGTATCATTCCCAATCAAGTCGCTGATATCATATACTGTCAAGTTCTTGACAATGTGGTCATGTCTCTCCTTAATCCATTGCTGCATTTGTGGGACAAGGGCTGCATAGTCGGTGTTGTCGCCCCATAGCATTGCATTGTTGCTGTATGATTCCTTTACGAATTCGTGATAGTCTGCGATATATTGCATCACCTCGGTTATACAATCGTTTTCCACGAACTCGCACCATACTTTGTAGTAGTGTCTCTGGAATTCCCTGTTGCTTATGAGTGCTGTGAAGAACTTGCAGCCGGGATAAGCGCCGCCTACAATGCAGGTCTTGTCTGTCACATCCGTGAAATAGCTCTTTTCGTTATATCCAAAGGCATAGTCAAAGTCCCATAGTGGGCCAAGAATGAATTTTGAGTCGGGAGAGGTAATGTCGGCTTTCCACAGGAAAACGCTTTTGGGATGCAGGATTTCCCTGTTGAAAACCAACTCGTTTACCAATACATAGCGTGCTGCCGCATCAAGGTCGAGCACCTCTTCAATATTTCCGTTGTTGCATACAATGTTGTCGAGCCTGTTGAACTGCTCTTTTATCACATTGAATATTGCATTCCCGGCATTGTAATTTGATATTATTGTCGCAGTCAGTGATGAGTTGGGGAATTGTTGTGAGGGTATGCTGTTCTTGCAGTTGTCGTTCAGGAATGCCTGTAACAGCGTGGAGTTTACTTTGCCTGTCTCAAATTCCTGCAAATCAGGGTCTTTGATGTTTACGGGCTGGTTGCTGTGTGCCGAGCGGAACTTGAAATCCTCGTCATAATAGCTGTCAAGTTCAAGCATATATGCAAGTTCCTCATCAACATCGATGCTGTTGTTGCTGAGCCCCACCTTTTCGGTGAAGATATAGCTTCCTTGATACTCACCGTTGATGTACAGTTCTACAGGTATTATGTGGTTCGTGTATGGTGCTTTGGCAAGTTGCCCTATTTTCATTGCAATGGCATTGGTCATCAGCGAACCGTGCTGTGGATTGGCAAGCAGCACCCAACTCTTTCCTTTTTTAAGGCCGAAAAGCTTTACCTTCTCCGGGAACTTCAGCCTGTATGATTTCTTGTCATAGTTCCAGGAGTTGTTGCCACGCCCTTTAATCTGTACACAGTGCGCGAAGTCGTTGAATGTGCCGTAGCCTGTTATCCTGAATTCGGCATTCAGGTAGTAGTTGCGGCTCACTACGGTGTGTCCCTTTTCAATATCAATGTCAATCCGTGGCACCTCGCTACCAACTGTCTGCCATTGGGCTTTGACAGGTGTAGTAACGGCAATAAATACCAAAATAAGTATTGGGTATATCTGTTTTATCAAATATACCCAAATGCTTTTCATGGTGTCTACAGTCTGTAGCATCAGTTCTTTAGAACATCAGTTTCACGCTAAAGTTCTGCTTGTCGGCAACCTTGCCGGTAACATAATAGACAAGCCCGTCCTCAGTCTCCTGGCGCACGCGTGAAATCTTTACCACATCGCCCGGCATCACCTCGGCATCGAAATTGATGAGCAGCTCCTTCAGCGGGCGCTCCTTTATATCCTCGGCCTTTACGGCATCGAGTGCCCAGACGGCATATTTCACGTTGTTCACGTGCCCGTTCGTGTCAATCTCGGACCATGTCACCGGGTGTTTCCTTACAAGTACGGGTTCAATGTCAACCGGCAGCACAACCTTGTCGGCAGGTGTCTCAATGGCGTGCTGTGGTGTGTCGCTCAGTGCCAGGTCATTGTTGCGTACAAGGCGGCGTGTGCCCAGGTCAATGATGAGCCACGATGTCGTGGCGAGAACCATAGGGTTGCCCTCCATGTCGCTGAGGATGAAGTCGCGCAGGTAGAACAGCTTTGCAACACCCTTGTGCCATGTCTTGAGGTTTACCTGCTGGCGCCATTTGGGGGTGTCCATGAACTTTACGTGTATGCGTGACAGCACCCATGCTATGTTGCTGTCAATCATCTCGTCATATCCGAAACCCAGTGCCGATGCATTGACATTGGCGGCCTCCTGCATCAGGTCGAGCATTGCGGTGGGGCGCATGCGTTGGTTCGCATCGGCCTCGTAACAGGTGATGGTGTGGTCTTGTGAAAGAATCTTGCTCATATATTTCAATTCTTTAATTATTTGCAATAGTATTTCAACCAGTTGCCGAACAGTAGCCTTGCCGTGGCTTGCCAACGGTTCACCGGCTCGTTGTCGGGCTTGTCATCGCGGTAGTAGTTCAGTGGCAACTCAATGGGAAGTCCCTTTGCCACGTCGCGCTTGTACTCGCCGTCGAGGGTGTAGAGTGCATACTCCGAGTGTCCTGTGATGAAAAAGTCGCGTGTGCCTTTCTCCTGCATTATGTACACTCCCGATACCTCCGATTCCGAGAGCAGCTCAATGCGCTCCTCGGCAACAATGTCCTCGCGCCATAGCTCTGTGTGGCGGCTGTGGGGTACATATATGGTGCTGTCGAGCCCTTTGAACAGCGGCAGCCCGGGCTTTGCAATGGAGTGTGGGAAGATGCCGAACATCTTTTTCGGCAGCAGATGTTTCTGTATGCCGAATCTCCGGTACAACCCGGCCTGTGCCGCCCAGCAGATGAACAGGGTAGAGGTGACGTGTTCTCTTGCCCAGTCAAATATTGTGCATAGCTCGGGCCAGTACGTTACCTCCTCATACTCCATCTTTTCGATGGGTGCGCCGGTAATCAGCAAGCCGTCGAAATGCTTTTCGCGCACCCTGCTGAATGCGGTGTAGTAGCGCTCCATGTGCTCGGGGCTTGCATGCTTGGGCGTGTGCGTGTCGAGCTTGAGCAGTGTCAGTTCAATCTCCTTTTCGCTCGATGCAAGCAGGCGTATGAAATCGGCCTCGGTGGTCTCTTTCATCGGCATTATGTTTAGCAGCGCTATGCGAAGGGTCTCCGCGGTAGGTTCTTTCAGAATCTCTACCGCGTTACCTTCGTCAATTACAGCTTGCAATGCCGGTAATCCGGCTGGTACTTTCAGTGGCATAGTTAAAGGTTAAAACTGAAAAGTGAAAGGTGAAAACTTGTGCAAGCGAGCAAAACATAAAGCTTGCTTTGATGTTTTACTGCGAGCGTAGCCAAGTTTCAATCACACGTAGTGTGGTTAAAGGTGAAAACTTACTCTCTTTAGCAGAAAGGAAATATTGCTCCCCTGTTTTAGGGGAGCTGTCGCATAGCGACTGAGGGGTTGGAGATTACCAAATGTCCAGACGCTCGTTCTGTGGTACGAACATCGGGCTTTCTTCTGTGATGCCGAACGCCTCGTACCATGCATCGATGTGTGGGAGTGTGCCGTTTACCCTCCAGCGTGAGAGTGAGTGTACGTCGCTCTTTGTGAGGTTGCGTATCTCCTCGTCGCGCACGTGGCCTGCCCACACGCCCGAGTATGAGAGGAAGAAACGCTGCTCGGCTGTCAGACCGTCAATTACAGGCAGCGGATTCTCATTTGTGGCATTGCGGAATGCCTGCAAAGAGATCATGATACCGCCGTGGTCGGCAATGTTCTCGCCCAATGTGAGCTTGCCGTTTGCATTCAGGCCAGGGAGCACCTCAATCTTGTCAAAGAAGTCTACGATAACCTGTGTGCGCTCGTTGAACTTCGCTGCATCCTCGTCGGTCCACCAGTTGGCAAAGTTACCGTCCTTGTCGAACTGACGGCCTTGGTCGTCGAATCCATGGGTCATCTCATGGCCGATAACGACACCGATTGCACCGTAGTTGAATGCATCGTCCTCTTCCATGTCAAAGAACGGATACTGCAGTATGCCGGCCGGGAAACATATTTCGTTTGTTGTGGGGTTGTAGTATGCGTTCACTGTCTGTGGTGTCATGTGCCACTCCTCGCGGTCAACAGGCTTGCCCCACTTCTCGTCGATGTGCTTCTTCCAGCCGAACTCCGACATGTTGCGGCAGTTCTCGGCATAGCTGAGCGCGGGGTCGATGGTGAGTGCGCTGTAGTCGTCCCACTTGTCGGGGTAACCAATCTTTACGGTAAAGGTGTTCAGTTTCTCGTGGGCAGCCTTCTTTGTCACGTCGCTCATCCACTCCTGTGCATCGATGCGCTCACCTAGGGCAATCTGCAGGTTCTTTACAAGCTCGGTCATGCGCTCCTTGGCTGCGGGTGGGAAGTACTTTGCAACATACAGTTCACCTATGATGTCGCCCAACGCTCCGTCAACAGCGCTCACGGCACGCTTCCAACGTGGCTGCTGTACCTTCTTGCCGCTGAGCACTGTGCCGTAGAATGCGAATGTCTCCTCCTCAATAGCATCGCTCAACTCATTTGATGTAGAGCGGATGATGCGCCACTCGAGATATGCCTTGATATCGCTGAGCGGTGTCTCCTTGATGATTGCTTCAACCTCCTTGATGGCCTCGGGGTGTGCAAGGTTCAATACCTCAATGCCGTTGATTCCAAGGATATTGTAGTATGTCTCCCAGTCGATTCCGGGGATGGTCTTCTTCAACTCGTCGAATGACATCTTGTGATAGCTGTTCATCGGGTTGCGGCGCTCTACTCGGCTCAGATGCTTTGCTGCAAGGCGTGTCTCGATGGTCATCACTGCCTCCATTTTCTTTGTCGCCTCCTGTTCGCTGTTGCCGAAGAGCCTGAACATGTTCACTACATACTCGCGGAACTTGGCGCGTATGTTGGCTGCCACCTCGCTCTCCTCGCTGTAGTACTCCTTCTCCGAGAGTGAGAGACCACCCTGATAGATGCCCAACTGGTTGCTGTTGCTGTCCATGATGTCTGTGCCTATGCCTGTGCCGAAGAAGTTGCCCAAGCCCACGCGGTAGTTCTTCGCAATCAATGGGATAATCTCGCTCTTCTCCTTAATCGCAGCTACAGCATCGATATAAGGCTTTACAGGTGCAACACCCTCGCTGTTGCGGCGTGTGCTGTCCATTACAAGGTTATAGAGGTCGCCCACTTTCTGCTCGTTGCTGCCGGGCTCGCTCTTCTTTGCAGCCTGTTCAAGTACAAGCTCCTTGAGCTGTTCGCGGTTCTTCTCGCGCAATGCATCGAACTGTCCGTAGCGTGCATACTCGTCGGTGATGGGGTTCGCGTTCTGCCAACCGCCTGTCGCATACTGGAAAAAGTCTTCACCGGCATTGTATGTGGTGTCAAGGTTTTCGGTAAGTCTGGTCTTCATAGTCTCTTTTGTTTCACAGCCTGCGACTCCAAGCGCAACGGCTGTCAGGATAAGTAATCTTTTCATTTTAAATATTGAGTTTTTCAAGTTCTTCCATATTCTGCTCCCACGCTGTCACTGCCTCGTCGAGCTGTTTTTTCAGTGTGGCGTATCTGGTGAAATTCTCCTGTGTGCTGCCCTCGGCAGTGCTCATCACAGCTTCCAGTGCTCCAATGGCGCCCTCAATCTCGCCAATGGCCTTTTCGTCGTTCTCAACAAGGCGCTCAATCTTGCGGCGCTGTTTCTGCAGCTGCTTCTCGGCCTCGTAGCTCAGGCGGTTTTCGTTGGCCGGCTTGGAGACTTCGTTTGTCGCAGCCGTCTTGCCGGTTGCAAGTGCCTCGTTAATGTTGCTTGCATTCTTTGTCGCAAGGTAGTCATATATTCCGCCCAGATGTTCACGCACCTTGCAGTCGCCGAACTCATAGACTTTTGTCACCAGTCCGTCAAGGAACTCACGGTCATGGCTCACAATAATCACCGTGCCGTCAAAGTCACGTATGGCCTCCTTCAGCACATCCTTTGACTGCATGTCGAGGTGGTTGGTCGGCTCGTCGAGAATCAGCAGGTTCATCTGGCGCAGCAGCAGACGTATCATTGCCAGGCGGCTTCTTTCACCGCCCGAAAGCACCTTTACAGGTTTGTCCGATGCCTCGCCGCCGAACATGAATGCACCCAGTATGTCGCGTATGCGCAGACGTATGTCACCTGTCGCGACATTGTCTATCGTCTGGAACACCGTGAGGTTCTCATCAAGGCTCTGCGCCTCGTGTTGTGCAAAGTATGCAGGCTCGACGTTGTGACCTATGGTTATCTCGCCGTCAAAGCCAAGCTCGCCAAGAATGCAGCGTACCATGGTTGTCTTTCCCTCACCGTTGCGCCCCACAAAGGCAACCTTCTCACCACGGTTGATTGTGAAGTTGACACCCTCGAACACGGTGAGTGAACCGAAACATTTTTTTACGTCATTGCATATTACGGGGTAGTTTCCGCTTCGTGTAGCCGGGGCGAATTTGAGTCTCAAGCGGCTTGTGTCCTCCTCGTCAATCTCAATGGGCACAATCTTTTCGAGCTGCTTTATGCGGCTCTGCACCTGAACGGCCTTGGTTGGCTTGTAGCGGAAGCGCTCTATGAACTCCTTTATGTCGGCAATCTCCTTTTGCTGGTTCTCGTATGCGCGTATCTGTTGCTCACGGCGCTCCTTGCGGGTCTCCATGAACTTGTCGTATGATAGTCTGTAGTCATATATCCTGCCGCACGAAATCTCGATGGTGCGGTTGGTGACTGCGTTCAGGAACGCGCGGTCGTGGCTCACAAGCAGCACGGCATTGCCGCTGCGTGCAAGGAACTGCTCGAGCCATTGGATGCTCTCGATGTCGAGGTGGTTGGTCGGCTCGTCAAGCAACAGTATGTCGGGGTGCTGCAACAGCAGTTTTGCCAGCTCTATGCGCATTCTCCATCCGCCGCTGAACTCGCCTGTGGAACGTGTGAAATCGCTGCGGCGGAATCCCAATCCCACAAGTGCGCGCTCAATCTCAGCCTCGTAGTGGCTGCCGCCCATCATCGTGTACTGCTCGTTCAGGTGGGTATACTCTTCAATGAGCTGGTGATACTCCTCACTGTCATAGTCGGTGCGCTCGGCGAGCTCGTTGTTCATGCGCTCAAGAGAGGCTTCCATCTCATGGATATGCGCAAAGGCTTGTTCGGCCTCCTCATACACGGTCCGGCCGTCGGTATGGTGCATCACCTGTGGCAGGTAGCCAACGGTGAATCCTTTTGGGCGCGACAATGCTCCCTCGGTGGGTTGCTGTTTGCCGGCAATGATTTTGAGCAATGTGCTCTTTCCCGCACCGTTCTTTCCTACCAGTGCAATGCGGTCCTTCTTGTTTATGATGAAGCTGACATCGTGGAACAGGTTGGTTCCGCCAAAATCAACACGTATGTTATCTATTGAAAGCAAAATATATTTATTTAATAATGTATATCAATGTTATTGTCTCTTTGCCGGTCTTGGTGTTTTTTTGTGCGACCAACGGTCGCAAAGGTACATAATAGATGCGAGAAATACAACAAGAGCCTTTCGCTTGGCCTTGTTTTTCGCATATTTTAGAAAAAAATGTAAAAAAACGTGGAAAAAAATTTGCATGTATTGTATACTGTTTATATATTTGCAATGATTTCAAAAATGAAATATATAACAGAATGGCAACACGAGCAGAATTAAGGGAAGAACTCATCAAAGCAGGCATCCGTCCGTCGGTGCAACGTCTGGCAATCTTTGAATATGTGCGACAGAGTTGTGAGCATCCGACAGCCGAGGTGGTTTACGAGGCGTTGTGCGACGAACTGGGTTCGTTGTCGCTGACAACGGTCTACAACACTTTGAAACTTTTTGTGGATGCAGGGCTCATCTCAATGCTCACCATTGACGATACCTTCCGCTGCTTCGACGGTAACCGCTGCTGCCACGCACATTTCCGTTGTAACAACTGCGGCATAATCACCGATCTGCAGATGAATGATGATTTCCTATCGCTTGTCAAAGGGTTGGATGGCTACAAGGTGACCGATGCCCAGCTCTATCTCAAAGGCTTGTGTCCCTCCTGTAAGAATAAGAAATAAAAGATAAAAAACAGAATAATAACAGCTTAAATTTTTACGACTATGAAAAAGTACATTTGTTCAGTATGTGGTTATATACATGAAGGTGAATCGGCTCCCGAGCGTTGTCCAATGTGCAAGGTACCCTCAAACAAGTTCAACGAGTTGCAGGATGGTCCCATCCAGTTCGTGCAGGAGCACGTGATTGGCGTTGCAAAGGGTTGCGATGACGAGATGATAAAGGATTTGAACAACCATTTCATCGGTGAGTGCACCGAGGTAGGTATGTATCTTGCAATGAGCCGCCAGGCCGACCGCGAGGGCTACCCCGAGATAGCCGAGGCTTTCAAGCGCTACGCATGGGAAGAGGCCGAGCATGCAGCAAAGTTCGCCGAGCTTTTGGGTGACTGCGTTTGGGATACAAAGACAAACCTCGAGAAGCGCATGAACGCCGAGGCC
>JAZTXR010000110.1:0-36255 GCA_045636545.1 Bacteroidaceae bacterium
CGATGTTGAGGGTGTTGATCACCCGGGCTTCAGCGACATTGAGGATGCTTCTTGGATGTGGGGTATCCTGGTTGCCGAGACCGACCGTCCTGTAACATCGGCTATCTGTAACTTCCCTTCACACATGGGTTCACTCAACTACGGTTATGCTTCGGTAGGTGCCTGGAGAAAGATTAACGCAGCTCTCTATGCCCAGATTCCTGCAACCGACGTCCGCAAGGGCTGGTGGTTGAACGAAGAGGCTCAGTCTCCTAACCTCAACGACGAGCAGGCTGCATACGTTGCAGAGACGCAAATCCCAGCTTACACACAGATGAAGTTCGGTTGTTACAAGGACGAGGTTTACACATCTACAAACGCAAACGATATTCCTCTTATGCGTGTTGAGGAGATGTATCTTATCCTTGCCGAGGCTCAGGCTATGGTAGATGACCCTGCAACAGGTGCCGCTACACTTGAGGCTTTCGTCAGAGCTTACCGTGACCCGGAGTACACTTGTGCTGCAAAAGAGGGACAGAAGCTGACAGCTCAGGCTGTTCAGGAGAAGGTATGGTTCCAGCGCCGTATCGAGCTTTGGGGCGAGGGCTTCTCATACGCCGACATGATGCGTCTCAAGAAGGACATGGACCGTCGTGGTGCAGGCTTTGAGGCTCACACTACATTCTTCATCCCAACAGGCAGCGATGCTTTGATTCTTCCAATCCCACAGAATGCAATGAACAATAATGCATCGCTTGTACAGAACCCCGAAGCGGAAATGCCGGAGCCGGTTATTGAATAACACACGTAGACACTACAAGCCAAACAGATGGTGCTAACGATAAAGCCCACTCTTTGAACGAGCAATCCCTGATAGAGCAACTAACAGGGATTGCATTCTTTTTTTATAGAAGCTGTTTGAATTTGTAAAAAAGCAGTTTCCAAGTTTCTCTGTATCTTATTCCACCTCGGCCTTACGGGCACATTAGGGTTTTGCAGCAAACTTTTGTTATAGACAGTTAACATCACATAAAATCACATTTTTTCCATACCATTCCGGTCCAAATCAAGAACTATAAATGTTTTTTAAAAAAACGCGCGCCATATTTGCACAAATTATTATAAAACATTAACTTTGCAAAATAATTTATACGTATAGTACGTAGACTGCAAACGCAAAAAAAGAAATTAAAATAATTATTATCTAACTAAATTTTACTTCAATGAAAAAGAAATTACACAACGGATTTCTGTTGGTAGCCATGCTGTTGGCTACTGTAGGTTCTTATGTTTCTTGTAAGGACTACGATGAAGAGGCATATTCAAATATGCTTGGAGAGAACTCCAGATTGGAGGAACTTATCAATGCCCAGGTAAATGCATTGAACGGTCAGATTGATGTTCTGGAGCAGGCGCAGGCAGAGTGCAAGGCCAACTGCGAGGCTTGGAAACAGGAGATTACAATCTGGCAGGAGCTTGTTGAGAACAAGTATGTTACAAAACAGGAATACGACAATAAAGTTGCAGAATTGACAACAGCCATTGCTGCAAATGAGGCTGCAATCGCCACACTTGATGGAAAGGTCGACACTATCAAGGAGGCATTGGAAGCTGCTGATGCTGCATTGAAGACAGAACTGCAGGCCGAGATTCTGAAGGTGCAGACTAACCTCAGCACCCTTATCACCACTTTGCAGGGCAATTTGGATGCACTCTCTGCAACAGTAGCCGACAACAAGGAAGCGCTTGAGAAGGCTATTGCCGACAACAGGGAAGCGCTTGATAAGGCTATCGCCGACAACAAGACAGAACTTGTTGATATGATTAACGACGAGATTGCAAAACTTGAGGAGAAGTTCAATAACAAGATTTCAGACCTTGAGGAGAGAGTTGCCGCAAACGAGACTGCAATTAAAACAATCAACGATGCACTCACAGAATTGAACACGAAGGTTGCCGGCATTGAGACACTCCTGAACGAGACTGTAAAGGAAGTTGCCGAGGCTTACGAGCTTGCAAAGAACGACTCTACCAGAATTGATGCTCTTGAGAATGCTTTTAAGACCTTGAAGGAGCAGCAGGACATCAACACTGCCAAGATTGATAGCATCTGTGGCGAGTTGAGCACTGTAAAGGAGAACGCAGAGAAAGCACTTGCATTGGCAGAGGAAAACCTTAAGAAGGCAAACGCTTATACAGACGAGCGCATTGAATTTGTTTTGGGCGAACTCGGCAAGACAAACGCCACATTGGCAGAGCTCGATAAAGCATACAAGGCTGCCGACGAGGCATTGCAGGATCAGATTGACGAGCTGAAAGAGGGTCTTGAGACTGTAACAAAGCTCATCGAGGACAACCAGCAGAAGATTGAGTACCTGACAGGCAGAATCGACAAGATTGATGAGTCTTTGAAGCAGTTCATCAGCGGTATCATCCTGCAGAGAGTTGAAAACCCTGTATTCGGTTCATACTCATTCCCAGCAAACATACAGACAAACATCCTGATGGCATACTACGGCTACGCAGGCAGCTACGGTGGCAAGGATTTGGTATTCCCATCATACTACCCACGCTACTATGTAAGAGAAAGCGAAGCTCTCACACAGAAGGATATTGAGATGCTTGGCATTGTGCCCGAGACATTGGCCGGCGAGGGTGAAGCACTCGTTAGCGGTGCCGGTAAGGTATATGTGACTGTCAACCCATCCAACGTAAACTTCGAGGGTCAGACACTCCCAATCGTCAACAGCTTGGACGAGGAGTCAGGCATCAAGCTTTCTGGTCTCAAATATTCGGACAAGAAGTTGACATTCGGTGCAACAAGAGCTGCTGTAAACGGTTTCTATGAGGCCGAGGCTACATTGGCAGCCGAGGATATCGAGAAGGTGAAGATGACATTCGACCTCAACGTAGGTGAGCTCAAGGAGACAGTGAAGGATATCATCAACCCACTTGACGGTGTAAATGTAACTCAGGTTGCAAACACTGTATATGATGTAATGAACCAGTTCAACCAGCAGCTCGATGCCAATGCGTTGAAGGCAAGCTGGACAGATGAGATGGGCGTAACACGCAACACCTACTCACAGTACAACCTTGCAACAACAGCAATCAAGCCATTGTCATACGCGTTCATGAAGGATGTAAACTTAACATCATTCCCCGGCTTTGACAAGATGCGTAACTTCGCAGGCAAATTGTTGGACAAGATGGCCGACAAGTTCAAGGTTGCCATCGACGGTCTGCCCGACTTCGATTTCGACGTTGAACATATCAGCGCTATTGAATTGGATTCAATCGAATTCAACTTCGACTACAACAAGCTTAACCTGAAGGTAAATTACGTGGATACTATCAGAACCACAGCATCTGCTGAGATATCTATAGACACTCTTATCGCTCTTGACATCGAGAAACTTGTAAATGTTCCTGAACAGACATTCCCTGTTGAGGTTCCTGTACATGGCGTGGTTATGGATAAGGATAATAAACCTGTAGGAGAGTTGAACACAACCGTAAAAGACAGCATCACAGTTCCAACTCAGAACATCCTCGTTTGCATCCAGGATAGCGTACCATTCAAGTGGAGCGGCGTTATTGATGTTGTAGTTGATGTTCCTGTAGACGTTAATCTTGAGGTTGACACTGATGAGCTCAAGGATCTTTTCAAGGAGATTGAGGGTATGGAGGCCGATATCAACGACTTGTTGGCAGGCCAGCAGGGAAAGGTTAATGATATCATCGACATGGTGAACTCATACCTTGACCAGCTTGGTGATTTGACCGATTTGACAAGCAAGTTTGCAGAAATCGGCAAAGAGATTGACAGCACAAAGGACAAGGTCAAGGACAAGATTATCAGCTACCTTGACAAGATTGAGGACAAATTGCTCACAGCTGTGAACTCAATCAACAAGGCTGTTCAGCCTGTAATGCTCGTGAGCACAACAAACGGTTTCCAGGTACTCAGCCAGACAAAATACAACCCGACAATAATGAGCGCTGCCAACGCACAGTTCATCCCGACATCTTACACAGCAGAGGTCATTGCTCCTGCTTACAAGAAACTTGTGGGTGTAACAAACGTTTTGTCAATGGACCGCAGCAAGAGCGCACAGAAGGGCGATGCTGACTGCTTGGCTGCATTGAAAGCGGCAAATGCGAAGGAGGGTGTAGCAGAAATCCTTGACGGTGACACCCAGATTGTAAACTTCTCTGCAAAGAAGGGTTACATCTATGAGGTGACTTACGTAAGTGTTGACTTTGACGGTTTGGCTGCTGCAAAGAGATACTATGTAACCGTAAAGTAAGCATTAAAAAGAGATAACAATCAAGTGGGGCTTGCCCCCACTTGGTTAAATTGAAAACTATTTTAATATAAAAAGGATTATGAAAATCAATAAAGCATTATTGGCAGGCCTGTTGATGATGGTATTGAGTTCTTCTGCTATGGCTCAGGAAAATGGCGAAAAGGTGGAGAACGTATTCAAGCCACATTGGTATGTTCAGGCCCAGCCATTAGGTATGCAATATACATTAGGAGAAAATCCATTCGGGAAATTGCTTTCATACAACGTTCAGGTTGCAGGCGGTTACAATTTCAACAAGTACCTGGGTGCACGTTTTGCCATCAACGCATTCCAGAGCAAGGCCGGTTGGGACATGGACATCAACAAGAACTGGAAATGGTACTACATTGCACCTGCTGTTGATGTTACACTGGACCTCTCGAATCTGATATTCGGTTACAACCCAGACCGTCTCTTTACATTCGGTGCATTCGCCGGTATTGGTGTAAACGTAGCTTGGGGAAACAAGGAGGCTGCAACCGTTAAGAGCGAACTGGTTTCATTCTACAACAACGATACTCCACTCCGCTATCTGTGGGATGGTGGCAAGGCCAGCTTCCTTGGCAGAGCGGGTATTATGGGTGACTTCCACATCAACCAGAACTGGAGCGTAGGCCTTGAGTTGCAGGCTACCACCTTGAGCGACAAATACAACTCTAAGAAGGCCGGCAACACAGACTGGTACTTCAATGGCCTTATCGGTGTGAAGTATGTATTCGGCGACAGAAACATCAAGAAGGTTGTACCTGCTCAGCAGCAGGAGTCTGCCCCACTCACAGACAGCCAGGTAAACGTGGTTGAGAAAGTGGTTGAGAAGACAATCTATGTTGAGACAACAATACACGAAATCAGCCGTTCAATCTACTTCAAGCAGGCCGGTAACACAACTATCTCTGCAGCAGAGATGGTTAAGGTACAGGAGGTTGCAGACTTCATGAAAGACCATCCCGAGGCAACCGTTACACTTTGCGGTTATGCCGACAGGGGCACAGGTAACCCGACAATCAATGCAAAACTGTCCGAGAAGCGCGTGAATGCAGTTGCTGATGCATTGAAGAACAAGTTCGGAATAGAGGCATCCCGCATCACAATGGACTTCAAGGGTGACACCGAGCAGCCTAAGGAGGGCACTGCAAACCGTGTGACAATTGCTGTTGCAAAGTCAAAGAAGGTTGTTGAGGTTGTAAAGTAAGCAATTGAATCTTAATAAACAATAGACTCTGCCTTATAAGTATACACACGTATACCAAAAGGCAGAGGCTATTTTATAATCAATGGAAGTATGAAGAAAATTTTACTATCAATATTCATTTTATCATTAGCAAGCAGTGCCTTCGCCCAGGTTGCAAGCGGTTACTACAGAGTGCAGAACACAGTTACAGAGCGTTACATCAGGGTCATTGACAACAGAGGTAGTGTCAACATTTCAACAACCGATGCCGATTTGGGTGCTCTTGAAACAATAAAACACTTTGAGAATGTTGTTTCGGACCCTGCATCCATCATTTACATTACACCTGCCGGCAACGGATATAATTTCGAGGCTCAGGGAACAACATCCTACAGCATCATCGGATATTATGTAAAGCTTTGGGATAACAAGAACGGCACTTACAGGGCATACGCAGAACACGCAAGCGCTACAAAATACCTGTGTGACGAGAACACGCCCTTTGACGACGGTGTTGTGCTCACAAACAGCAACAAGACACGTGACTGGTACATTAAACCCGTAGACCAGACCGATGGTCAGTACTTTGCGTTCAAGCCGACTGTCACTGCCGAGGGCAACCACTACACCACAATCTATGCAGCATTCCCATTCACACTCCCTGCTGACATGACAGCATACTACGTGAGCATTGTAGACGGCAACCAGGCCGTATGGAAAGAGGTCAAGGATGGCAAGGTCCCTGCCTCTACCGCTGTGTATGTAAAGTGCAAGTCAAGCAATTATGCCGACAACAGGATTACCATTGAAAAGAACGGTGTGAAGGCCATATCCGGGAACCTTATGAAGGGTGTCTACTTCAACAATGGCAGCAAGAAGCACAACAACCAGTTGGCATACGACCCCAACACAATGCGAGTGCTTGGTGCGACATCGGAAGGCAAACTTGGCTTTGTAACAGCCAACATCAAGTTTATTCCGGCAAACACAGCATACCTTACAGTGCCTGCAGGCTCTCCAAGTGAGCTGAAACTGGTTGCGGAAAGCGAATATGACACAGCTGTTGACGATGTTCTACTCAATGAGGAGGCCTCATACAAGGTATATAACCTGCAAGGTGTAGAGATTGGGCAGCCACAGAAGGGTGTGAATGTCCTGCTCTATGAGAATGGCAGTGTCAAGAAGGTTATTGTAAGATAACGGAATTCGATATAAGGCACAATCTCTTAAATGATGCCGGGTCAAAAGTAATTTTGGCCCGGCATCATTGTTTTATTGATTCTTTTTCAGGTAATAATATAACTGTTGACCCGGCGATGTCATCCCGACAGAGACAATGTTGCGAGTAAGTGAGTGCAGAATCAAGTTTACTTGAATTATGCCGAGCGTGAGCAACTTCACTAAAAGTAAAGCGACGAGGGAGCTCTAAAAACGATATACGAGATGTCTCCAGTACGGTCGACATGACAGCAACACGGTGTTTTCTAAAAATGTGTCAACTGCTATATATCGCTTTTATTTTTTAAGGGCGCACAGCGGGCTATGTAACCGCAAAAAAGAGAGAAACAGACATTCTTGAACATAAAAAACGGCGAAAACTGTCAGCTCCTATAAGAAAATATTTTTTAGAAATTCAAACAGTTTCTAAGTTATCATAGACAATTTTAACATAAGAGGCCAGAGCAAAAGTAATTTTGCTCCGGCCTCGACTTATTATAATTGACATCTGATTAGTACAAGGGGAATGACAATCTCACATTAAGCACCGGGTAGACCTTTATCGCTTTTACAGCGTTGACATAGCGCCCGACCTTGCCACCGATATTCACTACATCCTTTGCCAAATCGGTACCGTCATGGGTAATTATCTTGGGTGTGCCACCCCAAAAAAGCATACCGGCATCAAATTCCAGACTGGCTGCGTTGCTTTTCTTTGAAAGTTTTCCTCCATAGCCGACACCCAGATATGGTTTGAATGAATTCGCAAAGACATCAACCTTGATGGTACTCTCCTCATCAGGAACCATCATATATGGCGTTCCATCATCTACCCTGTCACCAACGTGAAAACCTAATCGTCCAATCTCCAGGAATTTCATCTCAAGTTCAGGAGACAGATATATATCATCTCCAATTATAGGTTCGCCATTCTCAATCTTTTCATAAAACAGATTATACATACTTACTCCCAGCAGAGTTGACATATCTTCTGCCGAATTGCATGAACTTGCAATTTTTGATTTTCCCCAATAGAAACCGGCTGTAACCCTGAAAGCGTTTTTCTTTATCGGATAGAAATCGACAAGCAGACTTCCATTGTAGAAAGATGGAGTTCCAATCATATCGACATTGTCCTTTATCTTAAGGCTTGTGAGGTCTGAAATCTTATTGGCAATCTGATTAAACCTGTCCGTAAACAGTTCTTCATCTTCATACTGTTCAGTAGCATCAATACCAAAATTGATTTTCTTGTCAAATTGGGGCACGAAAGAGAAACCGGCTCTCACACGGAAACGGTCATAGATTGGAAGAGCCAAATCAAAGCCCAGACCTGCAGTACCGGCCGAGACACCAAAATCGAGATGTTCAAAAGGTTTATTACCAGAGAGATACTGCGCTTCTGCCGTGCACAACGAACAGAGCAAAACAAATGTCAGGATTATTCTTTTCATTAATATATAGATTTTCTAAAGCATTACCCGAAGATTTCTCAAAGGATAATTGAGCGTATTCAACCCCACAGCTATCACCGGCACAATTCCCGAATTCTTGCTGAATTTACCACAAAGTTAAGTAAATAAATAAAAAGCTGTTTAAATTTTAAAAAAAATTTTCTTATAGAAGTGACGTGAGCCCAAAAAGTTCATTAGACTTTTGGGCTCAAACACAGCAGAAGCCTTTACCTCAAAGACCGCGCATAGACAATGATATACGACGTCTCTTCAAATCCACTTCAACAACCTTTACCATTACCTGTTGACCAAGTTTTACAACGTCATTGGGCGAGGAGACATACCTGTCGGCAAGCTGGGAGATGTGCACAAGGCCATCCTGATGGACACCGATGTTCACAAAAGCGCCGAACGCGGTGATGTTGGTGACAAGGCCGGGGAGTACCATTCCCACGCGCAGGTCTTCAATCCCGTGCACGTTGGGGTCGAACGAGAAGGCCTTTGCCTGTTCGCGCGGGTCGAGCCCGCGTTTGTTGAGGGCATCCATAATGTCGGTGAGGGTTGGCAAACCGACCTTGTCGGTGACGTAATTGGAAAGTACAACCTTTTTGCGCAACTCGCCATCGGCAATGAACTGCTCGAGCGACACACCACAATCCTTAGCCATTTTAGTGACAATGCCATACGATTCGGGGTGCACGGCTGTGCTGTCGAGCGGATTATCGCCATTCAACACGCGCAAGAAACCGGCGGCCTGCTCAAAAGCCTTGTTACCAAGGCGTGGCACATTGAGCAGTTCCTTGCGGGTGCGGAAATTGCCGTTTGCGGCGCGGTACTTCACAATGTTCTCGGCAAGTGCGGGGCCAAGGCCCGATATGTGGGTCAATATCTGTTTTGTAGCGGTGTTCACATTCACGCCCACCTTGTTCACGCAGCTTTCGACAACCACATCAAGGCGTTCCTTGAGCTTGCTCTGGTCTACACTATGCTGGTACTGCCCCACCCCAATGGAGCGTGGTTCAATCTTCACAAGCTCGGAGAGCGGGTCAATCAACCTACGGCCGATGGATACCGCACCACGCACGGTGACATCCTCGTCGGGGAACTCCTCGCGCGCCACTGACGATGCCGAGTAGACCGATGCGCCGTCCTCGTTGACAGAGAAGACATCGGCTGCAAGCCCCAGCGAGCGCACAAAATCCTCGGTCTCGCGCCCGGCTGTGCCGTTACCGATGGCAAACGCCTCGATGGCATAGTCATTTACAAGCGAGACAACAGTACAAGCAGCACCCTCGCGGTCGTTCTGCGGCGGATGGGGGTATATGACAGTGTGGCGCACAAGGTTACCCTGCGAGTCGAGCACAACTACCTTGCAGCCTGTGCGGAAACCGGGGTCTATGGCAAGCACACGCTTCTGCCCTAGCGGCGATGACATGAGCAGCTGCCGCAGGTTCTCGGCAAACACGGCAATGGCCTCGTCATCGGCACGCAGCTTGGCGTTGCCGCGTGTCTCATTCTCAATCGAAGGTGCAAGCAGGCGCTTGTAGCCATCGGCCACGGCAGCCTCCATATATTCACGTGAGGGGGAAAAGCGCTTTACAAAGTGACGGCAAAGGCGGTCGGTAGCCTCTTCGCCATCAATGGAAATGGACATCCGCAGGAAGCCCTCCTCTTCGCCTCGCATTATGGCAAGCAGACGGTGCGAGGAGATACGCGCAATGTTCTCCTGCCAATCGTAATAGTCGGAATACTTGATTCCGTCGCCCTCCTTGCCTTTCACAACCTTGGAGGTGAGTATACCGCCACGTGCAAACAAGCGGCGCACGGTGTTACGCGCATGCTCATCCTCGGAGACACGCTCGGCAATAATGTCGCAGGCACCGGCAATGGCATCGTCGGCGGTGGGAACATCGGCACAGACAAAGGCGCGCGCCCTGCCCTTCACATCGTTGTGCTGCTGGTTCCATATAACATCGGCAAGCGGCTCCAGCCCCCGCTCCTTGGCAATGGTGGCACGGGTGCGGCGCTTGGGGCGATAAGGCAGGTAAATATCCTCGAGCTCAACGGCATCGAAACAGTTGTCGATGCGTTGCTTTAGCTCGGGGGTTAGCTTGCCCTGTTCCTCAATGGTTGCAATGACAGTCTCCTTGCGTTGCACTATGGCCTTGAGCTTCTCATACATATCCTTTACATTGCCAATGGCAACCTCGTCCATAGAGCCTGTCGCCTCCTTGCGGTAGCGCGCGATGAAGGGGACTGTAGCACCACCATCGAGCAATTCAATGACATTGTTCACCTTTTGGGGAGCAAACCCCAGTTCCTTTGATATAATATTCGTGAGCATGATATCTATTATTTTGCGGCGAAAATAATACAAACAGCGCTTAATCTGCCAAAAAAGCCTTTATAATTCTTAAGTTCCTGAAATAATTTATAAGGAGCAGGAAAAACATCTTTGAAATATATTCCACATTCAAACAAAATATACTATTTTTGTAACAAATTACGGTGGGGAGTACTCTACCATTTAATAAGGTACTTGCCCCCTATGCCATTAATGGAAAATTAAAACCTACTAACGATAATAAAAGATATGAATAGCAAGCAATTGATGAACAGGGCTGCCGACAATATCCGCATATTGACAGCAGCAATGGTAGAGAAAGCGAAATCGGGACATCCGGGCGGTGCCATGGGCGGTGCTGACTTTATCAACGTACTCTACTCTGAGTTTTTGGTACACGACCCCGAGAACCCATTGTGGGAGGGTCGCGACCGTTTCTTCCTTGACCCCGGTCACATGTCACCGATGCTCTACTCTGTGCTTGCACTCTCCGACAAATATACGATGGACGAGCTCAAACAGCTCCGCCAGTGGGGAAGCCCCACACCCGGTCACCCCGAGGTGAACTTCGCACGTGGTATCGAGAACACATCGGGTCCTCTTGGTCAGGGACACACATACGCTGTAGGTGCTGCCATTGCAGCCAAGTTCCTCGAGGCTCGTCTGGGCAGCGAGGTTATGGGCCACACCATCTACGCGTTCATATCGGACGGTGGCGTGCAGGAGGAGATTTCACAGGGTGCAGGCCGCCTTGCGGGTTACCTGAAGCTCAACAACCTCATCATGTTCTACGATGCCAACCAGATTCAGCTCTCTACACGCTGCGACGAGGTAATGTTCGAAGACACTGCAAAGAAATACGAGGCTTGGGGCTGGAAGGTAATCACAATAGACGGCAATGACTGCGATGCAATACGCGCGGCATTGACCGAGGCAAAGGCCGAGCAGGAGCGCCCCACCCTCATCATCGGCAACACAGTCATGGGTAAGGGAGCACGCCGTGCCGACGGCAGCAGCTACGAGTTCGACTGCGGCACACACGGTGCACCACTCGGTGGCGATGCATACATAAACACTATAAAGAACCTTGGCGGTGATGTAGAGAACCCGTTCGTGTTCTTCCCCGAGGTCAAGGAGATGTATGACAACCGCCTTGGCGAACTTCGCAGTATTGTTGCAGAGCGCAAGGCTGCAAAGGCAGCTTGGGCGGCAGCGAACCCCGAGAAGGCACAGAACCTTGAGGACTGGTTCAGCGGCAAGCAGCCACAGATTGACTGGGCTGCCATCGAGCAGAAGGCTGACGGCCCTACACGCAACGCATCGGCTACCGTGCTTGGCATCCTTGCTGAGAACTATGGCAACATGATATGTTCATCGGCCGACTTGAGCAACAGCGACAAGACCGACGGATTCCTCAAGAAGACACACGCATTCACACCAGGCGACTTCAGCGGTGCATTCCTGCACGCAGGCGTATCGGAGCTGACAATGGCCTGTGTATGTATAGGTATGGCACTGCACGGTGGTGTAATAGCAGCCTGCGGTACATTCTTCGTCTTCAGCGACTATATGAAACCTGCTATCCGCATGGCAGCCCTGATGGAGCTTCCAGTGAAGTTCGTGTGGTCACACGATGCGTTCCGCGTTGGCGAGGACGGCCCTACACACGAGCCGGTCGAGCAGGAGGCACAGGTGCGCCTGATGGAGAAGGTAAAGAACCACAGCGGCAAGAACTCAATGCTTGTCCTGCGCCCTGCCGATGTAAATGAGGCGACACAGGCATGGAAACTTGCCATGGAGAACGACACTACCCCGACAGGTCTGATTTTCTCACGCCAGAACATCAACAACCTACCCGAGGGCACACCATACGAAGAGGCATCAAAGGGTGCATACGTAATTGCAGGCAGCGACGAGGATTACGATGTCATCCTCCTTGCATCGGGTTCCGAGGTTTCTACACTGGTTGACGGTGCAAAGCTTTTGAAAGCCGACGGAATAAAGACACGTATCGTCTCTGTTCCTTCAGAGGGTCTTTTCCGCACACAGCCCAAAGAGTATCAGGAGAGTATTCTCCCTGCAGGTGCAAAGATATTCGGCCTCACAGCCGGTCTTCCTGTAAACCTTGAGGGTCTTGTAGGCGCAAACGGCAAGGTTTGGGGCTTGCAGTCATTCGGTTTCTCGGCACCATACAAGGTGCTTGACGAGAAGCTCGGCTTCACAGCAGAAAATGTGTATAACCAGGTAAAATCAATGCTATAATGAACAAGACAATAGGACTTGCATGCGACCACGCGGGTTATCCGCTCAAGGAACAGGTAAAGGAGTGGCTCACAGCAATGGGATATGAGTTTGTGGACTTTGGCACACACAGCACAGAGAGCTGCAACTACCCCGAGTTTGCACACGCACTTGCAAATGCGATTGAGAAAGGTGAACTTGAGAAAGGCATTGCCATCTGTGGCACGGGTAACGGCATCAACATGACATTGAACCACCACGCGGCAATACGCAGCGCACTTTGTTGGATGCCCGAGATTGCAGCACTTGCACGCCAGCACAACGATGCAAACGTGATGGTGATGCCGGGTCGCTTCATTGAGACAGAGAGCGCAAAGGTGTGCGTTGAGACATTCCTCAATACTCCGTTTGAGGGCGGCCGTCACCAGGCACGCATTGATGCAATCCCTGTAAAATAAAAAAGAGACCTTATTATATATGGCGCACCCCATTGCCGGGTGCGCCATTTTTTTGTTTTATACCAATACCCTTGTCAGGGGCAAAACGGATTATTCGCCCAGCACCTGTTCAGACAGATTGCCCGGTCCATACAGCGGCATTCTTTTACATCTATGCCACTTCATGTTCAATTAGCACAAATTTACAAGTATATTTTTAATACATATATTTCATTTTATACATTTTCATAGTTAAATAAAGACTTTTACAATTGGGTTGTGCACAAAAGATATACATTTGTGCAACAAATCTGACAAAACAGAGATTTATTTTTAGAAATTTTTAAAGCTTCTTATTACTATGAAAAAGATTATTACAACAATTGCGTTGTCTGCATTTGCATTGGCATCATTTGCAGGCGGTCTTCTCACAAACACAAACCAGCACTCGGCATTCGTGCGCAACCCGGCACGCTATGCATCATTGGAGACAGATGCCATCTATTTTAACCCCGCAGGTACAGCCTTCTTCAATGAGGGATGGAGAATTTCGGCCAACTGGCAGATGGTATGGCAGAACCGCGACATCACAAGCCACGCTGACAACAAGAACTATGGTGCAAGAATATATGTGCCTATAATGCCAAGCGCCATGGCTTCATACACAACAGGCAAATGGTCATTCAGCGGTATGTTCGGTATAACAGGTGGCGGTGGCAACGCCCAGTTCAACGAAGGATTGCCAATGTTCAACAATTTGGGTAACGGATTCAAGGCTCTGCTCCCGGCTGTTGCCGGCGCACAGGCCACAAGCGATGCTTATTCGGCATTCGAGTCTACACAGTACGTTTTTGGTCTTCAGCTTGGTGCTGCATACAGAGTAACAGACAACTTCTCGGCATACCTTGGTGTACGTGGCAATTACACATCAGCCAGCTACAACGGTGGTATCTACTTTGATGCAATGAGCGCAAACGGTGCAACAACAATATCTCCGCTCTCACTTGACCTTGCACAGAGCGGTATCTCATTCACGCCTATCATTGGCCTGGACTACAAGATTGGCAATTTCAACTTTGCTGCAAAGTATGAGTTCAAGGCTGTAACAAACCTGAAGAACAAGACAAACAATCTGGGTATCTTCGGCGAGAACTACAACAATGGCATAGCAGCTGCCGGCGATGCCATAGGCACAAAGGTGTACACAGCTGCATACCAGCAGGCATTGGCAATGGGTGCTTCTGCCGAAATGGCCGCACAGGCTGCTGCACAGACAGCCTCACAGGTAGCCGGCAGTGCGGGCAGTACATTGGGTATGCTCTCTACACTCGAGAACGGCAAGACACTGCGCAATGACACACCTGCACAACTTTCTTTGGCAGCATCATGGCAGGCAACATCATGGCTGCAGGCTATGGTAAACGCAAACTACTATTTTGACAAGGATGCTACAGTGCAGTCACTGCTTGGCGGCGCCGACAACAACATAAACCTTGCACACAATACATACGAACTTGCAGCGGGTCTTGAGTTCAAGGTTTGCAAGAACCTTCTCCTCTCTGCCGGTGTACAGTACACAGATTTCGGTATAACAAACCTGTACACAAGTGACCTCAACTTCAACAACGACTCATTCATGACAGGTCTCGGCGGCAAATACAGCATAAACGAGAATTGGGACATCAACGCAGGTTTCTGCTTTGCAGTCTACAAGGAGGACAATAACACCTTGAGAGCGGCTACATACAAGAGAGATACCTACAATGCTACAATAGGCGTTGACTTCAAATTCTAATAATAAAATAGAACAGACAAGAAAAAACTCACTGCCTAAGCAGTGAGTTTTTTCTTGTTCAAGTCATTAATTTTCAGCACTGTGCCATTCCGCCGCCAAGGCCAGGCAGGTTCACCTGCTCGAACTTGTAACCAAGGCGCTTGAGTTCCATTGCAGCACCAACGCGGAACATTACCTTTACCACACGCGCATAGACGTGGAACGCCATTGGCGACTGCGGTTCAATCCTCTCGCGACGGATAAGCGTTACTGCAGTCTCGCCAAGACGGCGCATCATATCCTCGATACCCTTTGCCTCGCGCGACTCAAGATGAAAGCCTATGATGTCACGTACAATATGTTCATCCATATCGTCGAACCCCTGAGCGCCATAGTAACTTTTATACTCCGCCTTGGAGAAGGCTTCCCAATCGCCGTCCCACTGGTGCGCTACAGCCATTCCTATGTAACCGGCCCAGGCAACAGCCACTGTAGGGTAATCGACGATGTTAGGAACGGCATCGGCCATATATTCAGGTGCAAGGGCATCCCAACGCGCTGTTATGTCGTCCGAAGCAAGCAGTGTACCGTCCAGCACGCCATACTGTCTGCATAGGCGCAGAAGCTCATCGGTGATGCGGCTCTCAAAACTTTCAAGATATACCTTATTTACCATTATCTTTGAATTTGACCGGCACTCACTGCATGGCAGCGATGCGGGCAATGTACTTTCCAATTATATCGAACTCAATATTCACTCTTGTACCCACAGCGATTGTGTGGAAATTGGTATGTTCAAAAGTGTAGGGGATTATTGCAACCGAAAAGCTGTCGGCAGTGGGTTCGCAGACCGTGAGGCTTACACCGTTAACGGTAACCGACCCTTTATCTACAGTGAGATACCCCTTTGCAGCCATCGCTGCATCAGCAGCATAACGGAAGGTGAAATACCAGCTTCCGTCGGCATCGCGCACCGAGACGCACTCGGCCGTGATATCCACGTGCCCCTGGACAATGTGGCCGTCCAAGCGGCCATTCATCATCATAGAGCGCTCCACGTTCACCTTGTCACCCACCTTCAGCGCACCGATATTGGAGCGTTCCAATGTCTCGCTCATCGCCGTAACGGTATACTCGTCGCCCGCTATGTCAACTACCGTAAGACACACTCCATTGTGCGCCACACTCTGGTCTATCTTCAACTCGTCCACAAATGAGCAGGTCAACGTCAGGTGCAGGTTTCCCTGCTCACGCACCAACTTGCGCACTGTTGCAAATTCCTCTACTATACCCGAAAACATATTATCAATATTTTTTTTGTTTACATTCTTTTGCGAAGATAGCATATTTTTGGCACACGGCAAAGAGCATAGAAGAAAGAAAAGACCGCAAAGAAAAGGCGCAGCATCATTGCCGCGCCTTTGCCAATGTCTTTTACTATATATCACTTCACGATTATCTTTTTACCGCCGGATGTCACATAGATTCCGTTTTTCTCAGGAGCTGCAACCTTCACACCATTCAAATCAAAGAGTTCAACATCGGTCTCGTCAACATCCACGCCATCAATAGATGTCACAGTTCCCTTGTCGGCAAGATAAAGGGTTGAAACATTGCCGGCATAACTCTTCAACATATAAGCCTTGTTGGCATTGACATAACTTGCCGATGTAGAGGCTTTCAAAGTCATAGTTGCACCGCCGACAGTTGTTGCAGCAAGAGCAGAAAGGAAAGTATTCTTTGTAAGTCTTTCGATAATTGTCACACCGCGCAACAGATTAGTATCGACAGCAGGCGTATCATCACCCGGCAATACCTCGAATGTATATGTACCCTGGGCTGCGACCAATATCACCGGCATATATGCAGGAACAATGCCTGTCACCTCCTCAAGAAAGCCATAATCATATTCTTTTGTATCGTAAACGCATTTTGCGACCTCTGTAACGACATAAGCCTTCACCTCGGCAGGCAAACGCAATGCAAACGGATAGCAGACTGCTGAAAGACCCGCTTTTGGGACAGTAATGCTGAATGATGTGACAGGTTCAACCTTCCACAAATTAGCCTCATCGGTTGAACCGCCAAAAAGAATTGATGTCACCTCGGCCGACGATGCACTCATAAAGCAATTGCTGTTCACTACATTAAAGGAGTAAATACCTTGCAGTTCATCAACACAGGCAGCCTTCAACAAAGCAGCATCACTTTTTTCCTTGAGAGCAACGATATCATCACCGTCATTTCCACCAAAGTAAAGACCGGTCTGCAAGTTCTTCAGATAGAAACCGCCATCAGCAGCCTCCCATTCCCATGCCTGGTCGGCAGCACCGTCAACATCTGTATTGGCACGTTTGATGTTCCAGGTTATTGTTCCGTCAACCTCGACACAGGTTCTTGAACCACAGCTCAATGATGTTCCGTCAGCCTTGGAAGATATATTATACACGCCGGGCTCGAGACCTTTTACCTCTTTTGCCTCGCCATAAATCATCTTGCGTGTACCGTCATAGCCCACAGCAACAATATATGCAGCATTCTCAAGTTCATTTTCACTGCTTGGGTAGAGAACGTATGTACAACGGCGCTCACCGGTCTTGGCATTGATTACAGCATCCAGACCATACATCGTGATGCGCAACAGACCACCGACACTGTTGTATGTCTCATACGCCACGGCATTCTTTACCTTGCTATGGTCAACTCTTACTGTTCCATTGGTCATCTTTGCACAACCACTACTATATGTTTCAGGAACCTCGAGTGCGAGTCCATCGCGGTAGATATGATAGTTGTGACCATTGATATAGTTGATTTCCTCGGTGAAAGCAGGATAGCCCTGTTCTCTCACATATTCTTTGAGTTCGCTTATCATATCCTCGCTGATAACATTCCAGCCGGCCGAGTAGTCCTCGATGTAAGCATTGATAGGCTTCAACATTCCGGCCTTCTCAAAGAAAGGAAGCAGGTTTATGCCCGCGCTGTCACAAGCCAGTTTCATCCAGTTTATCTGCTGCTTACCGTTGGTATTGTATTTGCCGCCATAGTTCGCATCCTTGCGGATTGACTCGATAACCATTGGGATAATATCCGGACACTTGCCTGCCATTGTACCCCAAAGATTCAACTGCCAGAAAGGTACAAGCTTTACAAAGTGGTCATAGTTACGGCTTGTGGTTTTGACCTGACCGATATACTTTCCATCTGCATCGTAGCCGTCGACTGTTTTCTCCGCCGGAACAGCACCATGATAGTCGGGACCATCCTGCAACTGCCATGCAACGCCCTTGCGTATACCCTCCTCAAAATATGTCTGCATACGGCCACCGCGCATACCCGAATACTCGCCTACACCAGAGCCCTCATCCTCGAGACGGAGATAGGTCTTGTCGCCGCTGAAGTGCAGCTGTGCCCACGATGCATAGATATTGTTTGTAGTCTCACCGCAACCGCTCCATTTGAAGCCCGGTGTAACCTGGTTGTTATGTCCCCACTCGTGGCCTACACCCCAGAAATCAAAGTTCTTTGAATCGGGTGTCATTATGGCGCCAAGACTATTGATGTGACAGTACGCACCCTCGCCACCGGCTGCCATGAAACCATAATCGGTAGCATAGAACAACTGACGGTTCTTTACCTGACGGCCATACTTCTCAAGACCCAAAAGGTCGCGCAAAGCCCACTGTGTCTGCTGGTAGAGAGTCAACAACGAGTCGATATTCTCTGGACAATACTGAATGTATGCCCAAACCGGATAAGCGAGCTGTGCGTGGCGCGAGCGGGTGATGATAATTGTCTCATCCTTTGAATCGCGGCCTTTGAGCATCGCTTTCCAATCGTCATTTGTCATTGTCTCCTGGTCCCAATAACCCTGTACCGGTGCATTCACAAAGTGAACCTTTACGTTTGGAGCATTCTCAAAGTCATCGGTGTAATAGTTTATAAAGACGTTACCCTCTGTCTGCGCTGTAATTACATTCAGGCCGTTTTTCAAAGAATATGCACTTGAATTCTCGTTCACGACCCAGTTCTTTATTTTCAGACCAACAGAGTGGTCGCCAATGCCACTTGCCACTGCAATGCAACTCTCACCGGCCTTCAGGTAGACACCTGTAGGGTTCTCGTAGTTGTTGTACTGGCTGCTGATTTTGAGATTGTTTCTCAATGTAGAGGTTGTCATGTAGGCCTCGTACTCGCCAACGCGGAACTTTTTGTATCCGGCAGCATCGGCAAGCAAGTTGTCAACCAAAGCCTTCACATCAGCATCGGCAATGCCCTCGCTGCTTGTGACACCGGGCTTGAGAACGGTGTACAGCTCATCCTCGAAATACTGTGCGAAAGCCAAAGCCTTCGTATTGTCAATCTCGTACGCCTCTATCTCGGCCGCCGATGCAAAGCCATTTGCACCGCTCTTGATTGTAAAACGCACACGGCCGCACTCCACTCCACCATCGGGAATTATGAAATCATACACCGCGCTTGAACCACCCAGCTTGTAAGTGCCGATTTTTGTGAAGGCAGTACTGTTGGTGGCTGGAGCATAAGAGAGGTCCACCTCGTTCCAATTACCGTTTGAACCATCCTGACGAGGAATGTATCTCATATAATCCACATGAGACACCTCCTTGAGGTTAACGGTAAATGTAACCGGGAATGAGGTTCCCGAACCCGAGTAAGCACTGTGCCAGATTGTAGAAGCATCCCCATCAAGAGCACTTCCTGCGCCATAGCCATCCTGAAAACTGCTGGCGTATGCACCACTGAGTGCCACTTTCTTGTCCTGGGCATTCATGCCAAGTACCGTGGCAACAAAGAACAATAAAAACAGAATCCTTTTCATATCATTGAATTTAGAAGTTGTACAGTCTTGTAAAACTTTGTAAAGTTAGCACTTTATTTACAATAATAAGGTATAAAGGATTAAAAAAAAGGGGATGCATGCACATCCCCTTGATAAAGCAATCAATCCACATTCAAAATCACACAATGAAGAGCAGCTCCCTGTATTTGGGCAATGTCCACAACTCATTGTCGACAACAAGCTCAAGGTTGTCGATATGGGAACGTATCTCCTCAAGCATGGGCGCTACGGTGTCGTGATAGGCAATAGCCTTCTCACGCTCGCATGCAATGCGGTTGGCAACCTTGCGGCGCTCAATGAGTTCGGCAACAAGACGGCGAATCTCGGCCACATGCCCGGCCATCTGCTTGACGAGACTGATATTCTCGGCCGAGAGGCGGTCACCCTCTTCCTTGCCGATGACATGCTCCATCTTTATCACATTGTCGAGCAATGAGCTCTGATACTTTGTTGCGGTGGGGATAATATGGTTGAGGGCAAGGTCGCCGAGCACACGCGCCTCTATCTGTATCTTCTTGGTGTACATCTCCCACTTGATTTCGTTGCGCGCACGCAGCTCGGTCTCGGTCATCACATCCATATTGCGGAACATTGCCACACTCTCCTTGTCGAGATAGCGGTCGAACACCAGCGGAGCACTTGCCTCACAGTCGAGACCGCGGCGCAATGCCTCTTTGCGCCACTCGTCGCTGTAGCCGTTACCATCGAAACGGATGGGTTTGCTGTATTTTATATACTTGCGTATAACCTTCACAAGAGCATCCTCCTTGGTTGAACCGGCCTCAATGAGTTCGTCAACCTCGCGCTTGAAGATTGTGAGCTGCTCGGCCATGGCAGTGTTCAGCGCAATCATCGCCGATGCACAGTTTGCCTCGGCGCCAACGGCACGGAACTCGAAACGGTTACCGGTAAATGCGAACGGAGAGGTGCGGTTACGGTCGGTGTTGTCAATCATCAGTTCCGGAATCGACGGGATATTGAGGCGCAGTTCGCGCTTGCTCAAAATCTTCACGACATCGTCGGTTGTCTCCATGTGGTCGAGCACTGACGAGAGGTGCGAGCCCAGGAAGCTTGAGATGATTGCCGGCGGTGCCTCGGCCGCGCCAAGACGGTGTGAGTTGGCTGCCGACATTATACTTGCCTTGAGCAGACCGTTATGACGGTAGATGGCAGCAAGCGTGTTCACCACAAAGGTGATGAAGCGCAGGTTGTCCTTGTCATTCTTTCCGGGCGCCATGAGCAGCACACCGGTATCAGTGCCGAGCGACCAGTTGTTGTGTTTTCCCGAACCGTTTACACCCTTGAAAGGTTTCTCGTGCAGCAGCACGCGGAAACCGTGACGGCGGGCCACCTCTTTCATAAGCGCCATTATGAGCATATTGTGGTCAACTGCCAAGTTGCACTCCTCATATATCGGCGCAAGCTCGAACTGGTTGGGCGCAGCCTCGTTGTGGCAGGTCTTGGCCGGAATGCCAAGCTTCATGGCCTCAACCTCAAGCTCCTTCATGAATGCAGCCACACGTTTGGGGATTGAACCGAAATAGTGGTCCTCGAGCTGCTGGTTCTTGGCACTGTCATGCCCCATGAGGGTGCGGCCTGTGAGCAAGAGGTCGGGGCGCGCAAGCAGCATGCCCTCATCGACAAGGAAATACTCCTGCTCCCAACCAAGATATGTTGTAACCTTCTTCACATTCTTGTCAAAGTAACGGCACACCTCTGTCGCAGCCTTGTCTACAGCACGCAGTGATTTCAAAAGCGGTGCCTTGTAGTCGAGCGCCTCGCCTGTATATGAGATGAAGACAGTGGGCACACACAATGTATCGTCAATGAGGAACGCCGGCGATGTCGGGTCCCACGCACTGTAGCCGCGCGCCTCGAATGTACTGCGTATTCCACCGTTGGGGAACGACGAGGCATCGGGTTCCTGCTGAACAAGCAGCTTGCCCGAGAACTCCTCAAGCACACCACCCTTGCCGTCATGCTCTATGAAAGCATCGTGCTTCTCGGCGGTTGTCTCGGTGAGCGGATGGAACCAGTGGGTGTAGTGCGTGGCGCCGTTCTCCACAGCCCAACGCTTCATACCCTCGGCAACACTGTCGGCAATTGAGCTGTCGAGCGGCGCATCGTTGTCAATGACATCGATGAGCTTGCTATACACCTCCTTGGGCAGATACTTGAACATCTTCTCGCGGTTGAACACCTTTTCGCCATAGTAGTCCGATGGGCGCAACTTGCAGTTAGGGAAATCGACAGCCTTTTTACCGAATGCTGCCGATATTACTTCAAAACGTAGCTTTGACATTATAATATGTTTGATTTATCTTTTTGCTAATCCAAAAACCGATGCAAATATAACACCGCAGCCGCACAAGACAAAGGTTTTTACAAAAAAGAGAAGCATTTTTCGACACAAACCGCAAAAAACCGAAGCTGAAATCAAAAAAAGTAAGGGAAAACAGCTCTTAAAATCAAAAACAAAACAAAATTTTAGGAAAACACACAAAACACCACTACTGACATTTTGTAAAACAAAACAAGAAATATACAACATTTTGACAATCAAACAAACAACAGCCACACAGAGAGCCGGAGAAACACAGAATAGGAGCCATACCAAGGAAGCAGAAAGGAAGCAGAAAGGAAACACAAAAAACAAGTAAAAAAAAGAGCAAAAAACAACACCGTTTTTACAATATTTAAATAACTTTGTAAGGAAAAGCCGGCAGAAAAGGCTTTTAAAAAGAGTGCAGACACAATAATTAACCATAAAACATTATGCTTAAACAAATTATCAATGCAAAGATTCTGACCCCACAGGGTTGGTTGAAGGATGGTTCAGTCATCATCAGAGACAACAAGATTCTTGAGGTCACAAACTGCGACCTTGCAATCATCGGCGCAGAGGTTATTGATGCCAAAGGAATGTATGTTGTTCCCGGCGGTGTAGAGATTCACATCCACGGTGGTGGCGGCTACGATTTCATGGAGGGAACCGAAGAGGCTTTCCGTGGCGCAATCAAGGCTCACATGAAGCACGGTACAACAAGTATCTTCCCCACCTTGTCTTCATCTACAGTTCCAATGATTGAGGCTGCTGCCGAAACCTGTACAAAGCTTATGGCAGAGCCTAACAGCCCAGTACTCGGTCTGCACCTTGAGGGCCACTACCTCAACATGGCAATGGCAGGTGGTCAGATTCCCGAGAACATCAAGAACCCCGACCCCAACGAATACATTCCCATCGTTGAGAAATGGAACTGTATCAAGCGCTGGGATGCAGCCCCTGAGTTGCCCGGTGCAATGCAGTTCGGTAAATACATCACATCCAAAGGCATCCTTGCCTCGGTAGCCCACACTCAGGCCGAGTATGAAAACATCCATGCTGCACGCAAGAACGGCTATACACACGCCACACACTTCTACAATGCGATGCCTGGATTCCACAAGCGCCGCGAGTACAAGTACGAGGGCACAGTGGAGAGTATCTACCTGCATGACGACATGACCGTTGAGGTTGTTGCCGACGGCATTCACGTTCCAGCAACAATCCTGCGCCTTGTACACCGCATCAAGGGCGTTGAGCGCGCCTGCGTAATCACCGATGCTTTGGCCTGCGCCGCAAGCGACAGCACAACAGCGTTCGACCCACGCGTAATCATCGAGGATGGCGTATGCAAACTCGCCGACCGCTCGGCTCTTGCAGGCTCAGTAGCCACAATGGACCGCCTCATCCGCACTTTGGTACAGAAAGCCGAGATTCCATTGGAGGATGCCGTACGCATGGCTTCGGAGACACCTTCAAAGATCATGAACGTATATGACCGCAAGGGTTCATTGCAGAAGGACAAGGATGCCGACATCATGATTCTCGACCACGACCTGAACGTACGCGCAGTCTGGGCTATGGGACAGCTTGTCGAGGGCACATACAGCCTGTAACAATCATAAAAAACATACAGACGGAGCGGGCGGCAACATTGCCACCCGCTTTTTTGTTGCACACTGAAAACAAAACGCATACGCCAATTGTTATCATATGCAAGAATTTGAATATAAGGTAATGATATAACAGTTGACCCACATACTGAAAAATGCGTAGATGTCATGTCGACCGTAGTGGAGACATCTCATACAACGTTGTCAGAGATTCCTCGTCGCTTTACTTTTAGTGAAGTCGCTCACGCTCGGCATAATTCAAGTAAACTTGATTCTGCACTCACTTACTCGCAACATTGTCTCTGTCGGACGTGCTGTTGAGGGCTTGCCCGAAAAATGACATTGCTGGGTCAACATCTATATTATTGCCAAATATAAACTATAAAAAATGCAAAATAGAGAATTCCTGAGTATTTTTACCCGCTTTATTCACTATCTTTGCATTAGAGAGATTCAAGCAACTTCTTATATATGACAACAAACAGCAACATAAAGAGAGAGGAGAACCCTCTACTGATGCCATCCGATACCCCCTATGGCGCAATACCATACGACCGCATAACGCTGGAGCACTACATACCCGCCATCAAGGAGAGCATAAGACAGGAGGAATGCATAATAGAAAACATCTGCAACAGCAACGGGCCGGCAACATTTGAGAACACCATTGCCGCACTGGACTACGCAGGCCTGCAGCTCGGCGACATCATAGGCGCATTCAATGCCGTTGCCAATGCGTGCAACAATGACGATATCCTTGCCATCGAAGAGGAGATGCAGCAACTGTACGTTGCGCACAGGAACAACATCACCCTCAACGAGAAACTCTTCGCGCGCGTGAAAGCGGTCCACGAGAGCGACAACAGCCATCTTACCACCGAACAGCAACGCCTGCTCAAGCAGACATATGACAGCTTTGTGCGCAACGGAGCCAACCTCACAGGTGCAGAGCGCGACGAATACCGCCGCCTCACCGAGCGCCTTGCCACACTTGCCATCAAGTTCCAGGAGAACAGCATAAAGGACACCGATGCATACACACTGCACATCACCGATGAGGCCGACCTTGAAGGCCTGCCCGAGGATGTAAAGGATGCGGCCCGCAACAACGCCAAAGAGAGCGGCAAGGAGGGATGGCTGTTCACACTGCACCGCCCGAGCTACCTGCCCTTCATCACATTCTGCCGCAACCGCGAACTGCGCAGACAGATGTACATGGCATACGACACCATCGGTGCAAAGGGAAACGGGCACGACAACCGCGAGACGGTGAAGGAGACGGTCAACTGCCGCCTGAAGCTTGCACGTCTGCTCGGCTACAACACATACAGCGACTACGTGCTCAGCGAACGCATGGCACAGAACACCGATGCGGTATTCTCCATGCTGGGCAAGCTCACATGGTCCTACCTGCCCACGGCACGCAAGGAGATGGAAGAGGTCACCGCATTCGCCAAGAGCTGCGAGGGAGAGGATTTCGATTTCCAGCCCTGGGACTTCGCATACTACAGCGAAAGGCTCAAAGAGAAGAAATTCGACCTCACCGATGAAATGGTACGACCCTACTTCGAGCTGAACCAAGCCATTTACGGTGCATTCTATCTTGCAACAAGACTCTACGGTATAACATTCAAGCAGAACCATGACATCCCGCTCTTCACCCCCGATGCAAAGGTGTGGGAGGTATATGACTATGACGGGACATACCTTGCACTGCTCTACTGCGACTTCTTCGCACGCAAGGGCAAACACGCAGGCGCATGGATGGACAGCATAAAGCCACAGTACAAGGATGCCACGGGGCGCGACCACAGGCCACACATAACCCTATCGACCAACTACCGCAAGCCAATGCCCGGCAAACCCACACTGCTGAACCACGACGAATTCAACACGCTGATGCACGAGTTCGGGCACTGCCTGCACGGGATACTCTCGAACGTCACCTACCCATCACTCTGCAGCCCCAACGTACTTTGGGACTTTGTGGAGATGCCGTCGCAGATTATGGAGAACTTTGCCACCGAGGAGGAGTTCCTGCAGCACTTCGCGTTCCACCACCAGACAGGCGACAACATCCCCGCCGGGACACTGCGCAAGATTCAGGAGGCACGCACATTCAACGCCGGCTACCAATGCATACGCCAGGTGAGACTGGGACTGCTCGACCAGGCCTGGCACAACATATCGCAACCATTCGAGGGCGATGTCCTGGAGTATGAGCACTCTGCCACCGAGGCGCTCAAGGTATTGCCACACATTGACGGGACAGGCATCACAACCAACTTCGGGCACATAATGTCGGGCGGATACTCTGCCGGTTACTATAGCTACAAGTGGGCCGAGATGCTTGATGCCGATGCCTTCTCACGCTTCAAGGAAGAGGGAATAATGAACATGGACACAGCGCAGTCGTTCCGCGAGGAGATACTCTCAAAGGGCGACAGCGAGCACCCCATGACACTCTACCTGCGGTTCCGCGGCCGCAAGCCACAGATTGAGCCGCTGCTTGAACGCGATGGGATAAAGACCATCTGTCCACACCTGTAAACATCATTATAATATAGCATGGAAACTATTGCAAAAACCTTAAAGAGCACTATCTTTGCAGTGGCATTGGCTATGATGGCATCCTGCAACAGCAGCGACGACATAAGCGGAATATTCATAGGCCACAACTGGAGGCTCACCTACGTCGAAGAGGGAGGCATCAGGCGCTGGCCGTCACAGGAGAACAGCTACAGCCTCATGTTCGGAGAGAACAGTTTCAATGCCACCACCCCTAACGGCGGCAGGATAAGCGGGCGCTGGAGCGCCGACGGCAAGACCCGCCAATTCAGTTGCACAAGCATACGCACCGAGGGGGTAAGCGCCACCGACACCATTGCAAGGCAAATGGCAGATATGTTAAGGAACGCCCAAAAATATGATGGCGACACCCACTATCTGCAGATAATAAAAGAGAAGAACCACTTAATGCAGTTCTATAACAGATGACTATGGAAAACAACCTACAGAAACAACACGACCTCGACCTGAGATACCTGAGAATGGCAACCATCTGGGCCGAGAACTCATATTGCGTACGCCGCAAGGTGGGCGCACTCATCGTAAAGGACAAGATGATAATCTCCGACGGCTACAACGGTACACCGGCAGGCTTTGAGAATGTATGCGAGAACGAGGATGGCTTCACAAAGCCATACGTACTGCATGCCGAGGCAAACGCCATAACCAAGATAGCCTGCTCCAACAACAACAGCGCAGGCGCAACAATGTATGTGACTACATCGCCCTGCATCGAGTGCGCAAAACTCATTGTACAGGCCGGCATAAAGCGCGTTGTATACTGCAACAAATACCGTTTGACCGATGGCATAGACCTACTCACAAGAGCCGGTATCGAGGTTGTGTATATTGATTTGACCGACAGCGAAAACCAAAGCAGATGAAACGCATTGTTCCAATAATAGTAACTACAATGTGCCTTTTGCTGGGATACTATCTCGGCACAAGGAACCGGCTCATTGAAGTCATTGAAAAACAGACCGTCGTTCTCCGCGACAACAAAATCAACGAGGTGCTGGGCATTATGGACGGGATGTATGTCGACACTCTCGACATAGACTCAATCATCGAGAACAGCATACCCAAGATACTCACCGAGCTCGACCCCCACAGCGTATACATCCCCGTTGAAGAGGTAGAGGCCAGCAATTCCGACCTGGAGAGCAGCTTCAGCGGCATAGGCATACGCTTCACCATCCAGGAGGACACCATAAACATCAGCGAAGCGATACGCAACGGCCCATCGGAGAAGGTGGGACTGCTTGCAGGTGACCGCATAATCAAGGTCAATGACACAATTTTCGTGGGCAAGGGAGTGTGCACCAACGAGAAGGCAATGAAAAAGCTGAAAGGCCCCAAAGGCACATTCGTAAAACTTGGCATACAACGCTATGGCGAGCCCGACCTGCTCGATTTTGTCATACGTCGCGACGAGATACCCGTTGAAAGCATAGAGGCATATTACCTTATCAATAACAAGTGGGCATACATAAAAGTCGACCGTTTTGCCGAGAATACATTTACCGAATTCGTACGTGCAATGGTGGAGATGGCCTACAGCAACGCACAGGGATTCATCATAGACCTGCGCGGCAATGGCGGAGGCTACATGAGCATTGCAATAGAAATGGCCAACCAGTTCCTGAAGAAGGATGACATAATCGTGTACACCGAAGGCGCAAACAGCCCCAAGCTCGTTGACCGCGCCAACGGATACGGAGTATTCAAGGACGTACCGCTTGTGGTGCTGGTTGATGAGACATCGGCCTCGGCAAGCGAAATCATTGCCGGCACAATACAGGACAACGACCGTGGAACAATCATCGGCCGCCGTTCGTTCGGCAAGGGACTTGTACAACAGCCCATCACACTCAGCGACAGCTCAATGGTAAGGCTCACCATCGCACGCTACCACACACCATCGGGGCGCTGCATACAGAAGCCCTACAGCAAGGGCGACCGCGAGGAGTATGACAAGGATATCCTTGACCGTTACAACCGTGGCGAGTTCTTCTCACAGGACAGCATACACCAGAACGAGAAGCTCATATACAAGACAAAGAAAGGGCGCACGGTATATGGCGGTGGCGGCATCATGCCCGACATATTCGTGGCAAGCGACACCACCGACATAACAGAATACAGCAACGAAGTGCTGCTGCGTGGGCTATTGACCCGTTTCGCACTCAAGTACAGCAACAACAACCGCCACAACTTCACCGCATACAAAAGCTACACAGCACTCACGGCACGGCTCGACGAACTGCAAGTATTCGACAGCTTTGTGAAATTCGCGGCAGAGAAAGGTGTAAAGGCAAGCAACGAGGAGATAAGGAAATCGGAGAAACTGCTCAAGCGCTCGCTCTATTCCAATATCACATACCAGCTGCTTGGAATGTGCGAGCACGTCAAGTTCATCAACCTCACCGACTCTACAGTGCTCAAGGCCGTCGAGGTGCTTGAAAAGGGAGAGGCGTTCCCAATATAAAGAAGAATTGTTGTCAGTGTGCTAAAAATGCTAAAAATGTCAAAATAGCATACAATATTAAAATAAAAGTTGTATCTTCGTGGGCAGAAACAACAACGCGGTAATAGCTCAGTTGGTAGAGCATTGGCTTCCCAAGCCGAGGGTCGCGGGTTCGAGTCCCGTTTACCGCTCCTGAAAAAGTAATGGTCGCCATGCCAATGGTGGCCGTTATTTTTTTAGAAATGAACAATGAGAACCCGCGACCCATTAAATAAGGAAAAGCGATGCGAAAGCATCGCGGGTTCGAGTCCCGTTTACCGCTCAACAGAAAGCACCCTCAAAGGTGCTTTTTGTTGTAAAATGATATGTCCGCAAGGAGAATCTATTTTTTAAGACCTGTTCTTGAGCAGGCAACTCACCTCTCCAGTTCCTCTTTCAGGTACTTTGCCGTGTGCCCGATGCCTTTTGCGGCGACCTCCTCGGGGGTGCCTGTCGCCATTACCACACCACCGTCGCGACCGCCCTCGGGGCCCATGTCAATGATATAATCGGCCATCTTTATGACATCGAGATTATGCTCGATAATCACCACGGTATTGCCCTTGTCGACAAGGCGGTTGATAACGTTCATCAGCACGCGTATATCCTCAAAGTGCAGGCCTGTCGTTGGCTCGTCCAGCAGGTAGAGTGTCTTTCCCGTATCGCGCTTGGCAAGCTCGGTTGCAAGTTTCACGCGCTGGCTCTCACCGCCCGAAAGGGTTGTCGATGGTTGCCCCAGCTTGATGTATCCCAAGCCTACATCCTGCAGAACCTTGATTTTATTGAGGATTGTGGGCACATTCTCAAAGAACTCAACCGCCATGTTTATTGTCATGTCGAGCACGTCTGCTATAGACTTGCCCTTGTAGCGCACCTCCAGTGTCTCGCGGTTATATCGTTTGCCGTGGCAAACCTCGCATGGCACCATGACATCGGGCAGGAAGTTCATCTCCAACGTCTTGTAACCGTTTCCGCCGCAAGCCTCGCAGCGGCCACCTGTGACGTTGAACGAGAAACGCCCGGGCTTGTAGCCGCGGATTTTTGCCTCGGGAAGGTCAACAAAGAGGTTGCGTATGTCCGAGAATACGCCGGTGTATGTCGCCGGGTTGGAGCGCGGTGTGCGGCCCAGCGGCGACTGGTCAACATCGACAATCTTGTCAATATGCTCAATACCCTCGATTGATGTATATGGCAACGGCTCGCGCAATGCACGGTAGAAGTGCTTTGCAAGGATTGGCTGCAGGGTGTCGTTTATGAGCGATGACTTTCCACCACCCGACACGCCCGTAACGCAAATGAGCTTACCGAGCGGGAACTCAACATCAACATTCTTCAGGTTATTGCCACAAGCACCTTTTATTCTTATGGACTCACCGTTACCAGGGCGGCGCACAGCGGGCACCTCAATCTTCTCCTGCCCGTTGAGGAAACGTGCCGTCATTGTATTGCCCTTTAGCATCTCGGCCGGCGTGCCGGCAAAGACAATCTCACCACCCTTGCGACCGGCCTTGGGGCCAAGGTCTATGATGTAATCGGATGCAAGCATAATATCGCGGTCATGCTCCACCACAATAACGGTGTTGCCAATGTCGCGCAACGATTTGAGCGAACCTATGAGCCTGTCATTGTCGCGCGGATGGAGACCGATGCTGGGTTCATCGAGAATGTAGAACACATTCACCAGCTGCGAACCCACCTGCGTTGCAAGACGTATGCGCTGCCCCTCGCCACCCGACAGTGAGACCGACGAGCGGTTGAGCGAGAGATAACCCAGACCTACATCGAGCAGGAATCCGATGCGTGTCTTCACCTCCTTTACAATCTCCCCGGCTATGGCACGCTGTTTCTCGGTGAGCGAACCATCGAGCTGCTCAAGCCACTCATTGAGGGCTGTGATGTCCATTGATGCAAGCTCCGATATATTCTTCCCGGCAAGACGGTAGTGCAGAGCCTCCTTGTTGAGGCGCGCACCGCCACACTCGGGGCAGGTCTGCATTGCCGAGAACTGCTCGGCCCAACGGAGTTCCTTGGCCGAGGTGCTTGTCTCCTTCTGCAGCTGTATATATTTCACAAGGCCGTCGTATGTCGAGATGCTGTCATAGAACATCTCGGACGTGCTGCTCAGTTTCAACGGCACGGGCGAGCCATAGAGAATCTCGTCGAGCGCCTCATCGGGCAGCTCCTCTATCGGGGTTTTCAAATCGGCATCGTAACGTGCCAGCACAGCCTCAATCTGTTGGAATATTGACGAACGTCGGTACTTGCCAAGCGGCGCCAGAGCACCGTCATAGACCGAGAGGGTGCGGTCGGGGACAACCTTGTCAACATCCACACTGCTTATCACGCCCAATCCCTTGCACTTTGGGCAGAAGCCCTGCGGGGAGTTGAACGAGAAGTTATGAGGGTCGGGCTCCTTATATGCAAGCCCCGTCACAGGGCACATGAGGCGCTTGCTGTAGTGGCGCACCTCGCCCGACGGCATCTCCATTATCATCACCAGGCCATCGCCCTGCGCAAGCGCTGTCGAAAGGCTCTGTTTCAGGCGCTGGGTATCCTTGGCATCCACCACAAGCTTGTCAATGACAACCTCAATGTCATGGTTCCTGTAACGCTCCAGCATCATACCGCGCGACATCTCGCACAGCTCGCCGTCAATGCGCACATTGAGGTAGCCCTTGCGCATCATCTGCTCAAACAGTTCCTTGTAGTGTCCCTTGCGGTTCTTCACAAGCGGAGCAAGTATATATATGCGCTTGCCGTCGTATGCATCGAGCAACAGCTCAAGCACCTTCTCCTCGGTATATTTCACCATCTTCTCGCCCGAGAGATACGAATAGGCATCGGCCGCGCGCGAATAGAGCAGGCGCAGATAGTCATATATCTCGGTTGTCGTGCCCACCGTTGAGCGCGGGTTCTTGTTGGTTGTCTTCTGTTCAATGGAGATTACAGGGCTCAGGCCGGTAATCTTGTCCACATCGGGGCGCTCCATTCCGCCCAGGAAGTTGCGTGCGTACGTCGAGAATGTCTCGAGATAACGGCGCTGTCCCTCGGCAAAGATTGTATCGAAGGCAAGCGATGACTTTCCGCTGCCGCTGAGACCGGTTATCACCGTGAGCGAATCGTGCGGAATCTCCACATCCACATTCTTCAGGTTGTGCACCCTGGCACCAAAGACCTCAATCTTTCCTTTCTCTTCGTTCTCCATCATCACTGTTTAATTTAAACAACAATATAGATGTTGACCCCAAATGTCATTTTTCGAGCAAGCTCTCAACAGCACGTCTGAGCGCAGTCGAATTTTGCAATTGAACGAGTTAAAACCAAGTTTACTTGACTTTTTACAACGAGTGTTTGCAAAATCGCCGTAGGCAATGGATCTCTACAATGGCAAACGAGATGTCTCCACTACGGTCGACATGACATATACGCGTTTTTCAGCATGTTGGTCAACTGCTATATTATAACCTTAATCTACGCTCTCGGAATATCCCCGCAACACATTTACATCACGCTTGATATCATACTCGATACCGTCGGCACCCTTTGCCTTTATGACTACAAAATAGACACCGTCCTTCACCGGGTTGCCCTTGTAGGTACCATCCCAACCATGTCCTTCGACAGCCATCTCGTCAATACCCCAACTATACATCTGTTGCCCCCAGCGGTTATATATGGCACCGTGGAATTCCACAATCGACTTCACATTGAAGACATTGTAATAGTCGTTGACACCATCGCCATTGGGTGAAAAGGCATTGGGAGCCTCAAGCGCCGACTCGGCAAGTATTATGCTGAACGGCTGATAGGTCTCGGCATCGAAAGGCCAGAAGATTTCGCTATCCTCAATGCTTGTATATGTTATGTTGGGCATTACGGTTATAGAACCGCTCTCGCGCAGTTCAATCTCCACATCGGCATCATGGCGCACAAGATAGGGTTCCTCCTCGCCTTCCTTGAAGAACTGCCACACACAGGTGAGCGAATAGCCCTCTTCCTCGGGGGCATTGGCATAGAACCTCACCGTCACAGGCGCTTCGCCCGAATACTCCTCGCCCACCTTCAGGTCTGTGAGCATACCTTTTGAATCAACCACAAGCGCAGTAGGCTCGGGCGCCTTGATATCTTTCTGTGCGTTGGCTGCAAGGCACAGCATCAACAACAATATGGATAGAACTCTCTTTTTCATTCCTGTCATCATTTTCTTTATTCGGCACCCGCCGCCTGCAAGGCACACCGGGAGCACTATGAAAAGCAAAAGTAGTAAATCCGCGCGAAAAAACATAGACAAACAACGTTATTTAATTCTACACGCAACAACTTTGCCTTCCAAAGCTCCACTGCAGAGAATACAGCACGTTTTTTGCATCTTCAATATGATATATTGACAATAAATTCGTATCTTCGCAGGAAATTCGGTTCACTCCATAAAAAAACGGATTGCAACACATCATATTTGTTACGTATGAAAACCAGTAAAAGAATACTTCTGTCCATTGCCGTTGCAATGATGACACTCTCCCTGAGCGCACAGAAAGCCGACATCGTAAGCCACACGGTAGCCCAAGGACAGACCCTGTACTCAATCTCCAAGCTATACAACACCACAGTCGACGAGATAATAAAGTTCAACCCCGGCAGTGCCGAGAAACTCTCGATAGGCCAGAAGCTCATAATCCCGAGCAACAGCAAGGAGACTGCGAAGGCAAAGGATGGGAAGAACACAAAGAGACACACCATACAGCCCGGCGAGACACTCTATCGTCTGAGCAAGATGTACAACATCACCACCGACGAGCTGTGCGCCGCAAACCCCGGTCTCTCCATCAGCAATTTCCGCGCAGGAGAAACCATTGTAATCCCGGTAAAAGGGAATGAAACCGATACGACCAAAGCTGCAGCAACCGCTCCACTGGTAAAGGATGAGAAGAGACCCGTGATTGTGGGCACACACAAGGTACAGCGTAAAGAGAGCATCGAATCCATCTGCAAGGATTATGGCATCACTGTCGAGGAGCTCATTGAAGCGAACCCCACACTGCTGAACAGGAAGCTAAAACGCAAGATGGTGCTCAACATTCCGGCACCGGAGAAAAAGCCTGCAATAAAGGAGGTCGTAGAAGAGAAAAAACAGGAGGTTGTAAAAACCGTCAGAAAAGGCATAAACGACGACAAGGTGCTGAACGTAGCAGTTGTACTCTCGTTCCTTCTCGACAGCTATGCACCAAAGGAGCAGAGCCGCATGGTGGAATACTATCAGGGACTGCTAATGGCCGTTGAACAGCTCAAACGCGAAGGCTACTCTTTCGTCATCAACACATACGATGCCGGCCAAAAGGAGAACAGCCTCGACAGCCTGCTCGGCAGCAGCGCATTCGACGAGGTGGAATTGCTCATCGGTGCATCGTACCCCAAGCACAACAAAGAGCTTGCCAAGTTTGCAAAAGAGCGCGAGATACCGTTGCTGATACCATTCTCGAGCAAGAAGGACGAAGCCATTGACAACCCCACCGTATATGTAGCCAACGGCATACAGTCATTCATCCTGCCCGAGATAAGTTCAAGATTCACAAAGACATTCCCAAATGCCAACGTAATCTTTGTAGAGGACACCACTGACAACAACAAGAAGGAGTTTGTAAAGAGCCTCACCGCCGAGCTCATAAAGGACAGCATCCCCTACACCACCCTGCCCATGGAACTTATATCCAATGGCGACACAGTGCTCCACACACTCTCCGAGGCATTTATTGAAGAGAGGGAATTTGTCGTCATTCCCACATCCTCATCGGCAATCACACTGAACACTTTGCTCCCTTCGCTGTTACACGCAAAGAGTATCGACTCACTGAATGTAGCAAAATTCAAGCTCTTCGGCTATCCCGAGTGGCAGATACACGCCAAGGACACACGAGAACTGATGTATGAGGCAGACACCTATTTCTACGCAACTTTCTACAGCCACTATGCGTTGCCACGCGTGGCAGAATTCCAGGAGGATTTCATCCGTTGGTACAACCGTGGCATACAGAACATATACCCACGCTATGGAATGTTGGGCTATGACACCGGCTACTTCTTCCTGCTTGCTGCAAGCCTCTATGGCAACCAGATGCACGAGAACATAGAACGCGTGCCATTCAACCCCGTGCAGTCCGACTTCAAGTTCGAGCGCATAAGCGAAAAGGATGGTTTCATAAACAAGAAATTCTTCTTCATACACTTCTGCCCCGAGTACTACATTGACAAGATGGACTTTGACCAGGACAGGTTCCAGGAGGGCTATCAGGAGGTCATACTATAACCCCACACCCATATATTAAAACAGAAGATGAGAAACAGACTGTACATAACAGCCCTTTTGCTGACAATGTCGTGCATGGCAGCCTGGGCTCAGGTAGAGAGCCCCAGGAGCAGCCTGGAAATTGGTCTCTCGGGTGGTATGAACCTCAACAGGATGGAGATGCAGCCATCCATCAGGCAGGGGCTGCACCAAGGAGTGGACGGCGGTTTCCACGTACGCTACACAAGCGAGAAGTATTTCAGCATGATATGCGCCACACAGCTGGAGGTCAACTTCTCGCAACGTGGTATGATAGAGGATTTCGACGACGGCACAGCCAACTACTACAGCCGCCTGGCAAATTATATCGAAGTGCCGTTCTTTGCCCACGTGTCATGGGGTAAAGAGAAGCGCGGTTTCCAGTTTTTCCTGAACCTTGGCCCGCAGTTCGGTTTTCAACTCAGCGAAAGCGAAAAGTACAACGGTGACTGGAAGCCCGAGAACCGTCCGTCCACCATCAGACCACTCTACGGCAAGAAAACTGAAAACAGGTTCGAATATGGCATTGCCGGCGGATTAGGGCTTGAATACAGAAGCAGCATCGGCAATTTCTTTATCGAAGGCAGATACTTCTATGGCCTTTCCGATATTTTCCACAATTCAAAGACTGATGATTTCGGCCGCTCGGCCAACACCACAATAACAGCAAGGATAGGATACTCATTCACAATCTTCAACAAGGAGAGAGACAAATGAGGGTTAAAGAAACCCAAACTGTCCCTCATTGCAAAAGAGAGACGAGCAACGAAGTTGCGGAGGGAGTTCGACAGAACCATCAGAATAATGCAATAAAACGGGATTTCTCCACTACGGTCGACATGACATCTACGCGTTTTTTCAGTTCAAGTCATTTTTTATAGTCAAAAAACATAAACCGTAGGGGCGGACACGGCATGCCGTGTCCCTACGATTGGTGCTATCTGCTCGCGGTTTGGGCAAAAAGACATTCCCGATAAAGCAAGACTGCCTCATCGGGAATGGAATGAAAAAATCTACTTCAAAAGGTTTCTCTTGTGTCTTTGATTACCACAGGTTACCCCAATTGCCACGGCTGCGGCCGGCAAGGTCTTCTAT
>JAZTXR010000111.1:0-1933 GCA_045636545.1 Bacteroidaceae bacterium
CTCTCTTGCCGGTGGAACAAGCGGGACATACACCATAACCGCCGACAGCACATATACCATCACAAAGCCTGAGGCCGATGACTGGTACACCCTGCAGCACGATGCCGCGAATAATACTTTCTATATTGTGGCATCCGAAAATACTACCGGTCAACAAAGAAACTCACAACTGACAGCTTCGCTCACCGGCCTGCCAAGCGGCGAGGAAAAAAGCCTTCTTATAGAGGTACTATATGATATGTCTAATGGCCATGAATATGTCGACCTTGGCTTGCCCAGTGGTATAAAATGGGCAACCTTTAATGTGGGTGCCACAAGGCCCGAGGAGTATGGCGATTACTATGCTTGGGGCGAGACTGAGAAGAAAGAAAGCTATGACTGGAGTACCTACAAATGGTGCAAGGGCAGCAACAATACAATGACCAAATATTGCATTGACAGCAGTTATGGCACGGTAGATAACAAAACAACCCTTGACCTTGAAGATGATGTAGCTCATGTAAAATGGGGTGGCACTTGGCGCATGCCCAGAAAGGCAGAACAGAAAGAACTCGACAGCAACTGCACCTGGACCTGGACAACACAGAACGGCGTCTACGGTTACAAAGTTACCGGCCCCAATGGCAACAGCATCTTCCTCCCGGCAGCGGGCCGCCGCTACGGTACGGATCTCAACGACAGTGGCCGCTACGGCCACTACTGGTCGAGTTCGTTGCTCGAACTCGAAAGCAGCGGCTACGAAAACGACGCCTACAGCTTGTACTTCGACAGCCGCTCCTGTGGCTGGTACCACTACGCCATCCGCTGCCACGGCTTTACGGTGCGCCCTGTGTACGGTAAATGGGCAAAATACACCGTCACTGTCAGCAGTGCCGGCAATGGCGGCGTTGCCATTAAGTACAAGGAAGGCACATCGGCTGAATTTGAAACGGGTTCAACTGTAACAGTTGTTGCAACCCCCGATGAAGGTTACGTTTTTGATGGTTGGTACGTTGATGGCAATGAGGAACCTGTAAGCACCGATGCGGAATATACGTTCACCGATGCGGAATATACGTTCACAGTGAACGGTGATATTACATTGGTGGCACGGTTTGAGCAATTAGTTTACGAATATGTTGACCTTGGCTTGCCCAGTGGCGTAAAATGGGCAACCTTTAATGTGGGTGCCACAAAGCCCCATGAGTATGGCGATTACTATGCTTGGGGCGAGACTGAGGAGAAAGAATACTATTACTGGAGTACCTACAAATGGTGCAACGGTAGTTCTTCTACAATGACCAAATATTGCATTGACAGCAGTTATGGCACGGTAGATAACAAAACAACCCTTGACCTTGAAGATGATGTAGCTCATGTAAAATGGGGCAGTGATTGGCGTATGCCTACAAAGGCAGAACTGAACGAACTCCGCAACAACTGTACCTGGACTTGGATAACACAGAACGGCGTTAACGGTTACAAGGTAACAAGCAAGACCAACGGCAATAGCATCTTCCTCCCTGCTGCGGGCTACCGCCACGGTACGAATCTCGGCTACAGTGGAAGCCGCGGCTACTACTGGTCGAGCTCGTTGAGCGGGAGCGACAGCTACAACGCTTGCTACTTGTACTTCAGCAGCGGCGACTATGACTGGTACAGCAACCACCGTTGCTACGGTTTGTCGGTGCGCCCTGTGTGCGATTAAAGCGGAAAAGTGAAAGCTCGTGCAAGCGAATGGGCGGAAATTTATTTACGCACGCAATGAGCGCGGCCGAGGTTCAATCACACGAAGTGTGGTTAAAGCGGAAATGTAGTTACTATGTTTGCATTCGTTCAATACCGTTGCTCGTCGGGACGGGTGGTCCCGCCCCTTGCCGCAGGGCGCTCCCCGACCGATGAGATAAAAAAATAGGCGTATAATAATTGGTTTATTATCTTTGAATAAAGATAT
>JAZTXR010000112.1:0-6470 GCA_045636545.1 Bacteroidaceae bacterium
CTACCGCTCATCGAAAGCTACGATTAGGCGAGAGCAAAGAAAGTTTACTTGCTTTGCCGAGCGGTAGTAGCTTCGTAAAACAAAACATCTTATGATTTTTTCATTAAGGTATGGTCGATATGACACCAACGCGGTTTTTCAATATGTGAGTCAACTGCTATATTATTACATATAAAAAAGATGCTGCATTCCGCAACATCTGTCCTTTATATGGCAAAGAGAGAGAACTGCCCACACAATCACAGCCTCTCCACACCAACGACTTCCAACACCCCCTCGGGAGAGACCATGAACTTTACATCATACCCTGCAAAAGGCATACCGTACACCCTCTCCGGGTCATTGTGATACTGCGGACGGGGGTCAAGCTCCAGCACCTTGCAAAGAGCCGCAAAATCCTCATCACAAAAGAACACACGGAAATCATCGGGGAAATGCACCACCACCTTCTTCCACAGCTTCTTGTCGACAAAGCCACTGCGCACCCCGGTGTGGGCATCGGCATACTCCACGTATGGCTTTATGTCAAAAATAGGGGTTCCATCTACAAGGTCGGCACCTGCAACAACAAGTGCAAGGGCGGTACCACACTCCTCTACCCCAAGCAAACGCACCGACGACAGCCCCAAAGAGTTGGGGCGGAATGGAGAACGGGTTGCGAAAACTCCCATATACTCGTTACCGCCAAGCAACGGCGGGCGCACAAGCGGCGACCACTCACCCTCCTTTTTGCCATTGAGCGAAAATCCCCATATCAGCCACAGATAGTCGAATCCCTCAATGCCACGCAAAGCATCGGCATTACAATACCCGGGCTCAAAGAGAATGCGCCCCACAAGCTCCGGCACCAGCCCGCTCTGCCGCGGCACACCGAATTTTGTGGTAAGTTGTGAATGGTAATATGCTATAGGCTGAATATTCATCACTGTGCAATTTGCACGCGAAGATAATAAAGCAACATCTATCCGTTAACATTTTAAGACACAAATTTGCAGTTTCTGATATTTTTTCTTTTTTTTGTAGATTGGTATAGGTGTGTGCGCACACGTATGAACGCGAATTTATCAACTTATAACTATATATAGATTATGGAAAAGATTATCGGCCTCATTGATGCCCCGTTCACACCATTCTACGAGAACGGCGAAGTGAATTACGAACCAATCCCGGCATACGCGCAGATGCTTGCCAAGAACGGCATGAAGGGTGTATTCATCAACGGCTCATCGGGCGAGGGATACATGCTCACCGAGGAGGAGCGCATAAAGCTCACCGAGGCGTGGGTAGCCGCAGCTCCCGAGGGCTTCAAAATCATAGTCCACGTAGGCAGCACCTGTGTGAAGTCAAGCCGCAGAATGGCCGAGCACGCACAGAAGATGGGAGTGTTCGGCATTGGCGCAATGGCACCTCCATTTCCCAAGGTGGGCCGCGTTGAGGAGCTGGTGAAATATTGCGAGGAGATTGCATCGGCAGCTCCAGAGTTGCCTTTCTATTTCTACCACATACCGGCATTCAACGGTGCTTTCCTTCCAATGGTGAAGTTCCTTGAAGCGGTAGACGGCCGCATCCCCAACTTTGCAGGCATCAAATACACATACGAGAGCCTCTACGAATATAACCAGTGCCGACTTTACAAGAACGGAAAGTTCGATATGCTCCACGGCCAGGACGAGACCATACTACCCTGCCTTGCCATGGGCGGTGCACAGGGCGGCATAGGCGGCACAACCAACTACAACGGCTGCAACCTTGCCGGCATCATCGATGCATGGAACGCAGGCGACCTTGAGAAGGCACGCGAGCTGCAGAATTTCTCACAGGAGGTCATCAACGTCATCTGCCACTACCGCGGCAACATCGTGGGCGGCAAGCGCATAATGAAGCTCATCGGCCTTGACCTTGGCAAGAACCGCACCCCTTTCCAGAACATGACAGACGAAGAGGAGGCAGCCATGCGCAAGGAGCTCGAGGCAATCAACTTCTTCGAGCGTTGCAATAAGTTCTGAGAAGAAAAAACACTAAAGACCTTGAGGACTTTAAAGACATTAAAGACCTTATAAAAAACATCAACACTATGAATTGGAATGAATACCTGAAAGGTTGGGCGCAGCAGTACCGCGACGACCTCGTAAACAATATTATGCCTTTCTGGCTCAAGAACGGACTCGACCGCGTGAACGGCGGTGTCTACACATGTTTAGACCGCGACGGCTCACTCATCGACAGCACAAAATCGGTGTGGTTCCAGGGACGTTTTGCATTTGTGTGCAGTTTTGCATACAACACAATAGAGAAGAACCCCGAGTGGCTTGCAGCAGCCAAAAGCACCATAGATTTCATTGAGGCACACTGCTCCGACACCGACGGCCGCATGTACTTTGAGGTGATGGCCGACGGCACACCGCTGCGCAAGCGCCGCTATGTATTCTCGGAGAGCTTCGCGGCCATTGCCATGGCCGAGTACGCCAAGGCAAGCGGTGACATGACATACGCACAGAAGGCCTTGAACCTATTCAAGGATATACGCAAGTTCGTAGCCACACCGGGATACATGGAACCCAAGTACCTGCCATCACTGCAGGCAAAGGGGCACTCACTGGTAATGATTCTCATAAACACAGCATCGCGCATACGCAACGTCATCGGCGACCCTGTGCTCGACCAACAGATTGACGAGTCGATAGCTTCGCTCAAGGACTTCATGAAGCCCGAATTCAAGGCGCTTCTTGAGACCGTTGGCACAAACGGCGAGTTCATCGACACCATCAATGGCCGTCTCATCAACCCCGGCCACTGCATAGAGACTGCATGGTTCCTTCTCGAGGAGGCAAAGCACCGCGGTTGGGACAAGGAACTGACAGCCCAGGCTCTGCAGATTCTTGACTGGTCTTGGGAGTGGGGCTGGGACAAGCAGTATGGCGGTATCATCAACTTCCGCGACTGCAAGAACCTCCCGCCACAGGACTACTCACAGGACATGAAGTTCTGGTGGCCGCAGACCGAGGCCATCATTGCCACACTCTATGCATACGAGGCAACAGGCGACGACAAGTACCTCATCTGGCACAAGCAGATAAGCGAGTGGACATACGCCCACTTCCCCGACAGCGAGTGTGGCGAGTGGTACGGCTACCTGCACCGCGACGGCACTGTGGCACAGCCCGCCAAGGGCAACATCTTCAAAGGGCCTTTCCACATTCCAAGAATGATGATAATGTCTTTCGAGCTATGCAACATACTCACAGGAGATAAATAAAAAGCCCGATAAATGAAGGCAACCTATTAACAACAAAACACACAGACCACCTCCAACCCCAACAGATGGAGCAAGAGGTGGTCTACTATATTCTATGAAAAAATATCTTTTCCTTTCACTCACACTCCTCTGCTCTGTGCTGGGCATAGCGCAGAACAAAGTCACCGTGTCACCGGCACAGCCATTGGAGAAAGCAGTCTCGGGCCACTATGCAGCATGGACCGACAACGGACTACACACCTACGGAGGATGCAATTTCCCCGATGTACCCTGTGCCGATGGCGGACAGAAGGTGTTCTACCCACGCGCCTACGGCGCAAGCGTGCAGGTGCCCGGCGGTGCAGTGTACCTTGGCGGAATGGATGCGGCATCCTCGTCAAGCGAATGCCTCTTCATCAATGCCACAGACGGCACATCCACTCCCATAGCATCGCTACCTGTAGGATTGGATAACTTTGCCGCCACATACTACGATGGCACAATCTGGGTAGCCGGAGGCCAGAGCAATGGTGTTCCTAACAACAAGGTGTATGCTTTGGAGTTATCGAGCGGAAAGGTGAAAGCGGAAAGCGGAAAGGGGAAAGGGGAAAGCAATGCATGGAGCATGGTTGCTACCCTGCCCGATGAATGTCGCCTGCAGCCTTGCGCGGCGGTGCAGAACACAGCTGCAGGCTATGCCCTCTTCATTTTTGGAGGCTACCGGCCAAAGACAGACAGTATGGAGGCAAAGGTATACACCGACGGCGTATATATTACCCTTGCAGAGCTGAAGAACGGCGCAGCAACACCTGCGCAATGGAAACGCACAGCACCATCACAGGCATGGAGCCATGCCGCTGTTGACGGCAAGCGTACACAACACGTTCAGGCCATGGTAGGCAGCACCTGCAGCACAATAGGCTACAGCCACGTACTCTTCTTTGGCGGTGTCGACCACGACATTTTCCTCAGCGCCATCGAAGGCCGCCAGGACAGCCTCTATCTGCGCCACACACCCGATTGGTACAGATTCCGCCAGGATGTGCTCACCTACCACACAATCACCGACTCATGGGGGCTACTTCCCGGCAACAGCCTGCTTGCGCGCGCCGGTGCCTGCCTGACACAGGAGACCGGTGGCAAAGGATGGAGTTACAGCGGTGGTGAACTGATGCCCGGCGTGCGCAGTACCGACGTTTCACACATTGAGGTGAGTAACGAAAAGAGCTTCGGTTGGCTCAACTGGGCTGTGCTTGTCTTCTACCTTGCAGCAATGTTGGGAATGGGTATATACTTCATGCGCAAGGAGAACGGCGCCGACGACTTCTTCAAGGGCGGTGGCCGCATCCCCTGGTGGGCAGCCGGCATAAGCATCTACGCCACCATGCTCTCGGCAATCACCTATATGACAATCCCGGCCAAGGCCTACACCACCGACTGGACCTACTACCCCATGCTGTGGATGATTCTGCTTGTCAGCCTGCCCGTCATAAAGTACTATCTCCCCTACTTCCGCAAGCTCAACGTGACCAGTGCCTACGAGATACTCGAGCAGCGTTTCAACCTCTTCACCCGCATGCTGGCCTCTGCACTCTTCTGTGTATTCATGATTGTGCGCATGGCCATCGTGCTATACCTCCCCTCGCTGGCACTCACAGCCGTGACTGGAATCGACATCTACCTGTGCATCGTGCTCATGGGACTAGTTACAATAATCTACTGTACCATGGGCGGTGTCGAGGCCGTAATATGGGGCGACGTAGTACAGGGCCTGATACTTGTTTTCGGTGCCATCTTTGCAGTAATATACCTGGCCGTTGAAACCGAGGGAGGAATAAGCGGCTGCATCAACATTGCGCTTGAGAACGACAAGCTGCGCCTCTTCGACTGGAGCAGCTCCTGGTCACAAGCAACATGGTGGGTAATAATCTTGGGCGGCCTTGCCAACAACCTTATATCCTACACCTCGGACCAGACCGTCATACAGCGCTATCTCACCACCCCCGACGAGAAATCGGCCGGCCGTGGCATTCTTGTAAACGGTGTGATGAGCGTGTTCGTCTCAGTAGCCTTTTATATGATAGGCACAGGCCTCTACACATTCTACAAGACCCACCCTGCGGAGCTTGACATCACCATGGGACAGTCCGATGCCATATTCCCCTTCTTCATGATGAGCCAGATGCCTGCCGGCATTGCCGGTGCACTCATAGCAGCCATCTTCGCGGCAACAATGAGCACCATATCAAGCAACATCAACAGCGTTGCCACAGCGTTCTCCATCGACTTCTGGAAACGCTTCCGCACCGCTACCACCGACTCGCAGCTTGTGGTCGTTGCCCGCTGGGCATCTGTGGTCAGCGGCGTTGTAGGCCTGCTGCTTGCCCTGTTCATGGCCACATGGAACATACAGTCATTCCTCGACTTCTTCAACGAAGCCCTGGGATTGCTCACCAGCGGCCTGGGCGGACTGTTCTTCATTGCAGTGTTCATGAAACGTGTCAAGGGCTATGCTGCACTCGCAGGCTTTGTGGCTGGTGAGATTGTAGTATTCTGCATGAGTGAATACACCAGTGCCAACTTCCTGCTCTTTGGAGCCATAGGCATGGCAGTGAGCATCGTAGTGGCGTGGTTGCTCTCGCTGGGCAGCCCTGCGTGCCTGCCCAAAAACGCGAACAAGTAACACGACCGTAAGGACACGGCATGCCGTGTCCGCCCAAATCGCGAACAAAAAAAGGGTACTAAAAACTGTCCCTCTTTCAAGGGGGACGAGCAACGGAGTTGCGGAGGGGGTTCAACAACAACAGCAAAATCCTTTTGCGCTATAACGAGAAAGGGCGAACCGATGTGTTCGCCCTTTCTATGTACGCGAAGTCAATTCGCGTTGTTGTTACAGGTCAATCACTTAACCAAAACCTTTTTACCGTTGATTATATACAAGCCTTTGCTTGGGTTCTCAACTGCGCGGCCGCTGAGGTCATAGATAGTTTTTACCTCTCCGCTTTCACCTTTCACATTCTCAATGCCTGTGATGCCACCGAAGTCGAAACGGTAACCATTGCTCAACTGGCCGCCGGCAGAGGTATCCCACTCGTCGTCATAAACACCCAAATTGTTGCTATCCAACAACAGATATGCCTTGTTTGCGTTGTTGAGGAAGCTGTGGCCTGTAAGCTCGGCACGGTACATGCCTACCTCGCCGTCTACCATTGAAAGCACGTATGCTGCCTTGCCC
>JAZTXR010000113.1:0-2414 GCA_045636545.1 Bacteroidaceae bacterium
GATTTTCGCTATTGTGAAGAACAATTGTGCATACTGTGAATTTTATGCTTAATTTATTTGAATTTTAACACAGTTCATCCCGACAGAGCGTAGCGACGAGGGATCTCAAAAATATCGTAAAATAAGAGATCTCTCACGTACGTTCGAGATGACAAAACACGCTAAATTTTAGTATTAATTCTTATATCGAACTCACGTTAACATTAAGGGCTGCAACTCAAATGAATGGATTGCAGCCCTTGCTCTCTTTCATTTACAACGGGTACTTTAGCGGATGCTTACGGATACTGCGATTCTCGGGATTTTCATTAAGCAAGCCAAAGTGTACCATATCAAGGTAATAAAAATGCTTTTTAAAAGTTTCTTTATATATATCGCGATATTTTTGTAACTTTGCAGCCCAAAACCAATCTATGACGGATATGAGATTTTTTACAAAGGTCATCGCATTATTTTTTCTGTCGGTTGCACTCATGCAGCAGACACAGGCACAGAAGTTCAAGAGTAAGGATTTGATGTTCACTGCACACGGCTGGTATGGCGCAGACATGGAAAGGACAAGACCCAACCTCAAGTCGTACGGATATATGACGTACGAGGCATCGGTAGGTTTGCAGACAAACCCCGAAGATGGCTCGGTCTTTTCGCAGAAGTTCGGATATCCCATATTCAATTTCGGTTTCTCGGTAGCCAGAATGGGAAACTTCAAATTCTATGACCAGACAAGATTCTCGGACCTTTACACCGTCTTTGGCTCGTTCGAACGTTCCCTGATGCGCAGAAAGTATGTTTCTATGGGCTATCTTCTTGATTTTGGTATCACATACAATCCCGACAGGTATGACCCGGTGAACAACCCCGGCAACAACTGGTTGAGCTCGCCGGTGATGGCCTATTTCGGCGCCGGCGCTTTCATTAAATTACACGTGGGCAAGAGATGGGAAATTGGTGCCGATGCTATGTTCCGCCACTTCTCCAACGGTCGCCTGGCACTCCCCAATGAGGCGCTGAATGCCTTGGGAGGAGGACTGTTTGCACGCTACCGCCTCGAGGACTATGACCACCAGAGTTACAAAGGCACCACACCGCTGAAAGCCGACTATAAACGTGGCATGCAATATATGATTGTACTCGGTGGCGGTGTCCACACCTGTATGGCCGAGTGGAATGCACAGGTGGAGAGTGAAAGCGACCCCGTAAAGAAAAGCCGGATTAAGCTCAAGGCGCACCCCAAGCTCTCGCTCAGTTTTGATGCTCTGTACCGTTACTCCTTGAGATATGCAAGCGGTGTGGGTGTCGATGTCTTCTACTCGTCGAACATGAAGGAGCTTGAGGCAAGCGACAGGATATTCTATGGTGATGAAGAGGTTGACAATAGCCCCGGCTACAGCCCCATATCTGTTGGCTTGGCATTCGTTCAGGAGGTGTATTGGAAGAACTTTGCCGTGCACGTTGCCATTGGGGCATATCCATACCGCCACAAAGGTGTAAACGGCGAGGCTGCCAAAGAGGCCGGAGACCGCGAACGCGGATGGCACTACGAAAAGGCCGGATTCAGATATTACTTCCCCAAGCTGGGCGACACATTCCTGGGATTCGCCATCAAATCGCACAGCATAAAGGCCGAATATCTTGAGTTCTCGGCTGGCGTGCGTATATGACAATAAGGGGTTGTCTATTTTACCATATTAATATTTTTACCTATCTTTGCGCCGATTATCAGAAACCGCTTGAAATTATATCGCCAAGTTTTCATAGAGTGAAAACGGCGAAATTACAGGCTTCTGTAAGTTTTTTTAGAAATCCAAACAGCTTCTAAATTTTCATTATGAAAAAAACACATCCTATCTGCTTTATTGTTCTTGCAACAATAGCACTGTTCACTTCATGTATTCAGGAAGAGGCACCCAATGCCGAATGTGACATTCTCGCAGTAAAGAGTTCATGGCTCGAAGGAAACAAGGATATTTTATCAGGTAAACCAATCATAAGCAATACTGCTGTAAGGTTCTATGTTAATGAAGAGGTAGGTATTGAAGCTTTGGCGCAGCTTGACCCGCAGTTTGAACTTACACCCGGAGCGCAGATTGAAAAGCTCGACCGCATTGAGGAGAATGGTGACCGCGGCATATACCTTTATTACCACACAACATCCGAGGATGGCAATTGGGGTAAGGATTATGAAGTCTCTTTTACAAAGCAGACAGTCATAGACACCGAAGCCACATTCAGCTTTGAGTGCTTTGGTGTTGAAAAGACATACAACATCTGGCACGAGGAAGATGCCAACGGCACACGACTCAATTGGTGGGCAACAGCCAATGCCGGTTTCCTGATGTCGGGACTGGGAAAGAAACCGGCCGATTTCCCGACATCGGTGGATTCGGCAGGTGTCAAGGGTTGCTGTGTAAAAC
>JAZTXR010000114.1:0-1177 GCA_045636545.1 Bacteroidaceae bacterium
ACAGACCGACCAGAGCACAGCGGAAAGTGTCATTGCAAGTGATTTGCTTGGTGCAGTGAGTACTACAGAGGACGATGTAACCATCAACGGTGACAATATCAGTGTTCGTTTCCGTCACTTGCTCTGCAAACTCGATGTCACCTATTCTTGGGGAACGGAGTTTGACAATGTCACAACCAAGAGTATTAAAAATGTTGTGTATAATGGTTTCGGTACAGATGCTGTTCTTGACCGTGCTACTGCAACCATAACATCAGGAACTTACACTGATGCTATCACCGCATTTATTGGAAAGACTACGGTTAATGAGGTGGAGAAGGATATGTCCGAAGCCATATTCGCACCACAGACAGGTAATCCCAAAATTGTGATCACGGCTTTGATTGACGGTGCGGAACGTGCGTTCTCACTCAATGTCACTGCACCGACTGGTGGCTTTGTAAGCGGCAACCGCTATACCATGAATGTTGCTATCGGTGGAACTGTTACCCAAACAGGTGAAATGAAGATTTCTAAAGGTTGGGAAAATGGAGATGCCAATGGTGAAGAAGAAGGTACAACAGGAAATATGGAAACTAACTGATAAATGAAAGAGACAATGAAGAAAATCTATAAATACACCGCACTTGCGGTTTTCGCCCTCGGCTTCACTGCCTGCTCACAGGACGACGACTTTACACCGCAGCAGGAGGACATCGTAAAGATTGCCTCTGCCAACATCGCTACCGAGGTGCAGACTCGTGTCAATACCCTTGGCGATGGAACTCTGTTTGAGAATGCCGACCAAATTTTGTTGGTAAACGGAAGCCGTACCAGCAAGAACAATGGAACATATACTTACGATGGTACTAATTGGAACCTAACCACAGGCACTATACTCTACGCATCATCGGGCACGAACGACTTCACTGCTTACTATCCTGCAAGCGTGGATTTTACCTTGCCTGCTGACCAAAGCACAGAATCTGGCATCAAGTCGGCCGACCGTATGGTAGCTACCACAAACGGAGTTGCCAAAGGCACAGCCGTAGCACTCAGTTTCGAGCGTCAGAATGCCAAGGTAACAATAACTCCATCTTTTGCCTCACAGTATGAGGGCAAGACTATCAGTGATATCACAGGCTTCAAGATTGGCGAAATCACTCCTTATTTGCCTGTGAATGGTACTGCTTATACA
>JAZTXR010000115.1:0-1341 GCA_045636545.1 Bacteroidaceae bacterium
TCTGACACCGCCTCAACATCGGCAATGAACTGCTTGACCGCATTGAGAGAATCAACCTTCACAATGCGACCCTCGTACTCCAAATAACCGCTCACCCTCTTCTCGGCAGGGGTGGTCTTGAAGAGTTCTGCAACCTCAACACCGAGGATTTTCGCCACTTCGGCCAGGCGGGATAATGTGGGGTTGCCGTTGAGCGAGTTGCTCAAATTTACCCTGCTTATACCGATTTGCTTGGCGATGTCTGCCATCGTCATTCCCTTGGAGTGGGCAATTTCTACTACTCGTAATTCCATAGTGGTAATATATTTTCACCAAAGGTAATAAAATTGAAAATTTAATCCAAATTTTAGTAAATTACCATTACAATAATTTGTGTAATTGAAAATATATTACTAATTTTACATCAGAAATAAACAATAAAGCATTACAGATATGGCACAGATGGTAATTGTAAACGGAATGACTGCCCACAGGGCAAATGTAATCGCAAACCGCACTGGTTCGGCAGCGATGGGCGTAGTAAAAGCACAGATGATTGACCTCCTCAAAGAGAAACTCCGCAATGGTGTGGCGCACTTCCTCTATACGAAGAAGGATGGCACTCTGCGTGAGGCGTGGGGCACTTGTTCGGGCAATCTGATGCGTGCGACCCAGAACGGTCGTGGTCTTTCGGGCGACCAAGTGAACACGGTCAAATACTACGTGTGATGGTCGGCGGATACCGCTCATTGAGGTATGAAAACTTGGTTCAGGTCTTTTAGTTGAGGTGGGTATGAAGGCAGTTATTTACGCAAGGGTTTCAAGCTCTGGCGAGAGGCAATCGACCTCTCGTCAGGTTGCCGACCTGACCGACTACGCTAATTGTAACGGTTTGGAGGTCGTTGAGGTATATGAAGAACACATCAGCGGTGCAAAGCGCAACGAGGAGCGTGCCGTTTTGACCGAGTGCATCGCCTATGCTGTTGGCAACAAAGTAGATGTGGTGCTCTTCTCGGAACTGTCCCGCTGTGGTCGTGCGGTATGGGAGGTGCTCGATACCATCCGAACATTGAAGGATAACGGTATCAATGCCTATTTCCAGAAGGAGGGATTGTCGTTATTTTCGGCCGATGGAAAAGAGAATCCATATCTTGCGGTGATGGTGTCGGTGCTCGGTGTATGCGCCCAGATGGAGCGTGAGAATATCGCCTACCGCCTCAACAGTGGCAGAAAATTGGCAATCGAGAAGGGCGTGAAGATGGGTCGCAAGGTTGGTTCGGTCAAGACCAAGGAGCAAAAGCAGGAGGAGTATGCGAAGGTCATCCGCTCGTTGAAACAGGGCAAGTCAATCCGTGATACGGC
>JAZTXR010000116.1:0-1240 GCA_045636545.1 Bacteroidaceae bacterium
CAGTATATATCCCTCGGCAGCAGTCACGGTCAGGGTGACAGTCTCACCCTCGGTAGCAGTGGACTTGTCCGCGGTGACAGCGCCATTTTCGATTGCACTTACTTCGATAGAATATACAAACGTGATAGACTTGAAAGTATATTCAAGTTTTCCTCCATTACTGTTTGTAGTCTTCCAAGTCACCGTACCATCAGCATTTTGAGTAACTTGACTTTCCTTGTCTTTATTGAGGACAAGATCGATTTGCTCCGTAGAAGTATACGCAAAGAGATTATTGCTAAGCGTAAAGTCTCCAGCAGCAGTCAGTTCCAGAGTCTCCAATCTTGAGCAATTTCCCCACGGATAAAAGCCAATTGTAGCGACCTTCGGTGCAGAGCAAGATACAAGGTTATCATTATTCAAGAATGCTTCGCCATCAATTGTCGTTACTTCAGGTAAGTCAAGGGTGCGGAGGTCGCAGTAACCGAATGCAATCTCTCCAATACTAGTTACCTTAGGTAGATTTACAGATGTTAGCAAAGAACTATAAGCAAATGCCCAATCGCCAATCGTAGTCGCATTTGGAAGGTTGAGAGAGGTCAGTTTTGTACCTTTTTTCCACTCATTAAATGCACTCTCGCCAATTGTAACCACCTGAGGCAAATTGACAGATTCTAAATATGTACAAGCCGAGAAAGCATATTCTCCGATTGTTTCCACGTCGGTAAGCGTCAGACTCTTGAGTTTGTCACCGGCTATATTTTTGTCGTCATTATCAAAATAATCATCATAATCAAAGAACCCATACTCAGGAACCGTCTTTGCACCGCTGATAGTCAGGTCAATGCTTCCTTCTTCAATACCGTCAGCAGCAAGGGCTGTTGTAATGGCAGAGAACATCGCTGCATCGGCATCCTCGGCAAGATTGACGGTGATGGCGGTGTATCCTGCAGCCAGCGCAGCATCAACCGCTGCTTTCAGTTCCTCAGCGGTCATGGCGGCGGCATCAATGTTGTTGGTTGCCGCAACCGGGGGTTCCTCCTGCTCCTCACCAATGCAAGCAGTCAGATCAGCACCCGCGGCAGAACAGACAGCACAGTTGGTGTCCGCCGTTTCGCCACACTTGACGGTGCAGGAGCAGACGGGAGTTTCATCGCCGGGTTCCTCATTGGCCGGGGCAATGGCACACTCGGCACATTCATAATGGCACTCGTGACCTTCCACTGCTTCTGCATAGCTGCAGGCATCGTCATGGACATGG
>JAZTXR010000117.1:0-31663 GCA_045636545.1 Bacteroidaceae bacterium
TACGGGTGGGTAAAAAAGAAAACGGAGAGAGTTTTTCAACTTTCTCCGTTTCAGTACCCAGACCCGGGATCGAACCGGGATGGGTTGCCCCACTGGTGTTTGAGACCAGCGCGTCTACCGATTCCGCCATCTGGGCAATTGCTGTTTCTCAATTGCGAGTGCAAAGGTAATGCTTTTTTTTATATGCGCAAAGGAAAACGTATTTTTTTTGAAAAAAAGTTGCAAATGCTTGCCTATTACAGCGAAAAGAAGTAATTTTGCGAGCCGATTATTATCAACCCATACTATGGGTGAGCGATGCTTTAGGTCTCTGAGTTGTCTCAAAGATACAATCCAGCCAATTGGTCGGGGATGGCGTGAAGAGGGTATCTGCTTGATTCCTAATTCCGTAAGGGGTCTTGCAGAGAGGTGTCGGAACGATGGAATTTATTAACTTTTTAAACGAATTAAAGTGGATACTTTAAGCTACAAAACAATTTCAGTAAACAAGGCAACTGCACAGAAGGAGTGGGTTGTTATTGATGCTACAGACCAGGTACTTGGTCGTCTTGGCACAAAGGTAGCCAAGCTGTTGAGAGGTAAGTATAAACCAAGCTTCACACCAAACGCTGATTGTGGTGACAACGTTATCATCATCAACGCAAGCAAGGTGAGAATGACCGGTAACAAGTGGAACGACCGCATCTATATGAGATTCTCTGGTTATCCCGGTGGCCAGAAGCAGTTCAGCCCTGCATTCGTTGCCGCAGGTTACAAGGGTTACGAGCGTCTTATCAAGCACGTTGTAAAGGGTATGCTCCCAAAGAACCGTCTTGGCGTTCACCTTTTGAACAACCTCTACATTTTTGATGGTCCCGAGCACACACACGCAGCTCAGACTCCTAAAACAATTGATATTAACTCTTATAAATAAGAAAGCAGATGGAAATGGTAAATGCATTAGGTCGCCGCAAGAGCGCTGTTGCCCGTATTTTCGTAACTGAGGGTACAGGTAAGATTACTATCAACAAGAAGGATCTGCAGGTTTATTTCCCATCAAGCATTCTTCAGTACGTGGTTAAGCAGCCACTCGCTGCTTTGGATGTTGTTGAGAAATATGACATCAAAGTCAACTTGAACGGTGGTGGTTACACTGGCCAGTCACAGGCATTGCGCCTTGCAATCGCTCGTGCTTTGGTCAAGATCAACGCCGATGACAAGAAGGCTTTGCGCGCCGAAGGCTTCCTTACTCGCGATGCCCGTGAGGTTGAGCGTAAGAAACCGGGTCAGCCAAAGGCACGTCGTAGATTCCAGTTCAGTAAACGTTAATATTCGGTCTCGAAATATACGTTTAGTATCTAAACCGCTCGGGACTTCACTTTTTCACTGGTGGACTACCCGGGAGGTTGGTTAAAGAATTTAATTAAAAAGAAGGTAAACGATTTAAAATTTAAACAAAATGTCTAGAATTACATTTGAAACTTTGATTGAGGCCGGTGCACACTTCGGCCACTTGAAACGTAAGTGGAATCCCGCAATGGCTCCTTACATCTTCATGGAGCGCAATGGTATCCACATCATCGACTTGCACAAGACTGCAGCAATGACTGAGACTGCAGCCGAGGCTTTGAAGCAGATTGCAAAGAGCGGCAAGAAGATTCTGTTCGTTTCTACAAAGAAACAGCTCAAGGAGATTGTTGCCGACAAGGCACAGTCTGTTGGTATGCCTTACGTTATCGAGCGTTGGCCAGGTGGTATGTTGACAAACTTCCCCACAATCCGCAAGGCTGTGAAGAAGATGGCAACTATCGACAAGCTCACATCAGACGGTACATATTCAAACCTTTCAAAGCGTGAGATTCTTCAGATTTCTCGTCAGCGTGCAAAGCTCGAGAAGAACCTCGGTTCTATCGCAGACTTGACACGTCTTCCTTCAGCAATCTTCGTTGTTGACGTAATGAAGGAGCACATCGCTGTTCACGAGGCTAACCGTCTTGGTATCCCCGTATTCGCAATTGTTGATACAAACTCTAATCCTAACGATGTAGACTTCGTAATCCCAGCTAACGACGATGCAACAAAGTCAGTAGAGGTAATCCTCGATGCTTGCTGCGCAGCTATCGCTGAGGGTCTCGAGGAGCGTAAGGTAGAGAAGGTTGACACAGAGGAGAACGAGGAGAATGCCGAGGCAAAGAAGGCTCCACGCCGCCGCACAACAAAGGCACGTGCAGCTAAGGCCGAGGAGGCTACAGAGGCTGCTGCCGAGTAATCTCACCATTATTTATTAACTTTTAAAATACAGAAAATACTATGGCTGTAACAATGGCTGATATTGCCAAGCTCCGTTCAATGACAGGAGCTGGTATGATGGACTGCAAGAACGCTTTGACCGAGGGTGAGGGCGATTTTGACAAGGCTATCGAGATTATCCGTAAGAAGGGGCAGTTGGTGGCTGCAAAGCGTAGCGACCGCGAGGCTTCTGAGGGTTGTGTACTCGTTAAGGCTGAGAATGGCTTCGCTGCCATCATCGCTTTGAAGTGCGAGACCGACTTCGTTGCTCAGGGTGCTGACTTCGTTAAGTTGACACAGGATATCCTTGATGCTGCTGTAGCTGCTAAGTGCGCTACTATCGAGGAGGTTCAGGCTCTTCCAATGGGTGAGGGTACTGTTCAGGATGCTATCGTAGCTCGTTCAGGTATCACCGGCGAGAAGATGGAGCTTGACGGTTACAAGACTCTTGAGGGTGAAAACGTATATACATACAACCACCAGAAGAAGAATATGCTCTGTACAATGGTAGCATTGTCACAGGCTAACGCTGAGGCTGGTCACGAGATTGCTATGCAGATTGCAGCTTCTGCACCTCTTGCTCTTACAAACGAGGATCTCGATCCTGCTTTGATTGCTAAGGAGCGCGTTGTTGCTGAGGAGAAGGCTCGTGAGGAGGGTAAGCCTGAGAATATGATTGCCCGCATCGCTGACGGTCGTATCCAGAAGTACTACAAGGAGGTTTGCTTGCTCCAGCAGGGCTACTGCCAGAACGAGAAGATTTCTGTTGCTGAGTTCTTGAAGGGCTTCGACAAGGAGCTCACAGCTACAGGCTTCCAGCGTTTCACACTCCGTGCCGAGTAATTGAAACTCATATAAAACGGCAAGCGGCTCACCAAGGTGAGCCGCTTGTTTTTTAAGTGGTAATATCGTTGCCCGAAGAGACTTTATCTTGTTTTTGGGATTCCTCACACAAGGTTCGGAATGACACTGCTTTTAGATTCTTCTGTGCCCTCAATGCCAGGCGGTATAATCCGTGTCGAAGAGATTGGCGGTGCCGCCTACGCACTTACAGCTCTTTCGCCCGAACGGGGCGGCAGCTTCAACATCACTGGCGGAACAGGAATAAACGAGGTGAAATGGGAAAGGTCAAAGCAAAAAAACGATTTACAGGGTCGCAAGGTTGAAACTCCAAGCAAAGGCATGTATATCATCGATGGCAAGAGTGTGTTTGTAAAGTAAGGTCATAAATAGTATCTATTACGCGGCCTGCCATGTTTACCATGACAGGCCGCGCATGATGGTTCTTGTTGTGCCGGAAACTATTCTTCGTCTGTTTTGCTTGAACTGTTTTGACCTTCCAAAATCTCCCCGATAAAATCTTCCAGTGAAAGTTCGGTGGTCATTCCTATCTTTTGGCGGAAGCGGTGGCGTAGCATCAACACACTGCGTGGAGCAATGGCCAACAGTTCGGCAATCTCCTTGTTGTCCTGCTTCAATACAATGAGCATGGAAAGAAGTTCCTCGCGACGGGTTATGGCCGGGACTTTCTCGCGCAGACGGGGAAGGAAGAGCGGGTACAGCAGCTCGAAACGTTGACGGAACCTTGTCTCGCCATTCTTTTGCAGGATAGACGGGGTCAATGTCTCAATCTCCTGCCGGTTGTTCCTGTCGTTCATAATATCGTCAATCTCCTGCGATATTATGTCTTTCTCGGCGTTTGTCTGGTTCAGTTTTTGAACCAATGAGGTGAGCTTTTCACCGGCCTTCTTCATCTGTATTCTATGCTGTCTCTTCTGATGGAAAAGGAGAGTGACTACGGCTGAAATCGTGATGAATGACAATATGGTATAAATGATGAACCACAGACGTTGGTTTGTCTGCTCAAGCCGCATGATTTCAAGCTCATGTCTCTGTCGCTCGGTCTGCAGGCCTGTGATGGCTTCCACAAGATTGAAGTTGAGCCTCTTTCCCTTCAACATCTCTTGCTCCCGGAGCATCATTGCGGTGTACTGTTCCACTTTCTGCCCGTTGTCGCTTTTCAGGTAGTAATCCAGGATCGGTTTATAATCCAGCCGTATATATATGTGCGAATCGTTGTGGTTCAGTAGCGAATACATACTGTCCAGCATAATTTCGGCAGCACGGTACTGCTTCTCCTTTAGGTAGGTCTGCGCCAACTGGTGATATGCTTTGGCGCGGTTTGTGGCTGTTCCCGACCTTGTCACCTGCTGCAGTTCCTGAATACCCGAATGCATCGAGTCGCCGCCCTTTGTGGTCAAGTATATTCCGTTCAGGAGGTCTACATCTACCATACCGCTATTATATGGCAGTTGCTTGCAGAGTTCCGTTGCCTTTTTGGAATACAAGGCAACCGAATCGCTTTCTCCAAGTTGCAGCAAGGCTCTACCTTTATTTATATATGTCTGCGCCGATACCATCGGGTTCTTTTTTGTCATGCCTCTTTCCGCCCGTATGGCTTCCGTTGCATACAAATTGGCATATTCGGGCACATCCCAGTAAAGGAAGAGGTCAACGACCTTATGCAGGCTGTTCAGCACTCCCAAATCATCATCCCTCTCTGCAGCCTCCTCCTTGCTCTGTAGAAAAAGTTCCAGGGCTTTGTCGATATGTCCGTTCCGTTTGTAGAGCGAACCCAACATTGCCGTCACCCATTGCGCGCCCGATGTGTTCTTGCACAATTTAGCCTGTTGCAGTGCTTCCTGACACCAGTCGATTACCTCTGTCTGATAATCGGGGTTACAGTAAAATACAGCTGCGGCGTATGCGTAATCGCGGAAATAGCGCTCGGGGGTGGCGTGGTGGAGTGGAATGGTGAACACTTTCAATATTGTCTCCTCGGCCTCTTTCATCTTCTCGGTGCGCGACAAAGCATAACCCATTACTGAGTAATAGTCTCTCAAGCACTCTTTTTGCAGGATAGGTGCCTCGTCGAACAATTCTTGCAAGGTTAATACACAAGCCTCCGGTTCGCCTTTGCTCTGGTATGTGTTCATCAGTTGCATCAAAGCCTCGGTGTGGGTAAGCAACTGTTGCTCATTGAGCCCGCTTTCATCCACCGGTTGCAACAGGTAATCCTTGAAGGCCACAATGGCCTCGTCGTGCTTGCCTTCGCGTTGCAATGCCCTTGCTTGTCTGTAGATATTTTCATTGGCAAAGGCGGTGCAGCATATCAGTATTAATGTGAGCAAAAGTGCAGTTCTTTTACTCCAAAAGTGTAGACTTCTCTTCATCGCGTTCTTCGTTTTTTCATGTTTCTCTTCAATTACAAAAATATACAAAATATGTGTAGTGATGTAAACACGGTTGTTTACATTTCGGTTTACATTCACACTGTTTTTGTCTAAACCCCCATCTGCATAGGCTTAAATGTAGGATTCCGTTATTTTAGGCTTCGGGAATATGAAAGTAACTTTGCATTTGTAAAGCTATGCATGCGCGCTACGGTGGCCGCATTGCCTGAAAAACAAATCCGGAAATTATTGAAATTTTATAAAAAATGAAGCGAAAACTAATTTTCTTGTTTGCCGTCGCATTATGCATGACGATGGCATTGCCAACAAAAGCGCAGACCGATGACCCGGGAACTGCACTGGAGGCGAAAAGTAGAAAGACACTTCCTTATCCACGTGCAACCAAGGCTGTCCCGGCCTCGGCAATGGAGTACGATTCCATTGCAGGTTGTTTTATAGTGCGTGACACTGTTGCACCTTCACGCGCAGCAGCGCGTTTAGGCGCTGCACGTGTGGTTACCCGTGCGGCGGTAGCTTATACCGAGGATGGTGTGCAGTATGGTTATTTCGGCGACCAGCTTTCGAGCGACAATATGGCCGAGATGAGGCAAATTGTTGAGTCGTGGACTACATCAATACCAAATATCGATATTGATGAAGTTCTTTCTCCTGCCCCGGATAAAGAGACATGGTATATGCAAATTGTGGGTGTCTACAATGATTACCTTGATGGCGCAGACGGTGAAATGCGTATCTACAACGATATCGGTACTATCTGGAATTACAAGACCATTGCCATAGACAGCACCGCCTTGCGAGGCAACGAGCACATAAAGAAGGTTGTGTTCGAGGATTGTGCATCGGAATCGGAAAATGCTAACACCTATTTGAGAATGGTAATTCACGACGGTGCGTTCAAGGATTGCAAGAACTTGAAAGAGTTCAATATGTACTACCTTGTAACAGCCGGAACTAATAACTATCAAATGCTATATCTCTGGGATATATACATAGGCGATAATGTATTTGACGGTTGTCACCCCGATTTTCGCATTGTGGTTGCTCCACAGTTGTATAACTACTTTATAGTTGATGACAACTGGGGTAAATATGCCGACAGGATTGTGGCATCGGACTACCTGCCTACAACTTATGACCCTATCACATTTGACGGTGTGACATACGACTATGCGGCCAACTCGCTGAATACATTGCCGACATCGGAGCTCACGCGCCTACAGTCATCGTGGTTGAATGCAGCCATCATAGCTGCTGAAGTGGCTATTAGCATTGCGACTTATGGTGGTGTCTCAGCTTTACACGTAGATGCCTTGACTGCTGCTTATACTACAAAGATTAGTACAAAATCTGCTTTTGTAAAAATGTTTGCAGAAAGCATTTTTAAAGGACTACAAGATTACACACTTGATCAAACAGTTATTCTGAGTCTGTGGGGCGCTAACATAGCCGCTCACAACGGGTTGGAGTATTTTACTTCAACCATTGGCGAGAAGGCTCGTCGCGAACCATCCTGGGCATTTAAATTTCAATGGTTATTGACCGAGAACAAGCACTCCATCTATCACATGTATGTGAAGGATGTTGAGAACAAGGAGACAGTGACATTGTATAACGATATTGGCCGTGCCTACAACTACAAGACTGCGGCTATTGGCCGTGATGCCTTCCGTGGCAAAGACAGTATAAAAACAATCAAGTTTCAGGATTTGTATGCAGATGCATCGGAAATGTACGCTTCTATGACAGTGTTGATTCCCGACTCGGCATTTATGGGATGTACCAACCTTGAGACTGTTGATTTGATTATGCGCAGCATCGACACCAACCCCGACCGTGATGTCGCTCTTGGCCCCGAAAACTTTATCCTTTGTGGCAAGGATATCTTCGCGGGTTGCGACACAACTAAACTGAAAATCCGTGTCGGTGCCGAAAAGTACAAAGAATTTGCCGAAAACTCTTATTGGAAAAAATACAAGAATTGCCTTGTGGCAGTAGACGTTCCCAAGGTGGTTGACTATGCCGATTTTGGCGCACAATACAGCTACAGTTTCGAGAATAATTCATTGAAGAAACAAAAGTACACAGATGGACACACAATAGAACACGTGCATATTATCGGCCAGGATGTTGATGACCTCGTGAATCAAGAAGGTGAAGTGGGTCTTTTCAATGATGCCGGTATCTACAACAACTACAAGCTCGACTATGTAAAGAATAAGGCTTTCTATGGCAGCGAGGAACTCAAGGGTATCTCGATGTTCGACCTTAAGGGATTGGGCGGATTTGGTGATTCATACACCGACCTTGAACTGGTGTTGCAGGACTCTGCTTTTGCCAATTGCCCCAACTTGGAGTATATCAATATGCTCTATTTCCGCACCGACGGTACCAATAGCGTGGATCCAATGAGCCCTGGCCGTGTAATATTGGGCAACGGCGTGTTTGCCGGCAGCGACAAATTCAAGGTCAAGATGGTTACCACTGCCGTAGATGAGTTTAAAGCCGACACTTCCTGGGCAAAATATAAAGACAGATTCCTTCCAAGTTTCATCTTGACCAAAGAGAAAGTCCTGATGAATGCTCTCGAAGAGTGTGGCATGGAGTACGTTTCGCCAATTGGAGGAGGCAGTTTTGATATTTACGATGTAATGAGGGTAACTGACCCCACCGTACTGGGTGGCAAATTCCAGGGTAAGCCGCTTACAGATTTCCGCGACTTCAAGGCCTTCGAATGCATCAACCTCAGTTATGTAGGTGATTCATTATTCAAGAATTGTACAGAGCTGCAAGGCATTGAGCTCCCCTCTACAATAAAGAGCATTGGCAAGTATGCGTTCTACAACTGCCAGTTGCTCGACGATGTGGTTATCCCAACCGGGGTGACAGAGATAAAGGAGAGGGCATTCAGCGGCTGTACCTCACTTAGAAGCCTCACTTTCCTGTCAGGTACACCTGCCACATTGGGCAGCAATGTGTTTGCCGAGCTGTCAGCCGACTATGTATTATATGTTCCTGAAGCAGCTGTAGAGACCTACAAGACCGCTTGGACACAGTATGCTGACCACATACAATCTGCAAGCAACGGACACACCGGAATCTTCGAGGCGACTCTTACCGAACCAGGAACATTGGCCGAGAAGTTGGGCCTCACCATAACAGGTACCGCCCCACTCACCATACGAGGCAACTACAGCAAGTATGACAGTCTGAAAGTCGTTGGTCCTGTCAACGGTACCGATATAGGTGTAATTCGCATTATGGCCGGTCGCGATGTTGATAATTGTGAAGATATCTACCCCCGCAATCTTAAGTATCTCGATCTTTACGATGCACACATCAAGGCTGGTGGTGAGGACTACAACCAGGATGGTGACAATGACCGCATCACCGAGGACAACTGCATCGATACATATATGTTCTGGGAACTTGATGTTTTGGAAACACTCATTTTGCCAAAGAGCGTGACAAAGATCAATGATTATGCATTCAACAACTGTGATAAGTTGAAGCGTGTGGTCATTGGCGACGACACAAAGAGCATCGGCGAGGAGGTAACTCATGACTGTAATAATCTACAGGAGGTAATTCTGCTTTGCAATGAAGTTCCGGCAACCGATGAATAAGCATGGTCTGACAAACAAAATGTAGGTATCTTCTACACTCCAAACTCTTATCGTGAGCACATTTCGGGCAGCCGAGTATATTACACCCGCGGTGACTCCATAGCTTCACCATTCATGGATGATGCATTGCTGCGCGCATTGGCCGAGAAACGTATCTACACAATGTATGACCTGATTGAGTTGAATGATGTAGAAAACTTGATTAATGGCAATATCGGAATTAAGAGATTCAACGAACTGATAATGGCTGTTGCTGTGAAAGAATTGGGCGATAACTCATTGAGTGGCTGTTCAAGTCTTGAAGAAGTAACATTGCCTTACACAGTAGAGTCAATCTCAGCCGGAGCATTCAATGGCTGTACATCGCTGATGAGTATAAATGTTTATTGCGATTCAATCCCCGCGTTGGCAGAAAATGCATTCGAAAGCCTTCCTGAAGAGTTTGTAATCTATGTAAACGTTGGCAAGGAGGATGCATATCGCAAGGCTTGGCCTCAGTATGCCAACCACATTCAAGGATTCAAACAGCCAAGCGAAGAGATAAAGATTGTAACCGTGACCGAACCCGGTACTTTGGGCGAGGCACTCGGCTTCAGCGTCAACATGGACAAAGCAAATGACGTTGGACGCATTAGCGGTGACTACTTAAGCATCAAGGCATTGAAGGTAATTGGCCATATCAATGGCAAGGATATTGCAGTGTTGCGTATGCTCGGTGGCCGTGATGAAGAGGATGGCGATGAGGTGGCATTGGCCCGAATGACATATCTCGACCTCTACGATGCCACCATCTGCACCGACCCTGATAACATCTGCTTCAACAGGGATGGCAAGAATGACTATGTAGAGAATGACAACGAGGTTCCCGAGCATATGTTCTGGAAACTCGACAAATTGCAGACTGTCATTCTTCCAAAGAATGTGACAAGGATTGATGACAATGCATTCTACGACTGTCTCAATATAGAGACTATTGTAGTGGGTGATTCCACAACTTATATTGGAAACGATGCCTTCGGAAAGTGCAAGAACCTGAAAAATATTGTATTCCTGTGTAACGAGAAGGCGGAACTTGATGGCGATGTATTCACCGACCCTGTGTCCGACCAGCCCTATCAGGTAGAGAAAATGTATGTTCCGCTAAGTATGCATAACGCTTATGTGGCTGACCGTGAATATACAACACACACTAAAGAGTTCTGCTCAAATTATGACGAAGATGCGCTGTTCCGCGCCTATGGCTCGCACGCAGTGATGAGCGATGACCAGTTGAAGAACGTGACCAAGATTGACGGATGGTTCGACTATCACACCGGCGTAAAGGACTTGACTTCATTGGAAAAGAGTGCCATTGTAACACTCAAGTCTACAACGCTGTCGGCATTGGGAGAGCTGCAGAAAATAACCCTCCCTGCAACACTTGAGGAAGTGGAGAACAATGCCTTTGCAACAAACACCAAGCTGCTGTTGGCCGACTTTGCACAGTGTACAAATGAAGGTGTGCTCACCGAGAGTAACATCGGACAGCTTGGTTTCAACGAGCATGCACTCATCTATACCCCCGAGAACTTCACTGCTACTGGATTTACAAACGTAGTATATGGCAGTGATAGCGACTTGAAGTGTGACCATTTCACAATCTCGGACAATGCGGCATATGTCGTGCCACGTGAATTCAAGGCCGCAGCCATAAGTTATGACCGCCAGTTCAAACAAGGAGAGACGACAACCCTTTGCTTGCCTTTTGGCATGGAAGTACCTCCGGGTGCAATAGCCTTCACCTTGGAGAGTGAAGAGAAGGACACCTTGGTTTTCTATAGTATAAACGGTCCTATTGAAGCCAACAAGCCCTATGTAATTGTTACAGACAGAGAAGTACGTTTTGGAACTACAGTTGAGACCATAGTGCCAGTTACTCCAAAGATATTGCCACAGGTGTCGGTCAATAATTATGTAATGACCGGTACACTTGCACACATGTCAGGAGATGATGCCGAGAAACAGCGTCTGTACACCCTGGGCAATGATAACAATTGGACTTTGGGCAAGCAGGCGATATCTCCATATCGTGCCCATCTGTGGACTAGCGAATACAGCATGCCTGATAGCATACCTATGAAAACAATACTGCACGATATAATAATCGCTGACGGCGATGTCACCGATTTTAAGAATGTACCGGAATATAACGTATTGGAACTTATTTACACCCGCACACTCAATAATGCGTGGAACGCACTTTATGTTCCTTTCCAGATTGAGTTGACCGAGGAGTTCCTTGCAAACTACGACGTGGCATACATCAACGATGTGCGCAGCTATGACAGCAACGAAGATGGCGAGCTTGACAATTGGGAAATGGAAATCATAAAGATAAATAAACTTGGAAAACTCTTGGCAAACCATCCCTATGTAATACGTCCAAAGAACGACGAAGCCAAGAACCTGAACATCACCCAGTACAATACAAAATTGCATAGTACAGCAGCCGACAAGCAGATATCTGTTACCTGCTCATCTGCATATATGCAATATGAGATAAAGGGAGTTTACTCAAAGACTGTAAGTAGCCATTTGGATAACGGTAATTATGTATATGCTATCAACAAGGTAGGTGAATGGCAGAAGATGGGATTGGAAACCTCCCTGGTTCCTTTCCGTCTGTATCTGACTATGAAAAGCAAGGAGGGTTCACCGATAGAAGTCAATATCTCTGCCGCACAATCAATACGTATGCGCGTAGTTGGCGAAGAGGCTGAGAACGGTGCTACCATCATCTATGACGTGGAGGTTGGGGAACAGGATGTCGACTGCATCTATGACCTGCAGGGGCGCCGCGTACTCAAGCCAAAGAAGGGTGGTATTTACATTATCAATAACAAGAAGGCGATTTTTTAAACAATCAGTCTTGTCATACTGAGCGCAGCGAAGTATCTTATTGCGCGAATGAAGAGATCCTTCGACTTCGCTCAGGATGACACTATTCGCGATATTTGCTTTCAGACGTGTTGTTGAGGGCTTGCCCGAAAAATGACAAATTAGTAAAATAATAACAAAATAAAAAATGAAGAAAGAGTATATCAAACCCGAGATTGCAACGGAGGTCTTTATCACAGAGTCAATAATGTTGGAAATCTCTAACATGGGCAGCAACGAGACCCCTGGCGGCCCAGATGATTTCAATGCCGGCGCCGGCCGCGGTGAGTGGGGCAGTTTGTGGAAGTGAACCCTTGCATGGTAATAAAAAATGCTAATGATATGAACATGAATATACAAAACCCCGAAGTGACCGATGAGCAGAGTGGCTTGCCGTATTCGCATTGCCTGAATTGCGGAACAGAGCTTAAAGGTATGTTTTGCCATAATTGCGGACAGGAGGCTGTGGATAAAACGCCTACTGTCAGAGATTTCATTTTCGAGTACTTCAACCATGCCTTTATATGGGATTCCCGATTTTTCTCCACATTCTGGACTTTGATTCGACGTCCGGGGCATCTTACTAACGAGTTCAATGCCGGAAAGTTCTTCTCGTATGAGCACCCACTCAAACTGAATATGTTCCTGTTGTTTATCTTCGCTACACTGTTTGTCTTTTTTGCGAGTGAGGACAAGATGACAGGCTCGGTGCATAGCCTTACAAATGATGAACGGGTATTTTCCGGTGTCCAACTCCAGACGTTGGCCGATGACCCGGAGTATGCCAGGAAGATGCAGGAGAGCCCACGCGATACTGTTCTTTTGCTGGCTCCATTGTTCCTGACAGAGAACCATCCTCAAATCATAAGCAACATAGAGACAAAAGAGGATACAGGGGGCGAGGCTCTTGATAAATGGGTAGCAGTACTCCCGCAGGTGCTCGTCGAGGATGGGTATATTGTGATTGACGACAGCGGATACTATCATTTCAATAAGGAAATGAAGATTAAGTATAATGTATTGGAGATATTGAATTCCATAGGTACAGAGATGGTGGGCATTACATCCCGCTATTTCCCCATACTGTTGCTGCTCACAGTGCCATTCCTTTCATTCTCGTTAAGGCTTGTGAATAGGAGGAGTGGAATTCCCGGAATCAGCCATTTTATATTCGCGTTGCATTACACTGCATTCCTGGAGTTCCTGATGATATGTTTTTACTTGCTGTATCTGACTGCCGCTCCATCAATGAGAATATTGGAAATTGCGATGATGGCGGGTTCTTGTATATATCTGGCTATCGCTTACCATAGAGTTTATTCAAGTTCGTGGGTTAAGGCTGTTAGAAAGTCACTGTTGACAAGTATTGTCTATACAGCCATACTGCTGACGATTTTTATAGTGATATTTATTGTTGCTTGTTGTATAACTGCTGTAGAAATGGTTTAGGATTATGAAACAGTTCATGAAAAGAGTTGTGTTGTTTGCCGCATTGTATGTGGCGACAATGGCGGCCTGCTATGCCCAAGGGGTGTCACAGGTTGAGGCCAAGGTCAATGAGATTGTAAAGAAATACGAAAAGACCCAAGGCGTGGAGTGTATGAACGTTGTCAAAGGCTCCGGCTTGGGAATGTTAAAGACAATGTTGAGGGGACAGTTCGGCAAGGAATTCATGAGGGGGGTGACAGGCATTACCATCATTGACTACAGCGATGCCTCACAAGAGGTATGTCTTGCATTGCGCGAGGAACTCGAGGTGTTCACATCAATGCTTGAAGAGCTCAAAGCCGGTGATGAGAAGAAGTCCGACGGCAATGACTATGTCCGGAGTTTTGCCTCGTTGTCGGAGGGTGACAAATCAATGTCGGACTTCGTGATTGCTGTGGAAGATAAGGATACGAAGATGATAATGTATATGGCCGGCAAGATTAAGGTTGAAGATTGATTAATGCAGAATCCAATATCAAAAATATGAACAGAAAACTGAAAAAACTACTTTGTAGTCTGTTGTTATTGACTTTGTCTATGGCTGTATTTGCCAAAGACAAAGACAAGTCCGAGAGAAACAGCACCTGCCGTCCGCTGTTTACAGCGTTGGAACTGAATGTAGGCGGGGCAGCGTGGGTTGAGAAACCTCTTTCTTATTTCACATTCGACGGCCCGGGCTTTTCGGTTGGCCTTGAAATGATGAGGGCTGCAAAAGGCAGTTCCAAATGGGTGCAGCAACACCAGCTTCGCTATATGTATAACAAGGGGACGATTGCAATATCCGGTAAAGGTGGCTCAAAAGCCTACTTTGGAAATTATACCTTCGGTATGATGACATATAGCACTGTTTGTCCCGGTTTCAGACTCTATTACGGTGCCGACCTGGATGTGTTGGGTGGTGCTGTAAACAATCTCCATAGTGGCAATAACCCTTTTACCATTAAAGCGGATTTGTCGCTTGGTTTTACTGGTATGGCAGTATGTGATTTCAAATTAGGCAAACTCCCTGTTACTGCCCGTTACCAGATGGCACTCCCGGTCTTTTCGGCATTTATTCAAACAGAGCAAGGCTATTTTATCAAAGGATTGCTGGATGGATGGAGAGTGGGGATGTGGGGAGGCCGCTTCAATATGCGCAACCGTCTTCATTTCGACCTTCATTTCAAGACCTGGGCATTGCGCTTGGGTTACAACAACGACATCCTCATTTACTATGCAACTCCTAACCATTTCCAATATGTATCGCATAATTTTGTGGTAGGTTTTGCCGGCGACCTGATGCGTTGGAGCAAGTCTAATGAGAATAAAAAAATCAAAACAGCACTTTATACATATTAATCATGAAAACCAAATATATATCTTTTATAGCGGCACTCCTGTTGATACTTCCGATACAATCGTGCTACATCTATGATGATGCTGATATTGTAGACGATGCCGAGGGGAACTTTGATATGCTGTGGAAAATTTGTGACGAATACTATTGCTATTTTGATTACAAAGAGATTGATTGGAACTCGGTTTATGCAACATATAGACCTCGTGTCCATAACGGAATGAGCGACGGTGAATTGTTCAAAGTGTGTGCCGATATGCTGGCCGAGTTGAAGGATGGTCACGTGAATCTGTCCTATAGCTATGATGGCTCGAGATATTGGAAATGGAACGAGGATTATCCCGAAAATTACAGCGAGCGTATCGTACACGAGAATTATCTTAAGTATGATTATCATATGAAAAGTGGTTTTGTGTATAAGGTATTGCCCGAAAATATCGGTTATATGCACTACGATGCTTTTAGCAGTGAGTTCAGTGACGGGTTGCTTGACCATATACTTACACAATTCAAGGAGTGTAAAGGCGTAATCATCGACATCCGTAACAATGGCGGTGGCAACATAAGCAATGTCAACAAATTGGCTTGTCGCTTCTCAAAAGAAGACAAGGTGTTGTGTGGCTACACTCTTTACAAGACAGGCCTCGGGCATAGCGAATTTGCCGATACTATACCCGATTATCTTGAGGGCAAAAAGACCTCTTCGGACGGCGGTGACATGATAAAATTCCTGAAGGATGTGGTAGTCCTCAGCAACCGTGGAGTGTACAGTGCTGCCAACGACTTCATCCGTACCATGAAAGTGCTCGACAACGTAACCGTCATGGGCGACCGTAGTGGTGGCGGTGGCGGCATTCCTTGCAATTTCGACCTCCCTAACGGATGGTATGTACGCCTGTCTACAACTCCAATGCTTGATATTGACAAGGTTCACACCGAATTCGGCATTGACCCCACAGAGGGTTATAGGATTGATATGGCCGAGGATGCCCACATGACAGGCAGGGATGCAATTCTGGACAAGGCAATTGAGTTCTTGTCGGCTAAATGAATGGTATTGATATAGATGTTGACCCGAAACTTGAATTTTTCGCGTAAGTGTCATATTGAGCGTAGTCTTCTAAATACACAGCATTATGAAAATGAAAAATTGTTTGTTGGTGTCGTTGGTCTGCGGTCTGCTGTTTGGAGCTTGCCGCAACGATAATTTCGAGGAGATAGTGCCCTTCATTACCGGCTGAATCAGGTTCATTCATGCAAGTCAGCGGTTTGCGGTTTGAAGTTGATTCTGCCATTCCATCACCTGTAGTGAAGGACCCGGGAACGTCATTATATTCGTATGTGGGAGAGGGGAGCCGTCGTGTTTCCAATGTTGAAGTCCTGGACAGGCAGAGTGGCGAGTATGAGGAGATTGAGTTATCCCGCCAGTACACGTTGGCGACATTGGACTACCTTATTCTTGAACAAGGAGGCGCCGGCATTCTTGATTGCGTAGAACCGGAGTCGACATATTGGGGAGCGGATATAGAAATCCTGCGCCATTACCTTGAAACCGATTTGGGTAAAACCGTAGGTGCTGAATATGGCGAACCGCAGGGGCGTATAAAAATCAACAATAATCTTCAATTATGGGAATAGTGGTGCTTCAGACTATGAGTGAAGAGAAAAAAACCTTAACCTGACAATATTAAAACAGACTATTATGAAAAAGAGATTCTTACTGCTTTCTATCATCACGTTGATGGTGTCGATTATTGTGGCATGTACTCCTGATGATAATTTTCAGGAACCGGCAGGCAATGACCCCGCGAAAGCCTACGAGGTTACGAGCGACATACAGCTACCTATGAGTCTTTTCCTCATTGGCATCCCCGAGGAGTATGCAGCCTTCAAGGAGCCTTTGGCCGGTGCATTCACCCTGCGCGAAAGCGCTCTGAAACAGGCGTTGGGCAACCCCGATATACAGATTGGATTCCGCAAGACAAGCTACAATTACCCCAGTACCGACGTGAATGGCGAGCCTCTCACCCTTTCGGCTGCAGCATTCTGGTTGGGCTACTTCGCTGATGGTGTATGGAACGACCTCCAGCCCGACAACATCTGCCTGATGGAACACTATACCATCACCAGCGATGCCGAGACACCAACCAACGCATTTGCGCTTGAGATGTTCATCACAGGCAATACCCTTACCATTATGCCCGACTATATCGGCTATGGTGTGACCAAGGATTTGCCTCACCCCTATCTTAACCACGATGTATGTGCCATCAACTCCATCGATGCTTTGACTGCAGGATATGAACTCTTCAAGGATAAGGGTGAGTGTGGCATGTCAAATGGTTGGAAACTATATCTTGCCGGTGCTTCACAGGGTGCAGCCAATGCCATTGCCGTACACAAGTGTATGGACACTGACCCTGAACTTGCTGCCAAATGGAATTTCGCTTCATCGAACTGCTCGTCAGGCCCATACAGCCCTGTGGCGACTATCGACAAGTATCTCTCCGACGGCAAGGTGGCATATCCTGTGGTGTTCCCATTGGTGATGAAGACCATGTTCGACTCATATCCTGATATTATGGCCGGTTTTACTGAGGAAATGGCTTATTCGCAGAACTACCTTGACACCAAAGCCGAGATAGATGCAATGCTCGCAGGCAAGATGCACAACACCGCTGCCATCAACCAGGTGTTTATGGAGAAGGTCAGAAAGACTGTGGATGCAAATCTTGCCGAGGGCGAGATATACCTCGCCGACATTCTCAGTCCGGCTATGCTTGACAAGGAATCGGCCATCTGCAAGGCTCTTTATCGCTGCCTTGAGAAGAATGACCTTACCAAGGGGTGGACACCTGTACATCCAATGAAACTCCACTATTCACCGGCGGATGCAGTTGTTCCCCAAGAGAACTCACATGCCATCCTTGAAGCATTTGGAGAGGATATTGTCACTCTTGAGCAGTCTTCACTCCCTACCGACCACACTACGACATGCAGTTTGTGGATGGTTGAACTCTTCAGCAAAGGCTTTTGATAATATGTGGATATGTTAAACAATTATGCTCTGCGAACAAAATGTTTGCAGAGCATAATTGTTTTTAGGCTTGTGGATATATTCTTACTCAAACGACAGTTCCAGCTGCTTCGGTTCTTCGCCCAGGAGGTTGAATGACATTCTGTGATAGGGGGTTGTGCCGTACTCGCGGATGGCGGCGCGGTGCTTGGCTGTGGGATAGCCTTTGTTGCTCTGCCAATCGTACATGGGGTACTCCTGTGCCAGGCGCATCATATAGTCGTCGCGGTAGGTCTTTGCAAGGATTGATGCGGCAGCAATGCTCATGAATGTGGCATCGCCCTTTACAACGGTGTTGTGTGTTATGCCGGGGTAGGGGGTGAACTTGTTCCCGTCAATAAGCAGGTGCTGTGGTCGCACTTTCAGGCCATCGACGGCGCGGTGCATGGCAAGGATTGATGCACGCAGGATGTTGATTTTGTCAATCTCGGCAGCTGTGACAATGCCTACTGCCCACGCAACGGCTTCGCGTTCAATGACCTCGCGCAGCTGGTAGCGCTGCGCCTCGGTAAGCTGCTTCGAGTCGTTCAGCAACCCGTTGTTGAAGTCGGGTGGCAGAATGACTGCTGCGGCATATACATCGCCGGCAAGGCACCCGCGGCCGGCTTCGTCGCAACCGGCTTCAATTACTCCTTCTGTCTGGCAGGGTTTAAGCATCAGGCAAACATTTTTATGGCTCTTTCAATGCCTTTTATGAGTGAATCAACCTCCTCTTTTGTGTTGTATGCCGCAAACGATGCGCGCACGGTGCCAGGGATGCCAAGAGCCTCGATGAGTGGCTGGGCGCAGTGGTGACCGGTGCGTATCGCAATGCCAAGGTGGTCAAGGATTGTTCCCATGTCGGCAGGGTGTATGTCGCCCACAAGGAACGATATTGCCGAGCCGTCGGGCTTGCCGAATATCCGTATGCCATGCAGCAGACGTAACTGCTCAAGGGCGTATTGTGTGAGGCTGTGCTCGTGGGCGGCAATGTTGTCAATGCCGATGTTCTCCACCCACTCGAGTGCCTTGCCAAGCGCAATGGCTCCGATGTAGTCGGGGGTGCCGGCCTCGAACTTGTATGGCAGTCCGTTGTATGTGGTCTTTTCAAAGCGCACGGTCTTTATCATTTCGCCGCCGCCATGGTAGGGCTGCATCTTGTTCAGCCACTTCTCCTTGCCATAGAGCACGCCGATGCCCGTGGGGGCATATACCTTGTGTCCGCTGAAAGCAAAGAAATCGGCATCGAACTCCTGTACATCTGTTTTAATGTGAGGTGTGCTCTGTGCTCCGTCAATGAGCACTGGGATGCCGTGGCTGTGGGCGATGTCAATAATCTCCTTTACGGGGTTGGTGATGCCAAGCACGTTCGATACGTGTGTCACACTTACAAGGCGGGTGCGTCCGTTGATAAGCCCCTTGTATGCCTCGATGTCGAGCGTGCAGTCATCCTTCATTGGAATTACACGCAGTGCAATGCCTTTGCTCTCGCGCAGCATCTGCCAGGGCACAATGTTGCTGTGGTGCTCCATTGTGGAGATTATTACCTCGTCGCCCTCTTTCAGGAATGTGCCGCCGAACGATGATGCCACAAGATTTATGCTCTCGGTTGTGCCGCGTGTGAAGATGACCTCGTGGCTGTGCTTTGCACCGATGAAACGACGTACTGTCTCACGCGCATTCTCCATTGCCGTGGTGCAGACCTGTGAAAGGTGGTGTACACCACGGTGAACATTTGCATTTGTTGTGCAGTATATTTCACTGATGGTGTCGATGACACAGCGCGGCTTCTGTGTGGTGGCCGCGTTGTCCAGGTACACGAGCGGTTTGCCGTGTACTCTCTGCTCCAGAATGGGGAATTGTCCTCGTATGTCGTCTATGTTGTACATTGCAGTGTTGTTCTTCTATTATTGTGGTTGAGCCAAAACTTCATGGTTGTCATATCGAACGTATGTGAGATATCTCAATGTCGTTTTATAGATTCCTCACACAAGGTTCGGAATGACAAAGCAACCGGATTATTTACACAGGTTGCAGCCTTTGCATTTGCCAAGTTCGCCGCGGAAACGCTTCTCGACGAGAATGTGCAGGCGCTCCTTTAGCGGAACTATCTCTATGTTCTCAATGACTTCGCCGGCAAAGGCATACATCAGCAGGTGGCGTGCTTCGTCGGCCGGGATACCTCGCTGCTGCATGTAGAAGAGCGCGTTCTCGTCCAGCTGTCCCACGGTTGAGCCGTGGCTGCACTTCACATCGTCGGCATAGATTTCCAGTTGCGGCTGTGCATACATGTGCGCACATGTGGTGAGGCACAGGTTGCGGTTGGTCTGCTGCGAGACTGTGCGCTGTGCATCGGGGTGAATGTGCATCTTGCCGGCAAAGACACCGGTCGATGACTCGTCGAGTATGTATTTGTAGAGCTCGCTGCTGGTGCAGTCGGGCACGCGGTGCTCAACGAGCGTGTGGTTGTCTATGTGCTGTGTCCTGTCACCTATGGCAAGGCCGTTGATGCTTGTATCTGCTCCGCGGCCACCAAGCGCGACATTCGCGCTGTTGCGTGTGAAGCCGTTGGTGAGTGTCACGCAGCAGTGGTTGAAGTGGCTGTCGGCCTGCTGGTCGACAAAGAGCGATGCCGCGCGGGTGTTGCCGGTTGCAGTCTCCTCTATGTCATATATGTTGAGCGAAGCGCCCGCACCTACAAACACCTCGGTTACGAGTGTCGAGAGCGACTGCTTCTCCTGTGACGAGTGGTCGCACAAAAGGATATTTGCCTTGCTGTTCTCTTCAAGGATTATGAGTATGCGGCGGTTGAGCAGCATTTCAACGTTTGCCTGTATGAGCGATACAATCTGTATAGTCTCCTCAACAACCGTGCCTTGCGGGACGTAGAGCACCACACCGTCCTGTGCAAACATCGTGTTGAACTGTGTTATGCTGTCGCCATCGGCCGCAAGGCGGTTATAGTATTTCCCGAGCAGGGCAGGGTGGCTTGCAGCTATGGCATTAAGGCTGCCAAGGAGTACTCCCTGTGGCAACTCGCGGCTGTGGCCTGCTGAAGGGCTGTAGCTGTCATTGACAATATATACCCTGTGCGACTTCAGGTTTGGTACGTCGCAGTGGAAGATGGTGCCGGCATTGACATTGGCTTGGGTACGTTTAAGGTTCATTCCATAGTCGATGCCGAACAGCTTGGCAATGGGTGTGTTGAGCCATGCCTCCTCCTTGCGTGTGGGGAAGCCTGCCTCCGCAAAACGCTCAAAAGCCGCCTGGCGCTTGCAGTTGAGCAGTGCTGCACAGGTGCTGTCAATGAGTTCCCTGTTCTGCTTGAACAGGGAGATGTATTCCTGTTCGTTACCCATCATTGGTTCTCGTTTTTAATCCAGTCATATCCGCGCTCCTCAAGCTCCTGTACAAGTTCGGGACCGGCGGTCTTTACTATGCGGCCGTTGTAGAGAACGTGTACGATATCGGGCTTGATGTAGTCGAGCAGTCTCTGGTAGTGGGTGATGACTATGCTCGATGTGTCGGGGCGTTTCAGCTTGTTCACACCCTCGGCAACAATGCGCAGTGCATCTATGTCGAGTCCCGAGTCGGTCTCGTCGAGTATGCTCAATGTCGGCTCAAGCATTGCCATCTGGAATATCTCGTTACGTTTCTTCTCGCCACCGCTGAAGCCTTCGTTCACCGAACGGTTCGCGAGCTTGCTCTCAAGGTTCACAAGCGCACGTTTCTCGCGCATGAGCTTCAGGAAATCGCTTGCGCCCATTGGCTCCTGCTGCAGGTACTCGCGCTTTGCATTGATGGCTGCGCGCATGAAGTTGGTGATGCTCACGCCCGGGATTTCCACAGGGTACTGGAACGAGAGGAAAAGACCCTCGTGGCTGCGTTCCTCGGGCGACAGCTCGAGCAGGTTCTTGCCTTTGTAGATTATTTCGCCCTCGGTGACGGTGTATGCGGGGTGTCCCACAAGCACGTTGCTCAGAGTGCTCTTGCCCGAGCCGTTGGGCCCCATTATGGCATGCACCTCGCCCGCCTTTATGGTGAGGTCTATTCCTTTAAGTATCTCTTTGCCATCGATGGTGGCATGAAGGTTCTTTATTTCAAGTAAATTTTCCATAATACTCGTTTATTTATCATCCTACTGCTCCTTCGAGTGATACGCTCAACAGCTTCTGTGCCTCTACGGCAAACTCCATGGGTAACTTGTTGAGCACCTCGCGTGCATAGCCGTTGACAATGAGTCCGATGGCCTCCTCGGTTCCTATGCCTCGCTGGTTGCAGTAGAAGAGCTGGTCTTCGGATATCTTTGATGTCGTGGCCTCGTGTTCCACTATGGCGCTGTTGTTGTGTATGTCCATATACGGGAATGTGTGTGCGCCGCACTTGTCGCCGAGCAGCAGCGAGTCGCACTGGCTGTAGTTACGGGCACCATCGGCATTCTTGCTCACACGCACCAGGCCTCGGTATGAATTCTGGCTCTTGCCGGCCGATATTCCCTTGCTGATGATGGTGCTCCTGGTGTTCTTGCCAAGGTGTATCATCTTTGTACCGGTGTCGGCCTGCTGATAGTTGTTGGTGAGTGCCACAGAATAGAACTCGCCCTGTGAATTGTCGCCGCGCAGAATGCAGCTGGGGTATTTCCAGGTGATGGCCGAGCCGGTCTCAACCTGTGTCCACGAGAGCTTGCTGTTATTGCCACGGCAGTCGCCACGCTTGGTGACGAAGTTATAGACACCGCCCTTGCCCTGGGCATCGCCGGGGTACCAGTTCTGCACGGTGCTGTATTTTACCTCGGCATTCTCGTTCACCACAATCTCCACAATGGCCGCATGCAGCTGGTTCTCGTCGCGCATGGGGGCTGTGCAGCCCTCGAGGTACGATACGTAGCTGTCGTCATCGGCAATGATGAGTGTGCGCTCGAACTGTCCTGTGTTTGCCGCGTTGATGCGGAAATAGGTCGACAGTTCACGCGGGCAACGCACTCCCTTGGGGATGTACACGAACGAACCGTCACTGAACACGGCGGTGTTCAATGCCGCAAAGAAATTGTCGCGGTAGTTGACAACCGTGCCAAGATATTGGCGCACCAGCTCCGGGTGCTCCTGTATGGCCTCGCCCATTGAACTGAAAATGATGCCTTTCTCCTTGAGCTCCTCCTTGAAGGTGGTCTTTACCGACACTGAGTCCATTACGGCATCAACTGCCGTTCCGCTGAGCGCAAGGCGCTCCTCAAGGGGAATGCCAAGCTTCTCGAATGTCTTCATCAACTCGGGGTCAATCTCCTTGTTCTTGTTCTCCTTGCTCTTTTTCAAGGGGTCGGCATAATATGATATCGCCTGATAGTCGATAGGGGGGATATCAAGGTGAGCCCACTGCGGCATCTCCAAAGTGAGCCAGTGCCTGTAGGCTGTCAGGCGCAACTCGAGCATCCACTCTGGCTCATTCTTCTTGTCCGATATGAGCCTGATGGTCTCCTCGTTGAGCCCGCGCTCTATTATCTCTGTCTTTATCTTGCTGACGAAACCGAATTCGTAGGCCTTGTCGGCAATTTTTTTCAGTATGTTGTTCTTTTTTTTCATCTATTCTCCTCAATCTATCTTTATATCAACTTTCTTCGCCTCATCGATGATTAAAAAAGTAACTTCGGCAACCTTTTCATATAACAATGATTCGTTCTGTGCGGTTTTGCCGGTAATCTTGTTGTCGGGTGCTATGCCCTGGCTGATGTTCACTGCCATAACTACAATGCACATTGCAATTACCACCGAGAAGATTGCGCCCAGCACCCTGTCGAGCCAACCTAAAAGAATAGCCTTGAGCAACCACTTCAGGATTATTCCCAAAAGGTTGATAACCAATGCGGTGGCGGCAAAGATTGCCAGGAATCCCAGTATGGCGCACACCAGGCTTTCCCATCCGGTGAACTCACGTATCCATTCCGATGCCTTCGGGTAGAAAAGTGTAGCCTGGAGCAGGCCTATGAAAATGCCTGCTCCAAAGCTCAACTGTTTGACAAGTCCCGATATCAGTCCGAACAGTGCACCTATCCCGACTGCTACCAAAAGGATAATATCAAGTGTGTTCATAGTATCTTTTAATTAAGGGTCTATTACAGCTTCTGCTTCACCTCGACCTGAACGAATGTCTCGATGATATCGCCCACCTTGATGTCGTCCTGTGATACAAGGCTGATACCGCACTCGAAGTTGGTACCTACCTCCTTGACATCCTCCTTGAAGCGCTTGAGCGCAGCGAGGTTGCCGGTGTGGATGACGATACCGTCGCGTATGAGGCGTGCACGGTCGGTGCGCTTTACCTTACCCTCACGTACCATACAGCCGGCAACGGTACCCACCTTGCTGATGTGGAATGTCTCGCGTACCTCGATGGTTGCTGTAATCTCCTCCTTGACGATTGGAGCAAGCATACCCTCCATTGCGGCCTTGACCTCCTCTATGGCATCGTAGATGATAGAGTAGATGCGTATGTCGACACCCTCGTTCTCGGCAACCTTGCGTGCTGTCACCGACGGACGTACCTGGAAGCCGACGATAATTGCATCCGATGCTGCTGCAAGGCTCACGTCGCTCTCCGAAATCTGACCCACGGCCTTGTGTATCACGTTCACCTGGATAGTCTCGGTAGAGAGCTTGATGAGCGAGTCGCTCAGAGCCTCGATAGAACCGTCCACGTCACCCTTGACAATGATGTTGAGGGTCTGGAAGTTACCGAGTGCAATGCGGCGGCCCACCTCGTCGAGTGTAAGCATCTTCTGTGTGCGCAATCCCTGTTCGCGCTGCAACTGCTCGCGCTTGCCGGTGATTTCGCGTGCCTCGCGCTCGCTCTCAACAACATTGAATGTATCACCAGCAGCAGGTGCACCGTTGAGGCCGAGGATGAGTGCTGGCTCGGCCGGGCGAATCTCCTTGATGCGCTGGTTGCGCTCGTTGAAGATGGCCTTTACCTTACCCCACTGTGTGCCGGCAACGACAATGTCGCCCACCTTCAGTGTACCGTTCTGTACAAGCACGGTGGCAACGTAGCCGCGGCCCTTGTCGAGTGTAGACTCGATGACAGAACCTGTTGCCTTGCGGTTGGGGTTCGCCTTGAGCTCGAGAAGCTCTGCCTCGAGCAATACCTTCTCCATAAGCTCCTCTACGCCCATACCCTTCTTTGCCGAAATCTCCTGTGACTGGTATTTGCCACCCCAGTCCTCGACGAGCATGTTCAGGTTTGCCAACTGTTCCTTGATGCGGTTGGGGTCGGCTGTAGGCTTGTCGCACTTGTTGATGGCGAAGACGATGGGTACACCGGCTGCCATTGCGTGGTTGATGGCCTCTTTGGTCTGTGGCATCACGTCGTCATCGGCAGCGATGATGATGATAACAATATCGGTAATCTTTGCACCGCGGGCACGCATGGCTGTGAAGGCCTCGTGACCGGGAGTATCAAGGAATGTGATGCGCTTGCCGCTCTCCATCTTCACGTTGTATGCACCGATGTGCTGTGTGATACCACCGGCCTCACCTGCGATTACGTTCGCCTTGCGGATGTAGTCGAGCAGTGATGTCTTACCGTGGTCTACGTGACCCATCACGGTGATGATTGGTGCGCGTGGCTCCAAATCCTCCTCGGTGTCGGCAGCCTCCTCAATTGCATTGGCAACCTCGGCGCTCACATATTCTGTGGTGTAACCGAACTCTTCGGCAACGATGTTTATGGTCTCGGCATCGAGGCGCTGGTTGATTGATACCATCATACCAATGCTCATACAGGTTGCGATGACCTGTGTAACCGAGATGTTCATCATGCTTGCAAGCTCGTTCGCGGTAACGAACTCGGTGAGCTGCAATACCTTGCTCTGCTCCATCTCCTCGCTCATCTGCTGCATCTGGCGCTCGGCAACCATGTCGCGCTTCTCCTTGCGGTATTTTGCCGACTTGTTGCCCTTGCCGCGGTTTGTGAGGCGGTCGAGTGTCTCCTTAATCTGCTTTGATACGTCCTCCTCGTTCACGTCGTTCTTGTCGAAACGCTTGTGCTGGCGGTCGCGGTCCTTGCGGCTGCCCTGTGACTGGTTGCCACCGCCCTTGTTGCGGTTTGCGCTCCAGTCCTTGCCGTCGTTGCCGCCGTTGTTATTGTTGTTCTCCTTTACATCGTTGATGTCAACGCGTTGGCTGTTTATGCGCTGGCGCTTCTTCTTCTCGCCTCCGTCATTGCCGTGGCGCTGTGCCTCGCGCTGCTGTTTGCGCTGCTCCTCGCGCTGCTTGTCCTTCTCCTCGCGCTCCTTTTTCTTCTCCTCCTTGCTTTTCTTCTTGGGGCGGGTAGACTGGTTGATGGCCGAGAGGTCAATCTGGCCCATAATCTTTAGCTTTGGAGCCTCTACCTCGTCAAGCTGTGTCAGCTGTGCCTGTGGTGCCTCTTTCTTTGGCTCTTCCACCTTCTTTGGCTCCTGGGCAACAGGTGCCGGTGCTGCAGGCTCAACCTTCTTGGACTCCTCTTTTTTAGGTTCCTCTTTCTTTGGTTCTTTCTTAGGCTCCTCTTTCTTTGGCTGGGCGTTCTTCTTGTTGAGCGCATCAAGGTCAATTCTGCGTGTAACCTTTATGACGGGAGCTTCAACCTTTGGTGTGTTGTCTACTGTCTCCTTGACTTCGGGTTCAGGCTTCTTCTCCTCGACGACAACTGGCGCTGGCGCAGGTGCAACGGGCTCCTTTACCGCGGGCTTCTCTTCAACGGCGGGTGCAGCCTTCGGCTTCTCCTTGTTGAGGCGTTCCTTGGTAAAATCGTCCGATTCCTTGCGCGCCTTCTTGTCGGCGCTGAACTCCTGTACAAGCATTTCGTAACCGGCTTCGGGAACAACAGCATTGGGGTCTTCTTTAATCTCGAAACCCTTCTTCTGCAAGAATTCCACTATGGTTGAAAGGCCTACATTGAGTTCCTTTTGTACTTTATTTAATCTTATTTTCATTCGTTCTCTTTTTAGGTATTAGTTTTTCTTGTTGCTTATTCCTCATCCTCGAACTCTGCCTTGAGTACTTCGATAAGGTGGTCAACAGTGTCCTCCTCAAGGTCGGCCTTCTCAATGAGAGCCTCGCGTGGAGCGTTGAGCACTGCCTTTGCAGTGTCGAGGCCGATACCCTTGATAGCCTCGATAACCCACTCCTCAATCTCATCGGCAAACTCGTCGAGGTAGATGTCATCCTCCTGCTGTGCATCAATCTCGCGGTATACGTTGATGGTGTACTCGGTAATCATACTTGCAAGCTTGATGTTGAGACCGTCCTTACCGATAGCAAGTGAAACCTCCTCTTTCTTTAGGTTCACATCGGCAATGCGCTGCTCTTCGTTGAGCTTGATTTCCTGAATCTTTGCAGGGTTGAGCGCACGTTTGATGAAGAGCTCGATGTTTGATGTGAATGGGATTACGTCAATGTTCTCGTTGCGCAGCTCGCGTACGATACCGTGGATGCGTGAACCCTTCACACCAACGCATGCGCCTACCGGGTCAATGCGCTCGTCGTATGTCTCAACGGCAATCTTTGCGCGCTTGCCTGGGATGCGGGCAATCTTCTTGATGGTTATGAGACCGTCATTTATCTCGGGAACCTCAAGCTCGAAAAGGCGCTGCAGGAACATTGGTGATGTGCGGCTGAGGATAATCTTGGGGTTGTTGTTCTGGTTGTCGACACGTGCTACAACGGCGCGTACGTGGTCGCCCTTGCGGTAGAAGTCGCTCGGAATCTGCTCGGTCTTGGGGAGAATGAGCTCGTTGCCCTCGTCGTCGATGAGAAGAAGCTCCTTTTTCCAAATCTGGTAAACCTCGGCGCTTACAATCTGCCCTATTCTCTCGCTGTACTTGTTGTAGAGGCTGTCCTTCTCCAGCTCGAGAATCTTGGATGCGAGTGTCTGGCGCAGGTTGAGGATAGCACGGCGGCCGAACTCGGCAAAGTTCACGATTTCACTAACCTCCTCGCCCTCTTCGAATGTGTCGTCGATGAGCTGTGCCTCGCTCAGGGAAATCTCGAAGTTGCTGTCCTTGACCTCGTTGTCGGCAACGACTGTGCGGCGGCGCTGTATCTCGAAGTCGCCACGGTCGGGGTTGACGATTACAGAGTAGTTCTCGTCGGTGCCGAAGAGGTTTATGATTACTTTGCGGAAACTCTCCTCGAGTACGCTGATCATTGTTGTACGGTCGATGTTCTTCGACTCCTTGAACTCTTGAAATGTATCAAGAAGGCTCATTGTTTCTTCTTTCTTTGCCATTTTATTTAAAGTTTATTATATATTTCGCGTATTTGATGCTGTCGTAGGTGAACTGCAGGTCCTCCTCTACAAGTACGGGGCGCTTTGCGCCCTGTGGCTTCTCTTTCTTGCTTATGGTTATGGTGAAGTTCTCCTCGGTGGCATCCTTCATGATGCCTTTGAGCTTCTTGCCATCCTTTGTAAGTACTTCCACTTCAAGTCCAATGTGGTTCCTGTATTGCTGATAAACCTTGAACGGCTGTCCCAAACCGGCAGAACCCACTTCAAGCTCATAGTCGTCGCACTCGCCATTGAGTCTGCTCTCGATGTGTCGGCTCAGGTCGGCGCAGTCCTCAATCCACACACCCTCGGCGTGGTCAATCTCAACTGTTATCTTGTCATCCTTGCTGATGACAACATCTACCAAAAAATACTCCTTGTCGGCTAACCACTCGTTGGTGAGGTCGATTACTTGTTGTCTGTCAATCATATAGTTTATGTTCTATTTTGATGTATGATATGATTCCCTGTAGTGTCTGTATAAAAAAGAGGGGCTTGCCAGCCCCTCATCAATCATCTTACACTGCAAATTTAGTAATAATTAGCGTAAGCCGCAAACATTTGTGCCTCTTTTCTTTCTGTTCCGTCCAATATTTTTGTTTTTTTATTCTTCCGTAGCCGAAAAAGTGTTCCGCAATTGCGCAGATGGCTTGTTATTGTTATCTTCGTACCCTAAAACGGTTTGATATGCGTACCAAAAGAAGCAGTTCTTCAAATATGCGTTTCCTCAAAGGGAATGTCATTTTCTTTGCATTGTTGCTGTTTGTGATAATGCTTTTCAGTTATTATGCCTTGCAGGGTGCCGATACGGGTGGTGGAAGCGATGCCGCGTGCCGTGTGTCGTTCGATGCCGGTTGTGCCGCTGGTGAGTACAAGGTTCTTGTTGATGACAGCCTGCTTTATGCAGGTACTCCGTTGCCGGCCGATTCACAGCTTGTGATGAAGCGTTACGCATCGCCGGGCAGCAGGGTGTCGCTCTATACCTCAAAGTCGCTTTTGAGGGTTGTCGCGGGTAGCGATACCGTGGTGCGTATGCTTGATGCCGACAGAGTGTTTTCTATAGCAACAAATGATGGTAAAGTGGTGATAAATGCTGCAGGTGAATAATCCGGTTTTTCCTATTATATAATGACAACAATCCCCGCCATCGGCGGGGATTGTTGTCATTTCTTCACAGGGGTAAGAATCTCTTTGTACTCTTTCTCGTTTCCAAGAATCCTGTAAGCCTCGCTCAGGTCTGTGTCCTCGCGCAGGCTGTGTATTATGCGCCCTTTTTGTCCGTAGTATCGGTGTATGATTTCATCGGCTATCAGCGTGCGTATATCCTTCTCGAAATGTGTCAGCGAGTGGTCGAGGTTGGTCTGCAGCTTCTTTTCGAGCGATGCAATCTCCTCCTTTACTATGTCGTTGAAGCCTTCGAACTCAACGGCCTTTTTCAAGTCCTTGAGAACCTTTACGCTGATGAGGTCATAGCTGAAGTTGCGTGACTTGAGCAGTTTCTTGAACTCCTCATAGTCCTGGTCGCTTATCCTGAACTCCTCGGCCGGGGCGATGCTGCTGTGCTTTATGGTGTATCCGGTGGCAAAATCAAATATTGCCATGTCCTGTGCCAGGTAGAATAGTAGGGTGGATAGCTCCTCCGACCGTGGCTCAATGTCGGGGCGTATACCGCCGCCGTCGCGCACTTCGCGGCCGGCCTCGGTGTAGAATACGGTAGTGAGACTGTCGGGTATGCGTGATGTCTTGCCCTGGTCAATGAGGTGCGAGTAGTCGAGTGCCTGCACGCAACGTCCGCTGGGAATGTAGTATTTGGCAGTGGTCATTTTCAAGTAACCGCCGCCTCTCACCTCCCTGGTGCTTTGCACAAGGCCTTTGCCGAATGTGCGGCTGCCGATGATGACGGCGCGGTCGAGGTCCTGCAGCGAGCCGGCTACAATCTCCGATGCCGATGCTGTCTGTCCGTCTACAAGTACCACAATGGGCGATGTGGTGTCGATGGGTGCCTTTTCGGTCTTGTATACTTCATTGGCTTGCTTTATCTTGCCCTTGGTGGTTACAATTATCTTGTCCTTGGGGACAAAGAGGTTCACAATCTCCACGGCCTCGTTCAGCAGTCCGCCACCGTTGTTGCGGAGGTCTATGATGAATGCTGTGGCTCCCAGCTTCTTCAGTTCAATGACGGCGCGGCGCATCTCCTTGGCGCACTCCTCGGTGAAACTGTTGAGCTGTATGTAGCCTGTGTTGCCCTTCAGCAGCCCGTAGTAAGGTATTGCAGGCAGGGCGATTGTCTCGCGCTGCAGCTTCACCTTCTGTGTGCCTTTCTTGCCCGGGCGTTCATACTCAATTGTGAGCATGGTACCGGCTTCGCCACGCAGCCTGTCGCTGACACTGTCGGTGCTCATACCCATCACGTCCACTCCGTCGATGGCCTTTATGAGGTCTCCGGCCTTTAGCCCAGCCTTGTAGGCCGGCATGCCTTCGTATGGTTCGCTCAGTACGGTTCCTTTCTTTTCGGTGTGGAAGCGTATGGTAGAGCCGATGCCGGCATATTTTCCTGTTGTCATTGTCTTCAGCTCGTCAACCTTGTCGGCGGGGTAGTAGATGGTGTATGGGTCAAGATTGCCCAGCATTGCATCAATGCTCTTGTTGATGAGTGTCTCGGGCATAATGCTGTCTACATAAAAGAGGTTAAGGTCTTTAATTATTGCATTGATGATTGATATCTGGCGCGAGAGCTGGAATTTCTGTTTTTCATCGGCTTTTATTGTCATTGCCGGTATTGTTGCAACAAGAAGCAGAATTGCGAATATCTTTCTTTTCATTATAGAAGCTGTTTTTTTATTCTAACCGCGAAGATACACATTTGCTTGCTTATTGATGTACATTGCGGTGCTTATTTTATCTTTTTTTTGAATTGGAAGCTGTTTTTTATCGTTTTTTTTGATGTGGTGAAGAAAAAAAAGCCAAAATATTTGCACGTGAAAAAAAGATGTACTACTTTTGCAACGTCAAACGAAAAGGGTGACAAAAATTCTTCAGTAGCTCAGTCGGTTAGAGCACCTGACTGTTAATCAGGGGGTCGTAGGTTCAAGTCCTACCTGAAGAGCAAGCGAGACGGGACATCGCTTAATTAAAGAAAAAGTTCCCTACATATTCTTCAGTAGCTCAGTCGGTTAGAGCACCTGACTGTTAATCAGGGGGTCGTAGGTTCAAGTCCTACCTGAAGAGCAAAAAGATGTCAACTTCGGTTGGCATCTTTTTTTGTATGACGGGCATGTCATATATCGGCTCACCTGCAAAGTCTAGGGGGCTATGCAAAAAGTTTGGTTAGTCTGTATAAGAAAAATTTCAAATCAGTAACACCTCTGAGTTGCGCTCTGAACGCTTTGATTTTAGCATTGAAGCTTTCAGCAAAAGCATTTGT
>JAZTXR010000118.1:0-4426 GCA_045636545.1 Bacteroidaceae bacterium
AAAACAGAAGGCTATGAAACACAGAGCAATCAAAAATATTGTTGTTGCGGGATGCAAAAAGAGTCCCGTTGCCGTTTTTGCCCCTGTTTGCTGCACAAATGATATTTATTTTATGTAATTTTATTATAGTCGTTTCGCTTGAAACGACTTTTTTTGTATATTAGCGGAAATTATTTAAAAGATTTATGGAACCTCTATTGCATGAATGTGGCGTTGCGATGATTCGCCTGCGCAAACCCTTGAACTATTATCAGGAGAAATACGGTACATGGGCTTATGGTATGAATAAAATGTTCCTGTTGATGAACAAACAGTATAACCGTGGTCAGCAGGGTGCCGGTATTGCTTGTGTAAAACTGAAGGCCTCTCCGGGCGAGGATTATATGTTCCGTGAAAGAGCAGAGGGTTCAGGCGCTATATCAGAGGTGTTCGACTGTGCGAACCGGGATATCCTTTCTCATCCAAAGGAGAAGAAGAACGATGCCGATTATGCTTATCGCCATTTCGGTTTCGCCGGTGAACTCTACATGGGTCACTTGCGTTATTCGGCTACAGGAAAGACCGGCATGCAGTATGTGCATCCCTTCCTTCGCCGCAACAACTGGAGAGCCAAGAATCTTGCCCTTTGCGGCAACTTTCATATAACGAATGTCGACGATGTGTTCCGCGAACTGGTTTCACACGGCCAACATCCACGTGTACACGCCGACACATATATCATGCTCGAACTCATGGGCCACCGTCTCGACCGTGAGGTTGAGCGCATCTTCAAGGATTGCGAATACGAGGGCCGCGTGGGTATGGACATCACCAACACCATTGAGGAGCGTGTTGACATGGCTAATGTGCTCCGTACCTCAACCGAGATGCTCGACGGCGGTTATGTATTCTGCGGCGTTACCGGCAGCGGTGAGATGTTCGCTATGCGTGACCCATGGGGTGTGCGCACAGCCTATTGGTATGCCAATGACGAGATTTTCCTGGTTGCCAGTGAGCGTGCGGCATTGCAGACCGCAATGAACCTGAAGGCCGAGGAGGTTATTGAGATGAAGCCGGGTGAGGCGCTCATCGTAAACAAGCGCGGCGAGTTGCGCGTTGAGCAGATAACACCGCAAAAGGCATTCCTGCCATGCTCATTCGAGCGTATCTACTTCAGCCGCGGCAACGATGGCGATATATATAAGGAGAGAAAACTCTTGGGCTCAAACCTCAAGGAGCAGATTCTCAAGTCTATCGACTACGATTTGGACAACACTGTCTTCTCGTTCATCCCCAATACTGCCGAAATGGCCTTCTATGGAATGGTCGAGGGCATGCAGGAGTATCTCGACGAGTGGAAGGTTAAGGAGATAAACTCGGGCAAGCAGTTCAGCAGGGAGGAACTTAATGCCATTGTTACAAAGAAGGTACGCCAGGAGAAGGTTGCAAACAAGGATATCAAGATGCGTACGTTCATCTCGACAACCGACAAGCGCAACGACCTTGCTTCTTATGTGTACGACATCACTTACAACACTATCAAGCCAAAGGTTGACAACCTTGTTGTCATTGACGACAGTATCGTGCGCGGAACAACACTGAAGCAGAATATCCTGAACATTCTTGACCGTCTGGAGCCAAAGAAGATTGTGGTTGTATCTTCGAGTCCCCAAATCCGTTACCCGGATTACTACGGTATCGACATGGAGAAGTTCGACCATTTTGTTGCATTCAAGGCTGCTCTCGAACTGCTCTACGAGAATGGCAAACAGTCGCTCATTGAGGAGACATACCGTGCTTGTATCGAGGAACTGAAGAAACCCGATGCCCAGCAGATTAACTGCACACGTGCAATCTATCATCCGTTCACAGCCGATGAGATTTCGCGCAAAATTGCCGACCTGTTGAAGCCTGTTGACCTCAATGCCGAGCTGGAACTTGTATTTCAGAGCCTCGAGGGCTTGCACTCGGCTTGTCCAAATCATCTTGGTGACTGGTACTTCAGCGGAAATTATCCTACACCTGGTGGCAACCGTCTTGTAAACGAGGCGTTCATATATCACTACGAGACTTATCTGAAAAAGTAAATAATAAAATTATATATAAGCTATGAAAGAGAAATTGAAAAAGGTGTTATTGCTTGGTTCGGGCGCGTTGCGCATTGGCCAGGCGGGAGAGTTCGACTATTCGGGTTCACAAGCATTGAAGGCACTCCGCGAAGAGGGCATCCAGTCAGTGCTCATCAACCCTAACGTCGCAACAATCCAGACATCGGAGGGTATTGCCGACAAGGTATACTTCCTTCCTGTTGACATCCACAATGTAGAGGAGATTATCAAGAAGGAGCGCCCCGATGGTATTCTGCTTGCATTCGGTGGACAGACTGCTCTCAACTGCGGTACAGAACTCTATCAGAAGGGTATCCTTGACAAATATGGTGTAAAGGTACTTGGTACATCGGTAGAGGCCATCATGTACACCGAGGACCGCGACCTCTTTGTGAAGAAGCTCGATGAGATTCCAATGAAGACTCCTGTGAGCCAGGCTGTCGAGACAATGGAGGATGCACTTGCTGCGGCACACCGCATCGGTTTCCCTGTAATGGTACGTTCGGCATACGCACTCGGTGGTTTGGGTAGCGGTATCTGCAAGGACGAGGCAAGCTTCAAGGAGCTTGCAGAGAGCGCATTCACCTTCTCGAACCAGATTCTTGTTGAGGAGTCGCTCAAGGGTTGGAAAGAGATTGAGTTCGAGGTTATCCGCGATGCCAATGACCACTGCTTCACAGTGGCAAGCATGGAGAACTTTGACCCGCTCGGCATCCACACCGGTGAGTCAAGCGTTGTAGCTCCAACCTGTTCACTTACACCCGAGCAGGTTAAGTTCATGCAGGAAATCTCTGTAAAGGCTATCCGTCACTTGGGTATCGTTGGTGAGTGTAACATACAGTATGCTTTCAATGCCGAGACCAATGACTACCGCGTAATCGAGGTAAATGCACGTCTCAGCCGCTCATCGGCTCTTGCATCAAAGGCAACTGGTTATCCTCTCGCTTTCGTGGCTGCAAAGATTGCGCTTGGCTACACACTCGATGAGATTGGCGAGATGGGTACACCTAACAGCGCATACAAGGCTCCCGACCTCGACTACCTCATCTGCAAGATTCCACGTTGGGACTTGACCAAGTTCGCAGGCGTGTCACGTCAGATTGGCTCAAGCATGAAGTCTGTGGGTGAAATCATGTCAATTGGCCGCAGCTTTGAGGAGGTTATCCAGAAAGGCTTGCGTATGATTGGTCAGGGCATGCACGGTTTTGTGGGCAACGAGCACACACACTTCGACAACCTCGACGAGGAGCTTGCCAACCCGACAGATATGCGTGTCTTCTCAATAGCATCGGCTCTTGAGGAGGGTTACACTGTGGAGCGCATCAGTGAGCTTACAAAGATTGACCCATGGTTCTTGGGGAAACTCAAGAATATCGTAGACTACAAGCATGTTCTCGAGAGCTACAACACCCTTGAGGAACTCCCTGCCGACGTACTCCGCAAGGCAAAGGAACTTGGTTTCTCTGACTTCCAGATTTCACGTTTCGTTCTCAAGGAGCAGAAGAACATGGAGACCGGTAACCTTGCTGTGCGTGCACGCCGCAAGGAGCTCGGCATTCTTCCTGCCGTAAAGCGCATCAACACTGTTGCTTCGGAGCACCCCGAGTTGACAAACTACCTTTATATGACATACGGCACAACAGGTTACGATGTAAACTACTACAAGACCGACAAGTCTGTTGTTGTCCTTGGTTCAGGTGCTTACCGCATCGGTTCATCGGTTGAGTTCGACTGGTGTTCGGTTAACGCGGTGCAGACAGCACGCAAGCTCGGTTATAAGTCAATAATGATTAACTACAACCCCGAGACCGTATCTACCGACTACGATATGTGCGACCGTCTCTACTTTGACGAGCTGTCATTCGAGCGTGTACTCGATGTTATCGACCTTGAGCAGCCAGGCGGCGTAATCGTTTCCGTTGGTGGACAGATTCCTAACAACCTTGCGATGAAGCTCCATCGTCAGGCAGTGCCCATCCTTGGTACATCGCCACTCTCTATCGACCGTGCCGAGAACCGTCACAAGTTCTCTGCTATGCTCGACCAGCTCGGCATCGACCAGCCCGCTTGGAAGGAGCTTACAAGCCTCGAGGATATGAAGGAGTTTGTAGACAAGGTTGGCTATCCTGTGCTTGTACGTCCATCGTACGTGCTTTCAGGTGCAGCCATGAACGTCTGCTACAACGAGGAGGAGCTGCACGAGTTCCTCAAGATGGCTGCCGACGTATCAAAGGAGTTCCCTGTTGTGGTATCACAGTTCATGACCGATACAAAGGAGATTGAGTTCGATGCTGTGGCACAGAACGGTGAGGTAGTGGAGTATGCTATCTCTGAACACG
>JAZTXR010000119.1:0-7760 GCA_045636545.1 Bacteroidaceae bacterium
TGTTTACAACGCTTCAAAGGCTGCTGTAGAGAACTACAAGGAGCTCGGTTTGAACTCAGAGACAGCTGTTGTATTCAACTTGACATCTAAGGAGCAGATCATCCTCAACACATGGTACGGTGGTGAGATGAAGAAGGGTATGTTCTCAATGATGAACTACTACCTCCCACTCCAGGGCATCGCTTCAATGCACTGCTCTGCAAACACAAACGAGAAGGGCGAGACAGCTATCTTCTTCGGTTTGTCAGGTACAGGTAAGACCACTCTTTCTACAGACCCAAAGCGCATGCTTATCGGTGACGACGAGCACGGTTGGGACGACGATTCAGTGTTCAACTTCGAGGGCGGTTGCTACGCAAAGGTTATCAACCTCGACAAGGAGAGCGAGCCCGATATCTTCAACGCCATCAAGCGCGATGCACTTCTTGAGAACGTGACTGTTGATGCAAACGGCAAGATTGATTTCGCAGACAAGAGCGTTACAGAGAACACTCGCGTATCTTACCCAATCAACCACATCAACAACATCAAGCCAGGTTCAATGGCTGCTCCTGCAAAGAAGGTTATCTTCTTGTCAGCCGATGCATTCGGTGTATTGCCTCCTGTATCTATCCTGAACCCAGAGCAGACACAGTACTACTTCCTCAGCGGCTTCACCGCTAAGTTGGCTGGTACAGAGCGTGGTATCACAGAGCCTACTCCAACATTCTCGGCTTGCTTCGGTGCTGCATTCTTGAGCCTGCACCCAACAAAGTACGGTGAGGAGTTGGTTAAGAAGATGGAGAAGAACGGTGCTAAGGCATACCTCGTCAACACAGGTTGGAACGGTACAGGCAAGCGTATCTCTATCAAGGATACACGTGGCATCATCGATGCTATCCTCGATGGCTCAATCGATACAGCTCCTACAAAGGTTATCCCTCACTTCGACTTTGTTGTTCCAACAGAGTTGCCAGGTGTTGACCCAGCAATCCTTGACCCACGCGACACATACGCTGATGCAGCACAGTGGGAGGAGAAGGCACTTGATTTGGCAGGCCGCTTCATCAAGAACTTCACCAAGTACACAGGCAACGAGGCAGGTAAGGCTCTTGTTGCTGCAGGTCCAAAGCTCTAATAAAGTTTTAACCTCAATAATGACGTCTGCTCCACAAGGGGCAGACGTTTTTTATATGACAGAACAGGAGCGTATGAAATAGAGTAACCTACACTCTATTTTGCAAGGTCACTTTTTTTTATTATTTTCGCAAAAATATAAACAAACAGACATGTCACTTATCAGAGTTATTTTGGCTATTTTATTTCCACCGCTTGCTGTTGTTGACAGAGGCTGCGGTTCGGTTCTCATAGTACTGCTCCTGACTATTTGCGGTTGGGTTCCGGGTGTTATCGGTGCCTTGGTCATCCTTAACAAGGAGTGACAGCCATGCTTGACAGCGCAACCATAGAATTCATAAAAGAGCACCGCTGCGAAGACATACGCACGCTTGCCTTGCAGGCCAAGCGCTACCCCGCTGTAGACATGCGCGAGGCCGTCACGCAGATTGAGGGATGGCAGCAGGCGCGCGAGAAGCTGCCCACATGGGCAACCGTGGATGGAATCACCTACCCGCCTAAAATATCCATGGAGCAATGCTCAAGCGAGCAGACAGCAAAATACAAGGCATCACTGGTCAGAGGCGAGCGTTTTGCCGACCTCACCGGTGGTTTCGGCATAGATTTCAGCTACATCGCACAAGGCTTCAACGAAGCCTACTACATTGAGCGCAACGAAAGGCTGTGCAACATTGCCACAGCAAATTTCTCACTGTTGGGGCTTGACCATGCAAAGGTGATGAACGGCAATAGCGAGGAACTGCTTGCCACACTGCCGCACCTCGACTGGATATTCGTTGACCCTGCACGCCGCGACGGCGACGGGCGCAAGGTTGTGGCATTGAGCGACTGCGAGCCCAACATCATGGAGCTCGACCTGCTGTCAAAGGCCGACATGGCAATGGTAAAATGCTCGCCCATGCTCGACATAACAATGGCATGCCGCCAATTGGGATGCGTGAGCGACATATACATAGTATCGGTAAACAACGAATGCAAGGAGCTGCTTTTGGTTCTCAACAGCAGTTGCTTCACCACAGTAACAACCCATTGCGTGAACTTCTTGAAAGATGGGGGCACGCAGGTGTTCTCCTTCACACAGGACGAGGAGGATTTTGCAGAGACAAGATACAGCAGCGAGGTTGGCAAATACCTCTATGAGCCCAATGCCAGTGTGCAGAAAGCCGGTTGCCCCAAAAGCCTGTCAAAGTACCACGCGAACAAGCTGCACCCCAACAGCAATCTCTACACATCCTATGAGCATGCCCTCCACTTCCCCGGGCGCATATTCGAAGTGACCGAAGTACTTGGCTTCTCCAAGGCCGACATAAAGAAGGTGCAAGCATTGGGAAAAGCGAACATCACTGTGCGCAATTTTCCCGAAAGCGTACAGCAGCTGCGCAAGCGCCTGAAGCTTGCTGACGGTGGCGACAACTACATCTTTGCCACCACGCTTGCCGATGGCAGCAAGTCTTTGATAGTTTGCAAAAAGGAGAAATAGATTTTTTCTATTTCTCCTTTTTGCAAGCACTTTACTTTGTCATCAACTCCTCAAACTTCTTCTCCTTCACCAATTCGTATCCCTTTTTGAACAGGTCGTTATTCTTATTATACAGCTGCATGAACTTGTCCATATCCCAAAGGTCGCGTGCCACAAGCTGCTTCAGTTGCAGCTTCAGCTCGGGAAGCGAGCGTTGGAACTCCTCCTCTCCACCTTCAATCTTCACGCTGTCCTTGACACCCTGCTGTCTCAACATCTCAACGAAGGCCTCGTCAACCTCAAAGCGCTTTTCAAAATCCTCAACTGTGGGATACTCGGCCACAAGCCTCTCACGGTTCTCGTCAATGTAGTGCAGCGATGCCTGTATTATGCAACCTTTTGCAGCCAGCGCACGGTGGTACTTGGTGTAACGCGCAGTGTCAACCGGCACAAAGTAGTCGGGCATAATGCCGCCACCGCCATACACGGGACGCTTCAGGCGCAGAGTGTACGTCTTCAACGAATCGGGGAAATGTATGCTGTCGGCACTTGTCATCTCGCCCCTGTTGTAGCGGCTCATAAGGTCATCCTCATACTTCACCGAGTCGCTGCCATACGGTTTCTGTATACAACGGCCTGTCGGGGTGTAGTAGCGGGCGATGGTGAGGCGAATCATCGAGCCGTCGGGCAACTGGAAGGGACGTTGCACAAGCCCCTTGCCGAATGTACGGCGGCCTACAATGAGGCCACGGTCCCAATCCTGCACCGCACCTGCAAGAATCTCCGATGCCGATGCCGATGTCTCGTCTACAAGCACAACCAGATTTCCCTTACGGAACTTGCCGCTACCCTTTGACACATAATCAAAACGCGGATTTTTCTTTCCCTCGGTGTAGACCACCAGCTGTTCCGCATCTATCAGTTCACCCAGCACCCCCACAGCAGCTGTCAGGTAACCGCCACCGTTGCCGCTGAGGTCAAGTATAAGGTTCTTCATTCCGCACCTCTTCAAGGAGTCGAGTTTTGTCACGAACTCGGCATGAGTCTTTGCGCCGAATGAGGTGATGCGCATATAACCGTTCTTCTTGTCAATCATATAAGCCACATCCACGGTCTGGGTGCTAATGTCATCGCGCACAAGGCTGAAGTTCAGTTTGCGGTCAATGCCACGGCGCACGACCTCCACATTCACTGTCGTGCCCTTTGCACCGCGCAGGCGCGACATAATGTCGCTACGCTCCATCTTCACACCTGCTATAACGGTGTCATTGACCGCAACAATCTTGTCACCGGGCAGAATGCCGGCACGCTCCGAAGGGCCGTTGTTTGTAGTCTGGATGACGTACAGAGTATCGGACACAATATTGAACTGTATTCCAATGCCGCCGAAGCTGCCCTCCATCTGCTCAAGCAGAGCCTTTGTCTCCTTGGGGTCGGTGTATGTGGAGTGAGGGTCAAGCGCCTTGAGCATCGCCTTAATGCCATCCTCGGTTATCTTGTCATTGTCGGCATCATCAACGTAGAAGTTTGTTATGATGTTGCCGGTATACATCAGTTTCAGGATATGTTCGGGCATCTGCTGCGCCCTTGCACCCATTGACAGCAGCACTGCTGCAGCAAGAAGAAATAGCTTTTTCATATATTCTCTTTTTCAAATTGTTTTCGTTCGATTGTCATGCTTCAAGCGCACGGAGTGCGCTTGAAACTGCTATCGTTCATCATTTGCCTGTAGGGGCAGACACGCCGGTCTGCCCAACACATTGGCTGTTGGTTCCACGGGGTCACGTTCGCGGTTCCTGGGCGAACACATCGGTTCGCCCCAACATTTCACATTTCCGCTCTACTATGGCAGCAGTTCACTCACATCCTTGCCATAGCGCATGAGCTCACGCACCACACTGCTGCTCACTGACGAGTAACCCGGCTCGCTTACCAACAGCACGGTGTCAATGCCGCCCAATTGCCTGTTAACGTCGGCCAACTCGCGCTCATACTCAAAATCCTTTATGTTGCGCACACCGCGCAACAGTACATCGGCACCCACCTCGCGGGCAAAGTCCATCGTGAGACAGCTGTATGAACGCACCTCGACACGGCTGTCGCCACGGTACACGGCGGCAATCGCGGCCACACGTTCCTCGACTGTAGCCGCACCACCTTTCCCGCTGTTGTAACCAACGGCTACAACAACCTTGTCAAACATCTGCAAGGCGCGCTCCACAAGCGAGTGGTGGCCTATGGTATAAGGGTCGAACGACCCTGCAAAAAGTGCTGTTTTTGCCATTATAATCCTTTAAATTATCTAATCAAAATCTCTCCCGACTCCTACCTCGGTCACATAACTGTCCCTCTTTGAGAAGAGGGACGAGAGGCAAAACCTCGGAGGGAGTTCCCGTAAACACACGCCACAATTTCAACTCCCACCCGGCTAAAGCCGTACTCCCTCTTATTCAAGAGGGAGATTTTTTCTTTGAGCGAAGGGAGATATTTTGTGCTATTATTTAGCAATCTCTTTCCTTATAACGTCAAGAACACCTTCTATATTATTCCAGACATCATTATTCTCAAAGCGTAAAACACGTATGCCACATGAATTCAAAAATTCAGTCCTTTCCAAATCACGCGTATCGCCCTGCATGGTAAAATGGTCGTTACCGTCAAGTTCCACGCACAATTTACATTTAGGGCAATAAAAATCAAGAATAAAATTACCTACCGAAAATTGCCGTCTCCATGCAGAGCCTTCTAACTTCCCTGCTTTAAGCTTAAGCCATAAAGCAACCTCTGCCGGCGTCATATTATTACGCAAGTTTCGTCTCAGTCCCTTAATCTCTTTCTTATTTACATTTCTATTGTATTCCACAATATACTTCAACTAAACAAAGTCCAATTCCTACACGGTCATTATAACTGTCCCTCTTTGAAAGAGGGACGAAAGGCAAAGCCATAATTCCAACTCCTACCCCCTGCGGGTATTGCCTTCGGCGAAGTTGTTTGCGTTCGTTGTGCAATCACAAACAAGTTTGCATTGCACTCACTTACTCACAACATTCCCTCTTGCTCAAGAGGGAGATTTTTCTTTGAACGCAAGGGTTCCCATAAACACATGCTATAAATACAACTCCTACTACCGCCATCAAAACTGTCCCTCTTTGAGAAGAGGGACGAGCGACAACGTCGCGGAGGGAGTTCACGTAAACACATGCTATAGTTTCCAACTCCTACCCCCTTACGGGTATTGCCTTCGGCGAAGTTGTTTGCGTTCGTTGTGCAATCACAAACAAGTTTGCATTGCACTCACTTACTCACAACATTCCCTCTTGCTCAAGAGGGAGAGTTTTCTTTGAGCGCAAGGGTTCCCATAAACACACGCTATAAATACAACTCCTACTACCGCCATCAAAACTGTCCCTCTTTGAGAAGAGGGAGAGTTTTTTGAACGGAGGAGTTCGTATAAACACGTGCTACAAATTCCAACTCCAACCCCCTGCGGGTACTTCCTCTTTAAAAAGAGGCAGAATAAAATGTCACGTATTTACTCTTCGTCGGGCTTGTCCTCCTCGACAACCAGGTTGTCAATGATGAAGTTCTGGCGCTCCATTGTGTTCTTGCCCATATAATAGGCGAGCAAGTCCTCAACCTTGTCATCCTTGTGCAGTTCCACACGCTCCAGGCGCATATCCGGGCCTATGAAATTGCGGAACTCATCGGGCGAAATCTCTCCAAGACCCTTGAATCGTGTAATCTCGGGGTTGGGCGAGAGTTTCTCTATTGCAGTAACACGCTCCTCGTCGCTGTAGCAGTATATCGTCTCAAAATCACCTTTCTGTTCCTTGCGCTCCTCGGCTCCCTTCTTGCCACGCGGCAGTTTGCGCTTGTTGCGCACGCGGAACAGCGGTGTCTGCAGTATGTACACGTGTCCCTTCTTTATCAGCTCGGGGAAGAACTGCAGGAAGAATGTTATCATCAGCAGACGTATGTGCATACCGTCGACATCGGCATCGGTAGCCACAATAACCTTGTTGTAGCGCAAGCCCTCAAGCCCGTCCTCAATGTTCAGTGCCGCCTGCAGCAGATTGAATTCCTCGTTCTGGTACACCACGGCACGGCTCAAGCCGAAGCAGTTCAGCGGCTTGCCTCGCAGGCTGAAGACAGCCTGTGTATTGGCATCGCGGCTCTTTGTTATTGAACCGCTGGCCGAATCGCCCTCGGTGATGAAGATGCAGCTCTCTTCAAGGCGGTCGCCCTTGGGGTCGTTGTAGTGTATGCGGCAGTCGCGCAGCTTGCGGTTGTGCAGGTTCACCTTCTTGGCTTTCTCGCGCACCTGTTTAGTGAGACCGGCAAGCTCCTTGCGCTCCTTCTCCGATGCTGTAATCTTTGAAAGGATGACATCGCTTATCTCGGGATTCTTGTGCAGGAAGTTATCAAGCTCCTCCTTTATGAAATCACTGATGAACTTCTTCACGCTGGTGCTGCCCGGGTCGGGAGCGATGGTGGTGGAACCCAGTTTTGTCTTTGTCTGGCTCTCGAATACCGGCTCCTGTATGTTCACTGCAATGGCAGCCACAATACCGTTGCGGATATCACAATACTCAAAGTTCTTTGCCGAGAAAAAGTCATGGATTGTCTGCGCCACAAGCTCCTTGAAAGCGCTCTGGTGTGTTCCGCCCTGTGAGGTGTGCTGTCCGTTGACAAAGGAGTAATACTCTTCGCCATACTGCTGTGCGTGAGTGAATGCAATCTCAATATCATTGCTCTTCAGGTGAATGATAGGGTAGAGAGCATCGGCAGTCATGCGGTCGCTGAGCAAATCCACAAGACCGTTGCGCGACAGAATGCGCTTGCCGTTGAACATGATTGCCAATCCGGTGTTCAGATATGTGTAGTTCCTCAACAGGGTCTCGATATATGCATCGCGATATTCAAAGTTGCGGTACAGGCTGTTATCCGGTGTGAAGGATATATATGTTCCGTTCTCGTCGCCGGTCTTTTCGGTTGTGTCGCTTACGAGTATGCCTTTTTCGAATTTGGCAATACGTACCACACCTTCGCGGTAACTGCGTACCTCAAAATTGGTACTTGTGGCATTTACAGCCTTTAAGCCGACACCGTTCAATCCCACAGATTTCTTGAATACCTTATCATCGTATTTTGCACCGGTGTTGAGCTTGCTCACAGCCTGAAT